>JAYZVL010000016.1:0-31876 GCA_036155675.1 Pseudomonadota bacterium | reverse complement strand
ATTAGTGTTAAACAAAATTAGAATTTGGCCCCTATATTTGACTTTAGTTATAGCTCTAGCGCTTGAGATAACTCCTTTAATAAATTCATTCCAAATGCTGCGTCCACCAATAATTGCAATGGTTCTTATCTACTGGATCATGATGTGGCCAGAAAGAATCGGGCTTGGTACCGCTTTCCTATTTGGCATTGGGTTGGATATTCTGCATGGCCAAATCTTGGGTCAAAACGCAATGAGCTTGACAATAATTGCCTATTTAACAATTCGTTTTCATTTACAGATTCGAATCTTTCCATTATGGCAACTAACAATAATTGTTTTTGCATTATTAACTTCTAATGCAATTGTTCATCTCTTAATAGATGGAGTTGCAGGAACATCTCAAATAGGATTCGGGCCCTGGATTCGAATCCTATTTGGAACCCTAACATGGCCTATTCTAATGGCGATCCTTGATAGAATTCGCATTTTTGCAGAAACTAAACCATCGCATTTTGACTAAATTTATGAACATCTCAAGCCCAAATCAAATCAAAGATCACTGGCAAGAGCAGAAAATGTTTAATGTGCGTATTGTTGTATGCTCGATCATTGCAATAATATTAACGGGCATCGTGATAACTCGCCTTTCGGTTCTTCAAGTTGTTGATAACGATTACTATGCTACGCAGTCTCAAGGGAATCGGATTCGAATCCAACCCTTAACACCTACTCGGGGTTTAATTTATGACAGAAACAACAAGCTATTAGCTGAAAATATTCCAAGTTACCAATTGGAACTTACCCCTGAGGAAGTTCCTGATATTACTAAGACGCTAAACTTATTAATGCAGCAGGGTTTTCTTGGTAAAGAAAGATTGACAACAGTTCAGAACCTTATTGAAAGTAAAAGGCGCTTTGACAGTATTCCAATTATGCAGCGCCTCACAGATGAGCAAGTTGCAAGATTTGCGGCGTTGAGACCGCAATTCCCTGGTGTAGAAATTCGTGCAAGGCTTGTTCGTAGTTATCCTTATGGAAAAATTGTTTCACATGCTATTGGTTATGTGGCAGGCATCAGCGCAGAAGATCAGGGCAGCCTTAACCCAGCTGAATATGCCGGTACCTCTTTTATAGGCAAAGTATCACTTGAGCGGGAATATGAGAAGGCATTACATGGAAAAACAGGAAATCAAAAAGTTCTAGTAAATTCACGCGGGAGGCAGATGCAGGTTCTTGAAACTGATCTTTCGATACCAGGCCAGGATCTTATTCTTAGTCTTGATATAGAAGCGCAGATAACTGCAGAACAGGCTCTAAACAATCGTCGTGGAGCTGTTGTGGCTATCGATCCAACAAATGGAGATATTATTGTTTTGCTAAGCACTCCTAGCTTTGATCCAAATCAATTTATCTCAGGGTTATCACAACAGGAATTTAAAAAAATTAGAAACGATAAGAATCAACCACTATTCAATCGGGCCATTCGAGGCACCTACCCGCCAGGATCTACAATCAAGCCCATCATTGCACTTGCTGGATTAGAAAAATCTGTAATTAATCCAAAAAAACGAGTTTTTTGCCAGGGTTATTTCAAATTACCTGGTCGCACTCATCGTTATAGGGACTGGATGCCCGAAGGGCATGGTTGGATTAATATGCATGATGCAATTGCTCAATCTTGTGACACATATTTCTACAGTCTTGCGATAAACCTAGATATTGACCCAATAACCAATATTCTCAACAAATTTGGGCTCGGTTCACCCACAGGACTTGATATTGGCCAAGAAAGTAAAGGCCTCGTTCCAAGTAAGGCTTGGAAGAAAAATAACTTTTCCAGACAGGAGGACCAAACCTGGTTTCCTGGAGAAACAGTGATAACCGGGATCGGTCAAGGTTATATGTTGGCAACACCTCTGCAGCTGGCGAATGCGACCTCAGCGATCGCAATGCGAGGTGAACGCTTTCAACCTTCTATAGTGAAAGGCTTGCGTGATCCAATTTCGGGCAAATTAATAAAAAGAAAAGTCTATGGGCTGAATTCTTTAGATAAAGTAAGCAAAGAAAATTGGGATGAAATTATTGATGGCATGGAAGGCGTTATTATAGACCCGAGAGGAACTGCCCAATTATTAAACAAAAGCTCCAATTGGCGTATTGCAGGAAAAAGCGGAACAGCCCAAGTTTTCTCTGTAGCTCAGGACAAAACTTACGATGAAATCGAGTTAGCTGAGAGAATGCGAGACCACGCATTATTCGTTGCTTTTGCTCCTGTTGAAAAACCACGCATAGCAATTGCCGTGATTGTAGAAAATGGAAGCAGCGGTAGCACTGTTGCTGGTTCAGTGGCTTACGAAATCATCAATACCTACCTAAAAAATATATCTTCATGATGAATTCAAAAGATCACCATAATTCAGGTCATTACGGATCTTTAACTTACTATTTGAATCGGATTCATTTAGATCCGCCATTATTGTCCGGAATAATCGCAATTCTGATTTTTGGTTTGTTTGTCCTTTACAGCGCCTCAGGCCAAGACAATGAAATAATGATTCGCCAGATTAGTCGCTTGGGTTTTGCCATTATCACAATGCTTTTTGTTGCACAAATTCGAATCGAATGGATTCGACGTTTAGCACCTTGGTTATATGGTATTGGCCTATTAACGCTAATAATGGTTGCAATTAATGGAGTTAGTGGGGGTGGTGCGCAGCGATGGCTAGAAATTGGAATTCGATTTCAACCATCCGAGCTAATGAAAATTGCAGTGCCAGCCTTAATGGCTTGGTTGTTGCATGAGCGAAGACTGCCACCTTCGGGAATGATAATACTCGCAATGCTTTTAATCATAATTCTTCCGGTTAGCCTAATTATCTTGCAGCCTGATCTAGGGACTGCAATTCTTATTGGACTTACCGGGGTAACAGCCATATTCCTTGCAGGTTTAGGTATCCGCATGATCATCATGGCCATTCCAATCACATTATTCATGGGGTGGTTATTCTGGACCTTTTATATGCTTGATTATCAAAAACAAAGGGTGCTGACCTTACTTAATCCAGAATCAGATCCTTTAGGATCTGGCTATCACATTATTCAATCTAAAATAGCAATTGGCTCAGGTGGACTTTTTGGCAAAGGATGGCTAAATGGAAGCCAGGGTCAACTGGAATTCCTTCCTGAAAGGCAAACAGACTTTATTTTTGCAGTAATTGGAGAAGAATTTGGTCTTCTTGGAGTTACAGCATTATTACTTTTATATCTAATCGTACTTGGACGCGGATTCTATATTGCTGCAATAGCGCAAGACACTTTCTCTCGTTTAATGGCAGGCTGCATCAGTTTCACCTTTTTCTTCTATTTTTTTGTCAATACTGCAATGGTGGCCGGTTTAGTGCCTGTTGTGGGTGTACCTCTCCCTCTAATTAGCGCAGGAGGTACTTCAATGGTGACGCTGCTTGCGGGTTTCGGTATCCTAATGTCAATACAAACGCACCGGAAGCTGTTACGAAGATGAAATGGATATTCACCTTAAATTTTTTAGCTAGTAAAGCTGGTTTTTTTTTCGGCATTCTTCTGTTAATACCCTTAACTAGTTGGTCATTAAATCTAGAAAGTGAAAATGTTCGTGATTTTATTAACCAGCTTGAAACTACCCATGGTTTTGAACGTAAATATATTGAGCAAAAACTAGAAAACACGGAATTTAAACAAAGCATTATTGATGCAATTAGTCGTCCGGCAGAAGGCGTGCTAACTTGGGGTAAATACAGAAATATCTTTATTCAGCCAGAACGTATTTTGGCAGGTGTTGAGTTTTTTAAAGCGCACAAAGAAACAATAGAAAAAATTGGGAAAGAAACCGGAGTTCCACCAGAGATATTACTTGGCATTATAGGTGTAGAAAGTTATTACGGTAGATTTACTGGTAAATACAAAGTAATAGATGCACTCGTTACTCTCGGATTCAATTATCCTCCTCGCGCAAAATTCTTCTTGAGTGAGCTCTCTCACGTTTTCCGTCTCGCCCGTGAAGAAGGAATTGAATTAGATACATTCATGGGCTCTTATGCTGGAGCAATGGGACCACCACAATTCATACCAAGTAGCTATCGTGCCTATGCGGTTGACGGTGATGGGGATGGCAAAAGAGATTTACTAAGTAACTGGGACGATATACTCCACAGCGTTGCTAATTACTTTGTTGAACATAATTGGCAGGAAGGTAAGCCTGTTGCAACAATCGCTTCAACTATGAATAAAGATCAGGCCTTACCTTTTAATACAAAACTCAAACTTGAATCAACCATATTTGAACTTAAGCGGTCTGGAGTAATTTTCTCTACCACCTTGGAAGAAAATAATGCGGCTGGTATCTGGGAATTGGAAGGTAATAAAGGCAAAGAATTGTGGGTAGGATTTCAAAATCTTTATGTAATTACCCGATATAATCGAAGCATAATGTATGCATTAGCAACATGGCAACTTGGGCAAGCAGTAATAAAGCAAACATCGGTAGAATGATAAATATCGCTCGAAATTTATTACTTACTTTAGTTTTTACTTTATTAGGGTGCGCAGCCAATGAGAATGCTTTATCTCCATTTGGTTCTTATTCGCCCCCAAAACTAGAAACAAGAACAGCAACTGGCGAACTACCTCGCAGTCGCTATGGAAACCCAGAGTCTTATGTAATAAATGGCAAAAGATATTACGTTTTGTCTAGCAGCCTTGGATACAAAGAACGAGGAATAGCATCATGGTATGGCCAAAAATTCCATGGGAGAAGAACATCAAGTGGTGAGATATATAATATGTATCAACTGACTGCAGCTCATAAATCTCTACCTCTGCCCACAGAAGTAAGAGTTACGAATTTAGAAAATGGTAAAAGCCTTATTGTTAGAGTTAATGATAGAGGGCCATTTATAAACTCAAGAATTATAGATTTATCTTATGCGGCGGCTAGGAAGTTAGATATGGTAGAGGCTGGAACGGTACCAGTGGAAGTAGTTGCGTTAAACACTAAACCGATACAAATAAATAAAGGATTACTAACAAAAAATAATAAGCCTAGCGATAAAAAAATGTATCTTCAAGCTGGCGCCTTTAGCTTAAGAGAAAATGCACTAGAGCTTGCAAGAAAATTATCTGAGTCCGGAATGGAAAAGATTTTTATCTTAAAATCTTCTAAAAGAGAGAAAACTATTTTTAAAGTTCGAATCGGTCCTATTGAGGGCCCAATAGCTTATGACAGAGCATTAGCAACATTAGTGAACCTGAATGTTAAAGAACGACAAGTAATTTTTGACGGCTCTACTTAATTAAATACTTTTAGATGGATTTAAAAGAAAAACAACTGAAAAAGATCAATTGAAAGGAATCTTTAATTTATGAAAAATATTTTTGGTTTACTTTTCGTTGTATTAATAATATTCCCTCTCAAAGGAATAACCCAATCAAAGCCACCATCGCCTCCAAATATCGCTGCAAAGGGATATTTATTAATAGATTTCAAAAGTGGAAAAATCCTTGCAGAACAGGCATCTAGTGAAAAATTGGATCCAGCAAGTATTACAAAACTAATGACTGCTTATACGGTCTTTAAATCGATAAAATCTGGGCAAATAGGGCTTGATGATGAAGTCTTGATAAGCGAAAAAGCATGGAGAACTCAAGGCTCTAGAATGTTTATCGAGGCAGGTAAAAAGGTAAAAGTTACAGACCTATTAAAAGGCATGATTATCCAATCTGGAAATGATGCCAGTGTGGCACTAGCTGAACATGCAGCAGGAACTGAAGAAACGTTTGTCCAAATAATGAATCAACTTGCGATAGATCTAGGCATGTCTAATACAAATTATACAAACAGCACTGGTTTATCTAATAATAATCACTATACATCTGCTTCTGACATAGCAAAGTTGGCGAAGGCCTTAATCGAGGAATTCCCAGATTACTACCGATGGTATTCTGAAAAACAATATACTTTTAATGGTATCAAACAAAGTAACCGAAATTCATTATTATGGCGAGACGAATCAGTTGATGGAATAAAAACAGGTTACACCGAAAATGCAGGTTATTGCCTAGTTGCTTCAGCAGAAAGAGAAGGAATGAGACTCATTTCTATTGTATTAGGAACTGAAAGTGCTTCTGCGCGTAGCTCAGAATCTCAGGCTTTACTAAATTATGGTTTCCGATTCTATGAAACATATTCTCTCTGGGGAGAAAATGAATCTATTTCTAATGAACGTGTATGGAAAGGAGAATCAGATTCAACAGAATTAGTTGTAAAAAATCAAATATTTGTAACCTTACCTCGCAATAACAAAAATCGCGTAATCATTAAAAAAATTATTAATGAAGTTATTACTGCACCAATAAATACTAATACAAAATTAGGCTCAATCCAGGCTGAATTAGATGGAGAAATTATTGCAAAAGCAAGCTTATATAGTTCTGAAATAATAAATGAGGGAAATTTCTTTACTAACGCTTGGGATGAATTGTTAATTCTATTAAAATAAAAATCAATAAGAAATGTTTATGAATGATGAAACGGTATTTGAATTTCCAACTGATTTCCCAATAAAAGTAATGGGGAAGAATAGTCCAAAATTTCTTGGGGTTGTTACCAATCTAATATCTGAGTATGCAGAGTTTGATTCAAAGCATGATGTTTACAGCAATAAAAGTAAAAACGGTACATTCATTTCAATAACTGTTACATTTCTAGCTACTAGCCGTGAACAAGTAGATACTATCTATCAAATTTTACAGAACCATGAAGATATAATGATTGTATTTTAACCATCAAACTAAGACATGTGGAACTCAGTTAAAGTAAAAAAAAGAGGCCTTATTGATTACGAAAATTGTTACCGTGAAATGCGGCTATTCACAAATGATCGTAATAAAATTACAATTGATGAAATCTGGTGGCTAGAACATCCTTCAATCTTCACTCTTGGAACAAGAGGAAATAGAAGACATATCCTACATCCTAAAAATATTCCTATAATAGAAACAGACCGAGGTGGAGAAGTTACCTATCATGGGCCGGGCCAACTTATTGTCTATTTTTTACTCGATCTGGATAGGTCACGTCTTGGGGTTAGGAAGTTTGTTTGTATATTAGAGCAAGCCATTATTGACTATTTAAAGGATACAGGCATCAAAGCCCAGGGAAAGGAAAACGCACCTGGAGTATTTGTAAATGAAGCAAAAATCGCTAGCATTGGTTTGAGAATTCGGCACAAATGCTCATACCATGGTATTTCTCTGAATGTAAATATGGATCCAGAACCATTTTCTCGAATAAATCCTTGTGGTTACCCAGATTTAAAAATTGTAAATACGTCCTCTCTTGGGGGGGCTTCTAAGATCAATGAAGCGGCTCTAGGATTAATCCCTAAATTTTTAAAACATTTAAAACTTTCTGAAGTTCTTTTTGATTAAGTATTTGCTGCTTTTTTAAGTCGATCGGGTGTTCCTATATCCATCCATAAACCTTCGTAATATTCGCCACTGATCTTATTCAAATCAGCGGCTACGGAAAATAATGGTGCCAATGGAAAATATCCGGGAGACTTCTCGAAAAACAACTCTTCTCGCAATATTCCAATACCACTATACGTTAGAGAGCCTCTATCAGGAGTCGTGATACGGCCTTGATGAAGGTTAAAATCACCAGAAGAATTGTGCTCTGGGTTTTTAACAAGTACAAGATGTGCTAAATCACCATCAGATAAAATCCTTTTTGGAAAAGAGAAATCTGTAAAAATATCGCTATTAATCAACCAAAATGGCTCAGGGCCAAGGAGAGGCATTGCATGCAAAATTCCTCCGCCAGTTTCTAGAGCACCTTCTTGTTCTTCGCTGTAACTAATTTTAACGCCATAATTACTGCCATTTCCAAGGCGGGATTTAATAAGTTCTCCAAGCCAAGCAACGTTGATAACTATCTCATCAACATCTGCGCCTGACAAAGCAATAATATGCCTTTCTATTAAAGGCACGCCGCCAACTTCTAAAAGTGCTTTTGGAGTAGCATCAGTCAAAGGCTTCATGCGTTCACCTCTGCCAGCCGCAAGAATCATAGCTTTCATAAATTTTCACCTATTTAACTAATATACATGTTAACAAGTAGATTGCGTGCAAACTAAAAGAAAGAATGCGACTATGCTCAATAGTCAAGTAAAAAAATATGAAAGTAATTATTCTTCGCCACTATAATATCAAGATCCATTAGTTATACAGAAGTTTTAATTTCAGGCTTCTTAAGGGCCATGCATCGTCAATCTTAAAAGGGAGACAAGGATTAGTGAAGTTATTTTCATCTTTTTTTTTGTTTTACCTAATTAATTCGACTTGCTTTGCATCTATAGATAATTCTGATGTAACAAGAGGTATCGCCTGTTGGCCTGAGAAAGAAAAGATAGACTTTGGGACAGGGCTAGCTGAAGGCTCTCTAGAACTTACCTCAGGCAATGCAGATATCACTTCTGAAGGAAGCGCCAATCTTGAGGGTCCAATTGAATTAAGAAGCAATGGCAGATTTCTATCTGCAGAAAAAGCTTATTTTGATAGGGCTAAAGGCATCTTTACTGCTGATGGAAGAATACAATACCAGGATAAAGACAATAAGATTAGTGGAAATTTTGCTCGTTATGTAGCAAAAACAGAAGAGTTTTACTTCTTAGATACAGAATTTGAATTAGGTGATACTCCTGCAAGAGGATCGGCAAATAATATTGAAATTGATAGTAGAAATATTTTCAAATTGCATCGCGCACGATATACATCTTGCCCTGCTGGTAATAACGATTGGGAGCTAAAAGCAAAAGATATTGAGATAAACTCTAATAAAGGCATCGGAACTGCAAGCGGTGCAAGCCTTGAATTTAAAGGTATTCCTTTCTTATATATACCTTACTTTACATATCCTATAACAGATGCAAGAAAATCAGGATTATTAATACCGAGATTAGGAAGTAGCGATCGGCGTGGATTCGAAACAACGCAACCGATCTATTGGAATATTGCACCAAACTATGATGCAACTTTTACCCCACGTTATGTGTCAAAACGTGGATTACAATTAGGTGGTGAATTTAGATTTTTGACTTCAAGCCAATATAGTTCTATTGCTGTTGACTATCTATCAAATGATAATAATAACGGTCTTAATCGCTGGCAATTTGAAATAAAAAATACAACAGAGTTGCCTCGCGGATGGCGATACTCTCTAGATATGACTGGAGTATCCGATGATTTATATTTTGATGATTTAAGCTCTTCAAGAATAGAAACCAGTCAAACTTACCTCAAACGTAATTGGTCATTAGAGTATTACGATCAAATTTGGTCAATAAATGTAGGATTCTCGGATTTTCAAACCATAGACCCAGAAATCCAAATTAATGATGAGCCATATACTGTAGTTCCTAGTATTGCTATTCAGGGCTTCTGGCGTAATGCATTGCTTGGACTAGATTACAGCTTAGAGACTGAAGCAACTTATTTTACTCGCGATAACAGCATAGATGGATTAAGGGTTCATGCTGAACCTAGCATATCTATACCACTAAATTACAAAGGCCTTTATCTCAAACCTAAAATTGCGTTTGATTTCACTGGTTATCGACTCAAAGATGAGCCGATTGATAGCAATTCAAGCCCAAGTCGCAGCGTACCAAAAATTAGCATAAACACTGGTGCTGTCTTCGATCGATTTTCTGGTAGCACAAATAAATGGCTCATAACACTTGAGCCGAGAGCACAATACACATATATACCTTTTCGTAATCAATCTGATTTCCCCGTATTCGATACAATTCTTCCAGATTTCAATCTTGTTCAACTATTTAGAGAAAATCGCTACCTCGGTTACGACAGGCTGGGTGATACAAGTCAACTAAGCATAGGCGTTACAACCCGAATTCTAGAATCGTCTAATGGTCAGGAGCTTATGACAGCAACTATTGGACAAACTCAATTTTTTGATAATGGCAAAGTTACTCTTCCAGGAGAAATTGCTTCATCTACTGATTCCTCTAACTATATTGCAGAGCTTGGCCTTAACATTTCGAAAAATTGGAATATGGACTTCAGGTATCAATTTGATAACGATATAAATAAAACAGCAAAGTCATCAATTCGGTTTCAATATAGCCCTGAAGAATCAAAGGCATTTAATATTGCCTACCGCTATGTTAGGGGATCCCTTAGACAAACGGATTTCTCAGCCGCCTGGCCATTAGGAAGAAATTGGAGTGCTATTGGACGATATAATTATTCTTTATTCGAAAATGAACCCTTGGATCGCTTCATTGGATTAGAATATGAGTCATGTTGCTGGGGAATACGCATTTTGGCCAGGCGTGGAGTCAGTCGAATTTTAGGTCAATCAGATTCAGCAATTTCTTTTCAGTTTATTTTAAAAGGATTTAGCAGCCTAGGAAGTTCAAGTGCAAAACAACTGGAGCGTGATATTCTTGGTTACAAAACCTATTCACCTGACATAAATTTTCTTAATTAGATTTAAGATTAGTTAATTATTTAAAATAAGATACCAATATTAAGAAATGAAAATATATACCCGTAAAATATTTTTTATTCGCAATTTTATATTGCTACTTATTACTTTTTCAGTCCAGGCACAGAATCTAGACCTAAGCGACACTGGAAAAAGGCTTGATGGAATAGCTGCCATTGTTAATGATGGACTTGTCCTTCTGAGCGAACTTGAAGAACAGACAATGGTAATTGCTGAGCGACTAAGAGATTCAAATACCCCTATGCCGCCACAAAATATACTTATTGAGCAAATTCTAGAGAGACTAATTATTGAGCAAATACAATTACAACGCGCAGAAAGATATGGGATGCAAATCTCGGATGAGGGGCTTAATCGAACATTGGCAGGTATTGCTCAACGGAACAACACAACTTTGGCAAATCTGCCACAACTATTAATTGCGGATGGGATAGATTACCTCGCTTTTCGTGAAAATATGCGTAAGCAAATGATTATTGAGCAACTGAGGCAACGAGATGTTATTTCAAGAATTAACGTGTCCCCAAGAGAGCTCGAAGAATATCTAAAGCGTGAGGAAAACTCAGAATATAGAAATCTTAACTATAAAATTTCCCATATTCTTATTGCTATACCAACATCGCCATCGCCAAATGCAATTCAGATTGCAAATAAACGTGCGGAAGATATTTATTCAGAAATTCTTTCAGGTGAAGATTTCGCTAAACTCGCTGTAACTTATTCAGATGCCGAAAATGCACTTGAAGGGGGTGATCTAGGCTGGAGAAATGGAGATTCAATACCTTCCCTTTTTGCAAAAGTCTTGCCTAATATGAAAGCAGGTGAAATCTCTAAGCCCTTTCGAAGCCCGAGTGGTTTTCATTTGATTAAGGTGCAAGATATTGAAGGAAATAAACCTATAATTGAAAGTCAGATGTTAGCAAGACATATTTTATTAAAAACTAACGAAATACTTGATGACGATAATATTCGTCAAAAACTAGATCAAATTAGAAATGGAATTCTAGGGGGCGATGAGTTTGATGCAATTGCTAAAGCAATATCAGAAGATCCTGCTTCGGCTATTAATGGTGGAAACCTTGGTTGGTCAGGGCCTGGAGCATTTGTAGCTGAATTTGAAACCGTGCTAAATAGTCTTGATATAAATGAAATAAGCAAACCTTTTCAATCTCCATATGGATGGCATATTGTTCAATTACTTAAAAAACGAATGCATGATAAAACCCAAGATGTTAAACGTCAGAATGCCATGCTTAGCATACGTGATGGGAAAATTGCTGAAGAAACTGAGCTTTGGTTACGCCAAATGCGAGATGAGTCTTTTGTAGAGTATCGCTTGTAGTAATCACTGTGACGGATAGTCGGCCTCTTCGAATAGCAATAACTCCAGGGGAACCTGCTGGTATAGGTCAAGACCTATTATTATTAATCGCACAAGAAAATCGTGATTTTGAGCTTGTAGCTATAGTTGACCCGGTTCAGCTTAGGAAAAGGAGCAAAGCGCTTGGGCTAGAAGTTAAAATTATTGAATATTCTAAAAAGATTGCTCCTAAAAGTGGTAAAGCAAAAACTCTTATTGTAGAGAACATACCAAGCGCTGTGGGAGTAAAACCTGGCCACCCTAACCCACTTAATGGAGACTATCTGCTTAATAGCCTAAAAAGAGCTGCAGAGGGATGCCTAAAAAATGAATTTTCAGCGCTTGTTACTGGACCTGTTGAAAAAAGCATAATTAATCAATCTGGAAATGTGTTCTCAGGCCATACTGAATTTCTCGCAGAGATCTGTAACGTTCCTCAACCAGTTATGCTTCTGTGCAGTAATAAAATGCGTGTCGCTTTATTAACCACCCACCTTGCATTGCGTGAAGTGCCAAGCAATATCACAAAAAAAAGAATTAAATCAGTTGTGAAGATTCTAAACAGCGGTCTTGAGGAATTATTTGGTATTGATAAACCCAGAATTTCGGTACTTGGTTTAAATCCTCATGCTGGAGAGAAAGGTGAATTGGGCTCAGAAGAAATTAGAATTATTAAACCTGCAATACAAAACTTATCGAAAGAAGGCCTAAATGTCTTTGGCCCTATAGTAGCTGACAGTGCTTTTACGGAAAAATCTCTAGAAAAGTGTGATGCTGTTTTAGCTATGTACCATGATCAAGGCCTTCCGGTCTTAAAACATTCTAGTTTTGGTGAAGCTGTCAATATCACACTCGGACTGCCTTTTATAAGAACCTCTGTAGATCACGGAACCGCTCTAGATATTTCTGGCAAAGGTGATGCTAATCCGAATAGCTTAAAAATGGCAATAAAAATAGCATGTGATCTAGCAGGCCCTAAGTAATAAAATCAATCAAAATGGAAACGCAAAAACCTAGAAAAAGATTTGGGCAGAATTTTCTTCATGACCCTTTTATTATTAACCGTATTATTAAATCAATAACTCCACATCCAGGAGATCATTTTGTAGAAATTGGGCCAGGACTTGGGGCAATTACAAAACCACTTATTAATGAAATTGATGAATTAGATGTTATAGAGATTGATAATAACTTAGCAGAAGAACTCCAAAAAAAATCGTGGGCTAAACATATTAATGTGCACTTAAATGATGTCCTTAAATTTAATTTCAATGAAATTTCCGATAAAAGTAAAAGTTTACGCCTGATAGGTAATCTTCCTTACAATATATCTACCCCAATATTATTTCATTTTCTGAATCAGCTAGATATTTTTATCGACATTCATGTAATGCTGCAAAAAGAAGTAGCTAAAAGAATAGCAGCTAAGCCAGGTAATCGAGATTATGGTAGATTAACTGTTGCTCTTTCAGCTCACTGCAATGTGGAATTATTATTTCTAATAGGCCCAGGAGCATTTAATCCAGCTCCATCAGTTGAATCGGCATTTACAAAATTATCACCATTAGAAAAACCACTGGTATCCTCAATAGAACAGCCTATATTTGATCAAATTATCAGATATGCTTTTGGGCAGAGAAGAAAGCAGTTAAAAAATGCATTGAGCGGTGTTATTTCGATTGATACGATAAAAGCTGCTCAAATTGATCCAGAAATACGCGCGGAAAACTTACATGTTGAGCAATATGCAGAATTAACCAAACAACATTTAAAATCTTAAAAAATTCTACATTAGTGAAAAAGATACAATCCATGTCAGATCTAGAAAATTTAGACGAAACAAATATAAAAGTTGAAGCCAATTCTTACTATATGCCAGATCAATCTGATCCTAATCAACGACGTTATGTTTTCGCTTATTTAATAAAAATTCATAATAATAGCAATGCTCCTGCTCAACTAATGACAAGACACTGGTTAATTACTGATTCTGATGGGCATGTTCAAGAAGTCCATGGAGAAGGTGTTGTTGGAGAACAGCCTGAAATTCTTCCGGGTGAAACACATTCTTATTCAAGTGGGGCTATGATCGAAACACCTGTTGGAACAATGGAAGGCAAATATGGAATGCTTGGTAAATCAGGGAATCGGTTTGACGCGCCTATTCCAATATTTAGATTAGCGGTACCAGGTATTTTAAACTGAAATGGCAATCTTTGCAGTTGGAGATATCCAAGGCTGTTTTGATGAATTACAACAACTAATAGATACAATAAAATTTGACCCAACTAAAGATAAACTTTGGTTCGTTGGAGACTTGGTAAATAGAGGGCCAAAATCCCTTCAAACTCTTCAATTTATTCGTAATCTTAATAATTCCGCTGTATGTGTTTTAGGAAACCACGATTTACACCTAATTGCGATCGCTTTAACTGGTAAATATTCAAATCAAGATGATAGTTTAATTCAAATCCTAGAAGACGCAGCATGTGGTGACTTAATTGAATGGTTACGCCATCAACCACTAACACACTATGATAAAGATCAAAATATTTTGATGGTTCATGCCGGAGTTATTCCAAATTGGTCCATCAAAGAAGTGCTTAGCTATGGAAAAGAAGTGGAAGAGGTTCTAAGGGGTAAAAATGCAAATAAATTTTTAAAGGAAATGTATGGAAATACACCAGATCTTTGGTCTAAAAATCTTACTGGTAATGACCGATTGCGATTCATCACAAACAGTCTAACAAGAATCCGATTTTGTACACCTAAAGGTAAACTTGAGCTGGAAACTAAACATGAACCCTCAAAGAAATTTGGGAACTACTTACCGTGGTATGAAATTCCAGAACGTAAAATCTTTGATACAAAAATTGTTTTTGGCCATTGGTCTTCTCTTGGTTTAATAAATAAACCCAATCTACTAGCGCTAGACACAGGCTGTGTCTGGGGCGGAACACTTACAGCAGTGCAAATAAATGAAGAATCGACTGTATTCGAGGTTCCTAGCCAACAGCCTAAAAAATTTTAAATTTTTCAAACTTTAAATTTTTTTATATGTTATTGATATTATTAATATTAAACTGCAACAGGCGCAGCAATATGCGGATGTGGATCATAACCAATTATCTCAAAATCTTCGAATCGGTAACCAGTAATCAAATCGGGTTGATTAGTTATTGAAAGTGTTGGTAAAGGAAGTGGGGAACGCGAAAGCTGTTTTTCGGTTTGATCTAAATGATTCATATATAAATGACAATCTCCCCCAGTCCAAATAAATTCACCTGGGATCAGGCCAGTTTGTTGAGCAACAATATGAGTTAATAATGCATAAGAGGCAATATTAAAGGGAACGCCCAAAAAAATATCTGCACTGCGTTGATAAAGCTGACAGGATAATCGGCCATTAGCAACATAAAACTGAAACAAAACATGGCATGGCATTAATGCCATCTTATCGAGCTCAGAAACATTCCAGGCACTAACTATAATACGACGAGAATCTGGATTGTCGCGCAAAGTATGAATAACTTTATCTAGCTGATCAATATGAGAACCATCAGCAGTTGGCCAAGAGCGCCATTGGGCTCCATAAACAGGACCTAAATCACCATTATCATCAGCCCATTCATCCCAGATACTTACTTTGTTTGCATTAAGGTAAGCAATATTGGTATCGCCATTCAGAAACCATAATAATTCATGGATAATGGAGCGAAGATGTAACTTCTTCGTTGTAACCATTGGGAATCCAAGTGAAAGATCAAAACGCATTTGATAACCAAACACACTCAGTGTTCCAGTTCCGGTGCGGTCATCCTTTTGATCGCCGTTATAACGAACGTGATGCATTAAATCCAGATACTGCTGCACGAAAACTCCTATTTACTTATAGCTTTTCTGATTTTTGACGATACGCAATAAAAAGAATTACTATTCCGCCGAATATCATTGGTAGAGTTAAAATCTGTCCCTGGGTTAACCAATTCCAAGCAATATATCCAATATGTTGATCGGGTAATCTAACAAATTCCACAGCAAAACGAACCAAACCGTAGATAAATAAAAATAACCCTGATAAAGCCATATAAGGCCTCTGTTTTGATCCAAATATCCATAAAACAATAAAAAGCAAACAACCTTCTAAAGAAGCCTCATAAAGCTGAGACGCATGGCGAGGTATACCATCGACAACTACAGCCCAAGAAACATCAGTCTGCTTACCCCATAACTCACCATTAATAAAATTTCCAATTCTTCCGGTTCCTAAGCCAAGAGGCACAAGTGGCGCAACAAAATCCGTCAGTTGAAAAAAAGTAAGTTTATTTCGTTTTCCAAACCACCATAAAGCAACAAGCACTCCTATCAAACCACCATGAAAAGACATACCGCCCTTCCAAATCTCAAATAACATGATGGGTCGATCTAGAAAATCTCCAAAACTATAAAATAAAACTGATCCGACTCTGCCACCTAGAATAATTCCTAATGCAATCCAAGTAACCATGTCGTCAACTTGCTGCTGATCTATCTTTACCCATGATTTACGCGCATGCATTCTTCCAAGCCACCAACCACCAAGTATTCCAATCACATACATCAGGCCATACCAGCGCACAGCTAGGGGGCCTATCTGAAATGCAATAGGATCAATTTCGTTATAGGTGAACATAATCTAAAGTCTACCATTAGGATTGCGTAATGAAAGTCAATCGCCTGATAATAGCGGCAATCAGTTATAGTAAATTTCCGGAAAATTTCTCATTTATACCGATGACTCAAAATAATAAACTTAGTCAAGAAACGAGCCCATACCTTCTGCAACATTCAAATAATCCAGTTGATTGGTATCCATGGGGGGAAGAAGCATTAAAAAAGGCTCATGATGAGAACAAACCAATTCTTTTATCTGTGGGCTATTCAGCTTGCCATTGGTGTCATGTCATGGCTCACGAATCGTTCGAAGATGAGTCTACTGCTGAAATCATGAACAAATTGTTCGTTAATATAAAGGTTGATCGTGAAGAAAGACCGGATATTGACAAAATATATCAGACTGCTCATCAGTTAATAACTCAACGTCCCGGAGGTTGGCCACTGACTGTATTTCTCACCCCTGAAAAGCAGCTACCATTCTTTGCCGGAACTTATTTCCCAAATGAAGAACGATATGGAATGCCTGCATTTGCAGACTTACTAATACAAATAGCGCAATATTTTAACCAAAAACAGGATGATGCAATTAAACAAGGGCATTCGGTTATCAAAGCGCTGACTAAAATAGAACCTTCAAAAAAGGGAATATCAAGCCCAATTAATTATGAACCATTAAAAAAATTACGTGATCAATTAGCAGCAAATTTTGATAAAGATTGCGGAGGTTTCGGTTCCGCGCCAAAATTTCCAAATACAACTAACTTAGAATTTCTACTCCGATGCTGGCGAAAATCCGCAAATGATGAAACCCCTGATACCGAAGCTCTCTTCATGTGCGCAATGACTTTAACTCGCATGATGAATGGCGGAATTTATGATCATCTTGGGGGAGGTTTTTATCGCTATTCTGTTGATCGTGAATGGAGTATCCCGCACTTTGAGAAGATGCTTTATGACAATGGCCCCTTGTTAGGGCTTCTAGCGCAGCTGTGGCAAGTGAGTGGTGAGAATACCTATAAAAATATTGCTAACGAAACAGCGAACTGGGTATTAAATGAAATGGAAAATCCAGAGGGAGGTTTTTATTCTTCATTGGATGCAGACTCAGAGGGGAAAGAAGGCGAATTCTATGTTTGGACACCTGATGAAATAGAACCCCTGCTTTCTAAAAATGAATACGAGGTGTTTTCGGATTTATATGGTCTATCCAAAAAACCTAATTTTGAATCTTATTGGCATTTACAGCATCGTAATAGTGTAGAAATTTCTAACGAAAAGGAAAAACTTAGCGTTACAAAAAAAACTACGCTGCTAAAATCTGCTCGAAAAAAGTTACTTACCATACGCTCCGCTCGAATTAGACCTGATTGTGATAAAAAAATTCTAACCAGTTGGAATTCATTGATGATAAGGGGATTAGCAATATCTGGGCGTATTCTCAAAAGTGATGAATTTATAAATGCTGCTGAAAGGGCAATAAAGCTTATTAAAGAAAAAGCAATCATAGAAGGGAGATTACGAGCAAGCTTTAAAGATGGTAGAGCTCGCTTTAATGCCTATTTAGATGACCATGCTTTTTTACTCGACGCCTTAATAGAATTGCTTCAGGCGCGATGGAATAACGCCCAAATAGAATTAGCAATCAAAATCGCGGATGATCTAATAGAGAATTTCCAAGATGAAGAACATGGCGGCTTCTTCTTCAAGTCAAAGGATCACGAAAAACTGGCTCATCGATCTAAAACTTTTAGCGACGACTCATTACCATCAGGTAATGCTATTGCTGCCTATGCACTAAGTAGATTAGGGCATTTGATTGGTGAAACCCGTTACTTAATTGCTGCAGAAAAAACATTACAGGCTGGCTGGCTCTCAATGCTGGATTTTCCACATGGTCATGCTGCTATGGCCATTTCAGTAGAAGAATATCTCAATCCGCCTGAAATCGTAATAGTTCGAGGCAATAAAACCGAAGCTGAATCTTGGGCAGAAGAAATTGGAAGTATTTATGCACCAGGTCGCCTAATTTTTGCAATACCTTCCGATGAAGGAAAGTTACCAGGCTCTCTCAGCAAAAGACCTGCAAGAAATGGAACGACAGCTTATATCTGTAGAGGCACAAGTTGCAGCCCTCCAATCCAAAATTTGTCCAACTTAGCCCTAGAGCTTAGCGAAGCTTGAATAACTACAATTGAAGAGGTAAGCGACGGAGTCTTTTACCTGTTGCGGCAAAAACTGCATTAGCAACAGCAGGAGCAATAGGTGGTGTACCAGGCTCACCAACCCCAGTTGGATCAAGGTCACTAGCTATAATATGAACATCTATCGAGGGTGAATCGGCCATACGAATCATCCGATAATCATGAAAATTACTTTGCTGGATTCTGCCGGCATTCATATTGATTTCCCCATACAATGCAGCAGTCAAACCAAAAATTATTCCGCTCTCCATCTGAGCCTGAACAATATCTGGGTTTACAACAATTCCACAATCTAAGACGCAACAAACTCGATGCACATCAATTCGATTTGACTGATCGATACTGATTTCTGCAACTTCACCCACCAACGTTCCATAAGAATAAAATAGAGCAACTCCCTGGAATCGCCCTGATTGAGCCTTGCCCCAATTTGATTCAAGCTTGAGGCGATTAAGAAGATTCTTATACCTGGGCTGAGGTTTAAGATTTTCCTGGCGATATTCAAGAGGATCTTGTTTAGCTGCAAAAGCAAGCTCATCAATAAAACTTTCAACTGCAAAAGCATTATAAGAGTTACCTACTGAGCGCCAAATTGTTATGGGCATTCCGGGGTCGTAGATAAACTGCTCTAAACTTCGATCTGGAATTGAGTAAATCAATTCCTTAGCACCCTCCTGAGCTTGGAATGCTCCCATCCATTCAATTGTTTTTTTACCCATCCAATTAGCAATATCCGACCTACTTTCAGATGCAATCTTTTCTGGCAACAAAGTAGAAACTGATGGAGGAGTGAGCCGGTCGCCAAGACCAGCAAGCGACTGTCGGTGACCCCACCAAATGATCTTGGATTGATCATCTACTCTGGCATTCATCCGATGTAATGTTTGCTGACGATAGAATGAATTTTGGATGTCATGTTCTCGCGTCCAAACCAATTTAACTGGTTGCTTAAATTTACGAGCAATTTGAGTAGCCTCAGTAACAAAATCAGCTAAGACTCGCCTTCCAAATCCACCACCAATCCAAGTTGAATTGATCTTAACTTGAGATCTACTAAAACCAAGCACTTCGCAAACTGCTTGTCGAGCCAAATCTGGCGATTGTGTTGGCGCCCAAACTTCAGCTGATAATTCGTCAACTTTTACCGTAGCATTCATGGGCTCCATAGCCGCATGAGCTAGATATGGGGTGGAATATTCAACGTTTAATTCAGTCTCTTCCGGTCTCCTATCAACAAATTCTTTTCCGTGAAAATATTGATAATCTGGCTCTTTGCTACCCAATAAAAATCTCTGTTTCGTAAGAATGGTCTGATCAGTTTTTTCTCGCAATGGTCCTATTTGCCATTCAAGCTGAATAGATTTGGCAGCTTGGTTTGCGGTCCAGAAATCTAAAGCAACAACAGCGATGCCTTGGGATAATTGAACAATTCCTTTAACACCTGGCATAGCTAAAGCAGCTTTGGCATCAAAGTTTGTAATGGAAGCGCCTAACTCAGGACATCGAGCGATCACGGCAGTCAGCATGCCACCGATTTTGACATCCATTCCATATTCAGCCTCCCCAGTAACCTTAATAGGCAAATCAAGGCGAGGAATTTCTTTACCAATCCATTTCCATTCCTTTTTAGATTTAAGTTCAATGTTCCATGGCGGAGATAATTTTGAGGCGACAGTAACTAAATCTTTATAAGGCAGATTCTTACCGCTAATTTGATCAATAACGACGCCGTTAAGAGTGCTAAGGTTTGCTTTATCAACTTGCAAAATTTGTGACGCGGCATCAAGGAGCATGGCACGAGCAGTAGCCCCTGTTTCTCTCAAAATTTCCCAGCTGTCAGAAAGGCTGCGACTTTGGCCCGTCATTTGTAAAGGCCTTTGAAAGGTTGATAATACAGGAGCAAAGCGAATTTCAAGACGATTCGGCTCAAGATCCAACTCTTCAGCAATCAAAGTTGCTAAACCAGTCATTGTTCCTTGGCCCATTTCTACACGATCAAGCTGAAAAATAAATTGACCAGTTGGGGTTATTTGTAAAAAAGCATTGGGTTCAAGCACGTCTTCGCCAGATGCTAGGCTCGGTTTATCTGTGGTAAACCAACGTAGGCCTAGACCACCGCCAATCAATGTGACGGTTGCTAAAAGAAACTTGCGCCTGGTAAATCTTTGGTTAAAATTTTTAGAGATTTCTTTAGCCAACTACGGTTTAATGATCGCCCATAGGGGCTGGAGGTGCGGCAAGTGCGGCATCCGGATCGGAAAAAATTTCCTTATGTCTTTCAAGGGCTGCAGCTTGGTATTCAGGAGGAAAATCCTCAGTGCTATAAATCTTATTACCAGCTGCTCTGGCAGTCGTATGGCCCCCGACGCCCTCAGCCTGATGCCATTCACGCCAACTAGTCACGCTCTGAAAATTAATGCTTGCTGATGCCGAGGGTACATTCGGATCATTGATTTCATTGAGGCTACCTTGATAAGTGACTATCTCATTGTAGGTGTGCTTACCCATCATCGGATGATCGGAATCAACCTTCACGCTGCTGTCATCTTGAATCCACACATTGTCACCGTTAACAATAGCTGGTCCCAAAGAAGTTTTAAGGTCAATATCTCCAAAAGCAGGGATATCAGGTAACACAACACCCGTAGGGGTTAAAAGAACTGGATAAGGACCAAGCCTTTGCTCTGGAACCTTACACAATTTTCCATTGTATGGGTTCCGCCAAGTATCAAGAATCTCTCCAGTGTCAAGATCGGTTAAATAACCCAATTCCAGCATATTCAGAATATAGCCTTTGTCATTCTCTGCTTTAGTGATTTGCTGAAAGCTTCCAATCAACATTCCAAAAAGAGGATCAACAATATCATCATTGACTACACCATATCGTGTGCCTTTCATCCACCACATAACGGTTCGACCATCCAAGCTACCACGTAATTTAACAAGTGCTGTCAATCGATCCCATGGGTCATCAAGATCCAATGAAAATTGATTTTGAGTGTTTGCCATCTGAGCAAAAAGCATTCCAGCGGAACTTAATAATAAATCCCTGCGATTTAATAAAAATTTTATTTTATTTTTTAACATTATTTTTTTCTTTTACTGAACGTTTAAATTAATTTCTTTATGTCGACAATCACACTTAAAAACTCTTAAGCATAAGGTCATTTAAGAAATGCGCTACTTCATAAGTGTATCTAAAAAAACCAACGATCAGTTTATGCTGCTTAAACAAAGCTAATGTTGCTGATTTATTGATGTCCACAAGGAGAACGAGCTAGAAACAACGTTGATGATTCATGAATAAATAAGGGTATACATAGATGCAGGCGGATTCAAAATAAACGGATATTGAGTTTGCTGAACCAGATCCAAGTCTTTGGATCTTGGTAAAGGGCCAGATTATTGATTTATTTAATATATCTTAATGATATATAAATTGAAATATAACGGCACTCATTAAGATATAAGGCGCATCATTTTGTTATGATCTGCCGCGATAATAAATAACAAAGGTCCTTAAGGAGACTTTATAAAATGAAAATTATAAGAATTTTTGGAGTAGTGGCTGCAATTATGCTCGGAACTTCATCCGCAGCTTTTGCTGGAGCACATGCAGGTGGTCCAGCAATTACTGGTGAAGGAAGTTGCAATTATACACAAGAAAACATGTTTGCAGGTCCTTTCCAGGTTTGTCAGGAACCAGTTGGTGCAGGCAGTTGTGCTGAACTTGGTGAAACCGATGACAATGCTGATGCAGTTCATTCTGATGGCGCATGCTCAACAGAAGGCCTCGTAGGTACTTGCGATACTGGTGATCAAAAAGTTCGCTACCTAGAAGGTGACGAAGGCGGCCTTGAAATCGGTTGTGGTTTCCAAGGCGGAGATTGGATCTCAGGTGGATAAAACGACTCTTAAAAATATAAAAATTAAAACCCCGCTTTAGCGGGGTTTTTTTTATCCAAAAAATATTTTAAATAAATAGAAAAATATAACTGCAAGTATTGCCCCTGCAGGAATCGTAATTACCCAAGATAAAAAGATCTTGCCAACTACGCCAAGATTAATAGCACTGATTCCTTTCGCCATTCCAACACCAAGAACAGCGCCTATCAATGTATGAGTTGTAGAAATCGGTATACCCGTTCCAGATGCAAGGACAATGGTAAATGCGGCTGCAATTTCTGCGGAAAAACCACGACTCGGGGTGAGTTGGGTGATTTGAGTGCCAACTGTCGCGATGACTCTTCTGCCATAGGTTGCAAGGCCAACAACAATCCCAGCGCCACCGAGAAATAAGACCCAAATTGGTAACCCCGCTTTCTGGCCAACGACACCTTCTTGAGCAACTGAAATAACTGCAGCAACGGGACCAATAGCATTAGCAACATCATTTGAACCGTGGGCAAAAGCCATGCCGCAAGCAGTTATAACCATCAATACTGCAAAAACCCTTTCAACAGTATGGTAGTGGAATCGACGATTTGCTTTTTTATCTATAGGGATTCGGTCGATAGCTATTTTTCCAACTACAGCAATAAGCAAACCACAGAGTATTGCACCGGTATAACTTTGTAAGGTCGTTAATTCCAAGCCAACATGTTTAAGGCCCTTTAAAATAGTTACAAGGGCAATCAAAACAACAGCAAAAAAAACATAGATAGGAGCAAAGCGTTTCGCCCTCTCAAGAGGATTACGACGAACTAGAATTAATCTTTTAATAGAAGTGAATATTAAAAAAGCAATAATTCCGGATGTAAGTGGCGAAACAACCCAACTCACAACAATGGTGCCAACCTTTCCCCACTGTACGGCGTCAAAACCTACGCCCACAACTGCAAAACCAACAATTGCTCCAACGATCGAGTGAGTTGTTGAAACGGGCCACCCATTTCTTGAGGCCAAATAAAGCCAAGTACCTGCTGCCAATAAAGCGGCCAGCATTCCAAAGATTAAAATATCTGGCTGATCAGCAAATACCGCTGAATCAACCATACCTTTTCGAATAGTAGACGTAACCTCTCCACCCGCTAAAACGGCACCAGCAAATTCAAAAACAGCAGCAACAATCAAAGCCTGTTTGATAGTTAAAGCACCAGATCCTATCGACGTAGCCATGGCGTTAGCTACATCATTGGCGCCAATTCCCCAGGCCATAAATAGGCCAAAAACACCTGCCAGAGTAAGGTAAATTAAAGTTGCATCCATGCTAATTTCTCAATGTGAAATAATAAGTTCAAGGCGTCTACCAATCCTCTCAGCCATATCACCAACGTCACCAGTAAGTTCAATAATTCTATAAAGAAACATTACGTTCACGGCAGGTAGCTCAGTTTCCAACTCATACAATTGACTTCGAATATCAGCTTGCAGCTCATCAGTATCATTCTCTATCTGATCTAGCTCTGAGATAAGTCCGCCAACCAGCTCTAGTTCATCACCTCGAAAACCAGTTTCATATAACTCATCAAGCTCACGAATGGTCATTCGTGCTTTCTTTGCGGCATCAATGTTTCTTTGAACAAACTCAATAAAAGAATCTTGCATAGCCCCTGGGATTTCCATACGTCTGCCTATAACTAAGCCTGAAATATCCCTAACGAGATTGGGAATTTTGTCTTGCACCAAAACTAAATCCAATAAATCTTCACGGGGAACGGGCATATAAAGACTCTTAGATAATTGAGCACGAATGTGCGCCTTAAGTTCATCAGCTTCATTTTCAAGCTGGACAATTTTTCCTCGTGATTGTTCAACCTGATCCCAGTTATCTTGAATAACGCATTCAAAAAAGATACCGAGTTCGCTAGCAGCCTCATAACACTTCTCCATATGTTCTTGAAGTGGCGCAACTGGTGAATGGCCAAAAATTTTAGAAAAATAATTTCCCATTTAAGTTAAGCTCCTTTCTTCAATAAAATTCAAACGAGGCATGTAGTATAAAGATTTAATTTAGCGCAAGAAGATAACGCCTGAGGATAAAAAAACATAAACTTCTTATTATCGAAAGGAATAATAAGAAGTAACAATCTTTCTAATTTAAGTTGCATTTAATTACAAAATCATTGGGGGAAATAATTAAAAATTCGGCTTAATTTTGAGCGATAGTAACGTCTATTTTTTTTAAGTCAACTCTTTATTTTTTAAAAAAAACCAACACTTAGGGAAGTAGGTTTTGTACGATCTATGCTAAATCATTCGATATGTTGAGAACCATTATTTGCCGACTCTTCAATCCAATTAATAAATAAATCGTTAGCAATTAATCCCTTAGAATTAAATCTGTACTCCAGTCCGCTTAAACCCTTTCTTAAACTAGACTGGACTATTCGACTACCCAATAAATTTGTAACTATTATCGTTTTCAGATTTTTAGAATAACCGTTTTGAATAACATCTCGTATTTTCTGGAGATTTGCTGTTCTTACTTCTCTTGGCGCATCATCCTGAAGTGAAGCTACATGCACAGCATAATAAGAACGGTCCGCTCGAACAAAATTAGCAATATTTTCCATGATGGATAATTGCTGAAGATTGTCTTCAAAGCCCACAGGGCCATGGCCCACAATAATAACTTGTTCCTCCATGGGCTTAATACTTGCTTCACGTGCATGAGAGGCAACAATTGAACCTACAATAGGATGATCATCAAGCGCATCAGTCAAAATTATATCCATCGGACTGGAAACTCTATCGACGGTTGTATACTCAGGATCTTCACGTTCCCCAAAAATATATTGCCACTGCCGCATTAAAGAATTTTTATGGGTGCTAAGTACTGGAATTACAACGATTTCCTGAACACCTGCAACCAACAATTCATCGAGTGCCATTTTGATGTGCTCAGAAGTAATCATGCTCATCCCAAAAGCCAAAACAACAGGTAGGCCAATATCAGACTTTTGGATCCGCTCCCTAAGCGCCCTATCGCCTTCAACGCCCAGCCCATGGGAAAGAACTAAAATCCCCCTTTTTGCTTGTTTCTTAGAATCACTTGCTGGCCAGCTGTAATTGGGACCCATCATATTCATAATTCGTTTAATTTGTTCATCATTTGCGCCAATGAATACGCTAGTATTTCTCAACTCAGATAGTTGTTGATTTGTCAGTTGATGCTGCATACCGAACCCTCTTCTACCCAAATTATCTGGCTGAATTTTAGATTCATTCAATCTGGATTCTGCCTGAGTTTGAATCTCCTGAAGGTTCTGGATAGTAGAAGAACAACCAAATATTTGCATTAATAATAAATTTACTATGGAAATAGAAAAAATAATTTTTTTAAAATTAATCATGTTGAGCTAACTATTCAGAACAATTCATATATTCCAACAAAATCACACCGCGGTGCGGGCAAAGTAACAATGCAATCCAAAGGCAGCATCCCTAAGGAATAAACTTTTCATCTTTAATTTAATCTATCACAAAACCATGGTCCAAAAACTTCAAGATTTCATTATTGATTGCTCTCACAGCTGGTGGAAATTTTTGTTAATTTTTGCTGGGCAAGCTATATCAATCGTCATACTTAATAATATTTCACAAAAGTTCCTGAGCGCGACAGATAATTTCCCCCCCTTTGATATGCAAAACTCCCTTACAAGTTCGGAGATTTATATTCAATTAGCTTCCTATACCCCAGATGCTTTTAATCTCTATTATTTATTTCAAGCCGTGGATTATTTTTTCCCTCTATTCGCAGGCTTGATGCTTGCGATTGCTGGCACTTTTGGATTACGGCATGCTTGGCCAAACATGTATCAAAAAATTCTGGAAAGAAAACTACTTTGGCTATTTCTTATACCTACAATTTTTGATTGGTTGGAAAATATTACTTTGCTTCGGGTTGTTGTTGCCTGGCCAGAGCAAGCGAATCTTGCAGCTAACTTAGCCATCTTTGCGAAAAATGGAAAATTATTTTCCATGAATGTGGTTTTCGCCACTGTAGGTTTGTTGTTATTAACTTCGGCAATAATCGGTATTGGCAAATTATTTAAAAAAAATAAGTAAATATTTTCTTGCTAATTTCATTCCGCAGCTTCTAAGCATTCATTAACCACGCTTAATATCCTATTAAGAATACGGGATATCAGAAATCCAAAAATTATGAATAAAATTCAACATATTAAGACTTTGATGGCGAGTTGCCTGCTCGGAGTTTTAATGCTTTCAGTAATTTTTGCTCTTTGGGCTTATAAAGATATTCCTGCAGAAGTTCTTGAAAAAAAATATCTAAGTAAATCATCTCGGTTTATGAATATCTCTGGCGTAAGGGTTCATTACCGTGATGAGGGACCAAAAGAAGCGCCTGCCATCTTATTGCTGCATGCGAATTTTGCAAGCCTACTCGGCTGGGAACCTTGGGTTAAAGCTTTGGAAGACAAATATCGAGTAATTCGCTTTGATTTCACCAGTCACGGCCTAACGGGTCCCGACCCAAGCGGTGATTACACGATGGAAAGAACACTCAATATCACTAAACGTTTTATTGACGCAACATTACCAGAACAATTTTCTATTGCTGGGACATCAATGGGAGGAACCGTTGCCCTTCTGTATGCGTCGCAAAATCCAGAACGAATCAACAACCTGATTCTTCTCAGTCCTGGGGCTCTTGCGGGCCAGGAACAAAAAAACCGAGGCGATGTTCCGGATGAAGCGTACATTCTTAAATACATCATGCCACGAGCGCTGCCTGAATTTATGCTGCGTGGAGGAGTTGGTGATCCCGATAACCTCGATCAGGCGCTTGTTGACCGATGGTATGACATGTGGCGACGTGAAGGTCAGCGCGAAGCTCAATTGGATAGGCTCAAACAATATAAAGTAGAAAATCTGGAAGCAATCATTCAAGCGATTAAAACAAAAGTTTTATTAATGTGGGGTGAAGAAAATCGAACGGCAAACTTTGAGCAATCCAGAGAGTTTCTAAGACTTTTAAAGAATGCAAATTCTGTCGATTTTATAAGCTATCCCGGAGTAGGTCATATGGCCGTACAAGAAGCCGGTGATCGGATCGCTTTGGATGTTCGCGCTTTTATGGATAATAAACTTGATTCCAAATATCGCTTTGAGAACTAATAGCACCTTGGTTATTAAATGAAAATTTGAGTGGTTGCCTTGTGGTTCTCAAAGTCAGTCCGCTTGACCAGAAATATCTACAAACGTTATACCTAAAATCTGATAGATACCATAAAAAAATTTATACCGGAGAAAGAAATGTTGCGAAAGAAATTATTTTCAGCGCTAGCTCTCAGTTTCTGCTTATTTGGTGCTGCATTTGCGGGAGGTCATAGTGGTGGTGGCGATAAAAACCCTGCTGCAGAGTACCGCCATGATGTTATGGAAACACTGGGAGCTAACATGGCCGCTTTAGTCAAAGTTCTCACTGGAAGAGTCGATGCTCCAGAAAACCTGAGGGTGCATGCGAATACATTGGCCGAAACATCAAGCATAGTTGCAAGTCTTTTTCCCCCGGGCTCGGAAGGCGGAGATGCTTTGAAAATTGCTTGGCAAGAGGCTGATAAAGTCACTGAAGCATCCGAAGCATCTGCAAATGCGACTGCCGTATTGGCTGAGGCTGCAGCCAATGGAGATAGAAAAGCAATCACGCAGGCATTTCGAGGCGTCGGTGATTCCTGTAAAGGTTGTCATGAGCGATACAGGAAAGAAGATTAGTTGATCAAAAAAGATTCTTACTGCAAAAAGATACTCTGGATTTGGCTTGCTTCAATAGCAATACCATTTCCTCTGAATGCAACGGAAACTGCAATTGATCGTGGGCGCTACCTGGCTAATGCAGCTGGATGCTTGACCTGTCACACAGATTCAGAAAGAAACGGAATTCCTTTTGCGGGCGGAAGAGAGATCGACACACCTTTTGGCGTATTTATTGTTCCAAACATTACCCCAGATGAAATGACGGGCATTGGCAAATGGAATGACTCAGATTTCATTGCGGCAGTATTAGAAGGCCGATCGCCAAGCGGGGAATATTATTACCCATCTTTCCCTTACCCTTCCTACGCAGGTATGCAAGAACAAGATGTGCTAGATATAAAGTCCTACCTAGACTCAATGCCTGCATCCAACAATAAAATGAAAGGGCACAAATTAAAGTGGTATATCCCAGGGCGCTGGGCAATGAAAATCTGGCAGTCAATCTATTCGCCTTGGGAGTTTTCCCCTTTGCCTGCCGAAGCAAACGCATTGATGCGTCGGGGTGCTTATCTTGTAAGAAATCTGGGGCACTGCAGTGAATGCCACACACCTAGAAATAGACTGGGTATCCTTTTAACGGATCAGGAGCTCGAGGGCGGCTCAAAGCAAAGTGAATTTAGTAATGCACCTAATATCACTAACGATAAAAGGAATGGTATTGGTGAATGGACGGCAATGGATCTGGAGTTTTTCCTTGACCTGGGCATGCTACCTGATGGAGATTTTACGGGTTCTGACATGGCGGCAGTTATTGATAACTCAACCAGTCAATTGACGGCTGAGGATCGAGAAGCAATGGTGGTTTTTCTCCGTAGCGTCTCAACCAAACCAGAGGAATAATGTGAAAGTACTCAGAACAGCAGAAAAACATTTTAGTGGTTTACCCGATTACGATTTCAAACCAAACTATCTAAGCGTGCCAGATAAACACTACGGTGATTTACGCATGCACTACCTTGACGAGGGTGAGCCAAGTGCTCCAGTGGTCTTACTGACTCCTACTCAAGGCAGTTGGGTGTATATGTACCGCCATATGATTCCTCTGTTGGTTAATGCAGGTCTTCGCGTGGTGGTCCCGGATTACATTGGCTTCGGTCGGTCCGACAAATTACCTCGAGAAAGCGATTATTCTTTTCAGAATCATATCGACTGGCTCAAAAGCTTTTTTAATCAACTTGAAATCCAGAATGCCACCGGCTTCCTATATGACTGGGGTGGATTTCTTGGTTTAAGAATAGCGGCAGAAGAACCGCATTATTTTGCCGGATTGGTAGCGCTTAATACGCAATTGCCAACCGGGGGTCCTTCGGAAGGTCATACTTGGTTTCGCTCATGGCGAAAAGAAATGTTGGCGAAAACCTCATTCCCTCAAGGTGAAATGGTTGCCTCAGGAGTCCATACCAAGTTATCGGCTGAAGTAATAGCTGCCTATGACGCACCTTACCCCGAAGAAAGCTATAAATCAGGTCCGCGACGTTTTCCGATGATTTTACCAATCGAGCTGGATGACCCTGCCCGCCCGGCAAATCTAAGGGCCTGGGAAAAGCTTGCGCAATGGAAAAAGCCTTTGCTAACCCTTTATTCTGCTGATTTTATAGGCACCTCAATGGGGCCTGAACAATTGATGGCTCAAGTGCCTGGTTCCATTGGTCAGGACCATGCGGGAATCAAGAATGCAGGCTTTTACATCGTTGAAGATGCTGGACCGGAACTCGCCTGGCGCGTCATCGATTTTGTCGCTATGCTGACTAAATAGGGTGTATTGAAAAAGACTTTTTGCTTAGCATTAAAAAAGGGGGTAGTGGAGATGAAGAAGTTAATTTTTTTGGTGCTGATTTTTGCAGCATCAATTGTCCAGGCAGGCAACGGAGGTTTATACCTCGGTGCCGGAGTGGGTTCTACGGAAATTAGTTCGGCAATAACTCAAGCTGAACTAGATCCAGTATTTGAAACCACTATTGATATCGATAGCAATGAATCAGGCAGTCAATTTTTTGTTGGTTGGCGATTTGCTAACAATTGGTCAATTGAAGTTGGCTCGGTCGACCTAGGAAATGGTTACAGCGATAACCTATATTTTGTTGAAGAAGGTGCCGGTCCGCCGATTGGTTTGGATTTGGATGTGGACGGGACATACTACAATGCCCAATATCATTTCCAGGCGAGCGAAACCACTTCCATCGACATCACAATAGGTGCAATAGATGCTGATCTTGAATTTTCAGCGATATCTTGTTGCGGAGTGTTAGGTGCTGGTGAAGTATTAAATACCGCAGAGGAAAGCGAGTCCGGGCTGATGGCTGGGATTGGCGCAACGCTTGATCTATCAGATCAGCTGGCCCTAAGAGCTAACCTCAATTACTACGATGTGAATTTTTCCAGTGAAGAGGCTGAGGTCAACAAATTTATTGATTCTCCTTACCGCATTGGGGTTGATCTAATCTGGGACTTCTAATACGTAAGCTTTTTAAGTAATAAAAAAAGCCCGCTGATTTCTCGGCGGGCTTTTTTATTCGTCGTCGAAACGACAAACTTTTTAGATCAGCAAGCTAATCTTAGAAGTTGTAACGTAAACCAAAGTTTGTGGCGCCATTACTAACATCGTGATCAACACCAACATTTATACCATTGTCACAAGAATACTGTGCGCCAACTGATAAAGCGACAGATTCTATATCAAAACCGTCGATATCAACATTAGATGAAGCAATAGCTGCATTTAATTCAACGTTGCTGGCTATCATCGAACGAATGCCTGTAGAGACTTCAAAACCATCAAAATCAATACCGTCAATATCACCATCGACATAGCTGACTTCAAACACTAGGTCAGTGCTGGCGTTAAGCGCAGGCGAAACACCCAAAGTGAAAGTGTCTACATCAATATCAGATGTATCAAGTAACCAGATTGCTTCGTCCCAGTCTTCGTTGGTATAAGCAACGTGCCATTTGTCGTCGATGGCATAAGAACCGCTGATAGCAAAACCGTCACCGTCGTTACCGCCAATGGACAACCCTTTCAGATACCCAAGCTCAAGATAAGTGTAGTTAGGGCTGGCAGAAGCACTTGCGTGACCGCCGGCAAGAACCACACTTGAGGCTGCAAAAGCAACCAGTGCAATTAATACTTTCTTCATGACTAACTCCCTGTAAATCTAAAAAAATGTTTCTTGTCAAAATGACGCATCCACTCAATGAACGCGCCACGACTGCCCCCTTTGTACCATCCGTGTGGCTTTTCAACAACTTATAGCCAGTTATTTCTGTTATTTCCCAGAAAAAGTCCAATTAATTTATAAATAACAATGATTTATTGTTTGTTGTTTCTTTGCAACAAAAGGAATGTAGGGGGGGTTTTAAGGCAAATCTGCGCTTTTATTAATCCCAGGCAAT
>JAYZVL010000015.1:0-153255 GCA_036155675.1 Pseudomonadota bacterium | reverse complement strand
TAAATTGAACATACATTTTCAGATAAAAAATACCTTTTCCATTTTGCCCTTTTTTTTGTGCATCTTATGTTTTTCTTTATTAGCACCAAGCTTGGCTCAATCTATAAAAGGCGAAGAAAAGGATCTGAATACTGAGACGAATCTATTGCAAGAGGTTCTAGAGCATTTACGAATAGAATATATTGATGACGTCGAAGAAAAAAAATTTATCCAAGGCGCAATAAGCGGGATTATTTCAGATCTAGATTCCTATTCTCAGTTTCTAGATCGCAATGAATACGCTGAGTTGAAAATATCTACTAGTGGAGAATATGCAGGAGTAGGTTTAGAAATTGATTTGAAAGATGATATTTTTAAAGTCGTTGCTGTGATGCAAGGTGCCCCAGCATACAAAGCAGGTATTAGGCTGGGAGATATTATTATTAGTATTAATAGTATTGAAATTATTACACTAGATACTTCTGAAGTTATCAAACTTTTACGCGGCAAATCCGGGACAAAAATTCTTATAACCATAATTCGACCCGGAGAAACGGAACCCATTAATTTTAATTTGATTAGACGCAATGTAAAAATAAAAACCGTGCAGGGAGCATTATTGGTTCAAGATTACGCTTACATTCGAATTTCATTATTTAATGAATCTACGTTGACGTCCACTCGATCTACTTTGGAAAAATTAAAAATAAAAAATAATGGGCCGCTGCGTGGGCTCTTATTGGATTTACGAGATAATCCAGGAGGCTTACTTCAAGGAGCCATTGATCTTTCTAATATTTTTCTTGATAGTGGTTTGATAGTTGAGGTAAAGGGCCGTTCAGAGAGCGCTAACTCCATTTATAATGCTACTTCAGGCGACATTATTGACGGGGCAAATATATTGGTCCTAGTTAATGGTGGATCAGCTTCAGCAGCTGAAATATTTGCCGCAGCCATACAAGATAACAAACGAGGGCTTATTGTAGGAACACAGACCTTTGGCAAAGGCTCTGCTCAGACTGTTATACCATTATCAGATGGAAGTGCAATTAAGATCACAACTTCAAGATATTTCACACCCTTGGGACAAGCAATTCAAGACCAAGGTATTATACCGGATATTTTTATTTTCAAGAATTATCAAGAGAATTTATCGCATAGTATTAGACAAAATGAAGATGATTTTGGCGTTGAAATTATGCAATCGGATTCGCAATTACATGAGGCTTTAAACATTTTGCGTCACAAAAAATAAAATAACGTTTTTATAAAATGATAAATCTAGAAATTTCGCAAAGTTTTATTAAAACAAGGAATATTTATGCAAGGATCATTTGTTAACCAATTTTTTTTAGTTGGGTTAGGAGGCTTTATCGGTTCTGCGCTCCGATTTTCTGTATCTGTTGGTCTTCAACGTTGGGCACCCCAATTTTTTTTACCTATGGGGTCAATGGCAGTAAATATTTTAGGTTGTTTTGCAATTGGCTATTTGGGTGGTTTATTAGAAATTAAGCAAGATCTTAATTCTGGGCTGTTTCTGTTTCTAATGGCTGGAATACTCGGAGGCTTTACAACATTTTCTGCTTACGCCCTTGAGGTTTTGACATTAACCCATAATGGCTTAATAATTAAAGCGGTTGTTTTGACTTTGAGCCAAGTTATTTTTGGTATTTCTGCCGCTTGGTTAGGTTTTCAGCTTGCTCAATAGAAAAGCACTTCTAGGCTAATAAATTCTTAAAAAAGAAATTTAATCCAATTAGATTTCAGTTAATCGCCGAACGAATTCTTTTCGCTTGTTCTTCTAATGTTCCTTGGGCTTCCATTTTTTTGCTATGTTGGCCAAGACTGATTCCATCGTATCTTGGAACGATATGAATGTGGAAGTGGAAAACAGTTTGGCCTGCCGCAGAGCCATTGAATTGATTGAGCATAATGCCGTCCGCCGAGAAAACATCTCTTACTGCTTCGCTTACTCTTTGAGTGGTTCTTAGAATGGCTGAACCACAGTCTGTGTCCAGATCAAAAAGACTCTCAGCGGCTTGCTTAGGAATAACTAATGAATGCCCAGGCGATTGTGGCATTACATCCATAAATGCAAGGGTGTGATCATCCTCATAAATTTTGTGGGAGTTGATTTCATCGCGTAGAATTTTAGCAAATATGTTGTTTTGATCGTATGCCATTTAATTCTCCTTAAAGCCTACAGTCGTTTTATCTACAGATGATAGGATAGAAGTAAGGAAACAATCAGGCAATATTTTATGGCTGACAATAAACCCAATATCGCAAACAAATGTTTTGTTTGCGGCCCAGATAATTCTAGTGGGTTAAAACTAATATTTTGGCTGGATGGAGATATTTGCCGTTCTGAATATATTCCGGATGCAGACCATATAGGCTATGACAATCTTGTCCACGGAGGTTTGATTTATAGTGCCCTTGATGATGTTATGGCAAATTGGCTTTTTTTGCGTAATAGGTTCGCCGTCACTGCTAAATGCGAGATTAGGTATCGAGCTCCCGCAAAGCCAGGAGAGAAAATACTACTTGAAAGCAGTCATATAAGCACAAAAAGACTGATAGTCATACTTCAGGCTCGAGCAACAAGGGCAGCAGATAAAAAATTGATTGCTGAGGCTACCGGTACTTTTATGCTCTCAACAAAGAAGTAACTTAATATTTTTTAGTACCTTATTGTCAATCTAAACACCTTCGTAGATTGCAACATGATACGTTCCAGTCCCTTCCCTCAAATGCTTCGTTTCCTTTTGATACTCATCCCCATTGATGAAGGTGTTTATATCATCGATATTTTTAAATTCTGCAAGCACTACCATTTTTCCATCTAGAAGATTGCCTTCATAGTTTTCAACTTGCGGGCCTCTAACAATATATTTACCGCCATGTTTCTTTACAAGTGCAGCTGATTTTTCTGAATATTCCTTAAGACTTGGCTTCATATTGGTAATATCGCAAACCGCTAGCATATAAGCAGCCATTTTTTTCTCCAATTCTAAAATTTTTATTTTATAAGACTAAATGAAGTAATTTCCACCAACTTTGTATTACTTGTCTATCCTCCGAAACGCAATGATTTTCAATACAGATTAATTTTTTGCTGTTTTGTATAGCGCAATAATTGAACCAACGAGCGCTAAACAACCAGCCAAAACGCCTAATCGCCATCCCTCTTCAATTGCTAGAATGGATGGGTCCCCACTTAAGACAATAGGTATTGCAACTAAAATGCCTACCATGGCTTCGCCGGTGATTAATCCTGCCGCAAACAATATGCCTGGACCGGTTCGATGAGAGCCCTTTGTTTTTTGGCTCACTAACCAAGCTATAATTCCCCCCACAAAAATAGGTACTGATAGCTCAAAGGGTAAGTAGATACCAACAGCAACAGCAAGCACAGGCGCGCGGAATGAAAAACTGCTTCGTTGAAGTAATTCATCAACAATAATTACTATGATTCCAATTATTGCGCCAACGCTGATCATGCCCCAGGGTAAATTACCCCCAAGAACTCCATCGGCAACTGCAGCCATTAGAGTGGCTTGTGGAGCCGCGAGAGAATTAGGTTGGGACTCAGATGCAGGGCCGATTCCGTAAGCAGTCATTAGTAAATTGAGAATTGGTGCTAAAACCAAAACAGCGGAAATCACCCCGATCCCTTGCATGAGTTGTTGTTTCCAAGGAGTTGCACCGACTATATATCCGGCTTTAAGATCCTGAAGGTTGTCACCGGCAATTGCAGCTGCGCAACATACAACAGCTCCGATCATGATTGCAGCAGCAGCAGCATTTGTTTCGGGGCCGATTAACCAGAGCATTAAGAGAGAAGCAGCTAAAATAGTTGCAATGGTCACCCCTGAAATCGGATTGTGTGAAGAACCGACCAGGCCCGCCATATAGCCACCGACCGATGAAAATAAAAACCCTGTAATTATCATCACCAACGTCATCGCTAAAGCCACACCAAAATCTAAGACAATTTGCTGATAAAGTAAAAATATTGGTATGACAAACAGCGCAATTCCAATTAAAACGAAAGGCATTGGTGTGTCGCGATCAGTCTCTAAAATAGATGCCTTTGTTTGACGCTGTTGATATTGAGCTATGCCGCTTTTAATGCCTGAAAAGATTGCTTTGCGAATAGATATTAATGCAGAGAGTCCGCCCACTAACATAGCACCGACCCCAAGATATCGGATTTTGTTGTTCCAAATTGAAAAAGCTACATCAACCGCATTATTTTCAACCGCAGGCGGATCCATAAACCAATAGCTGTAGATTGGAATAGCAATAGCCCAGGAAATTAATCCTCCGGCAAAAATCAATGCTGAAACATTAAGACCGACTATAAAGCCAACACCAACCAGCGCAGGCGATAAGTTACTGCCAAGGTACCAGACTGAATTATTGTTTGTTATGAAGCCTCCCTGTGCAGAAGCTGGCCAGAGTCGGAGCCCCGTTTCTGAGAATTTAATGATTGCCCCAAGGAAACTCGCTGATAAAAGTATTTTTAATCCTTGCCCAACATTCTCGCCGATTTTTAATACTTCTGCGGTAGCTGTACCCTCTGGAAAAGGTAGAGGTTCTTCAACAATGAGTGAGCGCCTTAAAGGTATGGTAAAAAGTACACCGAGCAAACCGCCAATACCTGCAATAGCCGATACCCAAAAATAATCAAATACATTCCAATAGCCTAGTAAAATTAGTGCGGGTAATGTAAATATCGCCCCCGCCGCTACGGACTCTCCTGCTGATGCGGCTGTCTGAACAATATTATTTTCCAGAATGTTACTTTCTTTAAAAAGCTTAAGTATTCCCATTGAAATAACGGCTGCCGGAATCGAAGCTGATACAGTCATTCCGGCAAATAGCCCGAGGTAGGCATTTGCTCCAGCAAGCACCATTGCAAGCAAAGAACCAAGAAGCAGCGCTTTAATTGTTAATTGTGGCTTTGCAGGTATGGCAATAGCTGCTTTAGGTATCATTATTATTTGACTCCTCATCATCGGCATCAGGTTTTTTTACAAACAGCCGCGACATAAAAATTCCTACTTCGTATAGAAGGTAAATAGGCACAGCAAGAAGTGTTTGAGAAATTATATCAGGAGGAGTTAGCAACATACCCGCAACAAAAGCCCCAAGAAAAACATAAGCCCTTGCTTTGCCTAGTTTTTCGACACTAACAAGCCCTGACCATACAAGCATTACTGTTGCAATGGGGACTTCAAAAGCCAATCCAAATGCGAAAAAAATCAGCAAAATAAAATCTAGATAATGGCTTATATCAGTCATTACTGTGACACCTTCTGGTGTCACAGCATTAAAAAATGCGAATACCAGTGGAAACACAACTAAATACGCAAAGGCCACACCGCAAAAAAACAGAATAACACTGGATGTTACTAGAGGGATTCCGAAGCGCTTTTCTTTTTTATAAAGCCCTGGCGCTACAAAAGCCCAAACTTGGTAAATAATTACCGGCATTGCGGTAAATAATGCAACCCAAAGTGTTGTCTTAAAGGGGATTAAGAAAGGAGAGGCTACTTGAGTGGCAATCATTGACGCTTCAGGCGGGAGAGCATCGATAAGCGGTTGGGCGACTAATGTAAAAAGCTCTTCCGAGAAAGGGAATAGGCAAACAAAAAACCCTAATACGGTAAGAAAAGATCGCAATAATCTATCTCTTAATTCGACTAAATGAGACAGGAGGCTAGTTTCTTGTAATTCCTCTTCGCCCGGAGCTACATTTTGTTGCTCAGGATCTTTTTTTTCTCCGAGGGGGGATTCTTCCGTCATGAATCCTGATTTTCTGAATCAATATTGCTGCTTGAGTTTTCCTTCCCTGGCTCCGGGCGTCGCGCTGAGAAATCAGTATTCATTGCTTTATTAATAGGCTCTATTTCGTCACGGATTTGGCTGCTTAATTGACTTGCCATGCGGCGTGCTTGGCCGACCCACTTACCAATATTTGCTGCAACCTTAGGCAGTTTTTCGGGCCCAAGTATTAGTAACCCCATGCCAAACAGTAATACAAGCTCCCAAAATCCAATGTCGAACATTACGGTCTACTCAAGATGATCGGTTATGCTCAGATTCTTGCTCTTCAGTTGCTTCACTAAATTCAGCATCGGGTTGATCAAGTTGAGCAGGATCCTCATCTTCTTTTTCAGCATCATTCATTGCTTTACGAAAGCCTTTAACGGCCCCACCTAGATCCGATCCGATGCTGCTAAGTCGTTTGGTGCCAAAAATAACAACCACGATGACCAAAATTATTAGTAACTGCCAGAGGCTGATGCCGCCTAATCCCATAATCTGACTCCAACCGGGTTCTATGCCCGTTCTTAATTTTAGAAAGTACTATGATAAAGCATATTTTAACCTATGCTGCTTTTAGTGCATATTTAATGGCTAATAATACTTCTAGAGGGCACTTCAAGCACAAATGTTACAGGCCCATTATTTACTAATTTTACCAACATATCTGCTCCAAACTTACCACAAACAACGGATTGGAGTGATTTCCGCGTGGTGGCCACCACGCAATCGAACAACACTCCCGCGATTTTGGGATCCGCAGCATTGCTGAAACTAGGCCTATTACCTTGAGAGGTATCTGCTGAAAGCGTGAATTGCGGTATTAAAAGGATTGAGCCGTTAATTTGTTGCACATTAAGATTCATACGTTCATTTTCATCATTAAATATTCGATAATTCAAAAGCCGCTCAGACATTCTCCTTGCTTCAATTTCAGTATCATTTCTTTCGATACCTACTAATACCATCAGCCCAGAATCAATTTTGGCAATATTTTTACCATTTACTTGGACTGAAGCTTCATCTACTCGCTGCAATAAAGAAATCATTTAATTAGTTTCGCCTAGATAAAATTAATCAACAAGTTTATTTCGGCATTGGAATGCGCTTACTCGCAGTCTAATATGCTTGATGAGATAAAAATATTTTAAATTGGAATGATTATGCGTAGACGTGAGCTTTTAGCTGGGGCTGGTGCACTTGCAATAACCTCTTGCTCTCAGGAAGAGAATCTAAATACCAAATCGCTTAGCAAGCAACGCTTTAATTGGAAAATGGTTACAACTTGGCCTCCAAATTTTCCAGGGATGGGGACAGGGGTGGCCCGATTGGTTGAGCATATCGATAAAGCCTCCGCTGGAAGATTAAAGATTACAACCTATGCTGCAGGTGAGCTTGTTCCTGCATTTGAAGTTTTTGATACCGTTTCTCGTGGAACTGCTGAAATGGGACACGGCGCCGCATATTATTGGAAGGGTAAATCCGAAGCCGCTCAATTTTTTACCGCAATTCCTTTTGGAATGAACGTTTTAGAAATGAATGGTTGGTTGTACTATGGAGGCGGCTTGGAGTTATATCGTGAGCTATATGATGAATTTAATCTTGTGCCTTTTCTGGCAGGAAATACTGGCGTTCAGATGGGCGGATGGTTTAATCGAGAAATTAATAGTTTAAAAGATTTAAAAGGTTTGAAAATGCGTATCCCTGGAATAGGTGGTGAAGCCTTGAAGCGAGCTGGAGGGTCACCTGTAACCTTGCCGGGCGCAGAAATTTTTACAGCCCTTAAGACTGGCACTATAGATGCAACTGAATGGGTGGGGCCTTATAACGACATGATTATGGGGTTAAACGAAGCTGCTAAATATTATTATTATCCAGGCTGGCAAGAGCCTGGGCCTATGCTTGAATGTATTATCAATAAAGACGCGCTTAATTCTTTGCCAGAAGATTTGAAAACAATTGTTGAAATTGCTTGTGCCGCATTGAATGATCAAATGACCGCAGAATTTTCAGCTCGAAATGCAGAATATTTAGCTCTCCTTGATCAGGATGAAAATATAAATATTCGTGAATTCCCTAGGCAGGTTATTCAACAATTAAGATCATTAACTGATGATCTCCTTATCGAGCTTATTGAACGTGATCCCAGGGCTAAGAAGATTCACCAGTCTTTTATCGCATACCAAAAGCGCGCAATAAGATGGTCTGCAATTTCAGAACAGGCTTATCTTAATACTCGGGACTTTTAATTCTTGTGATTTGCAATTCTTTAATTTCTATCTTTCTAAGAATGAATCTTTTTTTGTTTGGTGCTTCTTTACTTATTAGTTGTGGGCAAAAAGAAAATTCTCTTGATCAAAATTTTGACAATACTAAGACTTTTCATTTTTCTTTAGCTTCAGCACCCACAAGTTTGGATCCAGTTCGGTCTTCAACCCTTTATGCTAATTATATTGTTGAAAATTTATTTGATACTTTATACAGCTATAAATTTCTCAAAAGACCTTTTGAGTTAAGGCCAGCATTAGCTGCTTCAATGCCTATAATTTCTGACGATGGATTAACGTATAAGATTCCATTGAAGCGCAATATGTTTTTTGCTGATGATCCGTCTTTTACTGATGGTAAAGGCAGAGAGGTGATAGCAAGCGATGTGATCTTTTCAATTTTACGACATTTTGATCCAGAAACTCGCCCATCTGGAACATGGCTTTGGCAGGATCGGATTATTGGCCTTGATGCTTGGAAAGCATCTGGCTCTGACTACAACCAGGAGGTTCCTGGACTGAGAGCACTAGACAATTACACGATTGAAATTCGCCTTTTAAAACCTTATCCACAATTACTCTACACGCTAGCAATGGGATATAGCGGTGTAGTGCCGCGAGAAGCTATCGAATATTATGGCCGTGAGTTTTCAATCAATCCGGTTGGTTCAGGGCCTTTTCGATTGGTTAGTTTTGATAGCACTAAGGCAGTTTTAGTATCAAACGAGAATTTTAGACAACAAGTATTTGATCTGAAGGATGAGGGGTATGATCCGTTAACTCAAGGCGGCTACGGACTTGAGTTTATTGATGGTCGTGTACCGCCATTTATTGATCGTTTGGAAATTAGTTTTATTAAGGAAAGTTCAGCCCAATGGAGTTCATTTACTAAAGGCAATGAAATTCAGTTTACTGGTTTACCAAATGAGCAAGTTGATCGAGTTCTTAAATCAAAAAATCCTATTTCATTAAAAAAGGAATTTACCGATCTTTATCATTTTCGCTCTTGGATGGAGGCAGGCTTTGTTTATTCAGTTTTTAATATGGATTTTCCGGAGATAGGTTATAACGATAATCCCGATCTCAACCGACGAAACAAAGCACTTCGATGTGCGATGATCCGTGGTTTTGATTGGCAGTCAAGAAATGAGAGTTGGTACTCAGGCTTGGGAGAAATTTTCCCTGGCATTATTCCTCCTATGGTGCCTGAATTTGATCCTAATCTTAGTATGGAGAGTACGTTTTATGATCCTGAAAGCGCACGTAGATTATTAGAAGAAAATGGTTGGAACTCAGAAACATTGCCAATTTTGGAGTATGGGGCAATGCCCGGGCCAACTTCACGCTTATTTTTTGAGCAATTCCGTGCTTGGATGAAACGAATTGGCTATCCCACAGAGAAACTAAAATTAAAAACCTATGCCACTTTTGGCGATATTGTTAAAGCATGGCGCAATAGTGAATTACCTTATATATCAAAGGGTTGGGGACTTGATTATCCAGACGCTGAAAATACTTTGCAGCTTTTTTATGGGCCAAATGGATCACCTGGTTCGAATGACGGTAATTATAAAAACCCTAAGTATGATGAGTTATATAGATCGGCTTCAGTGATGTTGCCTTCCCCTGAACGCACTGCAATTTATCGTGAAATGAATGAACTCTTAATCAAAGACTGTATTGCTGTCTCTGGATTGGCAAGGGTCGGGGTATCAATGTGGCATAAGAACGTTATATTTTTTCCTGAGCGTTATTTTATTGGGGGCAGGGCGCTGATGTATGTAGATTTAGTTGATTAGATGGCCTGATGCTTAATGGAAATTCTCCGCTATTCAATCAGAAAAATCTTTGCTGGTATCCCTTTAGTTCTAGGCGTTACCCTGATTAGTTTTTTATTGATCGTATATTTTGGGCCCGATAAAACGTATGAGCTAATAGGAAAAAATCCCACCCCCGAAGAGATAGCCGAGATACGCAATCAACTTGGTTACGATCAGCCCTTTTTGCAACGCTATTTTCAATTTCTTCGTGAAATTGTGACATTTGATTTTGGTAATTCTGAATCAAATGATGAAAAGGTGTCTAGCATTTTAGCTCGAACAATTCCTGTTTCACTGGCGCTCTCTCTACCTGGATTTTTGCTTGGAAATCTATTTGGAGTAATGCTCGCTTTAGTTGCTGCTAATCATCGTGGGCGCTGGCCAGATAAATTCATTATGGCTTTTGCTGCAATTGGTATGAGTATTAGTTATTTAATTGCGATTATAGCTTTCCAAATATTCTTTTCTTCGAGTGAAGGGTTAGATCTCTTTCCTGTACGTGGATGGGATACAAGTACTCCGATTGCTTATTTTAAATATGTTGCTGTTCCTACATTGGCAACGGTATTTGTGGCGCTTGGTTATAACACTCGATTCTATCGGGCAGTTATTGTGGAAGAAATGAATAAAGATCATGTTCGAACGGCACGTGCTTTTGGTATCTCAGAAGCTAGATTGCTTTATCGAAATATTTTAAAAAACTGCATGATTCCGATTGTTACAAGAATCGTATTCTCGATTCCTCTGATTATTATTAGCGGCAGCTTATTGTTGGAAAGCTATTTCGGCATACCTGGTATAGGTAAAGCGAGTTACGACGCGATAATTTCAGGAGATCAGCCTGTACTTAAAGCCGTGATTGCCTTAACCGCAATTTTGTTTGTTTTCGCACAATTATTAACAGATATTTGTTATCGGTTAGTTGATCCAAGAGTGCAACTTTAGTGAGTATCCTGAAGAATCTATCTGAAGACAGAGCAGCCGTAACGGGCTCTCTTTGGATTAAAGGGCTGCGAAAATTTCGCCAAGATAAAATTGGAATTTGGGCATTTTGTGTTGTTTTATTTTATGCAATTGCAGCGTTAGGCGTTATTTTTGGATGGTGGGCCAATGATTGGGCCGATGTTACTGGGCCAAAATGGGCCCCAGCTTCTCCTGATTATTGGTTTGGCACCAATATTATTGGACAAGATATCTTTTCTAGGGCGCTATTTAGTACAAGTACTGCTTTTGAAGTGGGTTTTTTGGTAGCGCTAGGAGCCACTTTAATTGGTGCTTTATTAGGATCTTTAGCTGGGTTTTATAGCGTTACATGGGTTGACGAAATTATTATTTGGTTAATGGGCGTTCTTGATTCTGTTCCCTTTATTCTTCTGGTTGCCGCAATTGCTTTTAGTTTAGAAGGCAACCCTTGGGCCATGCATATTGCGATGATCTCAACTTTCTGGATTACAACAGCAAGACTCGTTCGCGGGGAAGTTATTAAAATAAAAACCCTCGAATTTATTGAGGCTGCTCACGCAATCGGAGTGAGTCAATTTATTATTATTATTCGTCATATTATTCCTAATACTTTGCACATCTTGCTTGTTCAGGCAACCCTAAGTTTTGTTGCGGCAATTAAATCTGAAGTGATTCTTAGTTTTCTTGGTCTAGGCGTTACAGATGGGATGAGTTGGGGCTTAATGATTTCTGAGAGTACTTTTGAGGTGTTAGCTGGATTTTTTAACAACTTCATTGCAGCGTCGGCACTTATGTTCGGGCTGGTTATGGCCTTCAATCTTTTCTCTGATTCATTGCAAGACGCTCTAGACCCGCGGTCTGTTGGTGTTAAATGAACAAAATAGAACATTTGTTAACTGTTGAAGGCTTAAGTATTGAGTTTGAAACAGACCAAGGCGTTGTTCGAGCCGTTGATCAAGCGAGTTTTTCATTAAATGCCGGAGAAACTTTGGGTTTAGTAGGCGAATCTGGTTGTGGGAAAACTGTTACTGCTTTGTCTTTACTCGGGTTATTACCTGAGGCAAACGCAAGAATAGTTGAAGGAAGCATCAAATTTATGGGGCAGGAAATAACTTGCTTTGAGGGTACAAATTTTCGTGCTTTAAGGGGGAGAGAGATAGCAATGATTTTTCAAGAGCCAATGACAGCGCTAAACCCTGTCTTCCAGATTGGAACACAAATGGCTGATGTTTTTCAGATACATCAAAACATAACACGAAAGCAAGCACGTTTAGCTTCAATCGATATGTTAGCAAAAGTTGGCATTCCTTCTCCTGATAAAAGAATTTATGATTATCCTCATCAACTATCCGGAGGCATGAGGCAAAGAGTGATGATTGCCATGGCCTTATCTTGTGGCCCTAAATTATTAATCGCTGATGAACCAACAACCGCTCTTGATGTTACTACTCAAGCACAAGTTTTGGATTTAATTGTTGATTTGCAAAGTGAATTTGGGATGGCAATGATTTTGATTACGCATGACCTAGGTGTAATAGCAGAAAGTTGCCAGAGGGCAATTATTATGTATTGCGGCAATATTATTGAATCTTCATCTGTTGAAAATATTTTCCGTCATCCCAAGCATCCTTACACCAAAGGATTATTGGGTTCTATTCCGAAGATATCTAATGCTAAAAGGGATTTTCTCCCAGTTATTCCTGGAATGGTCCCTGATATGTTCCATTTACCTAAAGGGTGTCTTTTCCAAGACCGATGCGAAAGAGCTTTGCCAGATTGTTCTTTATCTAGACCAAGTTTAGAAAACAAAGGCCCTAATGGTTCTTTCGTGGCTTGTTATAACCCAAATTGATTCTAAAATTATGAGTTCATCTCCAATTTTGCTTGAGGTTCAGAACCTAAAAAAATATTTCCCGGTAAGCGGAGGTTTTTTAAAGCATAAGAATAAATATATTAGGGCGGTTGATGATATAAGCTTAACTATCGAACCAGGAAAGACATTAGGGCTCGTTGGTGAATCTGGTTGTGGTAAATCAACTTTAGGCCGAGCTATTCTTCACTTAGAACCCCCAACATCCGGAAATGTATTTCTTGAGGGAAGAAATATTGGTCTCTTATCAAAAAAAGAGATGCGGTTAGTTAGGCGGGATATGCAAATTATCTTTCAGGATCCATTTTCTTCCTTAAATCCGAGAAAGACTGTTGCCCAAATTGTTAGAGAGCCGCTTGATGTACATCGGGTTGGCACCAGAAGCGATCGCTTGAATCGTGTTCAATATTTGCTTGATATGGTAGGCATCAGAAATAATGTGCTTAATCGATATCCGCATGAGTTTTCTGGCGGACAGCGACAACGTATAGGAATTGCAAGAGCAATTGCTTTGGATCCTAAATTTGTCGTTGCAGATGAGCCTGTTTCAGCTCTAGATGTCTCAGTTCAATCGCAAGTTTTGAATCTAATAGCAGAATTGCAAAAGAGCTTGAATATTGGTTTTCTATTTATCTCGCATGATTTAGCTGTCGTGCAACATGTCAGTGATTTTGTTGCAGTTATGTATCTTGGAAAGATAGTTGAACAATCCAATGTACGACGTATTTATTCTCAACCTAGACATCCTTATACCAAAGCTTTGTTGTCTGCAGCGCCTGCCACAGGAATCACTCCGAGGGACAGCAGATCAAAACTCAAGGGAGATCTTCCATCAGCCCTAGAGTCGATGATTGGCTGCTCTTTCCACACACGTTGCCCATTGGCGGAAGCGCGTTGTCGGAACGAAAGCCCGGAAATTAGAAATGTGGGCGGAGCAGAAAAGCACTTAATTGCTTGTCACTTGGCGACAGAATGAAGAAGAACTTATTATGAGGCAAGCTAAGAAACACGATGATCTAATTTATGACCTTGGCCTTCATCAAGGTGAAGATACTTCCTTTTATCTAGCAAAAGGTTTTAGAGTTGTAGCTTTTGAGGCTGACCCAGATCTAATTAGTAAATGTCGCGAAAATTTTTCTACCGAAATTAATTCTGGGCGATTAACTCTTATCGAAGGTGCAATAGTAGAAAATCCAATTACGGATACTGTTACTTTTTATAAAAACAATAATGTTACTGTGTGGGGTACTATTGATCCTAAATGGAAGGATCGAAATGCTAGGATGGGGTGGGAAAGCGAAGAGATTAAAGTTCCGGTCGTAGATTTAGGAGCCTGTATTGAAAAATATGGTATCCCTTACTACATTAAGATTGATATTGAAGGCGCCGATCGATTTAGCTTGCAGAAACTCGGTGAGTTTGAAAAACGCCCCAACTATATTTCAATTGAGTCGAGCAAAATTTCGCTTAGAGATATATATGATGAGTTAGCGATACTAGAAGGACTTGGCTATTGTGGCTTTCAGGCGGTTCAACAAGCAACCATTCCAGGTTTAAATGCTCCAAGGCCTGCCAAAGAAGGCAATGACATAAATTATGAAATGAAGCCTGATTCATCTGGGGTTTTTGGAAAAGAATTGCCCGGTAAATGGCACACTCGAAGAAGAGTTTACTTTGCTTATTTTATTGTATTTTTCGGTTATTGGCTTTTTGGCAACGATAGTTTTATGCGCACTAATCGATTTGCAAAAAGGATTTGGAGATTATTGCAAAGAGTATTCAGGAGGCCTATACCAGGTTGGTATGATACACACGCCCGCCATAAAACCGTGCATGATTAAAAATAAAATTTGAAATTTTTTATATATAATTGGTAAATTAAAACTATGAAAAGATTTATTTCTATTTTAGGGGCTATTCTAATAACAAGTTGCTCTCAGTTTGGAACCAACGAGATAGAGCTTGAACAGTTGCGTGGCGATGCAGAAAATAAAGCTGCAAATTACTTGCAATGCATGCAAGAGCAAACTGAAAAGATGCTGAGTGTTAGTAGGGACGCAGCTTTCCTTGTTGATCGGGCAAAAAGTGCTTGTGCAATTCAGTTAGGAGAGGTAAAAAATGCTCAATCCGCTCTTCTAAGAACCCAGTATATTTTAATTAATGATGAATTAGAGAAGGCAATCAAAGCACTTGATGATCAATCTAGCATCAAAATCACGGAAATTTTATTAAGTAATGACGTGTCTAATTTGCCTGCAGCTAATCGGCTCAATTTATTAAAACCATCAGATAATATTTCATCTCAAGAGAAAATAGTTTCGCCTAAGGCCTTTAAACCTTCTTTTGATCAGCGGGTTTATATGGATTGTATGAGTGATCAGGCTGAAAAATATGTAAGTTTAAACGAATCTGCTTCCGCAATCGCAGATGTAGCTGCTAGTAGATGCCGAAGTTACCTTGATGGAGTAAATCAATCTATTTTAGAGCAGGAAGGACGTGCACTTACTATGGGCAGAATATTTGATCTAAGGCTTCAGGGAAATGCTCGTTAAATTTTTTAAAAATTAAAGCTGGTTTGGAAGCCAAGTTGCCAACTCTGGCCAGAGAGCAATCATAAATAAAACGATTAGCTGTATTGCTACAAAAGGCAAAACGCCTCGATAAATATCAATTGTTTTGACTGATTTTGGAGCCACGCCCCGAAGATAGAATAAGGCAAAACCAAATGGAGGCGTCAGAAACGATGTTTGTAAATTTATTGCGATCATTATGCCTAGCCATAAAGGATCGATTCCCATAGCAAGCAGTGCTGGGCCAACAATAGGCACAACGACAAAAGTGATTTCAATAAAATCCAGAACAAAGCCCATACAAAACATAATAACCATTACAACTGCGAGCGCCATCATTGGACCACTGCTCATACTCGTTAAAAAATTTTGAATAGCACTATCGCCACCAAAACCACGGAAAACTAATGAGAACATTGAGGCTCCAATCAGTATCAGAAAAACCATGCTTGTAAATCTTGCAGTATCGCGTGAAATTTCCTTTAGCTTCGCTAAGCTTAGTTTTCCTCTTAAAAACGCAAGCAATAAAGCCCCTGTTGCGCCTACACCAGCTGCTTCAGTGGGCGTCGCAATTCCGCCTATAATTGAACCCAGTACGGCGAAAATAAGCATTAATGATGGTATTAATGCTTTTAAGATATCTGAAAAAGCCTCCTTACGGCCCATATTGCTTTTCTTGTTGCCCCACTTTGGCATTGTTGAAGGCTTCATTTTGGCAAGAATAAGCACATATAAAATATACATTCCAACGAGCATTAAGCCAGGTATTAGTGCGCCTATAAATAAATCTCCAACCGAAACTGTTTCAGGACGAAAAATATTTTGTTTTAGTTGTGCTTGTTGGTAAGCAGATGAAAGAACATCCCCAAGCAATACCAAAATAATCGAAGGTGGAATTATTTGCCCTAAAGTACCCGATGCATTGATTGTGCCTGTGGCGATGGAAGGTTGATAGCCCGCTTTCAACATGGTTGGAAGTGATAATAATCCCATTGTTACTACTGTGGCCCCAACGATTCCAGTGCTTGCAGCCATAAGGGCTCCTACAAGTATTACTGCTACTCCTAGTCCACCCTTAACTTCACTCATCAGCATGCTAAGAGTATTGAGCAAATCTTCGGCTATTTTTGAGCGTTCTAGGGTTACCCCCATAAAAACAAATAGAGGTACCGCAATTAGGGTTACATTATTAATAATCCCATAAATACGACTTGGCATCGTCTCTAAGAATGCTGGATCAAATGTACCGGTTAATATGCCAAAAGCAGCGAAGATTAGAGCTGTGCCTGCCAAGGTTAATGCTACAGGAAAGCCCGATAGTAGAATTAACATCACAATTAGGAACATCAAAAACGCAATCCATGCCATTAATGATCTCGCTTATGAATTAATAGAAGTGATTTAGCTGCAATAACAATTCCTTGAATTAGTATTAGAAAGGAGGCTAAAGGAATCAGGCTTTTCATTATTACTGGAAACGGGAAAGGAAGCCCGCCCGCCTCTTTTGAACTTTCTCGGATTTGCCAAGCTAAAGCAACGTAATCCAAACTAAACCAGATTAAAAAAATACAGAATGGAAATAATAAAAACAAAGTCCCAACTAAATTTACACAACCTTTAACTTTTTCCGAAAATTTACTGTAAAAAATATCTACACGAACATGTCCTCCGCTAGCTAATGTATAAGCAGAAGCTAATAATAAAACTGCTGCATGCATATAAGTCAGGCTTTCCTGTAGGCGCACCGACCCTAAATCAAACCAATAACGCCCGATTACTATAATAGAAGTGACAAACACCATGATTAAAGTTAACCAGGCAACACATCGGCCTACTGAATTACAGAAGACTTCTAATCTGTTTAGAATTTCTGACATTAATTTAGAAAGTTATATTTCCCAGAAGCTTTTGGATATTATTACCAATAATGTGAATATCTCTAAGCGACCTAAAAGCATTGCAGCTACACAAACCCATTTAGAAAGATTACTCATATTTTCATAACTGATAGCAACCTCGCCTAACCCAGGGCCTAGATTATTTAATGAAGCTGCAATAGCTGAGAATGCGGTGATTTGATCAACCCCATTAAACAAAAGCATCAACATCATAACTATAAAAACAGCTACATATACTGCGAAAAATCCCCACACAGCTTCGATTACTCTTGATGGGACAGGTGTTCCTCCAAGTTTTACAGGGATTTCTGCATTTGGATGTACCAAACGTTTAATTTCACGTAAGCCTTGTCGATAAAGAAGAAGAACGCGCATTACTTTCATGCCTCCACCAGTAGATCCTGCGCAAGCACCTATAAAGCTAGAAAAAATTAGAATTACGGGGATGGCGCCCGGCCAATTTGAAAAGTTAGTAGTAGTAAAACCAGTTGTTGTTGAAATAGAAACTACTTGGAATATCCCTTGATTGATTAATTCCCCTAAAGAATTAAATTCATTTACAGAATAAAGATAAACACAAACTACGACCGATAATACTAAAAGTACCCTCGCATACATACGAAATTCTGAGTCATGAATGTAATCCAATAATCTTTTATTGCGCCAAGCTAAAAAATGTAATGAGAAATTTATACCAGCAAGAAACATGAAAATTATTGCAACAGTATTAATCATCGTGCTATCAAAATAACCGATGCTATCGTCATGAGTTGAAAACCCCCCAATCGAAACGGTACTAAATGCATGACAAACTGCATCAAAAATATTCATACCCGCAATAAAATAGGAAATCCCGCAAATTATTGTTAAACCAAGATAGATGTACCAAAGCGCTTTCGCCGTTTCTGTTATACGCGGTGTGAGTTTAGTATCTTTTACAGGCCCAGCAATTTCAGCTCGGTAAAGCTGCATTCCTCCGACACCTAACATGGGAAGAACAGCAACAGCTAATACGATGATCCCCATCCCTCCAAGCCATTGTAGTTGTTGTCTGTAATACAATAATGACTCTGGCAAGCCATCAAGATTAGATAAGATTGTAGCCCCTGTTGTTGTAAGACCTGACATTGATTCAAAGAGAGCATCTGTGAAATGGATTTCAGGAACCTGGATAAATAAAAACGGTAATGCGCCAAAGCTACCAAGCCCAAACCAAAAAGCCGCTACAATCAGAAATCCATCTCGCAGACGAAGTTCTTCTAGTTGATTACGTGCTGGAAGCCAAAAAAGCATCCCAGAAATCACTGTAAATGCAAAGGCATATATGAATGCGTCAGCATTGTTATTTTGATAAATATAAGAGACGAGAGCCGGAGGCAGCATGGTAAAGCTGAATAGCATCAATAACAGACCCAGAATCCGTTGGACCACACCCAGGCGCATGAATTTTCCTTATTTACCCAGCCTGAAACAGGCGTTCGACTTCGTCGATATGTCGACGATCAGTCAGAAATAAAATAACGTGGTCTCCTTCTTCAACCACGGTGTCATGATGAGCCTCTAATACAGCATCAGCTCGAACAAGAGTTGTAATATTCGCTCCTGGAGGTAACTTGATTTTTTCAATAGGCTTTCCTACCACCCTAGATTCGTCTGGGGCACCATGCACAATCGCTTCGATTGCTTCTGCTCTGCCTCGCCGAAGAGAATGGACTTTTACTACATCTCCTTGCCTAACGTGAGCTAATAGTGAACCAATTGTTACTTGTTGCGGTGAAATTGCAATATCAATGTTACCGCTTTCAACAAGCTCCGCATATGAGGGGCGATTAATAAGCGCAAGCACCTTTTTACAACCTAATCGTTTAGCTAGCATCGATGAAAGAATGTTTGCTTCTTCAGCATCAGTAATTGCTACAAAAATATCTGCGCTATCAATATTTTCCTCTAGCATTAGGCCTTCATCAGCAGCATCACCATGTAAAACAATAGTGCTATTTAACATCTCCGATAAATGTTTAGCACGCTCTTTTGACCTTTCTATAATTTTTACTTGGTTAGTTTTTTCTAAGGTTTTTGCTAATCGGAAACCAATATTTCCACCCCCTGCTATTACGACATTTCTTACAGGGGCTTCTAGTTTTCGCATTTCACTAATTACTAGACGAATATCTTTTCGCGTAGCAATAAAAAAGACTTCATCATTTTCTTGAATGATAGTATCGCCATCAGTTTTTACAGGGTAACCATTGCGATAAACAGCTGCGATTCGAACTTCTATATTAGGCAGATGATCATCTAGTGTTCGTATTTGTTGTCCTACAAGAAGCCCGCCTTTATGAGCATTTACGCCTACAAGCATAACTTTGCCTTCGGCAAATTCGAGTACTTGAAATGCTCCTGGGTAATGAATTAATTGCTCAATATTTTCTGTAACCAATTGTTCTGGGCTAATGTAAACATCAACCGGCATATTGTCTTTTTGAAACAAATTAGGAGTATTAATATATTCTGGAGCCCTAATACGAGCTAATTTTTTTGGAGTATTAAATAATGTGTAAGCGATTTGACAAGCAACCATGTTTAATTCATCGCTACTTGTGAGCGCCACAATTAGATCAGCTTTACGAGCACCTGCTCGTTCCAATATATCTGGGTAAGCAGCATGCCCAACAACGGTCCTAACGTCTAGGCGGTCCTGAAGTTCACGAAGCGCATTAGGATCTATGTCAACAATTGTTACCCTATTGGCTTCTTCTCTTGCCAATTGATATGCGACATTCGAGCCTACTTGACCGGCTCCGAGTATGAGTATGTTCATAAATAATTATGCCCTACTAGAAGTATAATCTATTTTACATCACTTCTAGATTGGCATATGAAATAACAAGCCATTTTATACCAGTGTCCTCAAAGTTTACTTGGACTCTTGCATGTGCGCCGCCACCTTCATAATTAAGCACTACACCCTCCCCAAATTTACTATGTTTCACGCGTTGACCCAGTTGCAATTGAGTATCTGAGTTATCTGATATTTTACTACTTTGGCTAGGATTTATCTTACTGAGGTTTATTTTTGGACGGATTTCTTCAATTAGATTTTCTGGTATCTCTCTTAAGAAACGCGAAGCACTTGAATATTTTTCAATTCCATGGAGACGCCGTTGCTCGGCATGACATACATAAAGCGCTTTCATTGCCCTAGTAGTTGCTACGTAACAAAGTCGTCTTTCTTCTTCAAGGCCTCCAGGATCATTGATTGAGCGTTGATGTGGGAAAAGACCCTCTTCTAGCCCAACCATAAATACAAGTGGAAATTCCAATCCCTTAGCCGAGTGCATTGTCATTAATTGTACGCAATCTTCCCATGCATCCGCTTGTCTTTCACCTGATTCAAGTAAGGCATGTGCTAGGAATGCTGAAAGCGGGGGCAATTCCTCCTCCTCATTTGGATTGAAAGAGCCCGCAGCACTAATTAGTTCCTCTAAGTTTTCAATTTTAGTTGCATTTTGCTCGTTGTTTTTTTTCTTAAGGTGATTTACTAATCCACTCATAGCTATAACATGATCCACTTTTTCATGTAGCTCTAATTTTTTACAATCTTCTGTAAGTTTTTCTATCAAAGCAAGAAAGCCTGAAACAGCAATATTTGCCCGAGAGCTCAAATTATTTTCTGTAAAATTTGATGATGCATCCCAAAGAGAAAGATTATTTGCATTAGCATAGTGCCTAATTTTTGAGATTGTTATGTTGCCTATTCCTCTTGGCGGAAGATTAACAATTCGTTCAAATGACGTGTCATCAGCACGGTTTTCTATAAGTCTTAAGTAAGCAAGCGCATCTTTAATCTCAGCGCGCTCAAAAAACCTTAAGCCACCGTAAACTTTATATGGAATTTTTTTATAAAGTAGAAACTCTTCAAATACTCTTGACTGAGCATTGGAGCGATAGAGAATCGCAGCATCAGAACGTTGTTCACCTTGATTGATCCAATCTTCTATACGCGCTATAACAAATTCTGCTTCATCACGTTCATTATAAGCCCTGTATAAACGTATTGGTTCTCCTTCTTGACCATCAGTCCAAAGTTTTTTTCCTAGACGATCATTATTATTAGCAATAATAGAATTTGCAGCATTTAAGATGTTAGATGTAGACCTATAATTTTGTTCTAACTTAATTTCCTGCATGTTTGTGAACTCTTTCTTGAGTTTAAACATATTCTCTACTTTTGCTCCTCGCCAACGATAAATTGATTGATCATCATCTCCTACCGCAAACAAAATCCCTTTTGTTCCAGAGAGAAGGCGTAGCCAGGAATACTGAATATCATTAGTATCTTGGAATTCATCTACCAACAAATGATTAAATCTACGTTGGTAGTGCTCTAGAATCTTTGGGTGTTTTAGCCAAACTTCGTTAGCACGAATTAACAACTCTGCAAAATCTACCAATCCTTGTTTGTCACATTGATCCTGATATAGGCGATAAATTTTGATGAGCATTTCACGTGAGTGGTCATTCTTTGAGTCAACGTTTTCTGGCCGTAGCCCCTGATCCTTTTGATGGTTAATAAACCATTGAACTTCTCGCACTTCCCATGAAGTTTCATCAATTGCCATGGCTTTAAAAATTCTCTTTATTAATCTTTGCTGATCTTGTGAATCAATAATTTGGAATTCTGCCGGTAAACCCACTTCACTGGCATGCTTTCGAAGTAGCCGGTGTGCAAGACCATGGAAAGTACCAATCCAAAGGTTATTTATTGGTATACCAAGTAAATTTTCTACTCTACTTCTCATCTCAGTAGCAGCTTTATTGGTAAAGGTTACTGCAAGAATGCCATGAGGTGATACTCCTGCAACTTTAACTAGCCAGGCAATTCTATGTACTAGCACTCGTGTTTTACCGCTACCCGCTCCGGCCACAACCAGAATAGGTTTTTCAGGCGCTGTAACCGCAAGCCTCTGAGCATCATTAAGTGGACTAAGAATAGGTGAAATGTCCATATGAATTCAGTCCCACTGATTATTGGTTATGCGTATATGGACAAATCCATAGACTAGCAGCTTGATTATTTGCAGATAAAACAGGATGAGAATTGCAATTTGAAAATTCTATCAGGGGAGACATCCAGTTATCACAAGGTATATTTTTTTTGGGGTTGGGGGTTGTTAATGCAATAGGGGGCTGATCAAAGGCTAAAATAGCTTTGCTATTATTTCTTATGGCTTGAACACTTTCAATTAAAAAAGTTTCTGCAACATCACACGCATTTTTAATTTCTTCTGGGGAAAGTTTTGATTTCAATCGTTTGAGACGACCTGCATGGCGGGTATTCATAATTGTATAGCCCCCAAGTGTTATTGCTGTTATTGACCATGCCAATGCCTTCTCTCCCGGCGAAATTTTTTGTTGGGCTAGTAAATTATTTGCTGATTTCCATCCAGCGTTGTCAAAAATTTTTTGAATATTTGAATCTGCAATTATTTCTAACAGATCAGAAGTTTTAAGCATCGCGAATATGGAACCATGGGCGATTGCTTGGTCATACCAACTTAGAGAATTAAGCGGAGCATCGTATAAACTTTTTTTTGCTAAAGCATGCATAGCATCAACATCTCCATCTCCTGCAAGCGATATCAAATCAAGGTTATTACGCGTTTTATATTCGGATTCAAAATCATTTGTTTCTGCGGACCAAAAAACATAATTATCAGGAAAACCATGAGCAAGCATCCAGTTACGATATCCTTCGATTCGCAATTCAATATCTTCGGTTAACGTAGCTAAAATTTTTTCTAATTGGTTTTGATTAAGAATTATTGAATTAGTAATAACCGGACTTAATATATTTCCTTTTTCTTGAATGCTCGTAGGTATTTCCTCAAATTTGTTTACTATTCCCAGTACTGTCCACAAAAGGATACCTAACAATAAAGTAGCAAGTAGCACCGAGATATTGGTGCGGGATATCATTTTATTCTTCTTCAGCTGTTACTACATGGTTGAAATTTATAGTTGCCATTAGAAGTAATGCAGCAACAGCGTTGTGTGCAGTTGCTACTAATAATGGTAGACCCCACCAAACAGTTGCTAGACCGAGACTGATTTGTATGATCAATGCAGACCATACGAAATAAGAAGCCATTCTGAATTTAGACTGGTTTTGATTCTTTCTTAGATAATAGATAGTGGTAATTATTAGTATTAATGTAGTAAAAATTGCCCCCAGTCTATGGGTAAAGTGAATGGCAACTCTAGCTGGTGCTTCAAGTATACCAAATTCATAATTGACCCCTAAGCCTCGCCACATCACAAACCCTTCATCAAAGTTAGCTTCCTCAGGCCACCATTGACCTAGACATGTAGGTAGATCCGGACAAGCAAGAGCTGCATAATTTGAGCTAGTCCAGCCTCCAAGAGCTATTTGACAAGATAGGATTAAAAGCATAAAGCCAGCAGGCCATTTAAAAGATCGCTTTAAAATTTTGTTTTTTGATTGGCCGCGCTCATATTCAAGCCAGAGCCAAAAGAGCATGCTAAGAGTTACTAGCCCCCCAATTAAGTGGGCCATTACAATGATAGGTTTAAGTAATAGTGTGACAGTCCACATTCCTAAGAGGCCTTGAAAAATTACTACAAATAAGGTGGCGATAGGAATTTTCACTGGTTGGTTAACTGATTTTCTATTTTGCCATGCTAGATAGGCGCTTATGAGGATTACAAAACCAAGTGTTGATGCAAAATAACGATGCACCATCTCTTTCCAGGCTTTTCCTGATTCAAGAGGGCGCTCAGGAAATTCTAGAATTGTTTCGCTAGCGTCTATATTAATTGGAATTAATTTGCCATAGCAACCAGGCCAATCAGGACATCCTAAACCAGCATCACTAAGCCGTACATAAGCTCCTAGAATAACAACTGAGAGTGTAAGTAAGGTTGAAAACTTTATTAGTTTTCCATACCAATTGGACATTAATTTCTCCTAATGCCTTTTTTATAAATTGAAGAGTAAGTTTTATCAATAATTTTTGAAAAGTTTATTAATTGTAAATTATTATCCTCGGTTTTTTATCAAATCGGATAATGGGAAATGAGCTTCACCATCTACCATATAAGCATTATTGGTATATGGTGATTGCCAAGCTTGTCCAAATATAATTTCGAAACTAATTGGAATCTTCCCTTCTAAATTTTGACCTAAATTTGAAATAAATTTTTCCCAACGACGAGGGGTAGTGAGCCCAATTAATTTTTTAGCTGATCTGTTAGTGCCAGCGATGCTTCGAAGGTCATTAATTAGGAGAGATATATTTCGATAATTAATAGTTATATTTTCTACACTCATAACAGGCTCAACAAATCCAGCTTTGATTAGCGAATCGCCAATTATATGCATATCAGTAAAAAAATGAACGTGCTGATGTCTATCTACTGACTTCCAAGCTTTCCGAATTTCATTCAAAGTACTAGGGCCTAAGGTACTGAATAGCAATAGACCCGGATTTCGCAATATTCTTCTGATCTCGGTAAAAATTTTCTCATAATCTTTACATGAAGGTAATAATAGATTGGAGAAAACGATATCAATGCTGTTATTTGTCAAAGGTAAAAAATGTGTATTTGCACAAATTGCTATTCTTTCTGTTGCGGATTTTTGTTTAAGCATATTCATGGACCAGTCCACTTCAATAACTTTAGCCATTGGGTAAAATTCTCTTAAAATTTTAGTTGACGACCCTGTCGCTGCGCCTAGATTGAGAATTAATTTTGGTTGTAGGTTAATTAATGGAAGCCGCTCTGAAAGAAGAGTCCTAATTTCTTTATAATAGAAATCATTACGATCATAATCGTTAGCAATAGCATCAAATGCCAATCTTAATTTCTTTTCTTCTGTATCGAGCATATGCGATCTTAAACAATTTTTGCTGAATCTTTTAATGGCTCAGCCTCTATTCCAAGTTTTTTCATAAGACGACGGTCAGCTTCAGCTTCTGGATTGGCCGTGGTAAGTAGTTTTTCACCATAGAAAATTGAATTTGCACCCGCGAGGAAGCATAAAGCTTGAGTGGATTCATTCATAGCTTCTCTACCAGCCGAAAGACGTACATATGAGCAAGGCATTAATATTCTTGCCAGTGCAATTATTCGCACAAAGTCAATTGGATCAAAAGGAGCTTTATCATCTATTTTAGTGCCTTCTACTTTGACTAATTGATTAATCGGGACGCTTGCCGGATGCTCTGGTAGAGTAGCAAGTGTTTGCAGAAGTCCTATGCGATCAATTTCGTTTTCTCCCATACCAATTATTCCTCCGCAACAGACTTTTAATCCCGATTCTTGAACGGCTTGCAATGTATCTAGTCTATTTTGGTATGTGCGGGTTGTAATAATATGTTTGTAATAGTTGGCTGATGTATCAAGATTGTGATTGTAATAATCAAGCCCGGCAGTTTTTAGTTTTTCGGCTTGTTCTGGTTTAAGCATACCTAACGTAGCGCAAGTTTCCATTCCGAGATTTTTTACAGCCGAAACAATATCTATTATTTGATCTAACTGTTTTGTATTTGGAGAACGCCACGCTGCGCCCATACAGAATCTAGTAGCTCCCTTTTCTTTTGCAGCCTCAGCATTTTTTACCACTTGTTCAATTCTCATAAGAGGCTGGCTTTTAATATCTGTGCTGTGGTGAATACTTTGTGGGCAATAACTACAATCCTCTGAACAGCCACCCGTTTTTAAACTTAAAAGGGTGCTGATTTGTATTTGTTTAGGATTAAAATTCTGACGATGTAAATTTTGTGCCGCAGGAATTAGTTCAATAAATGGAGTCTTATAGAGTAATTCCACTTCTTCTAGCGTCCAATCCATTCTGGGCTCAGGGCTGATTAACTCCGAAAATGACTTCTTAGCATTTGCTTGTTTTCGAATCTGATTTTGATGTCCATCCATAGCTGTTTTATCCTTAATATTCGATTTGCCGCGTTTCATTTATCTCAGTTTTAAGAGTAATTATATAGTTCGCTGCAACATAACTAGAATATTTCAAAGAAATATTATTCACAGCCTCTAATAGACATCTACTCTGAAAGTGAAGTCGAGAAAAATCCCTGAAAAAATAGCTAAGCCTATTAAGTGATTATTTACAAATGCCCTCATGCACTTTTCTGCTGTACGAGGCCTAATTAGAAAATTTTGATACCCCATAAGTAAAGCAACTGCAAAAAGGCTCAATTTATACCACAAACCAAGTTTTTCAAATTCGCCTAAAATGACTAGTAATAAAATCAAAAAAAACTGCATAATGGAAATTATAAAAATATCCGCTTTTCCGAATAAAATTGCAGTCGATTTTATTCCAATTTTCAGATCATATTCTCGATCAATCATGGCATAAATTGTGTCATAAATAATCGCATATATAATCACAGCTAAGAATATTAACCATGCAATATTGGGGATGCTTTCTATTTGTGCCGAGAAAGACATTGGGACTGAAAACCCGAAAGCTACTCCTAAAATCAACTGAGGGGCAACAAAGAATCTTTTGCAGTATGGGTAAAGAATCGTAATTAATCCTGCAAATAATGCTAATAGTTGCGTGGAAGGATTAAGTAATAAAGCAAGACTTATCGCAATCGTTATTAACAGTGTAAATAAAATAATTGCTTCATTGATTGTAACCTCTCCAGTTACCAGTGGCCGATCTTGGGTTCTTTCTACTTGCCCATCAAATTCCCGGTCCGCATAATCATTTATTACACAACCTGCACTCCGCATTACGACAATTCCAATCATGAATATACTAAAAATCTTTGGGTCCGGAGATCCTTTACCGGCTATCCAGAGGGACCATAATGTAGGCCACATTAGCAACCAAATTCCGATTGGCCGATTTAATCTCATTAAAATTCCGTAATTTATAACTTTTAATTTTATAAATTTGAATGATGAGCTAAGAAATATCTGATTTATAGCTCCTAGTTTTTTTTTAGATTCCATTACTATTTTTTTATCTAAACTAATTATCACAATCAAGAATGCCGGGAAGGAAAATTTCAGTAACGCTTATAGAGTAGGCACCAATTTTGAAAATTGAACGGCGTGCCCAAAGTAGACTTTTTGAAGCAATATATTCAAGGAGAATTCTTGGAGGCGAAATCAGAGAGTATTGAAATTCACTACGACTAACATTTTTTTGAGTTCTTAGTCTTTCCCCTAAAGGTTCATCACCAAGTGAAGCAAGCCAAGCATGCTTAGTAATGGTTTCTTTAGGTATTAATGTTTCTGCATAAATGCAAGCAGTATCACCACAAAATAATAGAATTTGGCGCTTTTTTATCGATACAATATTTTTAGACGGGCTATCCAAAACTTTTAATCCAAAAGATTTTGAACAAAGTATTTTTAATCGTGCAGTTAGTAAACCGGTTTCGGTTAGCCATTCATAAATTTTGGGCTCAGGTATCTCTCCAGTGTCTTCTGGAAATAAGTACCATTGATTAGTGCTTGAGAGATTTTTCACGAATATCTTTATATTACGAATTACATAATTCTATATTTAAAAAATAGCAATTTTAACGCATGGCTCTTAAGCTTTTAAAATCTTTTTATTCTAAACATTGCCATATTCTGATGATTCATTAAGCCAACGCCTTTTGATTGCGGTTACAGATTTTGGATGATTAGCTAACAATAATTCACCTATTTCCTGAACTGTTGTTAATAACATTGAGTCACGTATCAGATCACCAATTTTCATTTGCATTAGCCCTGTTTGTTTTTTCCCTAAAACTTCCCCTGGCCCCCTAAGCTCCAAATCCTTTTGTGCCACAATAAAACCATCATTAGAATCACGTAAAACAGCAAGGCGAGTTCGAGCAATCTTTGACAATGGAGTTTTGTAGATTAATACACAAGAACTTGGCTTATTTCCTCGCCCTACTCGACCGCGCAGTTGATGGAGTTGTGCAAGGCCCATACGCTCGGAATTTTCTATAATCATTAAAGTTGCTTCTGGTACATCAACGCCTACTTCAATAACTGTTGTTGCAACAAGTACATTATGTTTACCTCTTGAAAAATCCTTCATCACCGTTTCTTTTTCAATAGCTGTCATTCTTCCATGAATAAGGCCAATAAATTGATTTGGAAGTAATTTTCTAAGCATAGTAAATGTAGATTCGGCATCTCGGTATTTAAGGTTTTCTGATTCTTCAATGAGGGGGCATACCCAATAAGCTTGTTGCCCACTAAGACAAGCCTCTTTAACGCGATTAATTAAATTTTCTCTTCGTTTATCTGAAAGAGCGATTGTTTTTACTGCTTGCCTTCCTGGTGGTAGTTCTTTTATCACAGATACATCTAGATCAGCATACATTGTCATTGCTAGCGTGCGGGGAATTGGAGTGGCAGTCATAACTAATTGATGAGGGTGATAATGCTTTTTTGAACCTTTTTGCATTAGACTTAGTCTTTGATGAACTCCAAATCTATGTTGCTCATCCACTATTACTAAAGAAAGTCTTCTGTATTTAACACTTTCTTGGAAAAGTGCATGCGTGCCAATAATTAATTGTGCTTCCCCAGATGCTATTGCTTGATAGGCATGATTTTTTGATTGACCTTTAAGAGAACCAGATAAAAAGATTATTTTGACATTAAGAGGCCTAAGCCATCGAGATAAATTATCTCGATGTTGTTCAGCCAGTAGCTCTGTGGGCGCCATTAGAGCCGCTTGATGTCCAGCACTTATTGCTTGTAATGCAGCCGTAACAGCAACAATGGTTTTTCCACAGCCAACATCTCCCTGCACCAAACGCATCATTGGATGAGGTGCAGTTAAGTCTTTCTTAATAATTTCTATAGTTAATAGTTGATCATTTGTAAGTTTAAATTCAAGAGAATTAATAAAACTTCCAATTAGGTTGTTGGTCGGTTTTAGGGCATAAGCACTAAGATTTGATGTTTTATTTCGAATTTGTTTTAAACCCAAATAGTGAGCCAAAATTTCCTCTAGCGCGAGACGGTTTTGATTTATATCTTGGCCAGCTCTTAAATCCTCAATTTTTGTGTTGTAAGGAGGTTGATGTATATTTTTTAAGGCGTTTTTAAGGGGAGGTAAGTTGAACTGCTCGCAAATTTCTTTTGGTAATAACTCTTGTATTTCTAATGCAGTATTTTCTAGTATTTGCCTTATTAAATTTCTTAACCGTGGTTGAGATAGTCCTTCTGTAGATGGATAAATCGGCGTTAGAGTTTTTTCAAGCTTTGGCCGATTAGTTTTACTAATTAAGCTATATTCAGGGTGAATAATTTCAAGTCCATTTGACCCTTTCCTAACTTCTCCATAACAGCGTAAGATTTTTCCTCTTGTTAGATTCTGTTTTTGTGAGCGTGAAAAATAGAAAAATCTTAAATTAAGTTGGCCAGTGCCATCAGAAATAATACAAAGTAATGTTCGTCTAGGTCGATATACAATCTCGCATAGTTCTAATTCTGCCTCTACAACAACACTGTGTCCCGGTATTAAGCTTCCAATTGGAGTTATTTGAGTTCTGTCTTCATATCGAAAAGGTATTATAAAGAATAGATCTGCAGGGGTATTTATCCCAAGTTTATTAAGTTTTTTTTCTATTGCAGGCCCAACACCTTTCAATGCAGTAAGTTTGTTGAGAGCCTTTGATGATTGACCGACGGTCACTTCAATTAATCACATTGCAACTATCGCATCGGCTTCAACATTTGCATTTTTTGGTAATGCAGAAACCTCAAGCGCAGCCCGAGCTGGATAGGGCGTAGTGAAAATTTCAGCCATATGTTTATTAATAGCAGAAAAATTTTCAAGATTTTTAAGATAAATTGTTAACTTAAGCGTATTGGAAAGACTTGTGCCTGCTGCCTCAGCAATCGCATTGAGATTACTGAACACCTGCTTAATTTCTGCTTCTATTCCGCCTTGAACTATTTCTCCCGTGACAGGATCGAGAGGAATTTGTCCTGAGATATAAATGGTTGTATCAAATTTGATAGCTTGTGAATAAGTTCCGATTGCCGAAGGTGCTTTAGGTGTCATGATCATATCGCGACTCATTATTTTTTCCTTATTTAATTATACGCAAACTCTAAAAATTCGATTTACATGACTCATCTTGCGAATTCCACGCATCACATTAGCAAGATGTGTTCTATCCCTAACTAGAATCATAAAAGTCATTTCTGCTATATCTTCAGCATCTTCGTTTACTGATACTTGCTCTATATTTGAATCGGCTTTTGCAATTTCCATTGCAACTTCAGCTAGAGAACCAGGCCTATTTTCCATCTCTGTTTTTAATTCAACTGAAAACTCTCGTTCTATTTTTGATTCCCATTCTACAGGGATCCATTTACCTGGCTCCTTAGTAAAATTTTGTAAATTTCCGCAAATATTGCGGTGCATTATTATCCCTCGACCTGTGCTTAGATAACCAACAATTTCATCACCTGGGATAGGCAGGCAACATTTCCCAAAACTAACTATTAATCCCTCAGTACCAGCAATTGTTATTGGTGATGATTTGCTTGGCTTCTCTGCTGTTTCTCCTTGTACTAATAACTCGGCTACAACTGGTGCTAAGCGAATTCCAAGCCCAAGCTCTTCATATAATTCAATAGTGGATTTCATTCCGAATTCATCAACTATTTGGTCCAATCTTTTGCCCTTAATTCTTCGCATACTTTTTCCAAGAGAGTTAAGCGCTCTGTTTAGTAATCTTCTTCCAAGCTCGATGGCTTCATCTCTCCTTAAGCCCTTAAGATATTGCCTAATGCTATGCCGAGCTTTTGCAGTTACTACGAAATTCACCCATGTGGGATTAGGGCTCGCTTTTCGTGATGTAATAATTTCTATGGTTTGCCCATTTTTTAATATTGTACGGAGTGGGACTTCGCGGCGATCAATTTTTGAGGCAATACATCGATTCCCAACATCTGTATGAATAGCATAAGCAAAATCTACGCAAGTAGCTCCTCGCGGGAGGCGAAAGATCTCACCTTTTGGTGTGAATACATACACTTTATCGGGGAACAGATCTACTTTGACATGTTCCATAAATTCTTCTGAGGTTTGCATCTCATTAATTGAAGCTACCCATTCTCTCGCACGTACTTGAGGAGAAATTACTTTGGGGTCAGTTGCTTTATAATTCCAATGCGCGGCAACCCCACTTTCGGCAAAGTGATGCATTTCAGTTGTGCGTATTTGTAATTCGATTGGAATGCCGTTTGGACCAAATAGTGTTGTATGGAGAGATTGATAACCATTTTGTCTTGGGATTGCTATGTAATCCTTGAATTTTCCAGGCATAGGCTTATAGATTTGATGGATAATGCCAAGTGCGCGATAACAGCTATTTACATCTTCAACAACAATTCGAAAACCGAACACATCAACAATTTCGCTCAAAGAGATGCGTTTACGCCGCATCTTTTTATAAATACTGAAAAGGTGTTTTTTCCTACTTGAGACCTCGGCATTAATTTCATCATTTTTAAGCGATTTAATTACACGATCCGAAATTTTTTTTAGTATCTGCCTCTGATTACCTTGCGTTTTTTTAAGGGCATTCTCCATTATTCGAGATCGCATTGGGAATTGATATTTAAAACCTAGCTGTTCAAGCTCAACTTTAAGCCAGTTAATACCTAATCTATTTGCAATTGGCGCATATATTTCCAAAGTCTCACGAGCAATACGCACCTGTTTTTCTTCATCTAGCGCCTCTAAAGTACGCATGTTGTGTAATCTATCGGCAAGCTTTACAAGTATCACACGAATATCACTAACCATTGCAAGCATCATTTTCCGAAAGCTAGCTATCTGAGCTTCGTCATGATTTGTAAAATTTAGTTTGTCTAGTTTGCTAACCCCGGAGACTATTTTTGCTACATCTTCACCAAATTTATTTTGAATTTCTTCCACGTTAATGCCCGTGTCCTCAATAACATCATGAAGAAGCGCTGCACAAATACTTTCTACATCAAGTCCTAGATCAGCGACAATTTGAGCAACTGCTACAGGGTGGCTGATATACGGTTGACCAGAAGCCCGAGATTGGCCAGCATGTGCTCGATAACCAAGCTCGAAGGCGTGTTCAACCTTTACCCTTTGATGCTCTGATAGGTAATCAATTTTGGAGCTAAGTTGTCGAAAGCCTACTCCCCGTAAGTTAGGAGGTAAACGTTCGCGTAATGATTCTGCATATTCCATTCGATTTAAACTGTTTGCTAAATTTAGTATATAGACTCCATCAAAATTTGGAGATCTATAGCAGTATAAAGGATGGATTATTGCTTAGTTGAATTACGTGATATTTAAATAGGGCTGAGGAACGTATTTTTTTGTTAACAAGGGGCTAAAATTGGGGCTTTATATTCAATTTTCTTCAGAGTTAGCCTGTGGTTTTATATCTGGAAGCCCTGAAAAACTATCCGATTCTGCATCATCTTGATCAGCGAGTTGCGCACCTATTTCGGCTTCGATATCCGGTAGAGTTTCTGTTTCTGGGGCGATCAATGGCTCTGCATCATCTTGATCAGCGAGTTGCGCGGCTATTTCGGCTTCGATATCCGGTAGAGTTTCTGTTTCTGGTTGAGGGGGTAAGGCAACGCCTTTGGTTAATTTCTGATCGAGCTTTAGAGATTTTTTTGGATCAAATGATGAAGGCATTAAATTTTCGATAGCAGAATCAAGCAAAGGCAATGGTGTGCTATCAAGTAGTTCTTCCGCATCTTCGCTACTAAGAATGTCATTAATTGGTTGCGACATTTCTTCAAATATTTCTTCATTCATAAGACCGGCTGCAATTTCCCGTAAAGCAATTACTGTTGGTTTGTCATTCTCGAGATCTACTAATGCATCTGCACCATTCGCGATGCGGCGAGCACGTTTTGCTGCAATTAATACTAAATCGAATTGGTTATCTATTTTATCTAAACAGTCTTCAACTGTGATTCTTGCCATGTCTTTGCTCTTTTAAATTATTCTTTGACTAAGCCTAATTTCGGTTAGCAAGCCTAACGGATTCAATGCCTAACATGCAATCCTGATTTTATCTTAATACCTAATTAAGGGGTTTATTTTAGTGCTTTATCGGCAATGCTTGTTGCTTCGCGCATTATATGCGGTGAATTCGCATCATATTGAGAACCATTGCCGTTGATTATAGACGCCATATTTTTAACTGCTTTATCTAAATCCTTATTTATGACCACATAATCAAACTCATTCCAATGGGATAAATCAGAAATAGAATCACGGAGTCGTCTCAAGATATTCTTCTCGCTTTCAGTACCTCTTTTATAGAGTCGATTTTTAAGCTCTTCTAGGGATGGCGGGAGAATAAAAATCGATTGGCATTCTGGCATATTTTCTTTTACTTGTCGGGCGCCTTGCCAATCAATTTCTAAAATTGCATTTTTCCCCTGGCTCAAAATATTTTTAATTTGTTTTTTAGAAGTGCCGTAAAGGTTTTCAAAAACTATAGCGTGCTCAATAAAATCCTGATCTACAATCATACGTTTAAAATCTTTTTTATTAATAAAGAAATAATCTTCGCCATGCTTTTCAGTGTGCCTTTGTTTTCTTGTTGTATAAGATATAGAAAATTCAAGAGAGGGATTGATCTCCATAACACGACGAACTAAAGTTGTTTTACCCGCTCCCGAAGGCGCAGCTATAACGAAAAGTTTGCCCATTTTATTTGACATCCTAAGTAAGCACTTAATATAGGTTTGAAAAAATAAATTGCATTATTCTAAGTTTTGAACCTGTTCACGCATCTGTTCAATTAAAACTTTCAATTCGACCGCAATTGCTGTTGTTTTATGATCAGCTGATTTTGATGAAATTGTATTGGCTTCCCGGTTAAATTCCTGCATTAAAAAATCTAGCCTCCTGCCAATAGGCTCATTAGATTCTAAAGCCTTATGTGCGGCGATTATATGTGTTTCTATGCGATCAAGTTCTTCTGCTATATCAAGCTTTTGAGCAAGAATTATTAGTTCTTGCTCCATTCGATCGTTGTCTATTTTAATCTCAAGAGATTTTGCACGTTCTTCAATCTTATTTTTAATGGTAAGAGAAATTTCAGGTAATTTATTTCTGATCTCTTTTATAGATGAAGAAATTTTATTTAGTCTTAAAATTAGAAATTCTTCAATACTTTTACCTTCAATATTCTTATTAGATATTAATGTTTCAAGCGCTAAATTTAGTAACTCTTTTACTGGACTTACTAGCTGTTCAATATTTGAAGTGCGCTTTTCAACAACACCTGGCCAACGTAAAATATCAATAGCGTTAATATGTGCGTTTGAATCTAAATTTCCCATTAAATTATTTGCCGCAATGGAAATTTGTTTTGCTAGAGAATCGTTAATACTTATTTTATCCACATCTAAGTTTTTAGGAATGAAACGAAATACTAAATCTACTTTACCTCTTTTTATCTTTTTAATAACTTGTTTTCGCAGGCTTGGCTCAAGATTACGAAATGCTTCCGGTAATCTGAAGTGCGTTTCAAGATAACGATGATTAACGCTCCGTAATTCCCAAATAAGTTCCCCATGATTTAATTTTAAAGTTTCATCGGCAAATCCTGTCATGCTATAAACCATCTAAATATACCTCGGTTTTATCTTTTTTTATTTTTACTATATATAGTCGATTGAATCCAAAGATTACAAAATATCTTCTTATTGCATCAGGAAATATTAATCCTTAACAATATAGCTTAATGCAGGTTATTCTATATTTAGCTTTTAAGGAGGGCTATATGAGTAAACGTCCTAGCGGAAGAAATTCAAATCAACCAAGAAAATTGAATTTTGAAATTGGTTATACCAATAATGCAGCAGGCTCAGTCTTATCAGAGTTTGGTAAAACTAGAGTTTTATGTACGGCAAGCGTCGAAGCAAAAATACCTGGTTTTCTGCGCGGCCAAAATAAGGGTTGGGTCACAGCTGAATATGGTATGTTGCCAGGCTCTACACATACCCGCAGCAGGAGAGAGGCATCTCGAGGTAAGCAAACTGGAAGAACACAAGAGATTCAGAGGCTCATTGGCAGATCTATAAGGGCTTCTATCGATTTGGCAGCCTTAGATGGCTTTACCATAACACTTGATTGCGATGTTTTAGAAGCTGATGGTGGGACTAGAACCGCTGCTATTTCTGGATCCTATGTTGCTCTTGTAGTTGCGTTAGATCAAATGCTTAAGGAGCAAATCATCAAGCAGGATCCGATGCTGATGCAGATTGCGGCAATATCAGTAGGTGTATATAAAGGCCAAGCTGTTCTGGATCTTGATTACCAAGAAGATTCTAATGCAGAGACAGATATGAACATAGTTATGAATTCAAATGGACAGTTTATTGAAATCCAAGGCACAGCTGAAGGTCAAGTATTTAGTCGTAAAAATATGAATGAGATGATTGATCTTGCGATTAATGGTATTGAAAGTATTATCTTGGCTCAAAATACCTCGCTTAAGTTATGGCGAGCGAAATAGAGTGATACATTCAGCCAAAATAGAAAGAATTGTTTTTGCTAGCAGTAATCGTGGTAAAGCTAAGGAAATACAGTCAAATTTAGGTAATTCGACAAAGTTGATCATGCAGGCCGACTTCGGCGTTGAATCAATTGAGGAGACAGGTAAATCGTTCCTTGATAATGCTTTGCTAAAAGCGAAAAATGCTGCAAGGCAGACGGGCTTCCCTTCTTTAGCCGATGATTCTGGATTAATGGTAAAAGCACTTGAAGGAGCTCCCGGAGTTTATTCAGCACGTTATGCTGGTCCCAATGCAAGTGATAAAGATAATGTTGATAAACTTTTGCAAGAACTCGAAGATGTTCCAATCGAAAAACGCGATGCTAAATTCATTTGTGTGCTTGTGTTTGTTCGTGATGAGAATGATTCTGATCCGATAATTGCGAGGGGTGACTGGAATGGTCGAATCGCATTTGAGCCTTTTGGCGAAGGTGGTTTCGGATATGATCCAGTCTTTATTGATGACCAACTAAATCTTGCTTCAGCTCAGCTTTCTGCCGAAGAAAAAAATTTATACAGCCATCGTGGCAAGGCCCTACTTGATTTAAAGAAATCACTTGCTAAATTAATATAGTCGAATCTCTATAGTGAATGCTTTAAATAACATATCTCCCCCACTCAGTCTGTATATTCATTTCCCTTGGTGTATTCAAAAATGCCCTTATTGTGATTTCAATTCTTACAAGGTAGGCCCAAATGCACCCAAAGATAAATATATAAATGCTTTGATTAGTGAGCTCGAAAATTTATCTTCTTTGGCCAATCGAAGACCAATAAAATCAATTTTCCTAGGAGGTGGGACTCCCAGTATTTTTAATCCAAGCCATTTTGAAATTTTGCTCAGATCAGTAAAAGATTACTTGCTCGTTTCTCCAGATGCAGAAATTACACTTGAGGCTAACCCTGGTGGTTTGGAACACGGCAATTTTTCTGAATATTTATCTACAGGTATAAACCGATTATCTCTTGGCGCGCAAAGTTTTTTAGATGATAAGCTTAAATCATTGGGGCGTATTCATGGAGCGCAGGCTACCTTAGAAGCCTTCACCCAAGCACGTGATGCAGGTTTTAAGAATATAAATCTTGATTTAATGTACGGCCTCCCTAGTCAGAATTTACTTGAAGCTAAATTTGATTTAACTCAAGCAATATCATTAGGGCCCGAACATATTTCTTTGTACCATTTAACCTTTGAACCCAACACGATCTTTTTTCTTAATCCTCCAAAAGTACCTCATTCAGATGATGTATGGCAGATGGAGACAGCAGCATCAGCCTTATTGGAATCTAGTGCATATAATAATTATGAGGTTTCTGCTTGGGCTATTAAGGGGAAGGAATGTATTCATAATCTGAACTATTGGCATTTTGGAGATTATCTTGGTATTGGGGCCGGGGCCCATAGCAAAATTACTACTTCAAATGGAGTTTTCCGAGAACAACGTGTTAATCATCCTGCCGAATATCTACATAGAACTAAAACAAATAATGTTGTAGTAAAAAAAAATTTAGTCACAGCATCAGATTTAGTTTTTGAATTTATGTTAAATAATCTGCGCTTAAAGGAAGGATTTAGTCTTGGCTCATTTACTCAATTGACAGGCTTGCCTGTCGAAAGGGTCTTGTCAGGTCTTAGGGCAGCAGAGAAAAAAGGAATGATTAGAAGGGTTTCGAAGGGTTTTTGGCAACCAACTAGTCATGGCTGGCGCTTTCTTAATGATCTACAAGCAAATTTTCTCCCTGAGCAGCTTTGAATTTTAACTATAGAGAAATGGATTATTTTTTTGATTTATACACAATTTAGATAGAATCCTTCGATATCAGTGACACGGCTGATTATTATCAGATGTTATGACTTAAAAATCATATAAGTATATATTTTAAAAAGAAAAAGCAACTATTGGTTATTTATTGCTCATTTTAGGCTTTTGCAGTAATTTCTGTCTCTTAGCTGTCACTAATCGGCTTAATCCACAGATTTGTCCACAGATTCTGTGGATATTATGGGCTAAATGTTATTAGGTTGTCTCTTTTGGTTTTAAAAGCTATCCTTCTGCGCCCAGTTTAAAGCAAGTTAAGCTCTTATTAAGTATAAAGTTAAAGGTTTAAAATTATTCATGAAAGCTCAAATTCATCCCGAATACCAGGATATTAAGGTTATATGTAGCTGTGGAAATGAGTTTTCCACTCGCTCAACGCTTAAAGAAGAGTTGAGAATAGAGGTCTGTTCTTCGTGTCATCCGTTTTATACGGGCAAACAGAAGATAGTAGATACTGCTGGTAGAGTTGATAAATTTAATAAGAAATACAGTAAGTAGATTTTTCAAATTCTTGATTTCGTCATAGCTTGTATTTTCAAAGGGTTAGCTTGATAGATTGTCCAGCTCTTGGTAACTGGTGCATTCAGAATGTGCAGTTATAAATTCTCTAGACTATAATAATTAAAAATAATGCTTTGACTGAATCAAACATTGCCTTGTGGTTTGTATTTTTAGGAATTAATCCACTTTTAACATCAAGTTCTTAGCATAGTAAAAATTTTCGGCCCAGCCGAATATCAAATAATCAATGCAATTAGGATAGATTCAATTTATCCAAATCAGCAGATCCGTGTGGTCTGGTAACGACACCTTAAAAAATTTGAGAATATATTGAGTAAAAAAAAATTCACACTTAAAGATAATGGTGGAAGCGGTCAATCTACAGACCTGCCGGTTTCCAGCGGCTCAATGGGACCTGAAGTTGTTGATGTTAGGGGCTTATACGCCGAACAAGGTATTTTTACTTTTGATCCAGGATATGCTTCAACCGCGAGTTGTGAAAGCGCTATTACTTTTATTGATGGCAATAAGGGAGTCTTGCTATATCGCGGGATTCCTGTTGAACAACTTGCATCTAAAAGTTCCTTTTTAGAAGTTTGTTATTTATTACTTTATGGTGAATTACCAACCGAAGTTCAGCTAGAAGATTTTGATCAGAATATTCGTAGGCATACTATGATTAATGAAACCATTCTTAGGTTATTTAATGGCTTTAATCATGATGCACATCCTATGGCAATGGTTTCAGGCGTTGTTGGCTCTATGTCTGCTTTTTATCATGACACTATGGATATACACAATGCCCGTCATCGAGAAATTTTTGCTCACAGGATTATTGCTAAGCTGCCTACTATTGCTGCTGCTGCTTATAAGCATACACTTGGCCAGCCATTTAGTTATCCTAGAAATGATATTAATTATGCTAGTAATTTATTGCATATGTTTTTTGCAGTTCCTGCTGAAGAATATGCAATTGATCCAATAGCTGCAGAAGCAATAGATTTATTATTAATTCTTCACGCTGATCATGAGCAAAACTGTTCTACGTCAACAGTGCGTTTAGCAGGCAGTTCTGGAGCGAACCCATATTCTGCAATTGCAGCGGGCGTAGCCGCATTATGGGGGCCAGCTCATGGCGGCGCAAACGAAGCAGTATTACGTATGTTGAAATTAATAGGAGATGTAAAGAATATTTCTAGGTATGTAGAAAAAGCAAAAGATAAAGATGATCCATTTCGTTTAATGGGATTTGGCCATCGTGTTTATAAAAACTTTGATCCTAGGGCAACAATAATTCGTGATATGTGTCATAGAGTGCTAGAGAAATTAGGGCAGAAGGAAGATCCTTTATTTGAGCTTGCTCTAGAGCTAGAACAGGTTGCCCTTAAAGATGAATATTTTATTGAGAAGAAGTTATATCCGAATGTTGATTTCTATTCCGGTATTATTTATCGAGCCTTAGGGATTAGTACTTCAATGTTTACTGTAATGTTTTCAATTGCTAGGGCTGTGGGTTGGGTGGCTCATTGGCAGGAGATGATTACTGATCCAAATCATCGTATAGGGCGCCCTAGACAACTTTATACTGGGCCCATGCAAAGAGATTATGTGAGCATTAATAAGCGAAAATAAAATTTTTTTAGAAAATACTTTCTTCGTCTTCCTTTTTCTCAAAGGAAACATTTTTATCCAATAAATTATAATTTCTCTGGGGTTGCTTTGGTTCTGTGCCAGCTATAAAGATCTCAAAAAATGCATTTTTATTTGTTGATGTTGTGAGTTTTCCTGTATCTTTTGCTACCCGAACACTTACAATATTAGATGGTTTGCTTAAAGGTTCTTCAGGGCTATTTTCCAATACAACTTCCATAAAATCTTTCCAGATTGGTAATGAAGTTCTGCTGCCTTCTTCACCATTACCTAGTGAGCGAGAATCTTGATCAAAACCAACCCAAGCAATAGCCACAATCTCATTGTTGAAACCACTAAACCACGCATCCCTACGACCATTTGTAGTTCCAGTTTTACCAGCGAGATCTTGTCTATTTAGCTCTTTTGCTCTTCGGCCAGTGCCTCGTTGAATAACATCACGCATCATGTCGTAAATAATGTATGAATTTTCAGCACTTATTATGCGGTTGGCTTGATTGCGATTACTCCAAAAATTTGGGGTTTCTCTAAAATCTGGGCGCCAACTACCAGCAACTTCACCCATTTCCAATGTTGATGAGTATATTGGAACCTCTGAAATACCTATTTGATTGGAATCAATAATATTCAACGGTTTGTCTGAAGATTGAATTTTTTCAGACTCCTCTTGTAGCCATCTGTCTTCACATTTTTTGCAAACACTAACCGGGTTAGCCTGGAAGATGACATCTCCTTGTGAGTTAAGAATCTTATCAATGAAATATCCTTTTACTTCATAGCCTCCATTAGCTAAAGAGGCATAACCGTTTGCCATCTCCCAAGGAGATGCACCGCCGCTTCCAAGGGCAAGAGTAAAGTCTCTTTTAAGAGTTTTTTCTGGAAAACCGAATAATTGAACATGATTTAAGGCATTTTTGATTCCCATTTTTCTTAGTATGCGGATTGAAACTAGATTTTTTGATTCAACTAAAGCCTCTCGCATTCTCATTGGGCCTTTATATTTATCTGAATAGTTTTCGGGTCGCCACGAATCTTCTCCATCATTACCTTCGAATACAAGCGGAGCGTCATTAATTATACTGCTTGCAGTAAAACCATTTTCTAATGCCGCTGAATAAATAAAAGGCTTAAAAGATGAACCAGGTTGACGACGTGCTTGAATAGCTCGATTGTACTTATTCGCAAAATAATCAAACCCGCCAGCTAACGCTATTGTTGCCCCATCATCTGGGTTAATTGCAACGAAAGCACCTTGAACTTCTGGTAATTGAGCTAATTGAAAGCCATTTTTAGTTTCTAATAAATAGACTACGTCACCAGGTGAAAGTATTTGTGAAATATTTTTTGGTGAACGACCGATACTATTATCATCTAAATATGGAGCCCACCTTATTTTGTTCCACTCAAGAACAACACTCTGAGAATTTTTTAAAATAAACTTCGCAGAATTATTTTCGTTGATATTTAATACGATCGCAGGTTTAAGATATCCGTAGGACGGAAATTGATTTAAGGCGTTTTGCAGCGCCATTGATTCGATATTTTCTTCTTCAATCTTGCTTACATTTATTTTATTGTCAGCAGTGCTAATAATAGATGATATATCTAATTTTGAAATTGCTCCCCGAAACCCATGGCGGCGATCATAGGAATATAGAGCTTTCTTTAGGGCCGAATCAGCAGCTCTTTGGGCACGACTATCTATTGTTGTTATAGCTGTATATCCATCGGTATAAGCATTCTCTCCAAATATTTCAACCATTTCTTTTCTGACCATTTCGGTGATATAAGGAGCGCGTAAATCTATAGTAGGACGATGAAGAAAAGACATCATTGGAGTCTTGATTGCGATAGCTAGTTCTTCATTATCTATGAACTTTAGTTCCTCCATTCTTCGCAATACATAGCTTCGTCTTTCTGTGGCTTGTTTTGGACTTGAAACAGGATTGTATCTTGAGGGGGCAGCTGGGAGTCCAGCCAAGGTAGCTGCCTCAGCAATGTTAAGGTTATTTAATGACTTACCAAAATAAACTGAAGCAGCAGCAGCTACTCCGTAAGCACGCTGGCCAAGAAAAATTTTATTGAGATAGGAGGAGAAAATTTCTTCCTTTGTAAATTCCTTTTCGATCTGAGTTGCAAGTATCAACTCTTTCGCTTTTCTTATGAAAGTACGTTCTCGAGTTAGGAAATACTCTCGGGCAAGTTGTTGGGTTATTGTGCTTCCCCCTTGAGCACGGGTACCGGTAAGTAATAGGTTATAGGCAGCTCTTGCGATACCTTGATAGTCAAACCCTGGATGTTCAAAGAATCGATCATCTTCAGCCGCAAGAAACGCCTCGATAACTATTTTTGGTATTTCTTCAAAATCCACTGGCGTTCGACGCTTTTCTCCAATTCGGTCAAGCAATCTGCCATCTCTAGAATAGATACTTAATGGTATTTGGAGAGGAATTTCTCTCATTTCTGTTACCGAAGGAAGGGCAGGCTGAAGATAATAGAAAGCACCAACACTAGTTGCTGCAATACCTAAAGCCATTGCAGTTAGGAAGCCGGCAAGAATTATGGACAGTCGAAAAATGATCCTCATGAGCTAATTTAATACATTACCTTAAATTTAATGGGTTAATTATGCATGTTGACAACAGTCTTTTGTGAATCCCTTTTAGTTTATGCTAGTACAAAATTGATTTTTTTTCATGAATCTAAGCTTATGACAGTTGTACGCCGCTTTAATTCAGAATTTTTATTTTCTCAAAGCTGAGGTATTCTTTAGTTTCAACATCATAGGTTATTTTTAATACTGGGAATCATAGACTGATAGTGATGGAAAATATTTTTTTAATTGGCCCAATGGGGGCCGGTAAATCAGCTGTTGGTAGGCAATTAGCAAACGATTTACAACTAGATTTTTACGATAGTGATGAAATAATCGAGATCCGCACCGGAGTTGATATCTCTTATATTTTTGAAAAAGAGGGCCAAGATGGCTTCAGGAAAAGAGAAGCTGCGATTATTGAAGAGCTAACCGAATTAGACAATATTGTTTTAGCAACCGGCGGCGGTGTTGCAGAAAACTTAAATAGTCGATCTTTATTAGCTAAACGAGGAATTGTGATTTATTTATATACTAGCGTAGTGCAGCAAGTTGAACGCACGAGGAAGTCTCGCAATCGACCGCTTCTAAATAATGCTAATCCTTTGGAAGTATTAGAGAATTTAATGTCTATTAGGGATCCACAATATCGAGAAATTGCCAATTTGGTAGTTGAAACAGATGGCCGTAAGGTTTCAGCTGTTGCGAAAGAAATCAATCAATGGTTAGGATCGAGGTAGAATAGTTTTTTTAATTTAGATTAAATTTTCCTAAGAGTATTTAATCTTAGCCAGAAGATATTATTAGTTGTTAATAAAAATATGTTAAATCTGAATGTAGATTTGGGGCAACGTAGTTATCCTATTATTATCGGCAGTGATATTTTGCATCACGCCGGTTTGCTTGACCCCTATATTAATGATCGTGATACTTTTATTGTATCGAATGGATCTATTGCACCCTTATATCTTTCAACATTGAAGGAATTAATAAATTCGAAGAGGATCGAATCTCTTATATTACCTGAAGGTGAAAGGACTAAAAGTGTTTCAACCTTAGAAAATATTTATGATGCCTTAGCAGAGAAACGACTCGGGAGAGATTGTGTTCTGATTGCTCTGGGAGGTGGAGTAATTGGCGATGTTGCTGGATTAGCAGCAGCCACATGGCAAAGAGGTATTGATTTTATTCAGGTACCAACAACTTTATTGGCGCAAGTGGATTCTTCCGTCGGAGGCAAGACCGCAGTTAATCATTCAAGTGGAAAGAATTTAATTGGTGTGTTTCATCAGCCTATTTGTGTGTTAAGTGATATAAAAACCTTAAATACATTGCCTGAGCGTGAATTTTCTGCAGGCCTTGCAGAAGTTGTTAAGTACGGCTTGTTAGCCGATCAAGAGTTTTTTGAATGGTTAGAAAGTGAATATTTGTTAATACTTAATCGCGAAAGCAATCATTTAGAGTATCTCTTAGAAAGATCTTGTTCAATTAAGGCAAGATTGGTATCTGGTGATGAGCGAGAGCATAGCGTAAGAGCTTTATTAAATCTTGGACATACTTTTGGGCATGCTCTAGAACGATGTCTAGGCTATGGTGAATGGTTGCATGGTGAGGCTGTAGCTTCAGGGATCTCTATGGCTGCTGAACTTTCTCTGAGAATGAATTGGCTAAATGATTCAGATGTGTCACGCATCAGAACTTTGCTAATGAATTTTAATTTACCTGTTGATCCTCCCAAGATTGAATTAAAAAAATTTGTTGATGCTATGGCGTATGATAAAAAAATTATTTCTAACAAAACCAGATTAATACTTCTTGAATCTATAGGTAGCGCTATTATTGTTGATGACTATCCAGAGAATCATCTTTCTAAATTATTAGAAGAGTATTTTGCTAAATAGTAGTTTTAGATCATGATTGTAAAACAGGATTTAGATGCTGGGCTTGCTATTTATGCTGCTTCCCAGGATAGAAGTCATGGTCGTAAAAATAAAGAAATCCCGCATCCGTATCGAGGTGAATTCCAGAGAGATAGAGATAGAATTATTCATTCGTCATCCTTTCGAAGGCTTGTTTATAAGACTCAGGTTTTTGTTAATCACGAAGGAGATTTATATCGAACAAGGTTGACCCATTCTTTGGAGGTTGCTCAGATTGCACGAACTATTGCTTCAAGTTTAAGATTAAATGAACAATTAGCTGAAGCAATTTGCTTAGCCCATGATCTTGGCCATACACCTTTTGGGCATGCTGGACAAGATGCTCTGAATAAAGCCATGAAGATTTACGGAGGTTTTGAGCATAATTTACAGTCATTGCGTGTTGTAGAAACCTTAGAAAAAAGATATGTCGATTTCGATGGCCTTAATCTTTGTTTTGAGACTAAAGAAGGTATTTTAAAGCACTGTTCGAAACGTAATGCCATTAAACTAGGCAAATTAGGTGATCGGTTTCTTAAATCAGAACAACCTAGCCTTGAAGCACAGTTGTCTAACCTTGCAGATGAAATGGCTTATAACAATCATGATGTCGATGATGGTATAAGAGCGGGGCTTCTAGAAATAGATGATTTGTGCGCAATTCCACTTTTTGGCGAGAGTTACAATGAAGTTCAAGCCCATTATAAATCCCTTGATGCACGAGAACAGGCTCGCGAAACTGTTCGTCGAATGATTAATCTAGTTGTGACTGACTTATTGCTTACAACAACTGAACTTTTATCTGAGTTCAAACCAGAAAGTATTGATGAAGTTCGATCATTGCCTCAGCCTTTAGTAAGCTTTAGTTCAAATATGCTTTTTCAACATCGAGAGTTAAAGCAGTTTTTACAAAAAGCTCTTTATCAGCATCCCCGTGTTATGGAAATGACAGAGAGAGCAAGCCTTATTGTTAATGGGCTTTTTGAGTTGTATTTTTCTGATATTACAGTTATGCCCAAGGAGCATGAGGCACGTGCATCTTCCTGGGGAGAAGAAATAGGGGACTCTGGTCGTGCTAGGGCTGTTGCTGACTATATTGCCGGCATGACAGATCGTTATGCGCTCTCAGCATATCGGAACTTAATTGATGCCAAACTTGAAGTTTAGCTTTTTAAGCAACTGCCCCACTATTTATGAAGTTCTATCATACTAGTGCTAATGTTGTATTAATCTTCCTTTAAGAATTATTTATGAATAAAAAAATACAAGATAGGGACCGGTTAATTTTTGCTTTAGATGTTGCAGATATTGAAACTGCAAAACAATTGGTTTCAACTTTAGGTGACTCGGTACATTTCTACAAGCTAGGTTTACAGCTCTGCATGTCAGGTGATTATTTTAGATTACTTGAATGGTTAGTTACCAAGCAAAAAAAAATCTTTGTTGATTTGAAATTTTTTGATGTACCTGCAACTGTTGCAGCTGCTGTAAGAAGTTTACAAGATCGTGGTATTACTTATGTCACTATACATGGTAACCAAGGCATTATGGAGGCAGCAGCAGCAGCTAAAGGAGATCTCAAGATACTCGCTGTTACTGCTCTAACCAGCTTGGATCAAGGGGATTTGCTTGATCTAGGATTTGATTGCGATGTTAAGAAATTAGTTTTATCTCGAGCAAGAAGAGCCCTTGAGGCAGGTTGTGATGGAGTTATTGCGTCAGGCCTTGAACTTAGCGCGCTTCGCGCTGAATTAAATCATAATTTATTAATTATTACTCCAGGAATTCGCCCAATCGAAAATCGCCCAATCGATGATCAGAAACGTGTAGTAACTGTTGCAGAGGCATTTGAAAATGGGGCAGATCATATTGTTATTGGAAGACCTATTCGTGAGGCAAAAGACCCAAAAGATGCCGCCGAAAAGATCCAAGAATCTATAATTAGATGTTTTAATTAGCCCTTGAGTTTTTTAGCGCGGCTTCGAGTGTTTTCCATACATTTTCCATAAGCAAAGGCTGTGCTTTTTTATTTGGATGGATCCCATCTGGTTGCAACATTCCCGGGTTCAAAGCAACATTTTTCATAAAAAATGGTATTAGCAATACTTGATATTTTTTTGCAAGCCTGGGGTAAACTGCCGCAAAATCTCCCGCATATTTTTCACCGTAATTTGGCGGTATCTGAATACCTGCCAATATTATCAAGCTATTTTTTTGTTTTGCTATTTGAATCATCTTCTCGAGATTTTGTTGCATAATATTAATTGGCAATCCTCTTAGGCCATCATTTCCCCCTAACTCTATAATTAATATCTCGGGTTGATGTATATCTATCGCTCGGCTTAATCTATTAAGACCATTTCTTGTAGTATCTCCGCTAATACTGGCATTGATAACCTTATATCCGTAATCTTCGCGTTTGAGCTTTTTTTCCAGCAATGTTACCCAGGTATCTGCTAGATCTAGCCCAAACCCGGCACTTAAGCTATCACCAATTACAAGTATTGTTTTTTCATTGTCGGCGTATAAGACTTGGTTGAAAAAACTGCAGTTTGTTATCGCTAAAAATATTATTAAGAAAAGTATTCTCATGAGAGACAAAATAGTTCTATCAGCTTCAAATTTAAGTAAACAGGTTAGTAGTCCTGAAGGACCTTTGATTATACTTGATAAAGTAAATCTCGAGGTTAAAGAAGGAGAAACTATTGCTCTGGTAGGCCCATCAGGAGCAGGTAAAACCACTTTACTAGCTTTACTTGCGGGCTTAGATCGTCCATCCGAAGGTGAGGTAAGGTTGTGTGGTAAAAATTTGGAGAAGATGGATGAAGATGGACGTGCATTAGTTAGAGGAGAATATGTAGGTTTTGTTTTCCAATCATTTCATTTGGTTGCATCATTAACGGCAATCGAAAATGTTATGTTGCCTTTAGAGCTTACAAATGAAAGTGACGCATCTCAACGCGCTAGAGGAGCGCTTAAAAGTGTTGGGCTGTCTGAGAGAACGGGGCATTATCCTAGACAATTGTCAGGTGGAGAAAAGCAACGTGTTGCCATTGCTCGTGCCTTTGTAACATCTCCAAATGTGCTATTTGCTGATGAGCCTACTGGCAATCTTGATACTGCGAGTGGAGATAAAATCGCAGATTTATTATTTGAATTAAATAAAAATTATGGAACAACTTTGGTGTTAGTAACTCACGATATGTCTCTTGCAAAACAATGTGATCGTTCACTTTATATTGAGTCTGGCCGTTTAATTAATAAATAGATGAACACATTAAAATTTTCAGTACGAAGTTTTAGTCGCGATTTTAAAGCCGGAGAACTATTTGTATTATTTCTTGCTGTTATTGTTGCTGTAACTTCCATAACTGCTGTAGGTTTTTTTACTGATCGAGTTGGTCGTGCGATGGAATCTCAAGCTGCAGCAACTTTAGCAGCCGATCTTGTTATTCGTTCACCAGCCCCTATTGCGGAATCTCTCATTGATATTGGTAATGAATTTGGTTTAAAGACCGCAGTAGTAATTGATTTTCCCTCTGTTGCTCAGTTCGGGGAGGATACAAGTTTATCCATCGTTTATGGAGTATCTAGCAATTACCCTTTACGCGGCGAAGTTCGTATTTCTGACGAATTATTTACCACTAGTTATATTGCAAAAGGAGTGCCATTGCAGGGAACTATTTGGGCTGAGCCTGGCCTGATGGCAAGATTAGATGTTGATGTTGGAGATGATATAAAGCTTGGTTCTGCAGTTTTCAAGATTGCTCACGTTTTAGAGTTTAGACCTGATCAAGGAGTTGGGTTTGCTTCTATGGCGCCAGCCCTTCTAATGAATATAGAGGATGTTCCCTCTATGAATGTTTTAAAAGCAGGGAGCCGTTTTACTTATCGACAATTGTATGCTGGCTCTATTGAATTAATAGATCGTTTTGGGGCTAAAGTTAGACCTCTTGTTACCGACCAAGAAAGAATCCGAACAATTAAGGATGCCGGTGAGCAGATTGTTTCTGCTATTAACCGAGCAAAGCGATTTCTAACCTTGTCATCACTTGTAACAGTGATTCTTGCTGCTGTTGCTACAGCTATGGCATCCCGGCGTTATGCTTTGCGTCATTTGGATACAGTAGCTTTGTTAAAGAGCCTGGGAGCTAAACAATCATTCATTCTAAATAGCTCTATTGTTCAATTGGTTTTAATTATTTTATTAACCACGCTAATAGGCACTCTATTTGGATACTTAGCTCAATTTTTACTGGCAGCTGTTCTAGCCGAAATAACCCCTTTTGAGCTACCAAAGCCTTCATGGTGGACATCAATTATTGGATTGGTGACTTCTTCAACCATAGCTATTGGTTTTGCATTGCCACATTTTCTTCAACTTAGAGTGACTCCTCCAATTCGAGTGTTGAGAAAAAATATTTCTCCACCACCTTTACATTCGGGGTTGGTTTATGGCATCGCTTTGGGAGCATTAATTACAATTCTTTGGGTTATTGTACGAGAGCCAATACTGTTATCTTTGATATTATCTGGCGTTATAGGACTTGCTATATTATCAGGTTTATCAGGATGGTTATTAGTAATAATTTTTACTCGTTTTAGGGGCTTAGGTGGAATTACATGGCGATATGGACTAGCTAATATTTCTCGCAGAGGTAAAGAAAGTGTAGTGCAAATTGTTGCCTTTGGTTTGAGTTTAATGGTTCTGTTATTACTTACTATTGTGCGCAACGATTTAATTACCAATTGGCAGAGAACTTTGCCAGAAAATGCTCCAAATTATTTTCTCTTTAATATTCAGCCAGAAGATTGGGATAGGATTAGTCAAATATTTACTGAAGAACTTGGGGAAAAACCAGATTTCCTACCATTGATTCGAGGCCGTATGACAAGTATTAAAGGTATACCAATTGAAGAATATACTTTCCCAACGCCTCAAGGTAGAAATTCTTTAAGACAAGAAGCCAATTTAACCTGGACAGCAGATTTACCTGAAAGTAATAGGATTACTGAGGGCGAATGGTGGGGCGAAAATTACAATGGAGAATTACAAGTTTCTCTTGCTGCCGACTATGCTAGAAATTTAGATGTAGAAGTTGGCGATTCTCTAGGTTTTATGGTTGGAGGCGAAAAGATAGATGTTAAAGTTACTAGTTTGCGTGAGATTGCTTGGGATTCGCTTACGCCAAATTTTTACCTTATATTTTCTCCTGGTGATGTGAGTCAATTGCCACAAACTTATCTTAGTAGTCTCTACATCGGTGAAGACTCAAGACAAGTTTTAAAAATTTTGTTACAGAAATTTCCAAGTGTCACCTTGCTTGATCTAAAGACTACTTTAGGGCAGATTCGAAATATCATTAATCGAGCTTCGGCTGCAGTTCAATATGTTTTTTTATTTACTTTACTTGCTGGCATAGTAGTTTTGCTTGCAGCAATCCAGGTAACTCGTGACGAACGCCGTTTTGAAAGTGCTATTCTTCATACATTAGGTGCCCAAAGGAAACAGATACTTAAAGGGGTTGCCTCAGAATTTATAGCGCTTGGGGCTCTTGCAGGATTACTCGCATCCATTGGCGCAACTGTTGTGAGTTACTTTCTTGCTAAACAAGCTTTTAATATGGATTATCAGATTGATCCTTCATTATGGTTAGTTGGGCTACTTTCTGGTGCAATTATTGTTGGCTGTACGGGTACTTTTGCTACAAGGAAAGCTGTAATGGAGCCACCAGTAGCAGTATTACGGAATAATTAAATTAAACTAATCTATTCCTTTTCCCACCATCCAAAAAAGACAAGATATTAAGCAACATTTCATTAACCGCGCGTTGTCGTGCCTCGCGACTACTCCATGCAATATGTGGAGTTAAAATAAGATTGTTAAGCTTTGCATCGATTAGTATATTCCCTTTAATTGGAGGCTCTTCATCAAGCACATCAATACCAGCCCCTCCAATTTCATTCCTCGAAAGTTTTTCTAGTAATGCTTTATTATCAATTAATTTGCCACGAGCAGTGTTTATTAATAATGCATCTGATTTCATTATACTGAGAGTCTCTGCATTAATTAAATGATGGGTTTTTTCGTTTAGAGGGCAATGAAGGCTAAGAATATCTGACTGTTCTAAAACTTCAGAAAGAGGAAGACGTAAAACGTTTTTAAAATTATTAGGTTTTTTACCATTCTTTCTCCATGAAAGTTCACCAGCAATAACTTTCATCCCAAAAGAATGTGCAATTTTTGCAACACCTTGACCAAGTGTCCCAAGGCCTATAATCCCAATTTTTTTACCCTTTAGTTCTCGAATTGTTGGGGTAAGTAGACAGAAATTTTTACTTGATTGCCAATATCCTTTTCTAACTTGATCGCGATATTCTTCAAGATGTTGGTTAAGTGAGAGAATCATCGAAAAAACGTGCTGAGTAACTGAAGGAGTGCAGTAATCTCGAATGTTACAAACAGCAATATTATTTTTCTTTGCAGCTTCTAGATCTATGTTATCTGTACCTGTAGCTGAAACACAAACTAATTGAAGTTTTGAGGCCGCATCTAGAGAGCCAGCATCTAGACTTATTTTGTTTACCAATAAAATTTCTGCATTATCTATGTGTGTATCCAGCTCTTTTGCTGTTGTGTTTCCATATATTTTAAGATTTGGTAAGTGTGTTTTGAGCTCACTTATATCGATATCATTTGGGCCTAAAGTTTCGAAATCGAGAAAGACAGCTTTCATTTTCTGATAACCCCAATTAGACAGGACTCTGTAAGCCTCTAGATATGCCATTAACACTAGCTATTAATGCTGTTTGAAGCTTATTCTCTTTTCTACCGCCTGATCTCCATCTGCGTAAAAGCTCTATTTGTAGCAAGCTTATCGGATCAACATAGGGATTACGAAGGATGATTGATCGTTTTAAGTTTAAGTTTTGGCCCAAAAGATTCTCTTTATTTCTTAGTTTTAAAATATTTTTAACACTAAGATTATATTCATTTTTTATTAGAGGGAAAAAATGATGATGCAGGTGTTCCCCAGCTAATGCTGAATACAATTCGGCTATATCTATATCAGCAATTGCTAGAGCTACTTCAACATCATCGATCAGTCTTGTAAAGAATGCCCATTGTGTCGACATTTCGCGAATAGATTCTATGCCCTTTTCCAAAATAGCTTTTTCAAGAGCTGTGCCAATTCCAAACCACTGCGGCAGAAGGAATCTGCTCTGCGCCCAAGCAAACACCCAAGATATATCGCTAATTTTAGAATCATTTTTTGAACTAATTCTTTTTAATTCAATTACATCAATGGGCGTAACACGGCGAAAATATTTACTAAAGTTTTCTTTACCGTTAATAAGTTCTTGATAGATGTCATCACTATCAGAACCAATTTGGTCCATTATAGAAGTCCACGTTTTTTTAGGAGAAACTAGATTTTCCAGATTGGCTGTTGCAGTAGTAACCATACTGAAGGACTTCTCTAAAGAACGTAAAGCTATACCTTGAATTCCATAACGATCATTGGTTGCTTCTCCGTATTCCATAATACGTAAGTGCCCACAGGCTATACCATCAGAAAAACCACTTCTTCCAGATAAGCTCCCACGACCATGAAATAGTGTGTAATCAATATCTGCATTTGAGAAAATTAAATTCAGTTGATTATGTGCTTGTTGCATTCGCCATCTTGCCAAGGCTGTGCTGCAATCTTTAGCTGATTCAGCGTTACTTAACATAACTGTTTGTCGCATAGCTCGAGCGGCAATATTTTTTTGATAAAAAGGGTCACCAATTAATTCGGTTAATAGCTCTCCAGCTTGTCTCAATTCCTGATTGGTATCAAATTCTGGTGCAACATCTATTGTGACATTGCCATTACTGTCATTCATGTCAGCCCATTTAGCAATCAGAAGTGCAGCTAGTACATCATCTACACCTTGGCAGTGACGTACTAGAAAAACGCCAATTGCATTTGGCCCAAATTTTCTTCGACAATATGAAATAGTTTGAAATATTGCAATTAAGCGTTTTGCATCATTATTTGGTTCTATGATTGGAGAAGCATTTTTTTCTAGCATATATCTAAGTTTCTTTAATCGATAGGAACGTTTTTCTGATTGCCATTTATTATCGTTTAAGCAATATCCTACTGCTTGTTGAAGTTCACTAGCATTTTGACGGACATCCAATGTTAGAAAATGGAAGCCAAATGTTTTTACTTTTCTAATTAATTTTTTTACTTCCTTTAATCCTGCGTTAGCACCTTTTCTCGCAGCTAAGCTTTTCTCAATTAATTCGAGATCATTTACAAAATCTTTATCAGACTCATAGGGGAAAGCACCATCGTCGTAAGTTTCCTGAAGCCGTTGTGATATAAACCGTAACAATAATCTATAGGGCATATTTCGATATCTTTGTGAGATAGATCCAAGATGCTCCGGAAATTGTCTGCTGTACTTATTAATCAAACCAAAAACATTATCATCTACCTGAATACGATTTGAGCTTTGGCTTAATTTCTCAGCAAGCTTGAGACAATCCTGATAATACAAATCTAAAATAAGTGACCGCTGCCGCTCTAAAGTACCCCGAATAATCCTTGATGACATATCATCAGTCGCGGCCATATCTCCCCCAATCCATGACGAAAACCTTATCATTGTTGGGATCTCAAATAATCTTTCATCTTCTCCATAGATATCGACGAAAGCCTTTTCAAGTTGTTGATAGAAACTTGGGATTACTTCATAAATTACATCTGTTAAAAAAAATAGAATATGCTCAAGTTCATCAAAGACAGTTGTTCCTTTCTCAGGAATTTCTTCAGTTTGCCAGATCGCAGTAATTTCCGAACGTATATTTTCCATACATGCGTCCAGCTCGAGAGGAGTCAACTCAGGATTTTTTAGATTGGCCACATGATGAGCAATATTTTGTTGCTTGCGAAGAATTGTACGACGAGTTATTTCTGTTGGATGTCTTGTAAAAACTGATTCGATAACAATCTTGTTTAAAAGAGAAGATAATGACTTTAAACTAAAGCCGGAATCATGAAGTTGGAAAATAGTTTCATCTAAAGAGCGATATTGCCTCCTATTTCTATCTCTTAAATAGTCACGACGCCGACGGATACGGTGGACTTGTTCAGCAGTATTTACAATTTGAAAATAAGTAGAGAATGCTCTTACAACATCTCTTGCAGCACTTGTACTCATTTTCTTTAGAAGTAGGTCAAGTTTATTTTGATCATCTAAATTGTTTGCACGTCGCCCAATTGCAAGTTGCCTCACAGATTCAACATGTTTGTAGAGAGTTTCACCGCCTTGTTCCAATAACATTTCACCAATCATTTCTCCAAGCGCATGAACATCGGCGCGCAATGCCTCATCTTTTTGCGCGAATTGTATATTCTGTCGCACATATTTTTGAATGCTAGAGTTTTGTTTTTTTAATGGCATATTTATGTATTGAGGTTTTTTTGCATAGAGATTAATTATGTTGGTTTGCGTAATAGTGAACGATTAGTTTGTAGAGCGTATAATAATGTTTTCACTTTAGAGTAGATTATGCATCTTAAATTAGGGTTCATAATTATGTATAGGAAAGACTTTTGCCTGCCTTACCAGATCCTCATGCTATTGCGGTCATTTTATTAACCGTTTTAACGCTCTATCTTTTTTCGAGAGAGAGAATACCAATGGAGACCACAGGTTTTCTGGTAACAATTATACTCGTCCTTGGTTTCTATATTTTTCGTTATCCAGGTCTTGAGCCACAGCTATTTTTTCAAGCCTTTGGAAATGAGGCACTTATAGCAATTTGCGCACTTTTAGTTGCCAGTAAGGGCCTTGAGGTAACAGGTGCCCTACAGCCATTAGCAAATATAATTGCTGTTGGTTGGCAGGATCGTCCTAAGTTGGCAATGTTATCAATGTTATTGGTAGGCGCAGTTGCGAGTGCTTTTTTGAACAACACGGCAATTGTTGTGATGTTCTTACCAATACTTGTTGCAGTCTGTTTGCGGACTGGGACAGCTCCTTCCGGAATACTTATGTCTATGGGGTTTGGAACCCTTTTAGGAGGCATGGCGACAACAATTGGAACATCAACAAATTTATTGGTTGTGGGTATTGTGGCTGAGCAAGACATACTGAATCTTAGTATGTTTGATTTTACTTTACCGGTAGTTATAGCAGTTATACCAGCTATTTTATATCTATGGTTAATAGCCCCAAAGCTTCTTCCTGAAAGGAAAGCGCCAATGTCAGATATTGCTCCCCGAGTATTTAAGTCAGTACTTTATGTAAATGGCGACAGTTTTGCTAATGGCAAAACGCTCACAGAAGTTCGCGCAAAGACTGAAAACCGGCTTCGAGTAGAAAGAATTCAGCGAGGAGATAATTTATTTGTAGCTAGATTACCTTCGGTTGTTCTTCAGGAAGGGGATCGTCTCTATGTTAGTGATATTGCAGAGCGCTTAAAAGAATATGAGAGCTTATTAGGTACAACACTTTATAACGAAAGCGATATTGAACATCCTGTTAGTGAGGATGTGCCTCTTGCTACAGAAGGGCAGCAACTTGCAGAAACAGTTATCTCTCGAGGTTCTCCGTTATATAACCGTAAGCTTAATGTTAGTCAGTTTAGTAATCGTTTTGGGTTGCTTCCGCTAGCAATTCATCGCGCAAGACAGGGTATCGATGTAGTAACAGACCTAGAGTCAACCCGCCTTCTTGCAGGTGACGTTTTATTAGTCCAAGGCTCCTCAGAATCTATATCTGATTTACGTTCTAGCGGTTCTATGTTGGTGCTCGATGGCACTACTGATTTACCGCACACTGAACGAGCTAATACTGCTTTAGGAATAATAATTTTTGTGGTGGGGCTTGCTGCTTTTGGACTTTTGCCAATATCAATTAGCGCTTTGTTGGGAGTGGTGGCTATGTTGGTAAGCGGTTGTTTGCGCTGGCGGGATGTTGCGGAAGCACTAAATATTCCAATAATAATGATTATTGTTGCAAGCTTAAGTTTAGGTACTGCAATGGAGAAAACGGGCGGTGCAGAGTTTATTGCTCAGCTTTTTGTTGCTATAACTCAGGGCATGCCTATTCCAGTTGTTCTTAGTGGAATGATGTTGCTTTTAATTGTATTAACCAATTTGGTATCAAATAATGCTGCAGCATTAATTGGTGCCCCAATTGCTATAAGTGTTGCATACCAGTTAGGCGTACCTCCAGAACCATTTATTTTAGCGGTTATATTTGGTGCCAATATGAGTTTTGCAACGCCTATTGGCTATCAGACAAACCTTTTAATTATGTCTGCTGGGGGGTATAAATTTTCTGATTTTATTCGTGTGGGTATTCCGCTTACATTAATAATGTGGGTAAGTTTTTCATTAATTTTCCCTATACTTTATGACCTTTAAATCTATTAGATGCTTAATTTTATAGTTTTAAAAACACTTACCTATTGACTGATATGCTTCTGAAAGAGATAATTTTAATTATGGAAATAATATCAAGCGGTGTTAATTTTTGGTGGCGGCCTTCTGTGGAGATGGTGGCCAGCTAGTCTGTAATAAAAGGCAAAGAATTGGCAACCCATCTCCGCGATGCAGAGATGGGTTTTTTTTTACCTACATTTTCTTAACAACGTTTTTATTATTAACCTATTAAATGGATAATTTATATGCAATCCCGATTTAACATTTCCGCTGATCTGGATACTCCTGTATCAACTTATATGAAGCTTGGCCCACTTCATCCGCGTTTTTTATTGGAGAGCGTGGAGAAAGGAACACATTTAGCTCGTTATTCCTTTTTGGGATTTGGAGCTATCTTTGAGTTTAGACTAGACCAAGAGGGCTTGCGTTATGCCGGAAAAAAACTCCCTAGGCCTAAGAATCATTCGGCATTACTTGAAGCACTGCGAGAGGCCTTAGAATTGGCTCCAAAATTGTTTCCAGAAATTGATGGACTGCCTTTTTCTGGAGGGCTCGTGGGCGCTGCAGGATATGACATTATCCGTAATTTTGAATTTTTGCCTAATGTGCCCCAAAAGAGTTTAGGGCCAATCCCTCCTGAGATTAATTATATAGCTACAGAATCATTATTGGTTTTTGATCATTTAACCCGATCTATAGCATTGCTTCATTCTGGAGAAGAAACCGACCGAATACAATTAATTGATCAAGTGAAAAAATTATTGGCCGGCCCTATTCCGAAGATTCATTCTGGAAAATATGGCAAAGCTATACAAAGTTTATCTTCCAGAGAATTTAAGAATAGAGTTGACGATGTTAAAAATTACATTACTAAAGGCGATATCTACCAACTTGTATTGTCAGTCAGATTTTCTGGTACTTATGATTTAGATCCTTTTCAGGTTTACCGTGCCCTTCGCTTGTTGAACCCATCCCCCTATATGTTTTACTTTGACTCCGGAGAATTACAGGTTGTTGGCTCATCCCCTGAGGCTTTAGTTCGATTGCATAATGGTGATGCTTCTTTGAGACCAATAGCAGGTACCCGCCCTAGAAGTGAAGACTCAGATGAGGATCTTGCCAATGAACGATCTTTACTTTCTGATGAAAAGGAAATTGCTGAGCACGTTATGCTTGTTGATCTTGCCAGAAATGACCTTGGGCGAGTTGCAATTAGTGGAAGTATCAATGTTAGCCCATATCAGTCTGTAGAAAGATATAGTCATGTTATGCACATTGTAAGCGGAGTTAATGGCAAGCTTGCTGATGATAAGGATGCTTTTGATTTATTTGCAGCAGCTTTTCCTGCCGGTACTTTGGTTGGAGCCCCAAAAGTTCGAGCGATGCAACTGATTGATAGTCTTGAGCCCGAAAGTAGGGGCCTTTATGCCGGAACAGTTGGGTACTTTGGTTGTAATGGTGATATGGATCAGGCGATTACAATAAGAACTTTAGTATTCCAAGAAGGGCATTATAGTTATCAGGCGGGCGCAGGTATTGTTGCAGACAGTCAGCCTGAGTATGAATACAAAGAAGTTCTAGCCAAGAGTGAAATATTACGTCGGGCATTAGCTATGGCGGAGGAAGGGCTATGAGTAAAAATTCTAATCCAAGATTATTACTAATCGATAATTATGATTCTTTTACTTATAACCTTGTGCAGTCATTTCTTATTCTTGGGGCGACCGTTGAAGTATTCCGAAATGATAAAATAAGTGTAAATGAGGCTCTTAAGATGGACCCAACTCATCTTGTTTTATCGCCCGGACCAGGAAAACCTGATGAAGCGGGGATTACACTTGAGATGATTCAGGCGTTTAAGAAAACTATTCCCATTTTGGGTGTTTGTCTTGGCCATCAGTCTATCGTCCAGCATTTTGGAGGAGAAATAGTTTCTGCTGCAAGACTAATGCATGGGAAGACCTCTATGATTAGCCATGACGCTAAGCATTTGTTTGCAGGATTATCTCAACCATTTGAGGTTGGTCGCTATCATTCTTTGGCAGCTGATCGTAATGTTATTCCTGATGAGCTTGAAGTTACAGCCAAAACAAATGGCGGGGAGATTATGGGAGTTCGTCATCGAGAATTTCTATTGGAGGGAGTACAGTTTCACCCAGAAAGTGTTTTGACGCCTGAGGGTGATCAGTTATTAGGTAATTTTCTTAAACTTACTACTAATTAAAAAATGATTCTTCTATGACAATTGATTCAAAAAACATGTTGGAGGGGCTGTTAAGCGGCGAATCTTTATCTGCAGAAACAGCTAAAAATTTAATGTACTCCCTGGCTGAGGGTGTTCTGGAGCCAGCTGCCTCAGGTGCATTACTTGCAGCTTTGCGTGCCAAAGGTGAAACAGCAGAAGAAATTCGCGGTTTTGCAGATGCAATGCGAGATTTGGCTTTAACATTTGATTCTTCAGATGATTTTCCCGCAGCTGATTCAGTAGGGACTGGAGGAGATGGGTCAGGAAGTTTTAATCTTTCAACTGGTTGCGCATTGTTAGCCGCAGCTTGCGATATTCCTATAATTAAACATGGTAATCGCTCTGTATCCAGTCAGTCTGGAAGCGCGGATGTTCTGGAAGCACTTGGAATTATTATATCTCCAGATCCTGAAATTGCATATCAGTGTTTAACACATACAAATTTCACTTTTCTTTTTGCCCAGATTTTTCATCCTGCGATGAAAAAAATTGCGCCAATCCGCAGCGCAATGGGCGTTAGGACAATTTTTAACATTCTTGGTCCCCTTACAAATCCAGCTTCTCCCCCTTTCGGACTATATGGAGCTTATAGTGCTGAAATGGCTAAATTGATGGCAGAAAGCCTTGCTGGTATGAAGCATGTAAAGAGAGCTTTTGTAGTTCATGGGGAAAATGGGTGGGATGAAGCAACGCCCTTAGGGCGCTTTATTTTATTTGATGTTCGTGGTGGCCATGTACATCAGGAACAGCGAGATCCTCGTGATTTCGGATTACCAAGATGCAAGCCTGAAGAACTTGCAGGCGGCAATGCCATAGAGAATGCTAAATCTTTAGAATCAGTGCTTAATGGCCGAGAATATGGCGCACATCGCAACTCACTTTTACTAGGCACAGGACTCTTAATGGAAGTTACAGGGCGCACTAGAACACTTGAAGATGGAATTGAAGCTGCTGGCAAGATCATTGATAGCGGAGAGCCAAAAAAACTTTTAAAACAACTCCGTGCATTTAGTGAGTCCATTCGTTGAATCCCTTTGGAGAAAATAATTTTTTAAGTGCGATGGCTAAATTAAGTCAGTCTCGATATGAACGTGACGTTGCTTTAGTTAGTGCTAGTCAACAAGAAATACTTTTGGCTGATCTAGATTCTCCCAAACCTTTATTAATCAACGAAAAGGGCTTTGACATTATTGCTGAGATTAAAAGAAAGTCGCCTGCTGAAGGTAAAATTAGTACTGAAGGTTTATCTCTGTCAGATCAAGCCAAAGACTATATTACAGGTGGAGCAATAGCTGTTTCTGTATTGACTGAACCAGACTATTTTGGTGGCAGTTTTGATGATTTATCAGGTATAGCTTTTAATTCCAATTCTTTGCCCGTTATGTGTAAGGATTTTCTGGTTAGCCCATATCAGATCCGACAGGCACGTTTAGCGGGAGCATCCGGAGTTCTTTTGATAGCAGGAATTTTAAATAGCGCTGAATTAGAACAGATGTTTTGCGCGGCTAATGATTTGGATATGTTTGTTTTATTCGAAGTATTTGATCAAGATGATCTTGAAAAAATATTATCTCTATTAGAAAAAATTGGTAATGCTACAGAAGAAAGACTATGTCGGTATTTAATTGGCGTTAATTGTCGAAATTTACGAGATCTAGAAGTTAATTTTAGTCATTTTGAGACAATGTTAGCCAAGTTACCTAATAATGTTCCTTGGGTTGCTGAAAGCGGTCTTAAGACAATTCTTCAAGCAGAACAACTAGCTCAATGGGGATATCGCCTTGCGTTAGCTGGAACAACCTTAATGAAAAGCAATAATCCAAGTCGTATGGTTGCAGATCTAGCCGCAGCAGGCCGAGCAAAATGTTTGTAAAGATTTGTGGGCTAACCACAATAGAGGGCATTGCAGCTGCAGTTGAAGCAGAGGTTGATGCCGTTGGGTTTGTGTTTGCTGAATCGGTTCGACAGCTTACGCCCGAAAGAGCTTTAGAATTATCTTTGGAACTATCTTCTGACATATTGCGTGTTGCTGTAATGCTTCACCCAAGCCCTGAATATTGCAAGTATGTGCTTGATATATTTAAGCCAGATTGGTTGCAAACTGATGTAAAAGATTTTTCAAATCTTGAGATTCCTCAGAATATTCGAAAATTACCGGTATATCGAGATACCATTAATTTAGAGCATGAAATTTCGGAATACCCAGATTTTTTTCTCTTTGAGGGCAAACAAAGTGGTGTTGGAAAATTGGCAGATTGGAAACATGCAGCTAATCTCGCAAGAAGGAGTCAACTGCTTCTTGCTGGAGGTCTGAATGCAAAAAATGTAGCTGATGCGATTAAGAATGTTCAACCATGGGGCGTTGATGTTAGTACTAGCGTTGAATCCAGCCCAGGAATAAAAGACCCAAAAAAAATTAGTGAATTTGTAGATGCGGTTAGAGAAGCAGAGAGTTATGCATATTAAAATTGATAAAAAATCCGCCGATGAATTATTGAGCTTGCTGATAAAAAATAAGTTGCCTGATGGTGAAGGCAGATTTGGCCCTTTTGGCGGATGCTATGCACCAGAAACTCTTATGCCAGCACTGCAAAGACTTGCTAAGAGCGTCTACAGGTATCTTGACGATGATGATTTTATGGCTCAGCTTGATCATCAATTGCAGAGTTGGGTAGGACGACCTACGCCATTAACTTTTTGCCACGAGCTTAGTAAAATTTGGAACGGAAGGGTTTATCTAAAACGAGAAGATCTTGCTCATACCGGTGCGCATAAAATAAATAATGCTCTTGGACAAGCACTACTTGCTAAAGAAATGGGCGCTCAACGTGTTATTGCTGAAACCGGAGCCGGACAGCATGGCGTAGCTACAGCAGCAGCTTGTGCTCGAGTTAGGATACCCTGCAAAGTTTATATGGGCGCGGTTGATATGCAGCGTCAAGCACCAAATGTGGCGCGAATGAATCAATTGGGGGCGGAAGTAATTCCAGTTAATACTGGAGATCAGACTCTGCGCGCAGCAATTGATGAAGCTTTCCGTAATTGGGTTGCTGATCCTGAAGGAACCTATTATTTATTAGGATCAGCCGTAGGGCCGCACCCTTATCCTTATCTTGTTCAAAGATTCCAATCAGTTATAGGCATGGAAGCCAAACAACAGATGCTTGATTTTGATGGCAAGTTGCCTGATGCAGCAGTCGCTTGTGTGGGCGGCGGATCAAATGCCATCGGACTATTTCATACTTTTCTGGGCGATAGTTCAGTTAATTTACTTGGCATTGAAGCTGGTGGTCGTAGTTCTAGTTTAGGGGAAAATTCTGCAACACTAGCAACAGGAAAACCAGGAGTATTGCATGGAAGTTATTCGGCGCTGCTCTATGATGATAATGGACAAATTCAAGAGACTCATTCCATATCTGCTGGATTAGATTATCCTGGCGTAGGTCCAGCACACGCGCTATTAAAAAGTATTGGTAGAGTGGAATATACTTCAGCCACAGATGATCAAGCTTTGGACGCCCTTCAAGAATGTTGTGCTTTCGAAGGCATTCTTCCCGCACTTGAATCCGCACATGCACTTGCTGGAGCTAGGGAATGGGTTAAGAAGAATCCAGGAAAGACCGTTCTGATTGGATTATCAGGTCGGGGTGATAAAGATATGCCTGCATTAGTTGAACCTATCTCGGGTATAGAATCATGAGTGCAATACCGGCTGATCGTATAAAATTATCCATTAAGGCCGAAAATGATCTTGGAAAAACTGCTTTTATTCCTTTTATTACAGCAGGCTACCCTGATAAAAGCGCTTTTTTAACTACATTAAATAAACTTGCGACTGAGGCTGCTGTAATTGAAATAGGGGTACCATTTTCAGACCCAATGGCTGATGGCGTAACAATTCAGCGATCAAGTCAAGCCGCTATTAACTCAGGCGTTAATCTGCAATGGATTATTAGTCAACTTAAGAAGGCGCCAGATATTGAGGTTCCAATTGTATTAATGAGTTATTTAAATCCTCTTATTGCATATGGCTTTGAAGAATTAGCAAAAGATGCTCTTGCTGCTCAGGTGTGTGGTTTTATCGTTCCAGATTTACCGTTTGAAGAAAGTGAAGAATTTCGAACTGCCTTAGATAAGCATGGTATTGGGCTGATTCAGCTTGTAACTCCTGCAACCCCAGATAATCGGCTTGAGGTTTTATGTAAAGCAAGTCAGGGGTTTGTTTATGCTGTTACTATCACTGGGATTACTGGCAGTACGAATTTTTTGCCCCAACAGGTTGCTGATTATCTGAATAAGGTTAGAGGAATTACTGCATTACCAGTTTGTGCGGGATTTGGAGTTCGAAAATCTGAGCAAGTCAAAATGCTTAGTAAGCATGCAAATGGACTTATTATAGGCTCTGCTTTAGTTGAAGCCCTTGAGAAAAATGATGATCCTGCCGTTTTTTTAAAAAAACTCCGTGCTTAATTTGGGACCTAAGTTTTTTCTAGTACCTAGTTTTTCCCCAGCCATTCAAGATATCACCCCATTTATTCATAATTTGATCTCTTGCATTGGGGGCAAGTGTATCCATAAGCGTTCTATTTAATTCAGGGTAAGTATCTGGGCCCCCTTCTTCGGGAAACTGTCGAGTAGCATCTATGATTATTTTACTCGATAGACGTCTATTAACTGAGCTCGGATCTAGTGGCATTCCGCGCCCCGAAAATATTTCTGTAGATGTGGCGGGTGTATAACGTGAGCCCATGGCTAAGCCAACCTGATAATCATCATAAATATCGATGTCTTCATCGACTACGACAGTTATTTTGAATATAGGAATAATGCTTGCAAGGCGTTTCCCTATTTTTAAGCCTTGGCCTGCCTCAGTTTTTTTAATTTTAACTATCGCCCAACCAGTGGTAGACGTTTTTTGATGTATTTCTATTAATCCCGGTAACATTTTTGAAAACCGTTCATTAGTTAGTGATGCGACAGGTGAACTTGGATAACCACGAGTTGCGCCGGTAAATTGGTTTACTAGTAACGGGTCATTTCGATGAGTGATTGCTGTGATATTCATCCAGAAGTTTTCTTCCTTCTTTAAGCCGAGATAGCCGTACATTTCTCCAAACGGTCCTTCTGGCAGGAATTTTTCTTGTAGTGGCACCTCGCCTTCAATAACCATTTCACAGTTTGCTGGCACCATAATGTCATTAGTCTCGCTTTTAACAATTTCGACTGCTTTACCTCTGACGCCGCCAGCGACAGCAAATTCATCAACCGGTTTAATTTTACCTATTCGGCTAACCATTCTTGAGCTACTTGTTGTCCAGACTATTGGGTCTTGTCCAAGTGCAATTGAAATTTTAGCAACTTTTTCCCCTCGTTCCTTTGCTGCCATCAACATCTTCCAACCGGTTTGGTTAGGTTCTGGATTAACGCCAAGAATTTTTGGGCCGCGGATTTGGCATCGATAAGTACCAAAGTTAACGCCCATGTCGGGGTCCTTTGTAAAGAGTGCCCCGGTATTTACATAGCGACCACCATCAGCAGGATTACTTTGTATAAACGCGAATTTGGTTACATCAATATCATCACCGGTTAAAACATTTTGTTTGCAAAGTGCTTGTTTGGAAGGCACTTGTATTGGATCAATAGTTGGCCAATTACCATCAACTAATAAACCGCGAGTGTAATCAAGCGCTTTTTGATAACTTTGTCTTGCATTCCCTTTGACTGGCTCCAAACCAAAAGTGATACATTCGGTATCCCAATGACCATGCTGATTAATTAATAATGGCCCCTTAATCCAGACACCATTTTGTTTAACATTCTCAAATAAAAGTGATGGGCCTTCATACCATCCATATTTATCACTCAAAGCATACACAATAGCAGTGCCCTCATAGGCATCTTGATCAATGCGATCAAATCGAAGCAAAAGACCATGCGCCTCAATTGCTGCAACGTAATCACGAAGAGTGTCAAATGGCGCTTTAGGCGCTGAACTAATTTTTGAAGTTGCTTTTGCCATTGCAACAGAAATGCGATCATTAGCTGCTTTGGTATCTATATTTGCACAACCAACACCTGTAATACCTGCTGTTGCAGCAAGAAAATTTCTACGAGATACGCTATTACCCGAAAAGAGCTCTGATACAGCAATATCTTTTTCTTTGGATTTGTCTGACATAAGGTATCTCCGTGTATCGAATTCTTAATAATTATATTAACAAAATTAACCTATTTTAGTTAATTCAAGCAATGCTTAAATTTCTCATGTCCATGTCTTGGGCTAGTTCTAAAATTTTAGGCAGATTATTTTTGATTCGCAATTAGATCAAATTTTTTCGCTCTATTTAACGTTTTAATGTTTGCTTCACGCTGAGATGCAGTACTTCGATCAGGTTGATTCTCTTTGTATACGAGCCTAACTGGAAGACGAGAACGAGTGTATTTTGAAGCTTCACCAGAATTATGTTTCCTAATTCTGGCTGCAAGATCATTTGTGATTCCCGTATACAAACTATCGTCCGAGCATTTAAGAATATATACCTGCCATTTATTTTTTTTCACGTTTAATTCTATGTGTTGCATTTTTAGCATTATCATCATTAATTGATGAGTGGCCACCCCAATAATTTCTATGGGCCTCTATTGCCTGGTTTTGAATAGATGAATGTCGTTTTGATAACATAAGCGAATCGGGAGAACAAACTTCAGCACGAATTACACCCAAGTCTTCCGCTGCATCAAACAAGCTTGGATACCAATTGCGCCAATTAGGTAGTAAAGACTCAACTTCTTTTTTAATATGGCTATTATTAAGCATAGAAAAAAATTTTCTTCAATAAAATGTTAACTGATTAATGCGACGGTTTTGACGTTTGCATAAACGTGAGCACCAGGAAAAAGCTTTAGCTCATTGAGAGATTTCTTTGTAATACGAGCAACCAAAGGAGATCCCTCAATTTCAAGTCTAACGATTGCTTCGGCAGATGTATCTTCATCAAATTCAATTACTGTCGCAGGTAAAACATTTAGAATACTAGTATCAGTATGTTTTTGAAGGCTTAAGCTTATATCTCGAGCAAGAATCTGGAGTTTTAGGCTCTCTCCAGATTGACCAAGATTTCCTGGTAAGCGAAATTTGATACCCTTAAATTCCGCCAGGGTTAAACAGAAGTCTCGATCGAAATCCGTAATCCTAACTTCTAAAACCCCGCCGCCGGAAATATCTCGAGCTAATGGAAGATCGAGACGAGTTAGGATTTCCTGAGTTTTACCGCTGGCGGTAACCGAACCTTTGTCCAAAAGAATTAGCTCTTCAGAAATTCGAGCAACTTCGCTTATATTATGGCTTACATAAAGTATTGGTATTTTAAGTTGGTTTTGTAGATTTTTTAGCAACATGAGGATCTCATCTTTACGATTTTGATCCAGCCCTGTGAGAGGTTCATCTAGAACTAAAAGTCTGGGGTTACGCAAGATTGCTCTAGCAATTGCTACTCTCTGTTGCTCCCCTCCGGATAACGTATTTGGATGTCTAAATAAGAAATCTTCCAAATCTAGTAATTCAATTGCTTTTTTCATAGTGATTAAAGGGGTTTTGGATTTGCTGCGTTTATAGCCATACTCAAGGTTGGACTTAATTGATAGGTGATCAAAAAGATTAGATTTCTGGAAGACAAAACCAAGATTGCGTTCGTGTGGGCGTAAATAAAGTGAATTGTTCTGCCATATTTTTTCGCCTACTTTTATTGTTCCAGATGAATATTGTAATCCTGCAATAGCCCTTAATAAGGATGTTTTACCCGCGCCTGAGGGACCAAAGATAGAAGTTACTGAAGAATCGGCTACATTAAATACAGTCTGCAATCTGAAATTTTCTATTTTGGCGCTTATATCTACATCAATGCTCATAGCTGAGTAACTCTCGAACGTCGATTAGAAATGTAAACCAATAGCAATAGCAAGAATGACACAATCAATAATAATCCTGAGAGAGTATGAGCTTTGTCATAATTGAGTTGCTCAACTTGCTCGTAAATAGAAACGGAAAGAACCTTTGTTCTTCCTGGAATATTCCCCCCAATCATTAAAACAACGCCGAATTCGCCTACTGTGTGTGCAAAACCCAATACGCTGGCAGTAAGATAGCCGGGCCATGACAGTGGTAAAACTATAGTTAAAAACCGATCTATTGGAGTGGCGCCTAGTGTTGCTGCTGTTTCTAATGGGCCTATTCCAATTCGATTAAATGCATCACGAAGTGGCTGAACGACAAAGGGCAGAGAATAAATGACCGATCCAATTACTAAACCTGAGAACGAGAATGCGAGTGAAGTTCCCCCAAATTCCATAAAGACTCTACCAATAACTCCATTAGGGCTAAGAGCTAACAGAAGATAGAAACCAAGAACAGTTGGGGGCAAAACCAAAGGTAATGCAACTAAAGCGTTTACCACAGGCTTAAATTTTGAACGGCTTATTGCTAGCCACCACGCAAGAGGTGTGCCTAAAAGCAAAAGTAAAAAAGTGCTTATGAAAGCAAGTTTGATAGTGACCCAAATTGCACTTATGTCTGCAGCTTCTAACAATTTCTAATGCTCTGGTACAACATAACCATTTTTACTAATGATGTTTTTTCCAATGGCGCTTTTAATGAACGCCATGAATTCATGTGCTATTACTTTATCCTCTATTAAGACTGCTTGTTGTTTTATTTTGCTATGCATATTTTCTGGTACGATCCAATAGGAATTATTTTCTTCCATCCCAATCTTTATTATTTGTGAAAATGCAACTAAACCGATTTTTGCATTTCCACTGAGCACATAATTTAAAGTTTGATTAATATTTTCTCCGCGAACTAATTGGTTTTGTAAGTTATCCCAAACCCCAAGGGCCATAAGGGTTTCCATTGCAGCCTTACCATAAGGCGCAAGCATTGGATTAGCGATAGCTATAAAGTTTATTTCTTCTGGAGTAAAGTACGGTAGTCTTTTCTTTAATTCTTTTTCGTATGGGGCCCAAAGTGCCAATCGTCCAAGTGCGTATGTGAAACGACTACCTTTTACCCCATGGCCTTTTTCTTCAAGCAACTTTGGGCGTTTTGAATCTGCAGAGAAGAATAAATCATAAGGTGCTCCATTAACTATTTGTGCGTATAACTTACCGGTTGAACCATTAGATATTAGAATTTCTAAATCATTATTTTCTTTATATTTATTTGCAAGAATTTCAAGCGTATTTAGAAAATTAGATGCAACAGCAATTTGTATTGAATTAGCTCGAACCTGATAGGAGGCAAAAAACAAAATTAAGATAATGATCAGGTTGCGCATCGTATTAATTTTTTAGAGTAGTAATTTTAATTTACACTACAATTCCATATTTATTTATCTTCATTATAAAAAGCTCAAGATAGAATTAATGCCATGAGCTTTTATAGATTTGGCGCGCCCGGAGAGATTCGAACTCCCGACCAACCGGTTCGAAGCCGGTTACTCTATCCAGCTGAGCTACGGGCGCAATTTTCAAAATCATTAATTATTTGAATTATAGGCTTTCATCTATGATGTATTGCACCGCAGTTCTTACTTCATCGTCAGATAATTGGATAAAGCCTCCTTTTGCGGGCATAAAACCAAAATCTCCTTGAAAGCCTTTAATAGCATTATTATTAAGAGAATCAATGCCCTCGGCTAATCTTTGCTCCCACTCCAAAGAGTCTCCAAATTTTGGAGCACCTGCAACTCCAGAACTGTGACATGCATTACATGCTTGTTTATATACTTGTTCCCCCAATAGTGGTTTTTTTAATTCCTCTCTTGGGGAAGTTGAAAAGGTTAAATTTTCCAGTTGTTTTTCACCATCTATAGCAATTTTACCTATTGGCGCAATACGCGAACTAATTTCTAATTGCACAGAGATACTTTGCCTATTAATTTCATTTTGTTTTTTCTGACTTGCTTGAGTCGCAATAAATAGAATTCCTACCATTATACAAATGACTACACCTATAGTTATAAGTATTAGATCAAGAAATTCGTAAACATTTTTTCTCTCATTAACCATTGTATATGCAATCTATATATAATTTTTTAAACTTTCTAAAGATTTCCTGATAAGGATTATATTAATAAATATTAAGCTGAAATAGATAAATTATTTAACACTTAAGGTTATTTTTTGATACACGAAGAGGGGAAGCAAAATCCTGAATACCGCCTAATTCTCTCAATTCATCTAGGTTTATTATTTTTACATTACGGTTGTTCTTACGTCTAATGAGATTCTTTTGATCAAGTTGAGTAAAACTTCTACTTACTGTTTCCTTTTTTAGACCAAGAAAGTCCCCAATATCTTGGCGCGACATTGGCAATGTTATGCTTTCTAGTTCTTTAGAAGAATCCTCTAGTTGCCTAGATATCATTTTTCTATTCCGAAGATATAGAAGAAAGACCGCAAGCCTCTCAAGAGCTGATCGTTGTCCTAGGCTATATATAAGATCAAGAGAATTTTCTAGTACCCTAAATACCATATTGAGGAATGCGCGTTCAGCAAAAGGATCTTTTTCCAAGCGTCTTTCTAGAACGCTTCTACTGCAACAGGCAACTTTTGCAGCAGTTAAACTTTCAACAGTAAAGAAATAATTCTCAGTTGCAGAGAGTCCTACAAAATGATCTCTAAACAAAAAGCTTAAAACTTGTCGTCGACCATCTCTCCCTATTCTTGAGACCATTAAGGTGCCGTCAATTATGTTGAACACTTTCTCTGCTGAAGCACCTGCATGTACTAAAATTTCTCCGGGGCCTATCTCTTGCGCTGGAGCAGAGTCAAATATATCTAGAAAAATATCGCTAGTAGTACTATCAAGGAGCATTGAATCGCTTTATATAAGAGTATTTTATATTGAATTTTTTATGATGAGGTATCCCTTTGGAGCCCTTCAAGTTCTTGCTCAAGGTGATCCAGTTTTTGCCTTGTTCTTGCAAGCACTTTCGTTTGAACATCGAACTCTTCTCGTGTAACTAAATCCATTTTGTCAAGCGTTGAAGTAATAACAGCCTGAAAATTCTTTTCTAGATCTAAACGAAAATCGCTAATATCACCAGGAACAGCCGCAGCTAATTTTTCAGCCATATCGTTGATAAAATTTTTATTCACCAAAGTAGCTCCAATTATTTATTTTTATTTCCATTTGTTAGTTCTAATTATCTGATAAATTTTCTCATTCTTCCCAATTAAATTTTTAAAACATTATGCTCAAATATGTGGCATAAGAGATTCAGTATGCTCTATTTTAGTGCATTAACCAAAGCAAATCCCTTTATTTTCTTCAATTCAGAAACTTAAACTACTGATAAATATAGGCAAGGTAATTTTGGCACGAATCCTGCTTTATTTATTTAGCCATTAAAGAATTTTATGGTCTTTGATTTTTATCCTGCAACTAAGATAAGGAGTATTTAAGTGAAAACTCAAGTTTTCTGTATGGCTATATTAGCCGCTTTATTTACAGGCACAGTTTCTGCCTATGAGATAACAGCTAATGCTGGTGTTGTTAGCGAATACGTATTCCGTGGCTTGCCACAAACTGATGGTAATGCAGCTGCCCAGGGCGGATTTGATATCTCTGAAGGTGACTTTAATTTAGGAGCTTGGGCATCAACAGTTAAAGGTGGAGATTCCATTGATAATAGCGGGCCTAATCCTATCCTGGTTTCAGGAGATAACGGACTTGAATTGGATTTCTATGCTGCCTATTCAAACAGTTTTGGAGAAATTGATTATTCTGTTGGAGCTACCTATTACACCTATACAGATAATTTTGATGACGATTATATAGAACTTAATCTTAGTGGGGCCTGGAAGTGGTTATCGATTGATGCTGCTGTTGGCGAGTACAAAAATTTTGCAGGGCCGACTTTGGAATACTCTTTTGTATCGCTAACTGGTGAATATCAAGGATTTTATACAACTGTTGGTGATTTTTCTGAAGATTTTGAAGGAACCTACTATGAAGTCGGTTATGGCAATACTTTGAATGCGGGTGGCGATGATCTATTTGATTACTCAATATCTTTTATAAACAGTAATAGTGATTTAGCCAATGATAGTTATCTGCTGTTCGGTATTACTAAGAACTTTGAACTTTTCAGTAAATAACTTCATGAGTATTTTTCTGAATTTTAATTGTAATAGTGAATTTAAGGAGTAACTAAAATGCAACTTATTACAGCGATCATTAAGCCATTTAAGCTTGATGACGTACGTCAAGCAGTATCTGACATCGGTGTGCAAGGGATTACAGCGACTGAAGTTAAGGGTTTTGGTAGGCAACGTGGACATACAGAACTTTATCGAGGAGCTGAATACCAAGTTGATTTTTTACCTAAGACAAAAATTGATCTAGCTGTAGATGACAGTGTTGCCGAACAAGTGGTTGAGGCAATTATTGCAGCTGCTAGAACAGGGAAGATTGGAGATGGCAAAGTTTTTGTATCTCGTCTTGACGAAGTCATTCGTATTAGGACCGGTGAAACCGGCGTAGAAGCTATTTAGCATTAATGGCAAATTTTACTGCTAATTTTGTAGGAGACTAACGAGAATGAATGTATTAATGGAAATCAGCCGGTCTAACCGGTGGTTAAAGATCTGCATGCTGCCCGCTCTTATTCTTTTTGCAGGTAGTGCCAGTGCAGATGGCCATAATTCCGGGGACACTGCCTGGATGCTTACCTCAACTGCACTGGTGTTGTTCATGACCATCCCTGGGTTGTCTTTGTTTTATGCGGGTATGGTGCGGAGCAAGAATATCCTATCCGTAATGATGCAGTGTTTCGCCATTACTGGCTTGGCTACAATTATCTGGATAGTTGTTGGATATAGCATCGCTTTTACAGGCGAAGGTTCATTTATGGGTGGTTTAGATAAAGCTTTTCTTAAAGGCGTAACTGTAGATGCTATGTCGGGCTCAATCCCTGAGTCAGTCTTCATGACTTTTCAGATGACCTTTGCGATTATCACGCCAGCACTCATAGTCGGAGCATTTGCTGAACGCATGAAGTTTTCAGCGATGCTTTGGTTTATGGGGATTTGGTTAATATTTGTTTATTCACCCATTTGTCATTGGGTATGGGGCGGAGGTTGGCTTAGCCAAATGGGCGTGCTGGATTTTGCTGGCGGTACCGTGGTTCATATCAATGCGGGTATTGCCGGCCTTGTCGCTTGCATTATGCTGGGCAAGAGAGAGGGGTACATGAAAACTCCGATGCCGCCCAATAATCTCGGTTACACAATAGTTGGAGCTGCCATGCTTTGGGTTGGCTGGTTTGGGTTTAATGCAGGTAGTCAACTTGCTGCTGATGGTTCTGCTGGTATGGCAATGGCTGTTACTCAGATTGCTACTGCAGCAGCAGCACTTAGTTGGATGTTTAGTGAATGGGTTTTTCACGGGAAACCTAGTGTTCTGGGTATTGCAAGTGGCGCAGTTGCAGGTCTGGTCGCAATTACTCCAGCATGTGGTTTCGTCGGCCCTATGGGAGCACTGGCTATTGGAATCACTTCTGGTGTACTTTGTTATTTTGCCGCAACTAAACTGAAAAATGCATTAGGTTACGATGACTCTTTGGATGTTTTTGGTGTTCATGCCATTGGTGGCATTATTGGTGCACTTCTAACCGGAATTTTTGTAGCAGAAGGTCTTGGAGGTGCTGGTCTCGGCGATGAGATCACTATGATCCAGCAATTTCGCAACCAGGCTATTGGCGTGATCGCAACCATTGTTTACACAGGGATCGCTAGTTTTATCATCCTCAAGGTCGTTGATAAAGCTATTGGCTTAAGGGTTTCCAGCGAAGAGGAAGCTCAAGGTCTAGATCTGGCCCTTCATGATGAGCGTGGATACAATGTTTGAATTTGATCCGAAAGCCATTCAGGGTTAAGCGCACGAATTTATTAACTCTCATAATTTGGGAGCATTAAACTCATATTGCACTGCAGCTAACAGCGCCCGCAAAAACGGGCGCTGTTTTGTTTTACCTAGATACAGTTAATTTATTTTAAAGATCCATTTTGGATAAGAGTTGCAATAGTTTGGAAAATGATAAAACTGTTATATGTCTGAAATAACTTTCCATTACAAAAATGACTGATGAATCTAACCAGATCTCCGAGCGTGAAATTTATGAGCAAGCAGGGAGCCCGGTAAGAAAAAAATTCCCGTGGCTTGGCTTCTTAGCTGTGTTGATATCTTTTTTAGCTATTGCTATGGCTGCTTTTAGCTTTTGGCAGTCAATTAAAATGAAAAATGTTTCGAGTTCTGAAAATACATCAAACATTATCTATGAAAGGCTCAATAATGAAATTTTAGAGTTGCGTATTTCTCAATCTGGGCAGAGAAAATCGATAGACAATTTAGAGAATTTCTTAAAAGATTCTTTAGGTAATGTTAGTCAGATTGCTCTTAGAGTTGAGCAATTAGACATTCTTATAAAAAGCGTTCCTGGGATAGAACCAAAACTTAGAAAAGATTGGGTTAAGGCTGAGGCTTTGTATTATCTTCAGCTCGCTAATTCCCAAGCATTATTAAACCGTAATGCATCTCTTGCAGCTAAGGCCTTGGAGTTAGCGGATGAAAAATTAATGTCAGTTAATGATCCTAGAATTTTAGCTGTGCGGGCACTATTAAGTGATGAAATTATCTCTTTGAGAGCCCGGCCCAAGATTGATAACGAAGGAATTGTATTTAGGTTGCAATCCTTAACCACTCAGTTAAAAGATTGGCCTTTTCGTTTTTCATTACGAAAAGAATTTAGGCCAGGAGCGAAAAAAATAGATCCAAAGCTGGATGGTTGGCAAAGATTCAAGGCAACGTTAACTTCAGTTTTTTCAAGTATTCTATCTGTTAGGAAAGCCGAGAATATAGACTCCTTAGATCAATTTGATTCAACTCATCGATTAATTATTGTTGAAAACATTAAAGCAGAACTTCAAATTGCACGTTTATCTTTTCTTGCAAATAATGAATTTTTATTTAAGCAATCAATTGAACAAGTAATAAAACAGATTGAGCGTCATTTTATTCTTGAAGAAGAGAATATTTTATATGCGCTAAAAGTTTTAACTGAATTAAGATCTACCTCTTTTCCTGAACCGCTTCCCGATATTTCCCGGTCGCTAATTATGCTTATGGATATAGGCGAAGAGAAATGAAGCTGGCCTTTTTCCTTTTTGTTTCTTTGTTTTTAGGGGCTATTACTGCACATTACTTTATGCAGGAAAATGGTTACGTGCTAATAAATTTTCAGGGCTACGAAATTCAAATGTCAGTCCCTGTAATGATTTTCTTACTTTTTTCTATTTATATAACTATTAGAATACTAGTACATGCATGGCATTCACCTAGGCGTTTAGGTGAATATGTATTAGAGCGAAGAAGTCATAAAGCTGGTGAAAGAATAACAAAAGGTTACATAGAATTAGGAGAAGGTAATTTCGCTCGCAGTGAAAAACTACTAACAAGGGGGGTAAGACATAGTGATACTCCACTTCTAAATTATTTAGCAGCAGCTCGAGCCGCCCAAGCTTTAGGAGATAAAAGCCGACGTGATAGTTGGCTTAATATGGCTCAAGAGCAAGAGCCTGATGCTGATATAGCGATTCTTTTGGCTAGAGCAGAATTACAGCTTGACAATCAAGAAGAGCATGAAGCAAATGTAACCCTTTGCAAAATTTTAGAAAAATCTCCTGACAATCTTCAAGCCATGTATATGTTGGCTGACATTTTATTTCAGAAGAAAAATTGGAATGAACTTGAAGAGCTGCTCCCGAAATTGCAACGTTATGCTTATGGGAAAAAGGAAAAATTAGATCATTGGACTACTCAAACTTGGGGTGAGCTTCTAAAAAATTATTCCTTTGGTTCAGAAGCTCATAAGAAATTAATAAAGAAATTACCAAGACATTTGCACAATGATATTAGGATTTTAAAAGCCCAAGCTGAAACTTTAATTATTTCTGGTCAAAATGAGAATGCAGAAGCCATAATTCGAAAGGCACTTGATCGTAGTTGGGACGAAGAATTGATCCGTCTTTATGGATTTATAGAGCTGTCGAGCGGAGAAAAGCCCTTAGAGCAAATTGAGATTTGGCTCTCAAAGCGACCGAAAGATTCTGTCTTATTGTTAACAGCAGGTCGAATATGTGTTCAAAATAAACTTTGGGGGAAAGCGCGTAGTTATTTTGAAGCAAGTTTAGGAATTAATTCTACTCCAGAGGTATGGCATGAGCTTGGGCGTTTGTTTAATAGTATCGGAGAAAAGGAATCTGCTTATGCTGCTTATCAGAAGGGGCTAACGCTAAGTTATAGCTCCCCAAAATTATCCGCTAGTAACAGCAAAGTTGGCCAATCTTCGGATTAAATTATAAACAATTATTGCTCACTTTCTCGGATTCAGGCTTATTAGTGACATATTTACCGTATTTGGAAATGGAGATGAGTAATTATGTCAGACTCAAATAAAAATAAATTATCTAGCAATAGTCAAACTTCCCGTAGGAATTTCATTGCAGGCACAAGTCTTGCCGCAGTATCTGCTCCTTTTTATTCATTTGCAGCGGATAATAATTGTAATGATGCTGCAGAAATAGTTGATCGTATCTCTGCTGCCCCACAAGCTCCTTTTGATAGCATCCGAGATTATATGGCCGCACTTGATGCTCGTGGCCTTGTAATGACTATTCCTGAAGTGAATCAAGATAAATATGAAATGACAGCATTAATGTTTCGTGCAACTGATGAATTTGGATTTTTTGAGTCCCCAGCTTTTTTCTATGAGAAAGTTAAACAGGATGGAGAGGTGAGAATTGGTTCAATGGTTGGTAATTATCAGGGGCATGTTGATACCGATTGCATTGCTCTTGGCTTAGAACCCGATCCTGAAGATATAAAAATTAGTTATCGCCGCGCTAAAGACCACTTTAATAAATTATTAGATTCTGGCAACGGAAAATGGCCTGAAATAGCACCGTTAGAATTAAGTAGGGATGAGTCCCCTTGTAAAGAAATTACGTTGACCGGGGATGAATGTGATTTAAATAGTTTTGCATTTGTAAAAACAAATCCTGCTGATGGCGGTCGTTATGTTAATACAGGTTCTGTCTTTACTTCTGATCCAGTGCTTGGTAACAATTTTGGTACTTATCGTTGTCAAATTACTGGGCCTCGAACTTTGCGTATTAATTCTGAGAAGAATCATGCAGGCTATAAAATGCTCAAAGCTGCTAGGGAGCGTGGTGAGAAGGTTGGTCATGTCGCAATTGCAGTGGGACAAGATCCAATTATTTGGTTATTAAGTGGAGCACCATTATCTCGTACTGGAAAATATAGCGATCCGGTTGACGAGTTAGCTATTGCAGGAGGATTCCGCGGCAAAGCTCTTAAAGTTGTTAAGGCCGATAATAGCGATATGCTTGTCCCAGCCTATTCAGAAATGATTATCGAGGGTGAGGTGCCGCTTGACGAACCAATGCAGCCTGAAGGACCTTTCGGCGAAATGTTTGGTTATTTGGGGGCTGAAAAAGAAGATGTTTTCTGGATGAATGTTACTCGTATTACTCACCGAAACAATCCATGGTTAATGAACAGTTTTACGGGCATGCATCGAGGTTATATGACCGCTTCTGTTGAGACTCTTTATGAACGACTTGTTCGTCGTCAGATTCCAAATCTAGTCGAATTCCATTATCCGCAAGATATGATGGGTGTTGCTTTTGTCAGTATTGATAAGACAGCTCCAGGTCAAGGTCTTGAAGCTGGGCGCATAATTGCTAACCGTGTTCGTATCTGTAAAGTTGTAGTGGTTGTAGATAAAGATATGGATGTGTTAGATAACACTCAGATGTTATTTACTATGGGGTCTAGATGGCAACCGGATCCAGCACACGAAATTATTTCAGGAGGGGTGGGTAATATTACTGATCCGAGCACTATAACTTCCGAAGTGACAAGCAAGATTGTGATTGATGCCACAATGCAATGGCCCGAAGAGGGAGGACCGCCAAGGCCTTATGGAAAGAGGAATCGTACTTTACTTGAAGAATTAGCACCTGATGCATTACCCAATGTGGACAATTTATATGGCGATAAGCTTAAAGCGTGGGGCAAAGCCTATCGGGTTTAAGCTGGCTTTATTTAGGTGTATAAATCTAGCCCTCTTGCTAAATTTAGCAAGAGGGCTATTCTTTTTTAGCTTTCTTTATTAGATGTGTTTTAGTTTAGTTTTTTAAAGCATCTTTTATTTTCTGCTGCTTATCTTGCAATTGATCTTTATAATCTGAAAAATAGTCTTTCTACATTTTTCAACTGAGTTTGCACGATGCAATTGATATTCACAAAAATGCATGCATTAGGAAATGACTTTGTCATTATTGAAAGTGATGAGCCTCCTAGATCTGAATTGATTAGCTCCCTGAGTAATCGAAGAACAGGAGTTGGTTTTGATCAGTTGATTTGGTTAAGTCCGGCCCTTGATCCTAATACTAATATCTTTTATCGAATTTTTAACTCTGATGGTAGCGAGGCGGAGCAATGTGGTAATGGTGTCCGATGCATTGTTCGTTTTATTGCGGATCAAAATCCAGATATTCAACAGTTCCATTTGGGTTTCTCTGGAGGAGTTGTAGAAGGAAGTATTGAATCCAATGGCGATGTAGCTGTTTCTCTAGGAGAGCCTAATTTTGATACCTTAAGTTTACCTTTTGACCCTCAAGCATCTAATGGAAATTCTGGTAATCAATGGAAATTGGATGTAGCTGATAGCCTTATTGATGTTGAATTAGTTTCTATAGGAAACCCACATGCTGTGATGGAGGTTGAATCAATTCAAACAGCCCCTGTTAAGGAGCTTGGGCCTTTACTTGAATCACACTCAGCTTTTCCTAACCGTGCTAATATTGGCTTTATGCAGATTCAGAACCAAAGCTTAGTTAGTTTAAGGGTTTTTGAACGTGGCGCTGGTGAAACTTGGGCTTGTGGAACAGCTGCTTGTGCTGCTGTTGCAGTTGGTCGAAGGGCGTCTAAGTTATCGGAAGAGGTAGAAGTTCAACTTCCAGGCGGTTCGCTTGTAGTTAGGTGGTTTGGCCCGGGAAATTCAATATGGTTAGTTGGTGAAGCTTCTACAGTTTATCGAGGGACTGTTACGATATGAATAATTTGAGCAACCCACAGATGATGCCTGATTCTCTAAATGAAGAAGAGGTTACAAAATATCTTCAAGAGCATTTGGATTTTTTTGAACGCCATGAAGATTTATTGACGGATTTAAGACTGCCACATCGAAAAGCAGGATCGGTTTCTCTGGTTGAGCGCCAAATCTCCAAATTGAGACAAAAAAATACAGAATTGGAAACTAAGTTGCGAGACTTAGTTAGTGTTGCTCGAGGAAATGATGAGCTTTCAACCAAGATTCATGCATTTGCTATGGAGTTGCTTTCTGCTCAGGATCCCATGCATAAATTTAGGGTTTTGGAAGGATTATTATCTAATTCATTCTCTGCTGAGAATTCGATCCTTGTCCTTTTTGAAGAGAAATCTAATGAATTTGATGTAAATGATTCTTTTCTGATTTACATTAATAGAAATGATACAGCTCTAAAGCCTTTTAAAACTTTCATGCAATCGAATGAGCCGCGATGTGGACTAATTCGTAAATCCCAGAAGGATTTTCTGTTTGCATCTAATAACGAAATTTGTTCAGTTGCTTTAATCCCGCTCGGAGAAGAATGCTGTGTTGGTTTTTTAGCTATTGGTAGCAAGGATGCCGAACGCTTTAATCCAAGTAAAGGTCTGGATTTCTTGTCTAGACTCGGAGATCTAATCGGTTCCGCGCTAGCTATTCGCTAGCTTAGATTTTTTTGCATATATAACAATTGCTAAAGCACCATGCAAACTTCAGACTGGAATTTAGCAGAATTATTTCTTGAAAAGCTAGTTTCCGAAAAACAAATGTCTCCAAATACTTCTCAGGCCTATCGAAGGGATTTGAATTGCTTACGTGATTATTGTGAAAGCAACAATATTAATACTTGGAAGGATATTCATATTCATAATATGAGGCGTTTTGCAGCAAAAAGCTTTGCAAGCGGATTGAGCCCACGAACAATTCAGCGGCGTCTTTCAGGCGTGAGAAGTTTTATGGATTGGCTAATACGTGAGGGTTATTTAAAAGCCAATCCGGTCATTGAGATTAATGCTCCTAAAGCATCGAACCGTCTTCCAGATACTTTAGATCCTGGAGAAATGGAATTGCTTCTTAATGTTCCAGGTACAGATTTGGTTGATTTACGCGATAAAGCCATCATGGAATTACTCTACTCATCAGGATTACGTTTAGCGGAATTAGTCAATCTTAATATTAATGATATTGATTTAGCGGATAAAACAGTTCGTGTTACAGGTAAGGGCAAAAAGCAACGTATTATTCCTGTTGGTCGATTTGCATGTGATGCAATTAAAGTTTGGTTAAAAGATCGTGCTCAAATGGCAAATCAAGATGAATTAGCAACTTTTGTTGGTAAAAGAGGTTCACGAATTAGTCCTCGCACTATTCAATCTATGATTACACGTAGGGCAAGAGTTGCTGGACTTCCTCAACGCGTTCACCCTCATCTTTTCCGGCACAGTTTTGCTACACATGTTCTTGAATCTTCAAGTGATTTAAGAGCCGTTCAGGAAATGCTTGGGCATTCCGATATAAGTACAACTCAGGTTTATACACATCTTGATTTTCAACACCTTGCACAAATTTATGATAAGGCGCATCCAAGAGCACACAGAAAAAAATAACTAATCATAATCAATATTATTAACTTTTATATAAAAGTTTAGGCTTAAAACAATGGAAGAAAATTCTGACATAACCGATTTTGGTTTTGAGAAAGTCACTAAAAACGACAAGAGTAAAAGAGTTCGAGGCGTTTTTGATTCGGTTGCTCCCAGCTATGATTCAATGAACGATATCATGTCTTTTGGTATACATCGGGCATGGAAGTCATTTTTATTGTCACAAACATGTTTGCATGATGGAGATACTGCTTTAGATATAGCTTCTGGAACCGGAGATTTAACTGAAAGTTTAGCTTCTAAAGTAGGTAATAAAGGCAAAGTTTTCCTGACCGATATTAATGCCTCTATGTTAAACAAGGGACGTGATAGATTGTTCGATAAATGCATGCTAAATAATATTAATTATTTGCAGGTAGATGCAGAAAACCTTCCTTTTAAAAATAATTCAATAAAGTGTGTATCGATTGCGTTTGGACTACGTAATGTCACGAATAAGCTTTCAGTTCTTCAAGAAATGAATAGAGTGTTATGTCCAGGGGGGCGAGCTCTAATTTTAGAATTTTCTAAACCTATTTTGAAATTCTTAGAGCCCGCTTATGATCTTTATTCTTTTCAGATTCTTCCTGGATTGGGCGAGCTTATTGCAGATGATGCAGATAGTTATAGGTATTTGGCAGAGTCTATTCGAATGCATCCAAATCAGCAAAGCTTGAAAAATATGATGATATCAGCGGGTTTGGAGGATTGTCACTATTATAATCTTAGTGGCGGAATTGTTGCTCTGCATGTAGGCTATCGATACTAGATTTATTCATAATACTCGTCTTAATAATAATTCTAATAAAATTTGAAAGACGAAAGGTAAAGTAGTGTGTCTGAAAAATCTCTGATTCAGAAATTGGCATCTGGGCCGGTCCAATTAGTTCTTGATAGAGGCGTTACGCAGTCCGAAACTGCTCGGGCGCTATGTAAAAAACTTGAGGGAAAAATTCTCCAGGTATTTTTAGGTATAAATTATCTTGATATTTATTTCATAGCCTGCGATGAGCGACTTCAAATGGTATCAGGTGTTGCTGAATCGCCTGATGCTATTCTAGAAGCCCATCCTTCAAAACTCTTAAATTTAATTTCTCTTGATTCTAAGTCATTAATTAGATCTGGAGATTTGAAAATTTCAGGTAATACAGAAATTTTGGAAGACTTCCAAGATTTATTCCATTTATTAGGCCCAGACTTAGAGGAAGAATTATCCAAATTCACTGGAGATGTATTTGCCCATGAATTTATTTCTGTTCTAAGTGAGCTTACTAATTGGGTAGGTCGTTTAGATCGAACTATGTCTCGGAGTATAGGAGAATTTATAAGTGAGGAAACTAGATTGGTTGTGACTGCATCTGAATTAGAATATTTTTGTGAAGCAATTGACGAATTAACGATGTCAGTGGATCGTATTGAGGCACGATTCAATGCATTTAGACTGAAGCACCCTGAAAATATTAATAACTTATGAAGTTTCCACTATTATTTAGACTGATTGCTATCCATCGTGTTTTTATAAGGCATGGACTCGATGAGTTTATTCAGGCCGCATATTTAATATGGCCAATTCGATATTTTTTGGTTTTCTCACCTTGGACTTTAGGCCAAAAACGCTCAATCAAGAACCGCGCTGTTAGGGTTCGTGAAGCTCTTGAGGAGCTTGGTCCCGTATATGTTAAGTTTGGGCAGATGGTTTCAACTCGCCAAGATATGTTGCCAAAAGATATTGGGCTTGAATTATCTAAGCTTCAGGATCAGGTGCCACCTTTCTCTGCCGAAAAGGTTATTGATCAAATAAAAGAAATTTATGGCTGCAATCCAGAAGATATTTTTCTTGAATTTGATGCTGAAGCACTAGCTGCTGCATCTATTGCTCAGGTTCATGCAGCACGTTTAAAAAGCGGAGAGGATGTTGTGGTGAAATTATTACGCCCCGGCATCGAAAAGGATATTGAAAGAGATCTTGAGGTTTTATATGCGCTTGCTAGATTAGCCCAACGTTATTGGAAAGATGCTCGAAGATTACGCCCTTTGGAAGTTGTGGATGAATATAAAAAAACCGTTCATAACGAGCTTGAATTAATGCGTGAAGCAGCTAATGCTTCGCAATTAAGGCGTAATTTTTTAGGCTCTGAAATGCTTTACGTGCCAGAAGTTTATTGGGATTATTGCCGTTCTCGCGCAATGGTTATGGAGCGAATTTATGGCATACCAATTAGTAATATTGATAAATTAAAAAATAGCGGCGCAGATATTTCCAAGCTTGCTGCGAATGGAGTAGAAATATTTTTTACTCAAGTATTTCGACATAATTTCTTTCATGCTGATATGCATCCTGGAAATATTTTTGTAGATGTTAGTGATCCTGCTAATCCTCGATACGCCGCAGTTGATTTTGGTATTGTTGGTACCTTAGGCGAGAAAGATAGACGTTATCTTGCCGAAAATTTTCTTGCTTTTTTTGATCGTGATTATCATCGTGTTGCCCGACTTCATGTTGATTCTGGGTGGGTTCCTCCTGGGACTAGGATTGACGAGTTGGAGTCTGCTGTTAGGACTGTTTGTGAACCTATATTTAATCGGCCCCTTAAAGATATTTCTTTTGGACAAGTATTAATTCGATTGTTTTCTATTGCGCGTTCTTTTGATATGGAGATTCAGCCACAATTAGTATTACTCCAGAAAACCTTATTAAATATTGAAGGCCTTGGGAGACAACTTTATCCTGAGCTTGACTTGTGGCAGACGGGCCAACCGGTCTTACGCGAATGGATGGCAGAACATTCAGGCCCTAAAGCTATAATTAAGCGACTTCGTGCAGAAATGCCAACGTTACGTTATTTCGCAGATGAATTGCCCAGTATTTTAAGAAGGTTTAGTGATAATGTTAATGAACCTCCTCCAGCACCTTCTAAAGCGATAACAGCACAACTCTATACATTTCTTTGCGGTATTGCTTTTCTAATTAGTGGTTTATTGCTTATTATTTCAGGGGTATATCCAGCTTGGCCTGCTTGGGCGCTAGGGGGAATTGGTTTGTGGCTATTATATTTAGGGCGACCTCATAAACCTTAAGGTGTGTTTGCATGATAAACTAGAGAAAAATAGAAATATTTCCCTAATAATAAAGTAATTTCGATTTTTGAATGATGTAATAAAGAGGAAGGCAGATGAGCCGTATTGACGAAGTTTCACAACTTCTTTCAGATGAAGACGAAGCTAAGATTGATCTTACTCCCATGTTGGACGTTGTGTTCATCATGCTAATTTTCTTTATTGTGACAGCGACTTTTGTTAAAGAATTGGGCTTAGATGTAAATAAGCCGCCTGAGGTTGACGTTGTTGATACTGAATCTAAATCGATTACTATCGTGTTGACGGCAAATGATGAAATTGAAATTGATCGACTGACTATTGATAAGCGAGCTGTTGCAGCTCAAATTATAAGGCGCAAGGCTGAAAACCCTCAAGCGGCCGTTTCTGTTCTCGCGCATAAAAAATCACGTGCGGATACTTTAGTTAGTGTAGTTAATTCAATTCGTGATGCAGGAATTACTGATTCTGTTCCTATAAACGAATTACCTTAAATTTTGGTTAACTTTTGCCAAATATTATTGGCCAGATAAATAACGGCCATGTCTGTAACTAATTATTTTTCTCAAGCAAGCTTCAATGGACCATCATGGCTTAATTGGGCAATGCTAGCTCTAATTTTTTTTAGTCTTGGAGTTGGCATAGTATTTTTTAATGAGCGTGCTAAACACGATCCCAATGTGCATAGTCCAATTCTTGCTTGGATTCGTGCTTGGGTTTACTACTGTATTGTTATTTTGTTGAGTTGGGTAACTGGCGCCCTTGGATTGGTTCTCAGTCAACCTCTTATTCAAGAAGGAAGAACCAATGACAGTTCTTGGTTGATTCTCATTTCTATTTGTTGGCTTATTACTATTTGGGGCTATGCTTATTGGTGGCCTAAAGGAACGCTAACTCATGGGCGAAAACTCTATATTATCCCCGCATTAGTCCATGGTATTTTTTGGGGCTTATGTGCCGGACTTCTTTACTTGTCAATGTATGCAATCATTGAGCAATTTGATTTACCGGCCGTAGTTAATGCAATTATTCTTATTCTTATATTGTCAGTTTATAACACAAATTATCAAGTAGGTTGGTGGGACATCTACGTTTCTCCCCCACACAATATTCGTTCCACTAATATTGGTAAAGTTTTATTTGTTCATCAGCCATTTATGATTTCATCCTTATCTTTGTTGGTCATTTACGGCGATATGGTTATGTATGTTTTGCTTACTACTTTTGCTATGAGTTGTTCTTCAATCGCAATGCGATTTCCTGCCTTTTGGGAAAAAGACGGTGTTCGCGTTTCGCGAGGAACTGCAATGGGCGAGTAATATCTAAAGTGAGCATAATTGATTGGATAATCGCCAGCATTATCGTTTTTCTTGGGGCTTTTATTCAGGGGGTTAGTGGGGTTGGCGGGGGCTTTATTATGGTTCCACTATTAGCCTTTATTGATCTTCGTTTTTTGCCGGGCGCCCTTATTTTCTCTAGTTTATCAATTTCATTAATTATGGCTTGGCTGGGGCGGAAAGAAATAAAATATCGTGAAACTAATGTCGTGCTTATTTCCATTATCCCAGGAGCAGCAGTTGGTGCGTGGCTTCTTTCAATTATTCAAAATGAAAAGCTTGGTTTATTTTTTGGGGTAATGATTTTATTGGGCGTTTTAATTAGTTCGCTTGGAGTTCGCCTCAAACCAAATTTTTTTAATAGCGTGATTTCTGGAAGTATTGCTGGGGCAATGGGTGCAAGTTCAGGGATTGGGGCACCAATTATTGCTTTGTTATTTCAAAATTATTCTGGCCCTGAACTGAGAGCAACTCTTGCATATCTTTATACAATTGCCGGATCCTTGATTTTGGTTGTGCTATCAGGGTTTAATCAGTTCGGCATTTTTCAAATGCAATTGGGGGTATTTCTGGTTCCAGGAATGTTAATTGGTTTGTTTGTTTCACGGCGCCTTACAAGTGCTATTGATCGTGGCAAAACAAGAATTCTTGTTCTAATATTTGCTGCGATTCCTGCAATAAGCTTGATTATTACTAGTATCAATTAGTTCGGATATTTATCTATATGCCCACAGAGCAGCAATTAGTTTTAAAAAATCATTTAAATGAATTTAGAGAGTTTACTCTAATGTTTGTTCGTTTTTTGGCTACGCTTGACATGGATCCCCATGGGTATTTTGAGAAGCAATATGTATCAAGAATCGAAAGAAGTTTCAGTGAAGCAGAAATACGCGAAGTTTTAGTTGAATTACTTCAATGGGTTGAAAGTAATGAAATTTCAGATAAGCATCGTACAGCGTTAGGTAAAAAATTAGAAAAATTTGGGATGGCTGAACTAATATAATTTAGTCACTAAATCTTTATTTTATTAGTACAAATAAAAATATGATTAACCGTAATTCTCTACTTAAGATATTTTTACCTCTAGTTTCCGCGCTCTCCACAGTTTTTTTAATTGAGTTGATTCTAATTCTTTTTTATCCAATACCTTACTCGTTTGAACGGAATATGTATTTTGAACCAGATCCTTATTTAGGTTATCGTCACCGCCCTTTATCTTCCGGGACGTATCCAAACTTTGTTCCCGCGGAAGCAAACAGCTTGGGTTTTCGGGACGATGAGATCACTTTAGAAAAACCCTCCAATACATTTCGTATTCTAATGTTAGGAGATTCTTTTACAGTCGGAGCGAATGTTGAACAGTCAAATGCATATCCTCAAGTCTTAGAAAGACTTCTAAATATTGAAAATACTAATCCTATTGAAGTTGTAAATGCTGCTGTTGGCGGATACGAGCCATTCCATTACGCAGAATTTGTTGATAATTATGCCGATAAATATAATCCAGATATGCTGCTGCTTGGATTTTTTGTAGGCAATGATGCATATAACGCAGTGCATAGTTTCAAACAAACTAGAACAGCTGTTTTAGGTAGACGTGTAAACCGTTACCAAGGTAAAGGTTGGCCAATTTTGATCAAGGTTTGGGCCTATGAGAATCTGCATGTATTTCGAGCTGTTGTTAATACTGGGCCAAAAGGAATGCAGTTTGAGCGCGAAGAATGCAATGATTTTTCAAAGGTTTACTTAGCCGTTCAAGAAAAACGCATTACAAATCATCTTGCTAATCCAGGGATAGAAAAAAAAGATTTACTCAAATCAAATATCAATCAGCTTGAACGCATTCAGAAGTATGCTAAGGCAAGAGATATTCCATTTATGATTGTGCTTTTGCCTGATGAAACCCAATTGAACTCGGCTTTGCAGGAAAAATTGATTCTTGAATCAAATCGGGATCAATATGATTTCGATATGCCGCAAAAAACGTTACGTGATAATTTTGATCGCCTACAAATTATTAACTTGGATTTGATCGATGATTTCCGTAAAGATTCACGTTGTTTGTACATGAATGATACTCATTGGATTACCGAAGGCCATAGATTAGCCGCAGAAGTTATTCAAAAGGAGTTATTAGCTAGGAAACTAATTCCATCGGGTAGTAAAAGAAACAAATAAAATTATAAAAAAGATTAGAAATTTTTATGCAGCTTCCTAGAATTTTAGTTTTTACGTTAATAATTTCTTCATCCTTTTGGGTATTTTCTGATTCTTTTGCGGCAGAACTTCTTGACCTTGAAGTAGTTAAAGAAGGTGACCGATTCTTTATTGAGTCTGAAATTTTTATCTCCGCAGATAGCGATTCCGTTCTTTTCGCTTTGACCGATTACGAGCGTTTTGCTGAGATCTCGAGTCGTTTTAAGGAAAGTCGTTTTATAGAACCAGCTGAAGATGGGACACCTCGGGTGTATACGAAAATTGCTGGTTGCATATTATTTTTTTGTAAATCTGTTGAAAGGGTTGCTCTGCTTAATGTTAAGACACCTTTAATGTTAGTGGCTGTAACCGATCCAAATCTTAGTGACTTGAATTTTGGATATGAGATTTGGGAATTGATAGAAATGCAGAATGGAACTGTTATTGATTATCGATACGAAGTTGAACCTAGTTTTTGGATACCGCCAATTATTGGTCCTTGGGCGGTTAAACGTATTCTGAATAGAGATATGCTCTCAGCCCCAGCAAAGATTGAACAATTAGCTCAAGCACGATGATTAAGGAATCAAGCAATACAAAAGAGAAGCTTTCACCTTTATTGCTAGCTTGGTGGGATCATTTTGGACGGCATGATTTACCGTGGCAGATAAATCCTAATCTATACAGAGTTTGGATATCTGAGATCATGCTTCAACAAACACAGGTAAAAACTGTTCTAAAATATTACCCACGGTTCATAGCAGCTTTCCCGACAGTCACTTCTTTGGCCTCAAGCTCCGAAGATAAAGTTCTGCATTATTGGTCGGGTTTAGGATATTACAGACGTGCACGAAATTTATTTAAAGCTGCTAAGCAAGTTGTAAATAATTTTGGCGGTCAAGTTCCTGAAGACTTTGATGAACTAGTTTCTTTGCCGGGAATTGGGCGTTCTACTGCAGGAGCTATTCTCGCATTGACCAAGGGCCAAAGGCATCCAATTCTTGATGGCAACGCAAAACGAGTGCTTGCTAGAGTTTTCGGTATCGAGGGATGGCTAGATTCTTCTGCTGCTCAAAAAAAACTTTGGCGTATAGCTGATGAATGTACCCTAGAAAATCGAGTTTCAAATTATACTCAAGCAATTATGGATCTCGGTGCAACAATATGCACTCGAGGAACAGCAAACTGCAATGCTTGTCCTGTGATTAGAATTTGTAAGGCATATCAGACCCATAGAGTGGAAAATATTCCTGCTCCTAGACCAAAAAAAATTAAGCCTCAACGTGAAGTCATAATGCTTTTGGTTGTATTTAAAAAAGGAGTTTTATTAGAGAAACGCTCTTCAGAAGGAATTTGGGCAGGGCTTTGGAGCTTCCCAGAATTGAGTAAACTCGAACAATTAAGAGATTGGTCTGTCAAGCACATAGGTCACCAGTCTTACTCACAAGAACTATGGCCAACAATCTCTCATAGTTTTAGTCATTTTGATCTAAAAATTCATCCTATCGAGCTTCGCTTGGAATCATCTCTAAATTTTCAACTGGAGAAGACCCAATGGGTTTGGTATAAGAGTTCTAGCCCAATTGATATAGGATTAGCAGCGCCTGTTACCAGGTTGTTAAAAACCTTATCGGACAAGCAATTGAAATTAGGAGTACATTGATGACGCGAACTGTAAATTGCGTATTGTTAGAAAAGGAGGCGCTTGGTTTATCTAATGCGCCTTATCCAGGTGAATTGGGCCAGAGAATCTTTGAAAATATTAGTCAAGAAGCCTGGCAGAAGTGGCTTGAGCATCAGACTATGCTTATTAATGAGTATAGGTTGGTGCCGATTGAGCCTAAAGACCGCGCATTTCTTGAGAAGGAAATGGAGAAATTTTTCTTTACTGGTGGGTCTGAACGGCCGGCTGATTTTGTAACAACGAATGAATGAACAGACTCGCTTGACTCATTAGAGTCGCATCGATCTAATAGCGAATCTTAAAAACTAATTAAATAGGCCAGGTAGCTCAGTTGGTAGAGCAGCGGACTGAAAATCCGCGTGTCGGTGGTTCGATTCCGCCCCTGGCCACCAACTAAATATTGTTGTTTTTTTCGCGGTGGTTTAAAATTTCAACAGTGGATATTGTAACTCTTAGAAAGAACATCAAAGTTATCGCTGCAATCACTGTTCTGTTTGGACAGTTTGCTTTGGTTCTCCACGATGTTGTGATCCCTCACGAACTAGCATCTTCTTGTGAAGTTTGTGTCTTCAATGACAGATTTACCGATACTGTTTTTGGTGAGAACTCTAGTTTTGCATTCTTATCCGTTGGAGTTTTATTTTGCGTATTTGCATTTCAAGTGTTTCCGCTTCGTCGTTTTAAGATAGCGCAACCACGCAGTCCACCCGTTCTTTAATCCTTTTAACTTTTCACTACGGATTTGATAACCCCTCTGGAGTTTGATGATCCCTCGGTTATTACTATTATTTAGTGTTGGTCCCTCCATCTGTATCCAATGCTTATAAAGGATAAAAGAATGAATCTTAGAACAGTTCTATTTTTAATTTATGGTTCTTTAGCGCTACCCTTATTTGCTAATGCTGAAGACCATCTAAGCCCGGAAGAGGTTTTTATTACAGCCGCTCCCATAGATAATTTGCTTCAGCCCACACAGGTTTTGAGTGGCGATGAGCTTTTGATAAAAAGCGTTTCAACTATTGGAGAAACTTTAGCGAATGAGCCAGGGATCAGCAGCAGTTATTTTGGCCCTGCATCAAGTCGCCCCATTATTCGAGGGCTCAGTGGCTCACGAGTGAGCATTCTCTCTAACAGTTCTTCTACACTGGATGTGTCGGATGTTAGCCCTGATCATGCTGTTACAGTGGAATCGGTATTGGCTGATCAAGTAGAAATCATTCGTGGTCCGGCGACGCTTCTTTATGGCAGTAATGCATCCGGTGGCATCGTCAATGTAACGGACGGACGAATACCTGATGCACTCACGGATAATTCTATATCTGGTGTTCTTGAGGTTCGTGCTGATACTGCATCAAACCAGGATTCCTACATCGGCCGATTAGACGGCGGTCAGGATAATCTGGCCTGGCATTTTAGTGGTTTCGATAGACAGACCGACAACATCGATATTCCGGGTTTTGCAACTGCTAATCCCGCAGAACGCCCCGGGGATCAGATAAATGGCGAGCTGAAGAACAGTTATAGTGATACCAATGGTTATAACTTGGGTTTGTCTTGGATAGGCCCGCGAGGTTATTTAGGCGCATCCGTCAGCGAACTTGATTCCACTTATGGCCTTCCGGGTCCAGAAGAGGAAGAAGAAGGCGGAGAAGATGAGCCCGTTCTTTTTGAAGGGCCATTCCTGGATATGAAGCAAACCCGCTTCGATTTGAGGGGCGAGCTTACTTTTGAAGACAGTTTTATCGAAACAGGTAAGTTTGTTTTGGGGGTGAATGATTATCAGCACAATGAAATTGAACCATCCGGTGAAATTGCTACGACTTTTGACAATGATCAGTTGCAAGCTCGGGTGGAAGTTCAACATGCACTTATTGGAGGTTTTAGAGGCGCCGCTGGCTTACAGGTAGATCAGCGGGAGCTGGAATCGGTTGGTGAAGAAGCCTTTATTGTCGCTACGGATACCGACGCATGGGGATTGTTTTTGTTTGAGGAACGCGAGGCAGACTGGGGCATTTTCCAGTTTGGCGCTCGAGTCGAGTCGCTTGAGCACGACAACGACGACTTTAGCGGCTACGATGAAGAAGCCTTTTCCTTTTCAGCAGGCGTTAGTGTTCCAGTTGGTAAGGACGATAAACTTATCTTCAACTTATCGCGGACTGAGCGTAATCCCAACGCCGAAGAGTTATATTCAAATGGCGCACATATCGCGACACGTCAGTTTGAAATAGGGATATTGGCAAACAGAGCCGAAGCAGATAAAGAGGTATCTGTTAATTATGAAATTGGATTGCAGCGCGAGACTGGAGGCGTTACATGGGAAGCGTGGGTCTATAACTACGATATTGAGGACTATATCTATCAGGATTTGACGGGTGCTGAAATAGATGATCTACCCGTAGCCATTTATCGTCAGGATGATGCTGAGTTCTATGGTGCAGAAGCATCTGTAAGCTTTCCGTTAAGACAATTTGGTAATTTTGATAATAACCTCAAACTTTTTGCGGATTTCGTAGAGGCTGAGTTAAGCGGGGGCCAAGATTTGCCTCGCATCCCACCTTGGCGGGCAGGGGCTGATTTTTCTTTCGGCCAAGAAAACTGGGAGGCCGGAGTGGACATTATTTATCACGGGGAGCAAAACGATATTAGTTCGTTTGAAACCGATGATTACACTTTGGTTGGGGCAAATTACCTTTATCGGCTTGATTCCGCCGATTCAACTCAGTGGGAATTATTTCTCCGAGGCGATAATCTGCTGGATAAAGAGGCGCGCAAAAGCACATCTTTCATTGCTGCTTATGCGCCATTGCCTGGTATTTCATTTACAGCAGGAATAAGGGGCCGGTTTTAGTTAATCGGAGCTCTCCAGCACCTTTGTAATTGCTGGAGAGCTCCAAAATTGGACAGACTTGGTCACGTTTTTACGTTGACTTTAATAGCAGCATAAACTGAACCCTTAAAGAAATAATTTCTCAAGGGGGTTTTACAACATGTCCAATAAATTTCTCAAGTCCAATTCGTCCAAATCGACGAAACCAAAAACCTCGCGGCGGGAATTTTTAACCATAACTGGTTCGAGCATTGCAGCGCTTTCATCTTTAGCTTCCGGAAGCGTTGCTGCAGGCGATCATATCAATAGCGGTTCTGATGCTGTTAAAGCAACAATGAATGAACTCAAACTTTCCGGACCTAGGCCACCATTCGACAGCATTCGCGATTATATGGCTGCACTTGAGGCTAATGGGTTGCTTATTCGTGTTCCACGTATCGATCAGGACCGCTATCACTCAACGGCCATGGTGTTTCGTTCCGCCGACCGTTTTGGTTTATTTAATGCGCCCGCTTTATTATTTGAACAAATAAAAATTGATGGTGTTTGGATGGACGGACCAGTAATTGCAAATACTCAGGGGCATATAAACACCGATTCTATTCTTGCAGGTATCGATCCTGTTCCTGAGGATCGATTTGTTAGTTATCGAAAAGCCAAAGCACACTGGACAAAAATGCTGGATAGTAATAACGATTCTTTCCCTGAGATACCACCGGTTGAGATTGCCAGTAATCAAGCGCCTTGCAAGGAAGTTACGCTTACTGGCGATGATATTAATTTATTGGATTTTCCATTTATTAAAACTAATCCTGCAGATGCTGGTCGATACATTAACACCGGCTCAGTTTTTACGTATGACGATCGGTTAGGACACAACTTCGGTACGTATCGTTGTGAAATTACTGGCCCACGTTCCTTGAGTGTTAATTCTTCTCCGAACCATGTCGGCTATAAAACTTGGATGGCCGCCAGAGAACGGGGTGAGAAAACCGCGAAGGTTTCTATTGTTGTTGGCCAAGATCCTATTGTTTGGATGGTAAGTGGCGCGCCGCTCGCTAGACGTCGTGAAGAACCAGTGAATGAACTTGCTATCGCCGGCGGCCTTCGAGGTAAGGCTCTTGAGGTTGTTAAATCAGAGACCAATGATTTGTTGGTTCCCGCTCATTCTGAGATGGTAATTGAAGGTGAAATTCTGGTGCAGGATGAGCTTGTTACAGAAGGTCCATTTGGTGAAATGTTTGGTTATCTTGGCGTCCAGAAAGAGAATGTCTTTACGATGCGGATTAATACAATCACCCATCGGAAGAATCCTTGGATTATGAATAGCTATACCGGCATGACGCGTGGTTACATAACAGCTCCTATGGAGTCTTTATACGACAAATTGCTTCGTAATATGGTGCCCAATCTTGTTGAATTTCATTACCCACAAACCATGAAGGGCGTATCTTTTATCAGTATTGATAAAACTGCACCCGGCCAAGGACTTGAGGCAGGGCGTAAAATAGCCGGCCGAATTCCAATCTCTAAAGTTGTGGTTGTTGTTGATAAGGAAATGAACATACTCGATCCAGTGGAGATGTGGTTTACGATTGGGTCTCGTTGGCAGCCATATACGGCTAGCGAGATTATTAAGGAAGCACCAGGCATTATTACCGATCCAAGCGCCCCCAAAGAATGGAAGAGCAGCAAGATTGTGATTGATGCAACAAAACAATGGCCTGAAGAAGGTGGGCCGAAGGATTACGCGGAACTTAACCGTGTTTTATTGGAGAAAGGCGCACCGAATGCCTTTAGGGAGTTTGATGCTGATTTCAGTGCTTTGCTGCAAAATTGGGAGCAAGTATAACTAGGTGAGCAATTTGATAAAAAAGTTTCGGTTTTTTATAGATGTATTTTGTTTACTCTTTGCCGCTTTTACTTTTTCTGCGTGCACAACATTCCAATCTAACCTGCAAGTTGCGATTGATTCGGGTTGGTTAAAGGGTGAGATGGAGGACAATGTTGCCTCATTTAAGGGAATCCCCTACGCAGCTGCGCCAGTTGGCGAATTACGTTGGCGCCCCCCGCAACCCATCAAAAGCTGGCGGGGGATAAGAAAAGCCTTTGATTATGGGCCATTTTGTGCTCAGCCAAATTCTTCAGCCTTAGGATTCAAATTAGGCCGCATTCATGAAGACTGCTTGATGTTGAATGTTTGGACCCCTGATCTAACTCCGCACACCAAGATGCCTGTTATGGTTTGGATTCATGGTGGCGGTTATTCTCAAGGGAGTGGCAATTTAGCCCGATTAAACAGTTCGGCATTAGCAAAAGAAGGCATTGTGCTGGTGACGATAAATTATCGTTTAGCGCTATTTGGCTTTATGGCTCATCAGGCCATTCTTGACAGCCACCCAGAGGACCCGAAAGGTAATTATGGCGTGCTGGACACTATTGCTTCACTTGAATGGGTGAAACGAAATATTGGAGCTTTTGGGGGTGATCCTGAAAATGTGACTATTTTTGGTGAATCTGCTGGCGCAGGACTTGTAAATACATTGATGATTTCTCCACGGGCTAAAGATCTTTTTCACCGTGCTATTAGTCAAAGCTCTTCCGTTGGATTGGCTCTCAACCAAACGGTCGATCGTCGAATGGGTTTTCGTCCCTCAGGTTTAAAAGCGAGCGAAAGTTTTGTTAAGAACCTTAATCTGCCAGAGACTGATGATTTAGCGAGTGCATTACGCTTATTATCGACTGAGGAACTGTTAGCAGGTTTGCGAGTCAGCGACAGATTTACGCCGCTCGTGGATGGAGATGTAGTTCCCGCGCAACCTGCATTGCTATTTGCTAATGGCAAACAACATCAAGTTCCATACATTACAGGTGGCGTGAGCTGGGAGGCTAGTTTAGGTCGAGCTATTGGCGGCGGGTTTTCTCCTGAAACTGCTGCAAAGTTGATACCGACCTCCGATAAATTACGTCTTTACCCCGGGCTCTTAGGAGAGCCTCTCGAGGATGCAATTTTTGGAGATTTGCTTGCTCTAAGTCCTTCTCAATATTTAGCTGAAAGTATTAGTCGTTTTAACCCTTCAGTTTATCGATTTTATTTTTCTTACCTAGCCGAGGATCGCAGGGAGCGTCAGCCAGGAGTAGCGCATACTGATGACATCGCTTTTGTTATGCAAACACTAGATAAGGAGACTGATTTAGAAACAATTACAGATCGCGACTGGGAGATTAGTAAACTTATTAGCGGTTACTGGGTGCAATTTGCTAAGACTGGGAATCCGAACCGCGATGGCTTACCAGATTGGCCGGTTTTTTCACAGACTAAGCCACAAACACTTGAGATCGGCGATGAAATTCGGGCACATAATGATTTTCTTGGTGACCGGATGGACTATCACATAAAACGTGGATTAGACGCAGTGCTTAATATCCAAAATCAATAGTACCTAACTTAAGAAAATTTTTTCAGATGGGTCAGTGGTTATGCAAAATGAAATTTTAAAGAAAGAACTTATTAGATGGGAAGTAATTAGTTTTATCTGGATTGTTTTTGTTGGCGGCGCCATGCACGAAGTTTATCGTCAGACTGGTTATTGGAAGCCCATTGCTTTGATTGCTCCTGTTAATGAAAGTCTATGGGAACATATGAAAATGACTTTCTGGCCGGCCTTGTTTATCATCTTTATTCAGTATTTATTTATTCATTTTAAGCGCCAAAATGTCTCAAATTTTTGGTTATCAAAGCTAGTGCTTTTAATTCTCAGCCCCATCCTTGTTTTCACCACTTACGTGATTTATACCCTAATCGTTGAATCCATGGGGGGGCTTGCAGCTGTTGGCCCCACAGCAGTATTAGCTTTGCTTTGTGCAATTATTAGTCAGTTAGTTTGTTGCCGATTGATTATTTCTGAAAATTATTCTTATAGTGCTTCTAGATACATACCAATTGGTTATGTTCTTTTAATTATTTCGTTTTCATCTTTTACGTATTTTCCGCCTAAAATTTATTTATTTGAACACCATGATAATTACAAACCAAATGGCCAATTTGGATTAGAAGCTGATCGTGAGCAATCGGGAAGAAACAGAAAATGATTTATCGAAAGATAAATCATTTTTTTATATTTATGCAATCAATTTTCTATTCAAATCTAAAATTTTTTGCTTTAATTACCAAAGTTTTTTGCTGGCAATTCGCGCGCCTTCCACGAGAGATTTCATTTTCTCCCATGCGAGTGCAGGGTAAACAGTTGGATATTCACTAATTGTCGCAAAACCGCAATCGCTTCCTGCCATTACTCGATCACGCCCTACTATATTGGCATAGTTGCAAATGCGCTGTGCAACAAGATCAGGGTGCTCTATATAATTAGAGGTGGAATCAATGACACCCGGCACAAGAACTTTATCTTCCGGTAATTTAGTGTCATGAAAGCATTCATATTCGTGAGCATGTCTCGGATTTGCGCCTTCCAATAATAAATATTTAGGTTTAGCACGCAGAATTTCGGAAAGAATCTTCTTTAGTGGAATATCATGATGATGGGGTCCCGGGTAATTGCCCCAGCACAAATGCATTCGCATCTTCTCTGGATCAATCGTTTTAGTGGCTTCGTTTAAGGCATCAATATTTCGTTTAACTATCTTAAGAAAGTCATTATCTGTTATGTCAGCAAATGCTAAATGTCTCCCCATCGCGAGGTCTGGGCAGTCAAGCTGAAGTGAGAATCCAGCATTAACAATTGCCTCATATTCAGGCCGCATTGCATTGGCAATCGCTTCAATATATGCAGTTTCATTTTTGTAGTATTCGTTTTTTTGGAAAACAGCAATAACACCAGGAGACGCAGCATTCAGAAATTGACCATTTGGCTTATTATTTATTATAGCTTTGCGGAAATTATCAATATCTCGATTTAATTGGTCCATATCTCGAGGAGAAATTTCACTTTGGCAACATGCTCCTGATGCGCGGGGGACTACTTCACCAATTTCAACAAGGTGTTTGGCAAATTCCCGATAATCTCGAAGATCCTGAGCAACGTGGCCTTTCCATTCTCCACTGAAGCCAGTGAGACGATCAGTGATATAAGTTGCATAACTTGGCTTGCTGAGCTCACCGTCACTTACAAAATCAATCCCTACTTCCACTTGTTTTGCAACGATATTGTTAACAGCATTGGCTAGTTCTTTTTCAAGCTCAATTTTATCAGACGTATTTTCGTAATTTTTAACCTGCAGTAAGCTTAATAATTTTTCCGATCGGGGCAGGCTTCCGACGTGTGTGGTTAATATTCTCTTCATTTTTCTACCATTGAGGGATCTGATAGGTTTATTATATTTTTTTTGTGATTTAATTTGGCCTAGATTTTTATTTGTTCAACACATGAATATGTCTCATAGGTATTAGAATAATGAGCGACAAAATTCCTTTCACAATTTCTGATATTGCGAGCGCTATTGCAGATGGGAGGACTACAGCTGTTGCCGTTGCAGAGGATATCCTAGAACGTTGCCGTGATTTCTCCCATTTAGGAGCGATTATTACTCAGGATGCTGAATCACTTATTGCGGCGGCAAGGGCATCAGACCAATATAAATTATCTAACCCTAATCATACGCTTAGACCCTTGCATGGCGTTCCTTTATTAATCAAAGACAATATTGATACATGCGATTTGCCAACCAGTGTTGGAACTCCAGCGCTTGAAAATGATCAGCCATTGCTCAATGCACCTGTTGTGCAGCGCTTAGTGGATGCCGGAGCACTTATTGCCGGCAAAGCAAACCTTTATGAACTGGCTGTGGGAGGGACAAGTTTTAATGAGCATTTCGGAGGAGTAAAAAACCCCTGGAACATAAAATGCATTCCAGGCGGAAGCAGCAGTGGTTCCGCAGCAGCTGTTGCTGCTCGAATGTTGCCAGGTGCACTAGGAACCGACACCAACGGTTCCGTTCGAGGGCCGTGTTCTTTTTCTGGAATTTCAGGCTTAAGACCTTCGTTTCAACGTTATCCATTTGGAGGCGTAATGCCTTCATCACCTACTCGAGATGCTGTTGGCATCATGGCAAATTCTATTGCTGATCTTGCGCTTCTGGATCAGGTTCTATCCAATCAGTATTCAGGCCAGCTAGCTGAAATTTTACAACCTTCAAGCATTCGAGGAATTAGGCTTGGTCTCCCAAAAGGCGAATTTTATCGTTTGATGGATGACGAAGTTATAAAAGTGATTAACGATTTAGTGGCAAAGATGCTAGATGCTGGAGCAATAATTGTAGAGGTGGATGTACCTGAGATTGTTACACTTACTGCAAAAACTGCTTGGACAATCTCAGCATACGAGACCCCTCTTGAATTACCTGGTTACTTAAAAAATAGGGGAACCGATCGAAGTATCGAGGATATTGTTGATCAGATTGCTTCAACGACAGTTCGTGAACGATTTAACCCAAATGCGGTTGACCTCAAAGCGCTTGAACCTAAATATCGCCAAGCTATGGATGAATATCGTCCTCAGCTCCAGAAGATATTGCATGAATATTTTATTGAGCAAGATGTTATTGCAATGATTTATCCCACCACACCTTTCCCAGCGCCTGAATTACCAAACAATACCGCAGATGATTTCTCTGATGTCTATGTTAATGGCGAGCGAATAAAAGGTGGCTTCAGCGCAGTTATTAACAACACTGTTCATCAAAGTGCTGCTGGTATTCCAAGTCTTGTGATTCCAGCAGGCCTAACTAAAGATGGCTTGCCCGTTGGATTAAGTATTGATGGCCCTATAGGATCGGATAGAAAGTTGTTGGCCATTGGCCAGCAATTAGAAATAATTAGGGGAGCATTTCCTTTGCCGGCAAACAGCGCTAAGAGGAATCTAGTTCTTTAAGATTATCCTTCTGCCGAGATTTTTTCTTTTCTTTTGGAATTTAATGTCATTATTACTAATATTATTATTACTGCTAAAATTACCATACCGCTAAATGCAGACTGATATCCAAATTCTCCACCACCTTGAGAGGTTGCAACTGCACCAACTATTGCAGCTCCTAGTAATCGACCGGTTGAAGAGGCTACACTTAATAACCCTTGTGCCGATGCTCGGTCATCAGAACCAGTTTCTGTAAGCATGATATAACGCAATGGGGCACCGACAAGCGCAGAAGAACCAATGCCTGAGATTATGCTAGCGAAAATAAAACTACCCATTGTCATATCTGTGAATGAATAAATGGATAAAGCCCCTAGAACCAGAATTTGACCAATTAAGAGAATAAATCGAGTACCCACTATATTGATCATTCTTCCAAAAATTGGCGCTGCGATAGTTGCAGCAACAACTCCAGGTAATAAGAGAAAGGAAGAATCTGCTGGTGTTACATTCAACGCAAGTACTAACAGAGCAGGTAGAAAAATACTGCCACTCTGAATGGCGCTTACCCCAACTGAAATTATGCAACTCTTGGAGACTTGTGAAGAAGAAAAAAGATCTGGCTTAACGATAGGATCGATGGCTTTTTTTTCTATACGCCAAAAAAAGGGAATTAGGGCTAACATTAGTAAGAAGCATCCGGTGACTTTCAAGCTTAAGAGGCTTTCTAGTAGTGCATTTGTTTCAATATTTGTTATACCTAAGACAAGAGCAGACATGGTAAAAATAAGTACACATAAACCTTTTATATCAAAAGGCATTATTCTGCGTTGACTATCTGCGGGAAGCATTTTTATTGCGCCGATTATCAATATTAAGCTTATGGGGAGATTGATTGCAAAAAGCCATTGCCAAGAAAATCTCAGCAAAATACCGCCAAGTATGGGACCTAAAAAGAATGCCACTCCCCAAACCATGCCAAGAATACCAAGCGCTTGTCCGCGTTCATTAGCTGGTAGTTTTGCGCCAATAGTAGCGGCAGCAGCCGGCAAGATTCCGCCAACCCCAAAACCTTGCACTGCTCTACCTAAGTACAACATCCACGTTACATCGGCCATGATCATAATGAGCGAGCCAGTGGCGAAAAGTGAAATACTGATAATATAAATTAATCGAGGCCCATAACGATCAGCAAGCTTGGCCAGAACCAGTGCACCAATCATCTGCAAAAGTGTATAAAAGTTAAGTAAGGCTGAAAGCTCCCGTTGCTGCATATTGAATTCGTTTTGGATCACTGGGAGAGCAGGCCCAATAATTGCAAGATCTATTGCTCCCATTAGAGTGCCAGTGAATAGCAGAGCAAGAAGTAATTTAGTGTTTCTATCCATAAGTTTTTGAGTGCTGGTTTTGAAAGAGCAGTGGCTTCTCGCGCATATCATGCCACACGAAGATACATACTGATGAAAAATTTAATTTGGGATATAACTAGGGAAAGTAAATGTTTAACAAATTATTCCTTTAATACATTTTTGGTAAAGTTTTTGATAATTCTTTTGGGTTTTTTCAATTGAAAAGAGGCTCTCAGCACGTTTTCTGCAGTGTAGAGGGTTAATAGATTTGATTTGATCAATCGCGGATTTCATTACTTCAATTGAATCACAGACCAATCCTGTTTCTCCATGCGCAATAATTTCTGACATCGCTCCTCGATTTGATGCTATTACTGGTGTTCCAGAAGCCATAGCTTCTGCTACCGTTAGACCAAAAGGTTCTTCCCATCGGATGGGAACAAGCAAAGCTTTAGCATTTGCAAGGAGTGTTTTCTTTCTTTCCCCTTCCACTCTACCAACCGTCTTAATTTTATTTGATAAGGGTAGCCAAGTATGAGGATGCTTGAATTTTCTTCCTCCAGCGATAATCAGATTCTCGCTTTTTGATCTGGCAATCTGAATAGCATCACCTACACCTTTTTTACTTCGACTGACTTTGGCTAGAAATAACAGGTATTCACTTTTATTTGATGTGGCTTGATATTCATTTAATGGTATCCCGTTATAAACGAAAATATTTCCCTTATGAAGTTCCATATGCCGCTGGGAGAGATAAACTCGATTAACTCGATCATGTTGTATTTTTTTATTTCCATGCACAGTTTCAATAATTGGTAGGCCATTTTTTGCAATAATTTTTAGATGATTATCAAAACCACCATGGTGATGAACAATATCTGTTTTTGATGGAATTTTTTTAAGCAATTCTTTAGAAGTAATTCCTGTTGGTACTTCAATATGATTAAAGTAAGCTGTCGAAATTCCAGATGGACTTAATATTAAAACATTATTACCAGCGTCAAATTGTGCTTTAGCTAACCAATCAACCATTCGATTTGAACCACCCGATCCTAGAGACGGCGGAACGGATTTTTCAATTAAATGGACAATATTAATATTAGATTCGATCATATTATTTAATTAATTTTCTTCAACTTTTTCAAAATGACGATCAAAGAATAATGCATATTGATTGCAGAAATTTCTATAAATAAACCGAGGAATTACCAGCAAGTGCCTTAGAAAACTTTTTTCCCTTCCTTGTATGGAGGTTCCAAATTTTTTGGATGGCTCTGCTGCAGCGGGCTTTAATAGAAAAAGCGGTTTCTGATGTACCCAAGTTTTTCTAACCATATGATCAACGGGGGCAGAAAAATACTCGCTATGTTTGACAAATGATCTCGCAGTTTGAGGTGAAATAGCATATGCCGTAGATAGGAAAGGTGTCCGGCGTAGTCGATGTAAGCTGAATTCTCCTATTTGTAATGGAGGGGATTGAATTGTTTGATTATCAGGGGGTTCCAATCGAATAAAGCCTAGATGGTTGATATGTCCTTTAATGTAGTTGATTGCTTTGTCAAAGTGTTTAGTCTTATAAAAATCATCTTCAAGTACGATGATTGATTCATCTAAAGCTACACACTTCTTCCATACTTTAAGATGACTTGCATAGCAGGCTATTTCGCTCTTTACTAAAAATCGTCCAGTTTCAAAAAGAAAGCTTAATTTTTTAATTCCCTTAAAATATTTTTCAGGTTGGCTTTCTACCGAAATAGCTGGATAAATAGTGTAATTATAGTTTTTTAGCTGTGATTCAGCATATTCTCGTCGGTCAGTTCTATCAGGAAGATTGATTACAAAAATTTTCATATGAATAAAGAATGAATTCTCTGATAAATTTTTATTTTTTAGTTTATTGCTTGGACTAAAGGTATTGGCTGAGTAACCCAATTACTCTTAGTTCTTCTAGCGGGGCTCGGTATCGCATAAACTCGGTTGCTGTTATCAGCCGCTAGAGAAACAGTGTCTATTTTCCAACCACGTTTTGTCCAATCTCTTGTTCTCTTGCGGTAGCCAATAACCCCTCTATCTTCGGGTAACAGAAGTTCAGTTGCATTAGTATCTGGAACCATGCCAGATTGAATTCTTTTTACCACCTGAACATCTTGCATCAGAATATGCTCATTTCCCTTCATCATTTTTATGTCTTGATCTTTGCCTGGCATAAAGTTTCGCGTAGTTAAAAGTGTGACTCTTGTTCGGCCTTGATCGAGTGGTGTGGCAAAGAAATACAAACACAAACGATGTTCTTTACTGATTTGCACGAAAGAAAAATAGTTTGAGACACTGATATGGCCTGTCGAGACTTCAGATGTTTGGTTGCTTTGAATGGTTGTCATCCCGGTGTTTTCGTCAAGCTCATTACCCGGGAGTTTTGTCGTAAAGGTTGTGCTCCAATCTGTCTCGGTAAAATTTAATAACTCAACTTTTCTGGAGCCTTGATATTCATCCGGAATCATAAATTCTGGGTGCACAAGATCGTTATGAAAAACATCCATTGCGTTTTCAACAGCTCGTAAATAGGGATAATCTAGTTCCCATTCTTGAATTGTTTGATCCCACCCTGCTTTATCCCATTCATTAACCTCAAGCATTGGAGGGCGATCCTCAGTAGGAATATCGCCAAGGAAAACAAAAATTAAACCGTATTTCTCTTCTACTGGATAACTATCAACGCTTGCTCGAGCAGGAATCTTTGCGTCGGTTTCTACAAGCGTGGGGATATGTTTGCAGTTTCCTTCATTATCATAAAGCCATCCGTGGTAAGGACATTGAATGCAATTATCTTTAACCAATCCTCCTGCAAGAGAAGCACCTCTATGCACACAAACATCATGCAGGCAATGAGCTTTTCCTGAAGAATCTCGGAAAAGTGCGAAATCTTGACCCAACATTCTGACTCGAAGAGGCTTTTCAGTGAGATTTCTGCCAAGGGCCGCACAATACCAAAAATTAATAAACATATGAATGCCTTAAAGGTTGTCTCTATGAAACCGAAGATGATCTTGGATGAAGCTGGCAATAAAAAAATAACTGTGGTCATAGCCATTCTGCATGCGTAATTGAAGTGATCGCTCCGCTTTGTTAAAAGCTTTTTCAAGTAATTCTGGCTTCAGCTGCGTAGATAAAAACTCATCATCGCTACCTTGGTCTACAAGCACCGGTTGTTGAACTGCTTTATTCTCTAAAACTAATTCGCAAGCATCATAATTTTTCCAATTATCCTCATCGTCCCCTAAATAATTCTTGAAAGCTTTCTTCCCCCAAGAACAGTTTATTGGCGAACAAATAGGCGCGAATGCAGAAATTGCTTTAAAGCGCTTGGGGTTTTTAAGGCCTATACATAATGCGCCATGGCCACCCATTGAATGCCCAAAAATTCCGCATCGATCTAAGTTAACTGGGAATTCCTTTTCAATTAATTTGGTTAGCTCATTATTAATATAGTCATGCATCTGATAGTTTAAGTTCCATGGATACTCAGTTGCATTTAAGTAGAATCCAGCCCCTAAACCGAAATCATATGCGCCTTCAACATCATCTGGTATACCTTTTCCACGTGGGCTCGTATCTGGAGCAATAATAGCTATCCCGTATTTGCTTGCATATTTTTGAGCGCCCGCTTTAAATACAAAATTTTCATCCGTGCAAGTTAATCCTGAGAGCCAGAAAAGAACAGGCACTGAAGATTCTTTTGCCTGCGGAGGTAAAAAAACAGAAAATTGCATTTCACAATTAACCGTCGAAGACTTATGAGAGAATCTAAGCTGTTCTCCATCAAAGCATTTGTTATTACTTAACTCTTCCATACGTTTATTTTATTTTTTGGCGCCAAACAGATTTTGCTTAAAAAGTTGTCCTAATGGTGTAGAGTTTCTATTTATTCTATAAGGATGGTCTATTTTAAGCTATAACAACCTAATTTGAGTTCTCAATGAGGATATTTTGAATGCTAATTAAAAAGAATTTTAAGGATGCAATCTCTGGGGTTGCAACTCCTATTCCAACCCAAATTGTTGGCAATGAAGAATTTACTCCAATGCCACAGACTTTAAGTCAAAAAAAGGTTGAGGCCCGTATTTTGGAAAGGGCTGATCAAAATGCTAAGAAATTGGGCATGACTCGAAGAGAATTTCTTCGAACAAGCGGTGGTATGGCAACAGCATTTCTTGCCTTCAATGATATTTTTGGCCCCACATTTAATGTTCGAGCTGAAGAGGCCTCAGAACCTCAAGCTTATAAGGAAAGATGGCCTAAGGGAGAGTTCATTTTTGATGTTCAAACTCATCATGTAAAAGATTCAATTTCAGGACCCCTTGCCTTCCGAAAACTTACTGCTAAATATGGTATGAACCCCACTCTTTTGGGAGTTGATCCAAAATCCGGCGATCTTCATAGAACTAATTTTCTCAAGGAAATGTTTTTTGATTCAGACACCGTAATGGGAATGATATCGGGTGCTGCAATTGGCGCACCGCAAGATTACATGATTACTATTGAGGATATGGTTGCCACAAGAGATTTGATTAATCGGGCTGCTGATTCACAGCGGATGATGAGCCACGGTATCGTTGACCCAACTAGACCGGATGCACTGGACGAGGCAACACGACAGGCTGAGTTGTATGGAATTGCTGGCTTTAAGCTCTACACCGGTAACCCTGGAGCGCCTTGGATGTTTACCGACGAAGAGATTTCATGGCCAATTCTCGAACATGCTCGTTCTTTAGGTAAGATTAATATTTGTACTCACAAGGGATTGGCGTTACCCGGAAAGATTGAACCTTATTTTATGCCCACCGATATGCCCGTCATTGCAAAACAATTTCCTGACATGAATTTCATTATTTACCACTCGGGTATGCAGCATATGATGGCGCAGATGCCTTCGAGTTTTGTTGGTGTTGGCGCTGATGGCTATATACCTTGGACAACAGATTTATGTCGTGCTCGAGATCAAGACCCCGACATGACTAACTTGTATATGGAGCTGGGTGGTGTATTTGGTTATTCGGTTATTACGCATCCTGATATTTGCGGCCACCTTCTTGGGCAATTAATTAAGAGTTTTGGCGCAGATCACATCATTTGGGGGACAGATTGTATCTGGTGGGGCTCGCCGCAGTGGTTAATTGAAGCTTTCAGGCGTTTTCAAATACCTAAAAAATTACAGGATGAGTTTGGCTACGCTCCAATCACTGATGAGGATCGCCGTTTGATTTTTGGGTTAAATGCTGCTCGTATTTATGGAGTAGATGTGGAAGCTGAGCGAACTAAAATTCCCTTAGATGCGCTTACTAAAATGAAGATGGATTACTCTGATCAGGGCGCTGATCCGAGTAATACTGCTTACGGCTGGGTTCCTAATGCAGGTAAATAATAAAATACTTTTTATTACATATAGCTAACCCCAGATCTAAAAAGACCTAGGGTTAGCGCTAATGCTTTTTCGCTATTTTGAATTAGCCGCCAAATTGGTAGTTCAGATTAACCCCATAATTCGTACCTCGACGTGGTGTCAGTAAGATTACTTGAGGGGTAACTAAACCGGCTTGAGCAGTGACTGATCCACCAAAGAAAGGAGCTCCAGGAACACTCGGGATTTGGCTGTTGTCGAAAAGTGGAAAATCAAATGCAATTGTTGGTGTTTTATCATTAAGTATATTGTCGGCGTAAACTGAAATTTCCCAGTTATCTCCTCGAATACCTGCAGAAGCATTTAAATTATAAACATCACCTATTGTGGCAAGGTTGGCTACGGTGACATATTTTTTGGATTCATAATTTAGATAACTTTTTACAAACCACTCTCTGTCTGCAGACATGGAACGTGTATAAACAGCGGAGATATTAGCTTGATGCCTAGGCACAAGCTCTGATTTTTTGCCTGCTGCGTTGCCAGCGCCCTGAGTTTCGCAGTCTGGGAGTGGGCGTTGAATCAGTGGTTCATTGGATTCAGCAAAAACCCACCAGTTACAATCGAAACCGCCTAAACCATCGTCATAGTATTCTTCAAGTTTAGTATCTGATATACCATACGCTAGACCCAGATCGAGATTGTCAGTAGCTGCAAATTGAAGCTCCAGTTCAGCGCCATAAATTCTAGATTCGCCGGCATTTATAACACCAAGATTGTTTTCACAATTACCGTTTGGATCACCGTTTGGTGCTGGAATATCTTCTCTGGGCACGCACTGATTGTTATTAATGCCTTGATTGGTCCAGTCAATGTAAAAGATCGCGCTATTAGCTATAAGTCGTCCGTCCATTAAAACGGTTTTCGCTCCTAACTCCCAGTTCCAGGATTTTTCTTCTTTTACAATTGCATCTCCGCAAGCACCAGTTATCCAACTTGCTGTTGTCAGATCTGGAGAATTGGCTGGATCGCAATCTACACCTAGTGCAGCTAAGATGATCGCTGGAGATGTGTTGTCATCAAACCATTCTCCATTAAAGCCACCAGGTTTATTACCTTGAGCTACAGAGAAGTAGAAATTGAGGTCGTCATTTGGATGGTAATCAATAATAAATCTGGGAGTGAAGCTGTAAAAAGTTTCTTCCACGCCGCAGAAATCGGTTAGATCACAAACCTCAGGGCTTGTATTTTGAACCAGAGTGTCTTCAGCATAACGTCCATCAAATGTTAAGGAGATTTGTTCTGTTAAATCGTATTCAAGGCTACCAAAAACAGCGTAATTCTCCTCCTCTTCATCACGCGAGAAACCAGGCGCGTAGCCATTACTGAAACTGTTGAAGCGACGTTGTACACCTTTTGTTTCCTGGTAATAGTAGTAGTAACCCGCCAAAGCTCTTAAACGATTATCTGCAGGAGAAGATACTTTAAACTCGAACGATTCATTTTCTGATCTGTCAAATGAGTAGCCCTCGAATAATCCTGTGGTCACGGGTCCAAGTGAATAATTACGCTCAAGATCACGAACGTTTTCTTCATCATAGTACCCAAGGGTTCCTCTGGCAGTGAATTCCCAATCGTTGAATGTGTAAATGGCCTCTGCCAAAAAGCGCTCTGTTTTAGTTTGAGCGCCGATGAAGGGCGCAGGTGCAGATGTATAATTGCCTATCGCATTGCCGTTCTCATCAGGAATAATCACAAGTGGTAGAATTGGATCGCCATTTCCATCCCTTTCAACTTGATAACAATCTGATGGGCCTACACCAGGTGGACAAGTCGATACCCCATCAAAGCTTGGGATATTAATTTGAAATCTGGCTTGACTCATTGAAAGCTCACCGCAGTAATAACCCGTTGATGGGATATACGTGCCTTCAAGTAGATGTTCTGTTTCTATTTCAGGTGTTCGAGGATCATCTCCAGGAACAAGCTGAGATAGAGTGGGATCATAAACCGGTGGATTGCAATTTAGTCCAGGAGCAAGTTGAATTCCATCGACAGGATCGAAAACTGGGTTGAAGTAAGCTTGTGCAAAGTGGTCGTCGTCAGTTTTAGCAACTTCGTATTTAAAATTAAGTTCCAGATTATCTGTGGGAGTAAATTCGAATTTTACGGTTGCATTCCAAAGGCTTTCACCGCCTAACTTAGAGTTATCACCACGTTGGGGAGGGCAACCTGCATCTGCAGCTCCATTAATAGTGAGGTATCCATCTGGACAGGGTAAGTCACCATTGGCTATGTCAGGTGTGTTGATCCGCCAAACTCCAGGGCCGCTGAAGAAATTAAGTGATGAGTTCGGGTCGTTTGAAGCGTTTGCTTGACCTTCTCTTAGGTCATTACGCCATTCTCCGTCCCAACCTTCCATACCAGCGCCGACATAAACTTTAAGCTTGTCTTCAATTAATGGCCCACTGGTCCACGCCGAAAATTTATAATCTCTGTCGCTTCCTGCTCTCGCATTAATTTCACTTTCCCATACATCACGAATATCTCGAGTGACATAGTTAACTGCACCTGCGAATGTAGCGCGACCAAATAAAGCCGCTTGGGGGCCTCGCAAAACTTCGACTCGTTCAATATTGTCTAAACTGGAAGTGGCAATACTTCCAAACTCACCCGGAAGAAAGACATCATCAACAAAGAATGATGCGTTAGCTCGCCCACGACCAGGAGGAAACATACCGCGAATTATGGGCCGATCAAGACGACGCCCCAAATTTCTTGCCATATTAAAGTTTGGAGTAAACGCGGCGACGTCATAAGGATTATCAATATTTCTTTCACGTAATTGTTTTTCACCAAAAGCGACAATTGAAATTGGCACTTCTTGTAATGATTCCTCACGTTTCCGTGCCGTTACAGTAATTTCATCAACTTGTTGGGCCCAACCTTTAACGGGCATAACGATACTGGCAAATGCCAGCCAAACTGTTGAAGCGGCTATTCCACCGAAGCTAAGAATCCAGCGCATTTCCCTTCCCCCCTGAAAGTTTTGCGTGGTATTGAGTAGTAAAGGCAACTAAAAACCAGAAGCTACTCAGATTTGTAGTCTAAAGATTGCACATTGCAGCCATTTGTTGACAGGTATGCTCTTCTTCTGGCCAACATGTGGATACTCAGAGGACACCAACTTAATAGGAATTTCTTAGATATTATTTCAATAAACCCTTTACCACTAAGGCTGGCTATGTATTTTGCTGATTTAGCTCCATATTTAGCAGGCTAATATGGCTATCTCACGAGTTTTCAGATTGTATTACCAAGGCCACGTTTGGCCGTCCTTACCTAGGAATGTTCCTGTGTCATCCAGACCGTAGTCATCAATTACGGCTATCACTTTACTGGCGCTTTCATAAGCAGTAATCATCATTGGTAGATCGAGCCCTGGAGTGAAGCCAGTTTTAACAAACCCCGGAGAAATTAGCCCAACAGTGATGCCTTTTTTCTTTAATTCAATAGAAATATTTTTCATCATCATGTTAAGTGCTGCTTTACTGCTGCGATAAAAAGTACAGCACCCCCAAGTTTTTTCAATAGATCCTTGACCGCTAGTAATATTTATAATCTTTTTTTGTGTACTTAATTTAATATTTGGAAGAAAAGCTTCTGCCATTTTTGTTGGTCCTACAACATTAACCAAATGAACTTGCGAATAAACATCAAAGTTCATTTCGCCAAATTTTGCATTTTCGTGGCCCCCAGAAATTGCCGCATTGTTTATTAAAATATCTATCGGCTGATTTGAAAGCTCCATTGCCAGTTCTTCAATACGAATGTGATCAGTTACATCAAGTTGCACAATTCTAAGTTTAGGATGATCAGTTTGGATTATTTCCAGGTCCTTAGCTGCCTCAGGTTTTCTTGCTGTTGCAATCACATTCCAATTTCGATCTGCATAGATACGGGCAATTTCTAGGCCAATCCCACGATTTGCTCCGGTGATCAGAACAGTTGGTTCTTCATCTGCCCAGACTGGACTTAAGCAGCAACAAAGAACAATGAACACATAAAAACGACTCATCATGACTTCTCTCCAATACTATTAGATTGAATTCTAAGCTAATTAGTTCAATTTATTGTTAGTTAAAATCTTTACACCGCAGCCCGGATAAAAATCTACCTTCAATTGATTTTATGAGTTTCTCACAATGATCAATTCAGGTTATGATGACTCAATAATTTAAGATAATAGTTAAAAAATAATAGTTAATTTTTTTGGTGTTTTATATGCCCTTATTTACTTCAGATCCCAAAGGCTTGAATTTCGGCTCGCTCTGGTTTAGGCCTGGCTTGAGCACGACCAATATTCTAACAATCAATTTTGCTGCATTTAGCACCATCGCAATAATTAACTTTATGGGGCTGGCACAGCCTTATATTTTAACTGAGCACTTAAATATTCCAGTTGAAAGGCAAGGAACTCTGACAGGAACTCTTTCTGCAATCAATGAAATAGTTGCGATTATATTAATTGGTTTTTGGGGTGCTCTGTCAGATCGTATTGGAAGAAAACCCGTTTTTACACTTGGTTTGATCTTGATTTCAATTGGTTATTTTATATATCCGTTAGCTCAATCGGAATCGCAATTAATGCTTTTTAGAATATTTTTTGCGGTAGGCGCCTGTTGTGCTCCAGTCATGTTAAGTGTTTCGATTCATGATTCTTGTCAGGAAATATCGCGCGGTAAATGGGTCGCTATTAACAGTATTTTTACTGGATTAGGTGTGATGATAATGGCCTTATTGCTAGCTAAAGCACCTAGTTGGTATATGAGCCAAGGCGCAGATGCAATTGCTGCAGGACGCTATTCATTTTGGACTATATCTGGTTTTGGTATTTTTGCAGCTTTTTTTGTTTGGCTTGGAATGCGTGGATGGATTAAGCCAGAATTTCATCAACCAGACATTTTTCGCCAAGTTACTGATGGCATTAGAGCTGCAAGGCAGAACCCTCGATTAGCTGTAGCTTATGGCTCTGCATTTATTGGTCGAGGGGATCTTGTAGTGATATCTGCTTTCTTATCGCTTTGGATCGTTCAGTTTGGTATTGAAAGTGATTTATCTACAGGACAAAGCCTTGGTCGCGCCGGTATGATTTTTGGTCTCGTCCAAGGGGCGGCATTATTGTGGTCTTATTTTATTGGCGTAATCGTGGATCGATTCGATCGGATGATTGGTCTTGGCATTGCATTTGCTCTCGCAGCAATTGGTTATTCAGCAACAGGATTTATAGAAAATCCCCTAGGCCCTGCAATGATACCCGTAGCAATTCTTTTGGGCATTGGAGAAGTGAGTGTTTTGGTTGCCTCAGGTGCATTGATGGGTGAAGAGGCTCCAGTGGAGAAGCGCGGTGCAATCATCGGAGTATTTGGATTGATGGGTGGAGTGGGCATACTTTTTTGTACCTATGTAGGCGGGATTGTTTTCGATAATATTGGCCGTACTGCACCCTTTACGATGATGGGGATTCTTAATTTTGCACTAATGCTGGTAGCATTCGGTTTTGGTCGTCGGTCAAACTAACCGGCAATTTTTTAAAGATTAATCTGGGAGATTTAATAGATGGAACACTTTATCGTTTACGTAACCGCGAAGCATGGCCATGAAGAAGATGTCGCGAATTTTTATCGAGATAATGAATCTTTTTTGAAAACGGCAAAAGGTTATCACGGGCGTAAAATATATCAGGCTGAGACTGGAAAAATGGTTGAGGCAGTTCACAGGTTTTATACCCCAGAAGAACTGGCTGCCCACCCTGAGCCACCGCATGGCCCTCAGGGTACAGAATTCATTATTATTGAATTTTGGGAAAATGTTGATGATCGGATGGATTTTTCCAAAAATCACATGGCCGAACGTACTAGGGAGTTAGTGCAACATTTAGACCCTGCCCACAGTCATGAATTCTATAAAGATATTTCCGTTGATTGATTTTTTTAAGGAAGAGCTGAAATTTTTTTCAGCTCTTCTGCGATTGGGTGTGGCTTAAATTTAGTCAATTCTTTGTTTGGCGGAAAAAAAACTATCCATTCTCCAAAGATAGTTGTTTCCTTGAACCTTATTAATACGCGATTTGGTTTTAGCCAGATTGTTGAAGTCACGCTTTTGATATTTGTTATTGGTATTCGAGCTTCGCGTCGGTGGTTAGAAATATAAAGGTAATCATCATCTATCCATAATGTCTTTGCACGATCTAACCAGCGAGCCAGTATTACGCATCCTGAAGCCTCTAAAACAGCCAAAACAACGCTAGTAGTTTCTTGACCATCTGTATCTGCAGCATTCCAAATAAGCGCAATTGCCGCAATTGATAAAAAAGTTGGTATTACCCATCGATACATTATTGTGTAGCGTGAGGATAATAACCGTTTATTTTGTGTTTCCAATCTTATTCCAAATATTTCAGAGCAATCTTTTCTAATTTTTTATTAATTTCTTCAGATGGCAGCCAGCGGCCTTGTAACATTACTCCGACAGGTTTTTTCAAAGTCGAAATATTGTTTAGTGGATTGCCCCTAACGATTAAGAAGTCTGCACTAAGATTTTCTTCGATTCGCCCAAATGTTTCCTCTTCATCAAAGTAAATTGCAGCATTAACTGTGCCCGCAGTTAATGCTTCTGCAGGCGATAATCCACTTTCTACCATTAGTGCCAATTCATTATGTGTTGAGAAGCCCGGAATATTCATTACCTGAGGGGCATCGGAACCAAGCAGAAGACCTGCCCCAGCATCCTGTAAGGCTTTAACCAGTTGCATTCGATAGTTAAGGAATTCTTCGGCCATTAGCGGATCAGTAATAGTCTTTTGAAAGCCTTTTGCAATATTAGCCCAACCTCGGATCATTTTTGGAGGCATGTATTGACTACCCAGCAAAACGCTTGATTCATCAAAAGGTGTAATAAAGTTTTTTGCGAGAGTCAGTGTAGGTGCATTCCATGTGCCTGCTTTGGCTGTGGCTTCTGCAACCAGTCTAATTTTTTTTGGGTCAACAAAAGGGGTGTAAGGCATTCCAAGCAGACTATCTTTGACCCTGCTGATATCCGAATTTTCAGCTACGATAGCTGGCAGGTAAGAATCAAGATGATCGATTGATTTCTGGCCAGCTTCTAAGGCTCGCCATAAACCAATATCGTTGGAAACATGTCCTGCAAAAGCAATACCTACTTCTGATGATCCGGAAACAACACCATCATAAGTAATTAAGGGTAAGCCCATATGCACTTTTAGAAAATCGTAACCTGCTGAAGCTTGTTTTTTTACAATTGTTTTTGCTTCCTCAGCAGTTTTGATCTTTTTGCCTTGAAATGGAGGCCCTGCTGTAAACATCCTAGGCCCCAGAATTTCTTGGTTATTAAGTTTAGCCCTTACTTGAAGATGCGCTGGTTCACCACTCATGTTACGGATTGTTGTAATACCATTGGCAACCCAAAGAAATAACATATCCTCAAGATACTCTTGACCTTGACTCACCTTAGGAACATGCGCATGCATCTCAACCAGACCTGGCATCAGGTATAAACCATCACCGTCAATAATTTTTATAAGCGGCTCAAGATCAAATTTTTTTGCAGAACCGATTTTTTTTATTTTCTTACCAGAGACAATAACCGTTTGAGATCGATCGATCTGATTGCTTTCAGGGTGCACAACATCAACATTAACAAAAGCAATTTCATTATTTGCAGCTATAACAAATGACCCATAACTTAAAAGCACTAAGCTAATAATTAGATGATTTATCCAGATTTTTGATGAAAGGAGCATTTTTTATCACTTAACTAATAATTATTTTATTTTAATCTTAACTGATAGTGCTCGCTACATGGCTTTATAAGCATTAAAAAAACTTCATCAGATAATTTCACCTTATTATTCATCCATATAGATATTGGGCTTAAGATTTGTTTGAAATATGATTATCGATAAGAGGTCTAACAATGCGATTTAACAATGACCCTGATGGAACTCGGTTGCCAATTAAAATTGATACCGCTACAAACGGTGAATTCATACCACAGCCTTTGGCAAAGCATAATCTTGCTGCTAACAGCCATGCTTTACAAAAGGCAAGTAAGCACGCGCGTTTTAAGAATGTTAGTCGCCGAGAATTTATGACCTCGGCTTGTGGGGTTGCTTCAACCTTGCTCGCATTTAATGAAGTGCATGCTTCATTTGGTAAAAATGGTGGTTTTTATAATGTATCGGCTGATGCAGATTTAGATTCTGATGTGGCCGAGACATTTGTTGCAGGCGAAGAGTTCATTTTTGATATCCAAGGTCATCATGTCAACCCACTTGAACGCTGGCGAGCTCCAAATCGCGGATTGATGGCTGGTTTAAAGTTTATGCCTCAAGGCCAATGTGAATACATGGATCCTGATTCAGAATTAGGACACTTACTATGCTACACCGGTCAGGCATTTGTTAAAGAAATGTTTCTTGATAGTGACACTGACATAGCTGTTTTAACTTTTACGCCATCAACTTTAGAAGACATGCCCTTAACCACAGATGAAGCTGCGGCGACAAGAGAATTGGTTGACGCATTGGACGGCAACCAACGCCTGCTATTGCATGGAAGAGTAATACCTAATCTTGATGGTGATATTTCTCGGATGCAAGAACTTGTGGATCAGTGGCAGATATCTGCTTGGAAAACTTATACCCAAGCAAGTGTTGGTGCCCAAACAGGCTGGTGGCTAGATGATGATAATCACGGCGCCTCGCTCATTGAGGCTGCGCGAAAATCAGGTGTAAAGGTAATCTGTTGCCACAAGGGATTACCTCTTCCAGCCGGAGGAATGATGAGTAAAAAGAATTATAACTATGGAAGTTGCAAGGATGTTGGCCCAGCAGCTAAAAGGAATAAAGATATTGATTTTATGATCTATCATGCTGGTTTTGATCCAGGTTTAGTTGAAGGTCCTTTTGTGCCTAGGGGCAAACCCGAAGACAATCTTTTTGGGATAGATTCGCTGGTTCAAACCGTTCTTGACAATAATTTAGGCAATGGAAGCAATGTTTATGCTGAATTAGGGAGTACTTGGCGTTATTTGATGCGAGAACCAGATCAGGCTGCCCATGCGATTGGAAAGCTCTTAAAATATATTGGTGAGGATAATGTTGTGTGGGGAACAGATTGTATTTGGTATGGCTCTCCACAAGATCAGATTCAGGCCTTTAGAAATTTTCAGATTTCAGAAGAGTTCCAAGAAAAATATGGATATCCAGTGATCACCCCAGAGATTCGAGCAAAAGTATTTGGACTTAATGCAATTAAGTCATACAAGATTGATTCACAAGAAGTTCAACGGTATTTAAATGCAGATCCAATGGAGCAGGCTCGGAGACAATATGTGGGTAGAGAGGACCCAACGTATATGACTTATGGGCCAAAAACTCGTCGTGAGTTTTTTGATTTATTGAGATTGGGAGGAAGTTAGGGCTATATAATGAACTTTTTTGGGTTATTTGCGTCAAAAACATATGCCTGTGGCATCAATGGAGAAATTAATGAGTTTGAAATCTTTTTGTCTTGGAGTAATAGCCACCCTATTTTTTTTGCTTTTGGCTTCCTGCTCTTCTCCACCACGCGTGTACTCAAATGAAGATCCTGAAGCAGTTTTCAGTTCATTTACTACTTTTGCCTTCCAAGAAAAATTGGGCACTGACCGAGCCGAATATACTTCTTTACTGAGTCAATTTTTGAAAACTGCTGTAACAAGGGAAATGAATTCACGTGGCTATAAACAGGTTGAGGATAATCCCAATTTATTAATTAACTTTTATGTAGAAACAAAAGAAAAAATTAAATCCACATCGACACCTGCTTACGGGGGTTACTATGGGTATAGACCCTACGGAACTTGGGGGGGGTATGCAGGTTATGAGACCCAAATTACCCAATACACTGAAGGTACATTAACCATAGATATTGTTGAAGTAGGGCGGGATCAATTAATTTGGGAAGGAACATTAGTTGATCGAATTTATGGTGATCAAGCTGAGAATCTTCGTTTAAGAGTTGAACAAGCAGTCCAAAGTTTATATATAAAATTTCCCTACAGGGCAGGCGAATAAAACGAGGTTATCTTAATGACCGCATGTTCGAATCACCCGGGCACTTTAGCAGGCGCGAAGCTTCGAGAGCTTCTGGCAGAATGTGAACGATTACTGAAGCAGGTTGATCAGTTAAAAGGATCAGATATCGATCCGTTTCAATTTCTAGATACAGTTGCAAAAAATATCGAATTTGAAACTTTGCAGCAATCTACTGATGCCCTGAGTTCATTAAGGCTTGTTCTGAAAAATTCAACTAAATAATCTTTATGTTTTATTCACCAAAGAAAAAACTAAATCTTAAGCCGTAAACTCTTGGGGGTGCCGGGTAGGCAATTACTTGATTACGAACTATAGGTGGTCCAGTAATAAAATTTCCAGTTGCAATACCCGGTCCCGTTTGCGCTGAACGCACAGTGTCATCGTCAAATAAGTTGTTCACATAAAGAATTGCTTCCCAGTTGTCGGCAGCTAGACCTAAACGCGCATCAACAAAATGATATTCATCAACGAATTGATCATTTGATTGTTCCAGATAGCGCTCATCTTGATAAACAAATTCACCAGATGCATACCATTCGAGCCCAGTATCTAGGAACGGTGCACGGTACATCGCATTTAAATTAAGTGAATGTTTAGGCAAGTCTTCTAGTTGGTTGCCTGACAAGTCAATATTGCAGAGTAACTGCACCGTTGGGTCACCGCCGCTATCTACAGCTGAACGAGCAAAAATATCAAAGCATGAATCCCCAATCCGGTAATCCCCCTGACCAATAATCGGATCATCTGATAGGTAGACTCTGCTCGAATTCCTTACCAAATCATTTGAACTACTGGACTCGATTACAAAGTCTTTAAAGACACCATCTAAGTAGGAATAAGACAACCCAAGATCTAATCTATCAGTTGCTGCCCAGTTCAGGTCCAGTTCCAGTCCCTTGATTTCTGCTTTACCAGCATTTTCTATTGCGGCAGTTGATAGCCCCGTAGTGAAGTTAATTACAGTAGTACCGACCTGTTTATCAGTGAAATCCTGCAGAAATAAAGCTGAGTTTATTTGTAGACGATTATCAAATAATGTCACTTTTGTTCCGAGTTCATACACTTTAAGTTTTTCTTCAGTGAAAAGAGATTCATCTGCGTTGAACCCCCCCGATCCTGAAGTAAGCCGGCTGAAACCCCCCGGTTTTTTACCAACGGCATATGAAAGGTAATACATTTGTTGATCGGCTGGGCGCCATTCTAAGGTTGCTCGAGGAGTGAAGAAGTCAGTTCTTGTCGAAACCATCATTCCAAGTGTTGAAGGCGAAATCCAAGGCCCAGAAATGGGGGTATATGCAGGGATGGTTGGTCCACAAATTGGGGATAAGGCTGAATTTGGATCATCCGGATCTGGCGGTAAAGGTGAGTCGTTTGAATAACCGCAATTTGGTTGAATAGATGAGGGACTTTGACGAACATTATATTCTGGATCACTTGGATCAAGAATTGGTTGAATTTGCTGCTCAAGTTCGTTTGTGTAGCGGCCTTCAAATGCAAAGGTCAAGGTATCTGTTAGTTCAAAATCAAGCATTGCATAAACAGACCAATGGTCTGTCTCGGCGCTTTTTAGGCGAGGCTGAATAATGGCTCGATCATCGAGGTATTGCAGAATGTCCGAGCTGGTTGGTGGGCAAAGTAAGTTATTACCATCTGGGATACTTACACCATTATTAGTTCCTATTCCGCCAACAGCAAAGTCATCAAATTCGCCTTTAAGATGTGCCCAATCTGACATATAGGTTTGCATACCAACGCCTGCAATTGGCCCTGCGTCGGGAGAGTAGCAATTGGTTCTAGTCCCGCCTGCTGCATTGGGGTAAGCCCCGCCAGCAAAAGGGAAAAGACCACCTGATGATCTAGCCGTAGTACTATATTCTAGTTGCTCTGTCAGTTCATGCCAATACAAAGCCCCGACCGTGTAATTAAACATTCCCTCGTTTTCTGAGGAATAACGAACCTCAAAATTTTCTTGAGTGGTGTCAGTGGTGAAATCAATTTGTTGCGTTCCCCAGGAGCAATCTCCTCCAGAGAGTGAGCAAGGTATGTCATCGATAGTTCCTAGGACGCCATCTGGACCTGGCCCAGTTTCACTTTGGAAGAGCGCAGCATGAACACTATCTGGGCCCGCGGCAAATTTGTCGAAGTCAATAAGAACATCTTGTTTAGCATCCGTATAACCTGCCCACATAGAAATGTTCCCGCCTAAGGTGTCCCAACTAAGATCAAAGGTTGCTCGCAATACCTCGATTCCGGTTCCCGGGTAATCTTGGGGTAAATTAATCCCATTTGGGTCGAAGGTTGCAGGATCTGGGCTTAATGCAACATTAAGCTCATCTGAATCCGGAACTCTCCCGCCGAAAGAAGCAACCGGAGCAGTAAATAGCGCTCCTTTAACCCTTGTGTTGCCTCCACGAACAATATATGAGTCATTTGGATCTAGAGGGTCATCCGGATCAAAAAAAGATGATCCTGGGTTCAGTTTTGACGCACAGTCAGAAGCTGAAGTTATCGCATTAGGTGTGCTCGTTGGCGCGCCTCCCGGTGCAAAAGCATCCCCGCATATTTCATAATTGTAATTTAGAAAGTCTTGAGGATCGCCACCAAGGAATTCTTTATTAACCCATTGGTAAGTGATCGCTTCTTCAGGGAAAAAACTGAGAGTATTATACGGAAGAAATGCTGCCGGACGTTGCTCGTATTGGTCATCCGAATATCCGATGCGTCCACGAACCGTTAAAATATCACTGGGGCTCCATTTACCTTTCAGGGAAACTCCAAATCCGTCCCCACCACCGAGATTTTCATCGGCAGTAAAAGGATTATTGTAATAACCATCCTCATCCCAATAAGTTGCAGAACCTCTAATGCCAAATGAGTCTGTAATTGGCCCGCCGCCAGCTATGGTTATTGAGTGCTCATCATTATTTGAACCCGCAGCCGTGCTGCTATCTGTCTTGATTTCATATTCCCAAAAATCGCCAGGATCTTTGGTGACATAATTTACAGCACCATTAAAAGCAGCTCGACCATAAAGAGCACTTTGTGGTCCTTTTATTACTTCGATTCTTTCAAAGTCTAGATATTTTGGGTTAACAAGTAAGCTTCCACCAGCGGTACTTATTGCTTCACTTGAAATATCTATATTGTCTTGAAGGAAAGCAATGTTTTGTCTTCCTCGCGTTGGAGAAAGCCCTCGAATCACAACTCTGGTATCTTGTGAAGTGATACCTTGGTCGAACACTAAACCCGCTGTGTTTTTTGCAACATCGTCAAAACTATCAATGCCTTTACGGCTAATCTCATCAGAATCGAAAGCGGATATAGCCAAAGGAACATCTTGAAGGCTTTCCTCTTTTTTTCGAGCGGTAACTGTAATCTCATCTACTTGTGCAAATGCACTCAGAGAAAAGAAAAATAATGTTGCAATTGAGGTAATTTTAATTAGGCATTTCTTAAGAGTCATATTCACTCCACAAAAGAGGTGTATTCATAATCTAACGTCCTGCTTCACGCCAGGTCCTTCATCAAATTTTATTGCAGTATGTTTATACGCCTTGCTTTTTGACCCTGCAGTCTTAAAAGTTTTGCAGCTCACCAGATGGACATTCACCATAATGCCTTAATTCTTTTTAACAAATGGGATGACTTCCTCAGATAATCGTTCCATTTGCTCAACGAAATCTTGTATTGGATTTAATACAATCATTTCAGCGCCTGCATCAGCCACCTCTATTAATCCTTCTGTTACTTTCTCTGGACTTCCCCATACACAAATGTCAGCCACAAAATTTGGATTTTTATCAATCATCCAAGGGTATCGAGCTTCAAAGAATTTATCTAAAATAGATTTGGCTTTTTTCTCGTCATTATCTACTGCCAAATAAACACGCTTAGAAATAGGTAAACTTTCTGGATCACGGTTATATTCATTCATAAAGCGATTTAATAAGACGACGTTTTTAGCAAACAATTTAGTTGGAGTTGGCCCAGCTGCCATGAAACCATCGGCTTTTTTCACCGTGCGCTCTAAGGCTTTTGGATGTTGTCCGCCAAACCAAATAGGCGGATGGGGCTTCTGAATTGGTTTGGGCTCCATTGCAGCATTTTTTAAGTTGTAGAATTCTCCTTTTAAATTAGTTAATGGCTGAGTCCACATTTTTTTCATTACTTCCAGCCCCTCGTTGAAGCGTTTTAATGCCTCATCAGCACTTGTGCCAAAAATATTGAAATAGTTGTCGCCAGCAAAAACCGGCCCTAATCCAATGCCTAATATTACTCGACCATTGCTCATATGATCTAAACTGCTGATGCTTTTTGCGAGTTGAACAGCATTGCGGACCGGAAATACGATGACAGATACTCCAAGTTTCATTTTCTTTGTTACTGCAGATGCATAGCAAAGCAAGCTAACAGACTCGAGTAAAGATGCTTCACCGGCTACCTGATCCTGGACCCAAGCACCTTGATAACCAAGATTCTCTGCATATTCTAGGCTGCGGCATATAAGATTCATATCAGCACGACCATTGAGGAAGACTTGAGGTATTGCGATACCAAATTCTATTGATTTTTTTGTCATTGTTGCTTGAATCCAAAATTTATTTTTTGTTTAAATACCATTTGTTAACAATTTATTAAGTATTAGATAACATGGCCTTGGAAATTTTATAATACTATTGATACTGGGATGCAAAAGGATTCATTTGGTATATTAATTTTTTTAAATCAAGCACATAATTTGATTTTTATGGATTATGTGTTTTGATATGTATAAATTCCTTGCCTAGTTAGTAATTCAGCAGATAATTCTCAGGCCTTTTAACAGTTAGGATTCAATTATTAAGCCTAATTTCTTTATTGTTGGCGCCCCTAAAAGTGGAACAACTTCAATGTTTTACTATTTAGTACAGCACCCCTCTATTTTTAATCCTGTTATTAAGGAGCCGCATTATTTTTCAGAAGATTTCCCTGATCTGCGAGTATTGAAGACTCCCGATGAATATCAAGACTTATTTGTTAAAGCTTCAGAAAGAGAAATTTTGATGGGTGAATCTTCTGTTAGTTACATGTATTCAAAAATTGCTGCTAGGCGCATTAAGGAAATGAATCCAGATTCAAAGATCATTCTGATGCTGAGAAACCCGCTTGAAATTATATATTCTTGGCATGCTCATTCAGTTTCGATACTTAACGAGAATGAGCATGATTTTCAGAAGGCCTGGGATCTTCAAGATGAACGCGCGAAGGGTAAGAATATTCCAGCTAAATGCATTGAGCCTTTCTTTTTACAGTATAGAGAGATTGGAAAACTTGGCAAATATTTAAACCAACTTAGAGAGGTTTTCCCATCATCTCAAATTAAATTGATTTTCTATGAAGACTTTAAGAAAAGTAATCAGCAAACTTACAACGAACTAATTAGCTGGCTTGGGGCAACACCTTATTCTGGTGTTCAGTTTCGTGTTATGAATGCCAGTAGAATCAATCGAAGCCAGTTGCTTGCACATATTACCGAACGGCATTTGGGTGCAGGTTTTACCAGAAGGTTCGCGCCATTAAGAAAATGGCTTGGGTTAGAAAATGTTTCTCTTCGTGGGAAGTTGCGAAGAATGAATCGGGTAGTTACGGAAAGGCCAATGCTTGACCCTGAATTTAAATTTTCACTCCAAAGGTATTTTAAGGAAGATGTTAAGTTATTGTCAGAACTGTCAAATAGAAATCTCAATCATTGGTTAGATTAGAGTAATTTTTTACCAAGGCATTTTTTCGCCATTAAAATTTATAAATCGACCATTATCTTCAATTGTAAGGCCATCGATCACCGCCAACATTTTTTTGACACTTTCTTTGGTAGGCATCGCATCAGGAAGACGTGACGTTTCAATATTAGTTGCAACATTTCCTGGATGTATCATTACTACAGCAACATTTCGTCTTTTAGTTTCAAATGCTAGGGTATGAAAGTACATATTGAGTGCTGCTTTGCTTGCTTTATAGTGAGAAAGAATTGGTAATTGTGATCCAGCAATAAAAGACCCAGAGTCACTGGAAATTACGATAACTTGTTTAAGTTTTGAAGCCTTAACATTTTCCATAAAAGCTTGAGTAACTCGCATTGGCCCAATTGCATTGGTATCAAAATAACTTGCTGCAACGTCAAAGTTTTGTCTCTTAAGTGATGCTGTTGCTGTGGGTTGTTGTGGACCTTTTGCTGCATTGAGTATAAGTATATCAATGGGTTGACCAAGGTATTTATCGGCAAGAGCTTTAATTTCGATTGGATCTGTTACATCGAGTTTTTCAATGGTGATATTCGAAGCCGTAGAAATCTTTTTTAGCTCTGATGCGCTTTCTGGATTTCTTGTTGTTGCAATAATCTGCCATTCCTTCGAAGAAATTTGCTTAACAAATTCTAGGCCTATACCACGATTAGATCCTGTGATAAGTACCGTTGGTTGATAAACTTCAATTATTTCATGGTTGTTGGCAATTGCATTGTTGTTAGCTATCAAGAAGCAAACTAAATTCACCAACAAATAACTTCCGCGTAATTCTTTTGAAATCATATTTATGTTTCGCATCTTATTTCAATTAACTTATAGTTATGCAGTTTTGGCGCACTTGTCAATAGGATTCAAATATCTGAAGTTTTAAACCAGATGGTGATTTTATATCCATAAAAAGACCACTTCCAATAATTGTATTGCGCTTAAATGGCCCATTGATTTCAAATCCTTTGAATCTTAAATTTTCTATAAATTTTTCAATTCCTTTAACTTCGAATCCGCAATACAATATTCCAGTAGCCGGAGGTTCTGCTTTTGGGAAAAGATTATTACCGTGAAGCCCTTCGTAGTGAATTAATTCTATTCTCCCGAACATGTTTGTTGGGTGACCATAAAGGTGCATGTTTACTGCTGAACCTTCAGGAAGGCCAATTACTTTCTCGATAGCTGGGCCTGTCAACTTGTGCTTCATGATTTCTGTGAATCCAAAAATATCCCTATAAAAATCTGCTTCTCTTTCAATATCTTTTACGATGACGACAAATGAGGTTAGTGCTGCAAAGCCCTTTTTAGTGAAATTAGTTTCAAAACCTGGGCTTAATATGTCGTTAAAGGAAATGTTAATTCCATCATGTGCAGGCATTTGTACTTCTCGCGCACGAATATCTTCAATTTCATATTCTGCCAATTCTGATCTGAATGAATAGCCTGCTTTATTTAGATTGTAAATTTTTTCTGGAAGATTGTTGCAGTTTACATCAATATTTTTAGCACCAAGGTCAAAAGGCCTAGCATCTTCCCTTACAGCTGCATCAGGGTTTTTGATCTCCACAAAATGTAATCTGCCAGTTTCTTCTCCAGGTGTTTTTATCAGAATCTGTTGCATAATTTCAGAGGCTTCAATTCCCCATAGTTTGGCTAAATCATCATCAGGACCGATTCTTTTTTCTATTAGTTCCAATCCAAAATGATCAACCCATAGTTCAAGGGCAGGCAGCAAATCTTTTACAGCGATTGACAAATATGAGATTCCATTAGCCATAGTTATTTTAAGCCCTAATTTACTTGTGTGATTTCTGCATTTTTTTTAACTCTAGAATGCTAACATCGGTTTGATCTAAGGAGACCATAATGCTTTTGAATCAACCTCGTGCTAGAGAAATTATGAAGCGTGAGAATTTTGACGCATTGTTAGCAATGCTGCCAATTAATGTTTATTACTTAAGTGATTATTGGGGCTTATTTAATACCCCTGTTGGTTATGATGCCGCTTATATGGCTTTATTCCCCAGAGAAGAAGTCCTTGATTCTGCTTTAATTATTCCCGCACTTGAACTCAGGCGCACTAGAACTAAAGGAACTTGGATGCCTGAGTTGTATGCTTTTTCAACCGAAGAAAAAAGAATTTTTGACAATAAAGGTGTTGCCAAAGGTATGAATTACAGTGGTTGGCGCTCTAGGGAAGGAGCTAATTTAAGTGAACTGGAAAAATCTTGGGTTGAGATTGTAGATTTGCATGGTGGTGATGTTGCAGCAAATGCATTTTGGGCGATGACGCGTGCGATTAAAACTGCTGGATTGGAGTCTGGCCGTGTTGTTACTGATGATCCACGTCTTTCAGAATGGTTGAAAGAATGCGGTCTAAAAGATATTAAATGCGAATACCGTGCGGATATTTTTAATGAGATTAGGCTGGTTAAAACGCCGGATGAGATTGCTTTGATGCGAACCGCTGCAATAATTAATGAAAACGCCTTACTTGCGGCTACAGATGCTTTGCAAGTTGGGGCAAGTTGGAAAGAAATTGAAAATATCTATATGCAATCTATTGCGGAACAAGGTGGAAGGGGAATATATTTAATGTGTGGGGTGGGTGAATTACCCCACCGAAAAGTTCGACTTGGTGAGCCAATAATGTTGGACGCATTAGGCCAATTTGAGCATTATCATGGAGATTTCGGCCGTTGTGCAATCTTAGGTGAGCCAACAAAGGAACATTATGATCGGCATGCAGCCATCTGCTTTGGTTGGAAAGAAGCTCAGAATTATTTAAAACCAGGTACTTGCTACAGCGAGATTTCAATGGCCGTAGGCCAAGCAATTCGAGATGCTGGTTTTATTGGTTTTCGTGACCCCATTGTTCATAGCTTAGGACTTGAACATACTGACGATCCTAAAATGCCTGGCGTACAGCCACAAGAGAAACCAAATCAAAATTTAGTCGAAGGCATGGTTGTCAATGTTGATATGCCTTTCACGGAATTAGGTTGGGGTTCAGTTCATATGGAAGATACGGTATTAATTACTTCTGAGGGTTGTGAAAGGCTTGGAAATTCAAATTTCGATTTAATAGTTATAGAACCAAAATGAATCTGAATCGAAAAGTGCTATTAGCAAGTGAGATTGTAGGTATCCCGCAAGAAGAAAATTTTTGTGTTATTAGCGACCCAATCCCTGAACCAGGGAAAAATGAAATTCTTATAAAGCATATTTATTTGTCTCTTGATCCCTATCAGCGTTCAGCTATCACTGGCGCTCATATGAGCGCAGAGGGACCACTTGAAAGACAAAACGTACCTTCTGCTGAAACAGTTGGTCAAGTTATTGAATCTAATCATCCTGACTTTATAAATGGAGATTATGTTAGGCATTTTGGCGGATGGCAGGAATATTCGGTTTCGGATGGTACTAAAACTTATAAAATTGACCCCAATAAAGCGCCATTAACAACTTATCTTGGTATTTTAGGTATGCCTGGTTTGACTGCTTATGCCAGCGTTGTAAAGCTCGCTAAGTTTAGTGCCGGGCAATCGGTTTTGGTGTCAGCAGCCACAGGTCCTGTCGGTTCTATGGTTGGCCAGTTAGCTCGCCAGTTTGGCGGAAGTGCTTATGGTATTGCAGGGTCTGACAAGAAATGCGAATTTGCAATTAAAGAACTTGGTTTTGTTGACTGTATTAATTATAAGCAACCCGATTATCTTCATAATCTTAATCAGACTATTACAGATGGTGTGGATGTTTATCATGACAATGTTGGCGGCCAAATTCTGGAAGATGCGATTGGCGTTTTAAAAGATTATGGAACAGTTGTTCTGTGCGGTTTGATTAGCCATTACAATAAAATTAATAAGTTGCATCATTTTAATCTTGTAACACCAATTTTGAAGCGCGCGGTTATCAAAGGATTAATTGTTTATGATTTTGAGGACTGCCGCCAAGAATTTTTTGATTTAGTATCTCCTTGGGTTCGAGAGGGAATTATTAGGTATAAAGAGGATCGCGTCTTTGGTATTGAAAAAACTGGAGCGCATTTTAAGAGATTACTTAGCGGACAAAATTTTGGCAAATCGATTGTTGTGCTTGATGAAGACTATGTTTAAATTTTTAGCTAATTTAATAAAAGAGATTTCAGGCCAAACGAAATATTTCGTTGCGGGATTAATCTTTTTTATTCTTTTTTCATCTTCTAATGCTCAAGTTAATAATCCAGCTTATGCAAACTATTTTCTTGTTGGACAATTTGGCGAAGTTTGTACCATGTGTGAGGTTATAGTTTTATGCAATAAAGATAAAAACCAGGCGCCATTAGATTCTTTAACTGATTCTAGTGATTTTACGGTTTATTATTTTCAAACCAGAACATTTTGGTCTCAAATCTCTACTATTTGGGAATGGTTCATTACTAATTTTGAACAAGACTCTCTTGCAAGGTCTGGTCACTCTAGACCTGTAACGATTTTTAATATCAGAAATGGAGAATGGTCTTCACCTGAATTGGGAGAGGCTCATCTTTCTTTAGACCCCGCAATTATTTCGATTGGGGCTCGTTATATAGACCGAATTGAGCGGCGCTGGATTAATATTAATGATGATCAGGTTGAAGGATTTTGTCATCGAATGCCTTTGTGGGAATCGCTTGAATTGATTGATAAAAGCACTGAAGAGGTGGGTGTTCAATGAATTTAGAAAATCAGTATTCCGATATTTGGAGATGGCAATGGATAAAACAAAATCCAATTCGATCCTTAGGGATTAATTTACATTTATTACTGAGAACTTTATTCGCAATTTTTTGGCTATCCGCAGGGATAAATAAGGTAAGCAATGGATGGATGAATACAGATATTCTTGAGAGAATATTTCTTGATCGTTTAACAGAAATGCCCCCAGACAGTTTTGCAGTATTTTATTTGCAATCGTTTGGCATTCCGTTTTACAAACTTGTTGCATGGTTTGTGACAATTGGTGAGCTTTATTCAGCAATAGGTCTATTAGTTGGAATTACAACTCGTTGGGCAGCTTGCGTGAGTTTCTTTATTTTGTTCAATATAGCTGTTGGAGGATATTATGACGCCTCACTTATTCCTTTTTTTATCCTCAATCTAGTATTTATATTTTGGCAGTCTGGTCATTGGCTTGGGTTTGATCGCAACTTGGTAAATCGTTACCCGCAGTCAAGATGGTTTAAATAAAAAAGGAAGTCAGATGCCAACAGCGTTGATAACTGGTGCCAATAGAGGCTTAGGTTTGGAATATGTCAGAGAATATCTCCATTCCGGTTGGGAAGTTATTGCTTGCTCAAGAAAACCTAAATCCAACTCTTTGCTTGAACTGAATATGAAAGAGCAGCGGATCATTTCCATGGATGTTACTGATCATAATGCTGTCGATTTAATTGCTGATCAATTATCCGGCGAAGTTATAGATGTTCTTATTAATAATGCTGGAACTGCAGGCCCAAAAGGGGCTCCAGAGTGTATGGAATATTCCGGTTACGACAATATGGATTATGCGATTTGGCGTGAAATAATGGAGGTGAATTTGTTAGGCGCCTTTAAAGTTGCAACTGCCTTTAAGTCAAATCTTGAAAGATCTAGTCGAGGGGTTTTGCTTAATATGTCGAGTGATCTTGGTTCGATGGGACAGAATACAATGGGGAATTTGTATTCTTATCGCACAAGTAAAACTGCACTGAATATGATGACGAAGGGGTTAGCTATTGAATGGCCGAAAATTATTTGTGTCGCAATGGCTCCTGGTTGGTGTAAAACTGAACTTGGAGGGGTGGGCGCTGAGATTGATCCTGCTGAAAGCGTTAAAGAGCAAATTAAAACAATTAAAAATTTAAAATATTCGCAATCTGGCACTTTCATTGATCGATTTGGTCAACCGGTGATTCTGTGATGAATTTTAGTTTTGGGGTTAATGCTTAGAAATGTCTGTAACTTTAAATCGACAGTGGCGCGTCGCGCGTTACCCTGATGCAGGCGAGCTCATCGATAAGAGTCATTTTCATTTTGCTGAAGATACTTTGGGGCCGCTTGATCAAGGTGAGTTTTTAGTTAAAACCATTTGTTTGGCCCCTGGACCCGCTCAAAGAGCTTATCTTGAAACTCGATATGCTGATTTTTATGGCGACCCTATTCCAATTGGAAGTGTTATGCGCGGAAGGGGTATAGGGGAGATTGTTGCATCCAAACATAAAGACTATCAGGTAGGGAAAATCTTTGTGGGTTCGATCGGTTGGCAAGATTATTCGATTCAAAAACCTGATCAAGGTAAATTTATATTTAGTAATCGATTGATTGATAATCCAATCAGGCCTTTGTCCATGCATCTTGGTATTTTAGGACAGGCTGGTGGGACTGCATATTTTGGACTTAAAGAAGCCGGAAGAATTAAACCTGGTGATAATGTTCTTGTTTCTGCCGCCGCAGGAGGAGTGGGTTCTGTAGCTGGCCAGATTGCCAGAATTAAAGACGCAGGCATCGTTGTCGGAATCTCTAGCACTGATCAAAAGTGCCAATGGCTTTGCAATGAACTTGGCTATGATGTAGCAATAAATTATAAAAGTGAAAATTTAGATAATCGCATACGAGAACTATTTCCTGATGGGGTGGATGTTTTTTTTGACAATGTTGGAGGAGAAATTCTTAACACTTGCCTTAAACATCTCGCTATGAATGCCCGAATTGCTCTTGGTGGATATATTTCCACACAATACAATGAAAAAATTTTCAGTGGCCCAACACATTATACTCAGTTGATAAATAAGCGAGCTTCGATGCAAGGTTTTGTGTATTTTGATTATTGGGATCGTTACGCCGAAGCAGAGCAGGCTTTAGTTGATTGGTACCATAAGGGCTTACTCACAAACAGCGAGTCCATTGATGAAGGTTTAGAAATGATGCCTAAATCTCTCGCAAGCTTATTTACCGGAGAAAATCGAGGGATCAAACTTTGTCGTGTTAGTCCAGACCCTTAATCAATAATTCAAGCTACTGCTGTTTCCAGTTCCTTAAGGCTTCACCGAAAAAATCCTCGGCTCGTTGAAATGCTTCTGGTGCGCCTGCAATAAGTAACTCCCGGTTGGTTTTTGGGAAGTCTTCTTTGCCGCCTTCGCCAGGGATTTGTCTGGTCGCATCAATAACAATCTTACTGGTTCTTGCATATTCCACTTGACTCGGATCTGTCATTAAACCAAGAGTTTTCTTAATTACCTTTGAAGCTGGATAAGGTTGCCAACGAGAACCTACGGCAAACATTACTTCAGTTCGATCGAGAATATTTACGTCTTTATCAACAACAATTACGACTTTAGCAATCGGATTTCGTCTTGCAATCGCCATTCCGCCTTCAAGTCCTTCGCCTGGACCTTTTTTATCAATACTCATTACTACCACACCCATCGTATCTTGCGGATTGGTGTATTCGACAAAGTTAGGCACCTGAGCTTTTAATGAGAAACTATAGAGGGCGTCTGATGGGGCAGTAAGCATCCCTCGCTGCATGCCTGTAAGCGCATTCATAATCCAAGGGTTCTTTCGATGAGTGATAGCATTAATTGTCATCACAAAATTCTTTGGCTTAACTGCACCTAGATAGCCAAACATTTCTCCGAAGGGCCCTTCGTCTTCATAATATTTTTCATCGAGCATCACTTCGCCTTCAATTACCATCTCAGCGTGTGCTGGAACAGGAATATCCGTTAGTTCTGATTTTACAATTTCAAGGGCTTTACCTCTCATACCACCAGCAATAGCGAGCTCATCTGCTGGTTTGGGGAATTCCCCAAAACCTCTATTTGCAAGGCGAGAGCTACTAATGGCCCAGACCATCGGATCCTGGCCAAGTACAATGGAATATTTCATGGATTTCTCTCCACGATCCTTAGCCGCCATCAGCATTTTGAAGCCAGTTTGATTGGGTTCTGGGTTGATTCCAAGTTTTCTTGGGCCTTTGATCTCACAACGATAAGTACCAAAATTTATTCCAATATCGGGGTCTGACATGAAGTGAGAACCAGTGTTGACGTAACGTCCAGCGTCGGCTGGATTGGTTTTAACAAATGCGTATTTAGTGATATCAACATCTTCACCTGTTACCACTATTTCCTTAACAGGGGCCTTTTCTGGCGAAACTTCTATCGGCGGAATTTCAGGATACGCTCCGCCATTGTCGGCCAGCATATTTTGTAAATATTTCCTGGCTCTACGATAGTTCCCATAGTGATCATTTGGAGTCACCTCTAGCCCAAAGGCGATTGCATCTGTGTTCCAGTGCCCTTGAGCATTAACAATAACCGGGCCTTTTATCCATTCACCATCGATTTTAACTTCTTCGAATAACATGCATGGCGCACCATACATGGTGTATTGATCAGTGGCCTTGAAAAATAATGCAGGTATTTCATAAGCATCTTGATCCACACGATCGAAACGCATTAGTAGTCCGTTGGCATCCAGTGCTGCAATCCAATCACGAAACGAATCGAATGGGGGAGTAGGAGCATTTTTTAAAGACACAGAATTGCTCGAACCAATATAAGGCCCAGTGGTTGAAGAACAGCTGGTTGCACCAAGAGCTGCTAATCCAGTTGTAGCAAGGCCTGTGGCCGCTAAGAAATTTCTACGCGATTCGTTTTGAGGTTGTTGTGTATTCTCATCAATTTTTTTAGAACTGGATTTTTCTGACATAGGAAATCACCCTGTAAAAGTATCAATATTTTGTTTTTCGCTATTCTGAAGGTGCTAGATGTTTTCTTTTTGGACAAACGAACTTCTGTTCGCAGGGTGAATTTATCAAGCCAATTTGAACAGGGAATGCTAAGGTAACCAAGCATTAATCTTAATATTTAATTTTAATTGAGCAATAATTTGTTTAGTAAATTACTAGATCGACCAGCAGGAAGATTACCTGTATCAACATACGTAGGTTATGGGGCCGGCCAGATTGGTGGGCAGATTTTGCGTGATACACCGTCTCTTATTTTGCCCTTTTATATGACCACAGTATTGGGCCTGGAAGCAGCATTAGCAGGTTTAGTGATTATTATTGCAAAGTTCTGGGTGGTAATTGCAGACCCAATTGCGGGTATTGTTTCAGACAGAACTGAATCTCGCTGGGGCAGAAGAAGACCCTATATTTTAGTCGGTGGGCTTATTTCAGCAATCACTTTTGTTTTGCTATTTTTTGTTCCCCCTGTTCAAGGTCAGTTGCCATTATTTGTTTATATGACAGGTGTCTATTTATTGCTTAATACTGCTTTTTCAATGTTTTCTGTTCCGTATTTGACAATGGCAACTGAAATGTCAGATGACCCTGATGAGCGAACCACAATTATGTCTTTTCGCAATGCTGCGCTTGCTATTGGCTTGGTTGTTGCTGGATCTCTTGCGCCAAAAATTGTTGATTGGGTGGCCAATAGTTTTGGTGGTTCAACTGTTTCAGGTTATCAATGGATGGGTTTGATAGTAGGAGCAATCATCGCTTTTTCTACCTTATGGGTTTTCTTTGGCACTTCTAAGGCCCCATTTAAATTGGCGAGCGCTAAAACCGTTCCATTGATTGATCAACTGAAGATAGCCTGGCAAAACAAACCATTTGTTGTGCTGATATCTGCAAATATTGTTCAGTATATTAGTGCTGGCATTGGTTACGCCGGAGGGTTTTTCTTTTTTGCATATGCTATGGGTTTAGGCAATGAAGTTTTCAACATTATTTCAATTTGGATTATTATTATTGCTGTAGCATCTATGATGGCTATGCCAGCTTTGGTAGCTATGGCAGCAAAGTTTGGGAAGATGCCGGTATATAAATGGTGCTTGATAATTTATTCAATCAGTATTCAATTCTATTGGTTTGCAGATGCTGAATCTATTTGGATCGTATGGTTAATAGCTGCAGCTATTGGTTTTTTTAATGGGGGATTTATTTTAATGTCCTTTTCTATACTTACCGATACAGTGAGCTACGATCGAATAAAAACTGGCATCAGTCGTGAAGGTGCGCTTTCATCTGTTTACTCAGCGGTTGATAAGATTGGTAATGCCTTGGGCTCCGCAATCTTTCTCGCCTTCCTATCCCTTATTGGGTTTATTGAATCAAATGATGGAAGTCTCCCAAAACAGTCAGATACTGTTCTATTTTGGATAGCATTTGCCTATATTCTTGCCCCTGCCTTGCTTCACTCAGGCAGTATTTTTATATTAAATCGCTACAAGTTAAAATCAGATGATTTAATAGAGGCTTAATTTATTGGTTTTAGAGATCACCGCTAAGCGGTTGCAACTAGCAAGTTTTTTCGCCAACGTTCTTACATTTTGGCATAACACTAAGCATAAAATAATGCTCAAATAAACGGAGTTTAAAATGCGATTTTTCTTATTAACATCATTTTTCCTTATCTTTAATGGCCAAGTAATAGCAAGTGTTCATACATCTGGAGGCAATAAGCCAAATCCCGTGCCAATGGAAAAACAACTTGAACTTCGTGAATTTTTGAGCAGTTTTATTATTGATATGGATGAAAAGTTTTTTGGTCGTATTGAAAAAATTAATGGCGGTGCGGAATTTGAAGAATTGTTTAAATCAACCGAAAACTCCGATTGGGATATCAAGGTTACTCGCGGTGATGTTATGGAAAAGACTGGCCGGATGCTTTCCATTGGAAGAAAACTAGGGCCTGGTCGGGGGGATGGAGTTTTAACTTGGGGTCGATTCTATTCACTTGATATGCACCCTAAGACACCTCTGGTGGGGATGCTGCATGCAACAATTGTGATGCAGATGTTTGAAGACAATACCATTGCTACAGGAGGTTGGTTAGGGGTTATGCCAGGCACTAAAATCGAGGTTGATTTGGCCCGCATAAAAAAATTAACTAACGACTATTTTGCTAAACATGACAAGGACCCATCGCTTTATCGAGAATTGATTTGCAAGGGGACGCATGAAACAATTTTTGAATTCCGTCGTAAACCTGCATGCTCAGGTGTAAGTTTTTATGGCCCTCCCGTATACAGAGGAAATCCTGAAGCTTCAATAAAATTTATCACCGGTCTTTTTGAGTTATTTGTTGATGACTATGTCAATATTACTTTAGAGCGAAGCGATGACGCTTTTACTGAGGCAGATATTGCCGCTCAGGATAAGATGCGAAAAAGTTGGCTGATCGATCAACTTTTTTCTGATCCCTACGCCAGCTCAGTTGTACCTTTTGATATATGGAGTTTTGCCAATGTTGCTCCGGTGATCAAATTCTGAGCTCTTAAATTTTTTAATATCAACCTTCGCAATCTTATTGCGATAATATAAAATGGCGTTTAATTTAATAAATTTTCTGTCGAGTAATGAGTCAAAAAGATATTCAAGACTTAGAGAAAAGCCCCATAAGTCCTAATACTAAGCAGCACTTTAAGGTGACAAGTTCTGATTTACCGCTTTCTTGCCCAATGCCTGATTTGCAAGTTTGGAATCTTCACCCCCGCGTTTTTCTTCCTATTGAAGACGAAGGACATTCTGTTTGTCCTTATTGCGGTGCAAACTATATATTGATTAATAATGAATAATTTATTTGTTGTCGATCAGTAGATTGTATGGGGCAAGCTCAGGATATTGACAATCCTCTAGTGGAATTAGCGCTGTAAAATTTAAACAATGCTGCCCTGAAAGGCAGGCGTGGCTTACGGTGTCCGTTAATACCATCCATGCAGACATAGGTGCGAAATGAATTTCAGTCTTATTTTCTGATTCTGACTGGAACAAGGCTGAGTCTTTCATAAAGTTATGAAATTTTCGCATTGCTCGATCATAAGGACTTGAATCGAGCACTCTTGAGACTGGAATACCTGCACCATCTATTAAACTTAGTATTTGACTTCTGCTGTTATCTAGGAAGCCCTTTTTTAAATCATCCGGACTGATTGAATCTAACCCTGCAGCAACACGGTAATAATCTATTAATTCCTGGAATGCCCCGCGAGTTGCCCAAACACGATCTTGATCAGGGTTTACATTTACGAAAAACCTGAGAATTCTGTCGCCGTTAGTTGCGCCATAAGCACCTGCATCAATATGAATCAATTCATTACTTGCGTGTGGTTTAAGATTTCTATTACGTTCTTCAATAGGCCTAAAACTGCATGTCCCAACTAGGGCATGATCGAATAACCCGGGCAATTGTTTCTTTAAAAAATTACTGACTCTTGCACTGTGATTAACTAGAATTTTTTTTACCAGATTTGAGACCTGAGAATTCTTATCAAGCCCTCTTACCTTATTCATTTCAGGGTGGAAACTAATATTTTTTTGTTTTAGCTGTTTTGGCAAGATTCGACGAAGTTGTTGAAGTTCTTTATCAGTGGGTAACTTGATAGGACAAATTGGAAAATGGATTATTCTACCTTCTTCTAACTTAGCCCCAATTGCTCCTGGTTCGGAGGTTTTTAATCGTTCTTCGCTGTAAGTTTCAATCATAATAGAAGCGCTAAATACTTTTAAAGTAATGGAAGTCGTTGTTTTTTTTGGGTATGTTGATAATGAGAACCAAGTACCATATCTATCTTTTGTGTTACTTCCGTTACGGTAATTAGTTCCATTGCCAAAGGATCACGCACTCTTTGTCCCCAGCGCAGTGATTTAATTGGTTTATTAAACTCAGTTTTTATGGCATCAGGATATCTGTCTACAGCAAGGTGTTGACTAAAATATGGTCCAGTTCTTAGACGATTTGATGTTGCGTAGAGGCCTACAACCGGAGTGCCAGTTGATGCAGCCATATGCGCTGGGCCAGAATCTGGGCATATAACCAGATCGGCTTTACCTATGAGAGCAAGCAGTCTTTTTAAGCTGGTTTTACCGACCAGATTCATTAATTCTCCCGAACTCTTTTTGCTGATCTCGTTTGCGTAGTCTTTTTCAATCTTAGTATCAGCCCCTGTTAGTATAATTTGGGCACGGTGATTTTCGAGCAGATAATTGGCGATTTTAATATAATTCTCAACGCTCCAGTTACGAAAATTCCTGAACCTAGAACTACTGCATGGGCTGATCACTACCATTGGTGAATCATCTTTTATCAAATTATCGACATAATTTTTATCACTTGATCGAATTGGTATATCCCACCGTAAGCTTCTTTCTTTAATGCCAAAGTTTTCAGTAAATTCAAATAGTCCGTCCATCACATGACGATGTTTTTTTTCGATAATTCTTTCGCTGCTGAATAGCCACTGATAATCTCTTGCCCTTAGGCGATCAAACCCTATACGTCTATTTGCATTCACGAGAGTGCTAACGATATTGGCGCGCATTGATGCATGCATGTGTAATAAGAATTGAAACTTTCTACCCGATAATTGCTTCTTAATATCTAAATAGCTTTGTACCCCTTTGCTTTTATCGAAAGTGATAAACTCGATTCCTTCGGAGCCCTCTAAAAGGCTATATTCTGTTTTTCCAATTATCCAAGTGACTGATGCGGATGGGAAATAGTCTTGCAGGGTGCGAATTACTGGCAGAGTGTGGCAACAGTCGCCAATTGCTGAAAGGCGAATGATGCAAATTGACTCAGGGATGCTTTTAACAGAGGACATTAAGTGGCCAGACAGTTAGAAAAATTAGGTAGAAAGACCATCGTATACGATGACTCATTATTGAACCAAATTAATTTTGATATGTTTGACCCTGAATTCTGGTCTGAATCTAAGGTTGTACCAGGGTATTCAGGCGGAAGAGGCCCAGCATATTATATTCGTCATGAGAATGATGATTGGGTGCTTAAGCATTACCATCGAGGTGGATTAGTGGGGAGAATTATCCAAGATGGATTCTTCTGGGCAGGACAAGATAATTGTAGGTCAGTAATTGAGTTTGATTTATTAGCAGAAATAATTGGCCTAGGATTACCTGCACCAGTTCCAGTTGCCGCTCAAATAGAACGCTCCGGGTTGAAATATTCTGCCGATCTTATTACTCAACTCATCCCAGATGTGATCCCTCTGTCTAATAGACTTGCCTCTGGAAGCTTTTCTGATGAAATTTGGAGCAACGTCGGAAAATGTATCGCAAATTTCCACATACATGGCTTTTATCATGCAGATCTTTCTGCTCATAATTTGCAAATAAATACAGAAGGTAAAATTTATTTGCTTGATTGGGATAGAGGAAGAAAAATGGTTCCTGGGAAATGGCGCCAGAAAAATCTTGATCGATTACGCCGATCATTTATTAAGATTAGCCTTAATCAGGATATAAGATTCTCTTTGGATAAATGGGATTTATTACTTCAAGGTTATTTTTCTGTTGAATCTTCTTAAAGTAAATTAGCAATGTAATCATTGCTTACCTCCCAGAGTTTGTTCTCAATTCTTTTATCCCAAGCTAGGGGAATTATTTTACCCTTGTCGATATCACTACGAATGAAAAATTCTCCAGAGATTTGAGACATTTCTTCTGCTGTCGCAAGATAATATGGAATATCTGCACCTTGTTCGGGAGGACGCATAATTGACATCATATGCTGCCGTGCCTCTGCATTGAAAATATTATTGGTGTGCATAAAATTAGTATCTATAAGCCCCGGGCAAAGAGAATTACATGTTACGCCTGAGTCTGAGATCCTTTCAGCAAGTGTATGGGTAAAATAAACTTGTGCTAGCTTAGAATTTGAATATGCTTGCCAGCCATCGAATTGGTTTTCGGCCTGAAGGTCAGAGAAATTAAGGTATCCACCGCCCATTGCGGTTGAAGATACGTTGATAATTCTTGATGGTGCATTTTTTATTAATGTTGGCAATAGTTTTTTTGTTAATAGGAAAGGTGCTAAATAATTAACTGCAAACGTTAATTCCAATCCATCATTACTGAGCTGATATTTGTCTGTTAGATGTCCAGCATTATTAATTAGCACATCTAATTCAGGATAATTGCCATTTATCTCTTTTGTCATTTCCTCAACTTGGCGTAGCGAAGAAAAGTCTGCTATGACGCCATATATTTTTTTATTACCGGAAGAATCAATAACCTCAGCGATTGCTTGATTAAGTTTTTCAGAATTTCTACCGTGCATGATTACCTTTGCGTCGTCATTTGCTACTCGCTTGGCTAAAGCCTTACCAATTCCATCGCTTGCTCCGGTAATGAGGTAAGTTTTTTTTGGCAACTTTTTAATTCCTAATATTTGTAGGTAAATCTTTTTTTAAGTAGTTTTTATTAAAAATAAAAACTTATATTCATATTATTCAATTTTGATTCATTTCCATACAGTAATTGACTCCACCACCTTCTTTTAAGTCACCACTAGAATCAACTTTTGTGAATACTTGATAAGGAGAATAATCTTCAAGAATTCCATATTCTCCCGTGTACTTATAGCAAGCAAAGTTCTCAAACAAAAAGATTTTTGGTGGGTAGTATGTAAAAACAGAGAATATTATTACTAGTGTTGCAATACCTGGCAAAGCTAAAAGTGAGAGGTTTTTTGGATACACAGCAGATGTAAGTATTTTATAACTTGCTAATTGACCGCTACTAATGCCCAAGAACATAATAGCAAGCATAATGCTGAGAGACGGATTTGTTTCGCTATATTTCGCATATAACATATAACTTTGATAAAAGAGAACAATTGTTATGGGAGTTGTGAATAGGGCTACTGCTTTCCCAAACCAATAGTTCTTATGGTAATTCTTAGTGTAACTGTATTGCGCTAGAGCAAATAAAAGCCCAGGCCAGAAATACATTTTGCTGTGTTCCCAAATACTTTCATTTACGGCAGCAAAAACCGCAATCGATTTTAGATAGTTGGTGAGCTCAAAGAGAAAATGGAGGAATGAGCCAGCAATTGCAATCCATAAGATACAAATGATTTCCCAGAGAAGTAATTTATTTTTATTGCTCATTCTAAGAATTATTTATCTTACTGAAAGAAAAAGTAAAAGAGTCCAGTTGAGACAATTAAAATACCTGAGTTACGTAATATTTTATAGCCAACACTATACTTTATGGCAATATCACCGAGCATTATGCCAAGTAAGTATATTGCGATAGTTCCAGTCAAGAAGCCTGCAATATAGATCATCGTATTAGCCATGCTAGGCATTTCAATGCTATATGCAGAACCATGGAAAAAGGCAAAGAAGGCCACTACTAAAATACTGAATTGCATTGGTATTTTTCGATCAGAAGCAATTAGTAGACCAAGGCCAATTACTGATATTGCGATGCCCATTTTTATTGATTCAATCTCAATCTGGATCTGATTTAATAAGCCCCCAGCTGCCATAAAGACCAAGAAAGTTGAAGGCAATATCCAGATTGCTCTAGAGCGACTTTGGATACTTAAGAAACTCACACTAACTATCGCTAGAAAATGATCTATACCAATTACGGGATGTGTAAAGCCCAAAATAAAGGATCCAAAAGGAAGACTTGCACTTTCATGAGCAAAAGCAATCGACATATTACCTAAAGCAAGAAGCAACGAAAAAATTATTGTTTTAATATTTTTCAAGATTAAATTATTTAATCTTTTAGGAATTTGATTATTAAATTGTTAACTTCTTCAGGCTTGTCATATATAGCTGCATGACCCGCACCTGTTATTACTTCAGTTTCTAGATTGGGAATAATTTTTTTTATGCGTTTTATAATTGTCCAAGGATTGTATAACACTTCATATTCACCAAATACCAGCAAACCAGGAACTTTAAATTTACTCAATAGTGACCTTGGCTCGGAAAAAAAGAATTTCCTAATTACTTTTATACCTAACCATAAATTGACTTTACGTGTTTTTCGATTGTAAATTCCTAGTGAGCGATCGACTCTGTAATGTTTAGTACACAAGGCCATCAATTTAGCAAGCTGACGATCAAAGGTGCCAAAGGATCTTCCGGGTGATTTATTGGTAACAGATTTCGCTGTTAAGTCATTTTCTAGGGCATCTTCACTTTGCCATTTATTTAGATATTTGGTAACCCAGACTTTAAGCGGAAGTTTTGCTCGAGAAATACCCGTTGGGCTTAGCATTATAATTTTTAAAACTCTTTCTGGAGCATATATACCAAACCTTAAGGCGATCCAGCCACCTACAGATGTTCCTGCGATATGAGCCTTTTCAAGTTTGAGACTATCCAAGACATCTATAAGCCATTCTGAGAAGTCTTCATTTAAAAACGAAGGAGTATTTGGATCACTTTTACCAGGCTGACCAACAATATCGAGGGCGTAAACTCTAAAGTGTTTTGCAAAGTCAGGTATTTGTCTTCGCCAGAGCGGTGCACAACCAGCCACCCCAGGAATTAGTATGATTGGCTCACCTGATTCAGGCCCTGCTACCAAAATATGAGTTTTTCCAAATCGGGTGTCTACATGATGGCTAGAAAACTCCGTATCAATATTGGTCAAGGCCTTTTTATACCAATCCATTATGGCTTGAAAGCCTTCTTCAGATTTATAAAGTGAATTCAATTTAGAGTCCGTTTCCAACACCATTTTTTGGCAACTATTAAGGGTTTCCTTAGCTTATAGCTTAAAGATTTATTAACTCATAAAGTTTTTATACGAAAAAAAGAAGGTTTTAGACCCCAGAGCAGGAAGCCTTCTTTAGTTTAATCATATTTGACCTAAATTTTAGCTTTGCCAGTCAGAATCAGCCAAAGAGACCAGACCACAATAATTAAATTTACAAATGCCATCATAGTGAATGGTGCCGAGGGGCCAAAGCGGTCAAATACCAAGCCACCAACTATTGTGGCGCTTAAAATACCTAAGGTCCCAACGATACTAAAAACTCCAGCTGCCGCGCCCCGTTGTTCTGGGGGCGCTTCTTGACCAAATAAGACAGCACCGATGACAACCGCGCTTATTTCTCCAATTCCTAATATGAAAGTCGCAGTCATCATGACGCTGCGGTTGAAAGGATCTTCAACTTGGCCAATAACAAAGTAACCAATGGTTGCAAGCGTCATTGCAATGCAAAGTGCTTTAATTCGATTTATCCGATCAATTAAGATGCCAAAAATAGGTGCCCATATGACGCTTGCTAAAAGCAATGCGGACATAGAAATACCGGCGAGTTTAAGTGCTTCAACAGTGCTTATGCCTTGTTCACCTCCAGAAACCTGAAACCAAAGGGAATAAAATGCACCCACCACGACCATGTCACCTCTGGCTGCATATGCAGTGCCATAAGCTATTGCAAGGCGCGGATTATTTTTTGCAGCACGAAAACCTTCTATGAACCCTTGTAGAGAAGATTGCAAGCTTTCTAAAACTGATTTACTTGCTGGAGGAGCATTTGCCATTTTTCCCCCGTAAAGCCCAAAGCTAAATACTCCAATTGAAAAAAGCGCAATCCCAGTGCCTACCCAGAAAGTGTAACGGCCAGTTATTTCAGGCGAATACCCCATATTCGAAAAAATTTCTGGCAATCTTGCTAGGATTAATGTGACTGCAAGGATAGCGAAACTTGTAAAGAAACTGTTGGTACCGCCCCATTTACCCCGAGAAAGATTTTGCGGGTAATCTTGCATAATCGCAATAATGTTTACTGCAGCTACAGCCACCCCAACCGCACATACGAATCGAAATGCAAACAGTTGAGGCAGAGCGCTGGCCATTGGAAATAAAAATAAACCCAGCGAAAAAATTAAAAATCCTACGATTATTAAACTTTTCCGGCCTGTTCGATCAGAAAGAGCCCCGATCATGCCCATTACAATTAATGCTGTGCCTTCGTGAAGAAAGTTTAATGAGCCAGTAACGGATCCTTTCATATTGTTTGGTACTTGAAGGATCTCTTCCAGCAGATAGGGCTGAAGAAAATTTAAGAATGTCACTAAAGTGACAAAAATCCAAGACAAATAGAAAGAGGTGCAAGCGTTGAGCTTGCTAATCCCAGGAGTTAACCAGAAAGGGCCAAATTTTAACCCAGCTGGATTATGCTGCATGATATTTAGATTTAACTTAGAGCGGTGAAACTTCTATAGTAATCATTCTGGTCTCTTCGTCCCAGTCAGAAATATCGAAATTACACTGGAGATGTTGGGCATAACCTAGGAATCTTGGCTTGGTCCATAATGAATGTATTTTTTCTTCAGTAACATCAAGCCATATATTTCTTTTCCAGCCTTTTTCCAGCACGCGTTTATAGGGTGAAATCCAACTCACTTTAGTATTGCCGTGCCACTCAAATCCTTCACCTATAGTTAAACTTCGGAAACAGGTTGGTGTTGTAACAGCATCTAAAGCTAAGCTTATATCACCAGTTTGCTCAACCCAATAAACCCTTTCACTTAAAATTTCATACATGGAGTCAAGATCATGCTGAATCAAATCGGGCAGGATATTATTTTTTAAAGCGTAGCTAAAAGTTTTAAGGTGCTCTTTAATAAGTGCATCATTTAATTGATGGGTATAAGGTAGGCGCATCTGATATGTGCGGAAAATATCAGACATAAGTCGACCAAGCTCAAGGCTTCGATCTTCAACAGGATTATTTTCAATACCCAGTTTTTTACATATAAGTTCACCAACCTCTTTACCAACTTCTTCAAGGTTAGCTGAGAATTTATCTTCGATTGCTTTAGCATTGTCGTTGAATGCGAACCATCCATGCATAATTGCATCGGCACGTTCCTTTTCGGCAGCTGACATCTGCTCGGTCATTGTGTTTTGAATTTCTTTGGCTGCGGTACTCATGATTATTACACCTATTGATTCGAATATATCGACAGTTTGCAGCTACCTTAGCTCTTAGGTCAAACAATCCTGTTTTTATTTATTTGTATTGTCCGCATGCCGCACGATTCTTGACTATAAAGTCTTTATTTATGAACGCTAGGATTCTTATTCCCGCATTGTTTATCAGCAAAATTTATTTCACTAAATTTATAATCAACTGTAAAATCATCGCCATTAAAAAAACTAGGCGGAAATTATATGGGTATTTTTGATCGTTTTTTTCATCCAAAAACAGAAAATGAAGATTTTGTAGTGAGCCCTCTTCGTGATAATTGGTATCAAGCCAGTTCTTATTGGCCTTCTTCATTTGCACTAATTACAACCGTTAATGAAAATGGCGAAACCAATATTGGACCTTATCAACTAAGTTTCCCATTCGAGGTTATTGGGGGCCGATCTTTTCTTGTATGTAGTCGCCAAGACTCCAATACGGATAGATACATCAAATCGACAGGGAAGTGTGCAATGAATTTCATCGAGTTTGATCGAAAAAAGCTTGAGAAGGTTGTTGATTTGGGTTATCCCGGCCAGACTACCGAGGAAAAAATGAGTGATAGTCCATTTACTTTGATAGACAGTCCTACTGCTGGAAGGGAGGTGGATGGTAAAAGGTATCCGCATATAATTAAAGAAGCATTCCAGGTTTATGAATGCAGTTGGGATAGCGAGCAACCGATTAGGAATGATGGAAAGACACCTGAATATTTTGTTCTCAGGATAGAAAATATCTTACTAAAGGAAACGTGGGCTAAAAACCTTGAGCAAGGCACTAAACGTATGCCTAATATGCCAATTACTTTTGGCTTTCGTGATGGCGAGAAATTTTGGTTTACTGAAATCAAACGCCCTTTTTGGTTCCCAACCCCAACTGATAAAGGGCCTAAGGAAGAATCCGTGCTCTATGAAGGCAATAGATTGGACCCAGAAATTCAGTTCACTCGAGAAGCTGCTAAAAAATTAACGGGTGTCCCTAAGCCATTCATTAAAACGGTTTTGAAAGGCATTGTTAAGCAGGCTAAGGCAGAAGGCATTACTGAGATTAATAATGATTACATCGAAAAAATAAATGCGGAACGAGATAGTTAAATTTTTACTCTAAAATAGAATATAGCAGAGCTATGTTCTTTATTTTGTCATTTTATTTAAATCTTTTGCTAAGTAATAGCTGTTAAAATTTTTATGCAAAAACCAAACAATAATCCAGTTGTTGATATTCAGGCTGATGCAGAAGAAATTCCTTTGACTTCAGAAGAAAGTCGATACCGATATATTTCTAATCATTTTGTCTCTCCTGAAGAATGCACCAGGTTAATCAATTTTGCCGATAAGGAGCTTGTTTTAGGGGATGGATATGATGGCCATGCGAATCCTCACAGCGAGACAGAATCATTTTACGGGTATACTTTTACTGCCCAACCTAAAGTAAAATTAACTAATGATCACCTGCTTGCATTAAAAGTTATGCAACGAGCAAGAAAGTCAGTGATGAAGCACTTTCGACTCCCTTTTTTATGGCTTGATTTTGCACATCTAGTTATGCGGGACCCTCTAGAAAGTACAAAAAAGATTGATTCAGAAGCTCTCAGCCACCCATGGCATTATGATGATCAAGCTGACCATATAAAACACCGTACTCACACCGCAATACTTTATTTGAATGATAACTTTGAAGGTGGATTTACTCAGTTTAAAGAGCAATCATTTGGTCCGTTTAGAAAAATTGAGCCTATTACAGGCCGTTTGATTGCGTTTAAGGTTGCAGGTAATGCTCACGCTGTAACGAAACTTATTCAAGGAAAGCGTTATGTGCTTAATATGTGGTTTTCTACAAAATTAGGGGTTTGGAGAAGGCATAGACGCATTTTTAAACCCTTATAATCTCTCTTTGTAATGCCAATAATTATGAATAATCAATCGAGTAAGCACGCATTGCCCGCATTTTTTTTAATTGCCTCAATAATTGGTGCATGGCTTATATGGGATGCATTTACACATCCTCTTGTTACCTATTCTCTTTGGGCTGATTATTGGGAGCATAGTGCAGCTTTGACAGAATGGATGCGAGATATCCTCAATCCGGGAAACCCTCATTTATCTGGGGAAGATTCGAGCGCTCGATATATTCCAAATTTTTTAGTGCTTGCTGCACTGGGTAATTTATTTGGTTGGTCTGCGATAGAGCTTCTTTCTTTGAGTTCTATTATTAACTATTTTCTTCTCGTGGCTGGTATATATCTTTTCAGTAAAGCTTATTTTCAAGATCCATGGGCACCATTTATAACCTTTTTAGTTCTCTTTTTCGTTTGGGGTGTACCTTGGATTTGGTCGAATCTTTACCAGTTACGAAGTTTCTTTATGGTTTCTTCTTATCCCTCAACCTTTGTTTTTGGTTTATCGCTAATTTCATTCTGGATTAGCTTGAGGTTTCTTCGTCTTCAGACAAGAAAAATAAAAGGCTTTCTTGCAATATCTTTTTTATCGGCACTTATGTTTATTTCACATCCGTTGACTGCAGTTTTTGGAATAGCTGGTTGCTGCCTTCTTGCTTTAATTGAGCGTGATGCCTCACCAATATTGCGTTTACAAGTAATAATTTTTTTATTGATTGGGCTTTTTTTAGCTAGTTACTGGCCCTATTTTTCTGTTTGGGACGTTGTCCTTGCTACATCAGATATTGCTGATGATCGAACCTGGCAATCGTTTCAAGGGTTTAGCGCAATGATAGAACGCGCTCAATCCGGAGATTGGTGGCATGTATTTTATGACCCTCAACAGCTTGTTGTTGCTTTAGGCCCAGCTCTTTTTGGTTTGCCTATTTGCCTATGGTTACTAATAAAAAGGAAAGAGAGTTTTATAATTTTAGGCGCAATTTTTATGATACTGCCTTATTTTATTAATATTTTTTATCAGATTGCTCTTGCCCATCGTTTTCTTTTGTATGCCGTGTTTTTTCTGCATTTATCTATCGTTTGGGCTATTCTCCAGCAAAAAAATATTTGGTTTGAATTACGCCTCAAGAGAAATTTTCTTTCAACAGATTTTTTAGGTTGTTTAGTTGCACTATGTTTCTTAATTGTTTCTTTTTCAACTACGGTTTCATTGCTTTTATATGATTTTAAAGGACAGCATCTAAATCAAAATTTAGTGTGGGTAGATAAGAGGCAATTCTTACCCCCTGATGCCACAGTTGTTGATGTTTATACTGAACTGTCTACAACTCTCTCTGAATCTTCAATTGTTATTGGAAATTCTAAATTGACTTGGATCTTGCCTACATTTAAGGGAAAAGTTGTTTCTCTTCCAGAAAATCATGAAAACTCACTTGTTCCAGATGAAAAAGATCGAATTAAAGCTGAGATGACATTTCTTGATCCTTTGACCAATAGCTCTGACCGCGAAAGCATTATTCTTCAGTACAATGTTAGTCATGCCTTCATCAACAAAAACAACTCAGCTCCTGAATTGATTGAATGGCTGAAGAATAATGCAAAAAAGGTTGCTGCCATTGATCGTTATGAGATGTACTCTTTTGCAGTAGAATAATTTAGTTCTAATCGACGTATACAATCTCATAAGCCCCATTAGATTCTAAAGACTGTAATAAATCTTTTTTAATATATGTGCAGAGCCAGCCTCCTGAATCAGGAGATTGAATAGCTATAAATTGATAGCTTTGCTTAAAAATTTCTTCTACAAAGAGATTTTGGTAAATCTGAAAAAGCCAATTTTCAGGGTCATCGTGGCGATTCACCGGCGGCCCTTTTGGAGGACATAAGGTCGGTTCAACTAAATCCGTTGCATTTTGCCAAAAAATTTCTTTATTAAAAGAGGCATGTCCTCGAGTGCCACGTTTATTACCTTTGTGATGAGCCATTGGTGTGAAATTCAAACCCATTGTGTCAATTACCAACCCGGGATAACCCATCTTATATCCGCCTGCAGCGCTTACACCAATTGTAGGTAATTGAATATTTTGAGAATCATTGAATATTTCTTGGATATATTGGCCTGTAAGAATTCCTCTATGCGTAAGTTCATAGAGATGAGCTATACGGCCCCTATCAAGAGACAAACTAGGCCATCGAATCGTTTGCGCGAATGTGAAGGCGAAAAGAGTAACGATACATATAATGAAAACTTTTGATTTACTTTCAATTAACATTTTAGGTGCTGGCCAAAATAGGAGAGGTAAAATGATCAATGGCCAAATTGGCTGGAAAAATCTGAAACCACCGAAAATATCACCTCCCATTAAAACAGGAAGCAGCATTCCAACCAGTATTGTAGAGCTGAGAAAAAAACGAGAGAATTGAATTGGTGTTAGTGTTTTTTTTCCAGAAGTTATTAATTTTAAAACACTAATTACATAACGTAAAAATATAATTAGTGCAAAGAAAATAAGAATCCCTGCAATTTTATTATGGATAAGAAAATTTTGTAAATAAATTAATCCCCATTGTATTTCAAATATAGGATCCGAAGTCATTTTTGCGTAATAGGTATTTGGTAGAGGAAAACCAAAGTAGTTCAATCGAAATATAATCAACGATGCAACGCAAATAAGTGAAGAAGCTGCAACCGGAATCCAGTAACGGCCGATATCCAATAGCCCGATATCTTTTTGACGCAGAATGATTAAAAGAGCAGTTAAAAAATAAAGAGACCATGCCATTCCTTCAGGTCGAGTCAATAGCAAAATTAAGATAATCAAATTGAAAATCTTTAATTGGCGACGATTTACATGATGCTCATTAATAAAATTTAAGAGCAGAAAAGTAGCGCTAAGTAAAAGACTAGACCACAAGCCTGTTTCCATTAATGATGTTGTAGTCCAAATGAAGTAGCTCGGATTGGTAATTATCCAAATTATCCAAATGAAACCAGGAAGATTAAGAAGGCTAGTATTAAAAGTCGAAGAATTTTCTGAGATGGATTGAATGGTTTTCCAACCATAAGCCAATGCTAAACCAACTAGAAAAATATTGATCGCAAAGAAAATAATTTTAGGATTATTGCTTATTAGATAGCCGAGTGTTGTTAATAACATCCAAGAGACTGATGAAAACCCCTCTACATGCTCTTCTCCTATGTTGTATACCAGTCCTTCTCCGGCCGCTAAATGTTTACTGTATACAAATAGAATATTTGCATCGTCTACACCGATTAACTTTAGTCCCATATTGATTATGGCAAAAAGACTTAAAACTAGAGTTATTAGAGTAAAAAAAATATTTTGTACTATGGGTGAATTTTTCACGATCGTTTTAGTTTTAGTAATCCCATTTATTAATTACATTTGATTGATTAAGTAGTTATGTGATGATGCAGACATCCATACTTCTTCACAATAGGTTTCTATGCTTAAAAGCGCAGGATTAATCCCACTGTAGGTTATAAAGAATTCTTAAAGGCATTAGGAAAAATTCCTATAAAAATAAAAAATTATTTACAAAACAGATATTTATTGCAATTTAGTTGGTAAGAACAGTGAAAAATCAATTACTTGCACTGGCGTTAATGCTAAAATATAAACTATTAATAGAAATAATAAAATTTGTCACTTCAAATCATTTCAAGTGCCAAGTCCTAATTAAGTATTAAGTTTTTTCGCGCTTTTATTTCCTCAGTGTGCCCGGAAGTATTTTAATTATGATTAAAAATCGAAATTCTTTTTTAATTGCCCTTTTTCTTGGCGTAGTCTTTAGTGTATTTTTTTCAGCCTTAAACGCTCAAAATTTTACCCCTTCTCCCGAGCAGTTGCGTATTTATCAAACACTCACCCCTGAAGACAGAGAACAATTGCTAGAAGTTTTGGGTGATAACTCCGGAGTGCTTCGCGATGCACCTCTTGAGTTTCCTGAGCTAGTTATTCCTCCTATTTTACCAACACAAATGACTGACATAAAAATACTTTCGCAGAATAATTTTGATCTTGTTTGTACAGAAGATTTATCTTCCAAGCGTAATCGTAGTGAAACAGAGGAAAGAATTTTTTCTTTGTGTGAAAATTTACGCCAACGTGAAGCTGAACTCATACTTTCTTCTGAACTAGAAAGAATAGAATCGGAGGAAGATGAAAACCTTCCCTTTTTTGATCGCGCTATAGATCTTGAACCTTTTGGATATAACCTATTTGCTGGATCTCCTACTACTTTTGCCCCTGCAACAGATATACCTGTCCCCCCGGATTACAAGATTGGGCCTGGAGACTCTATAGAGGTTCAATTATTTGGGAAGGCAAACCGTCAGTATAGCCTCGTGGTCCAAAGAGATGGCACTCTCAATTTTCCGAACATAGGCCCTATTGTAGTTATGGGTAGAAATTTCCAAGATCTTAAACAAGAGTTATTGGATAGAGTTTCTCAAGATTTGATTGGCACAAGCGCGGCAATTTCAATGGGTGCTCTTCGGTCTATTCGTGTTTTATTGGTTGGTGATGCTAGAGCCCCAGGTTCATATACAGTTAGTGGTTTATCGACTGTTTCAAACGCACTTTTTGTTAGTGGCGGCATAAGTGACGTCGGTTCTTTACGAAATATTGAAGTTCGCCGTGATGGGCGTTTAATTAGTTCACTGGATTTATATGATTTATTAATTCGTGGAAATAGCCAAGACGATATTCGATTACAAGCAGGGGATGTAATATTTATTCCTCCGGTTGGACAGACAGTTGCAGTTGGGGGTTTTGTGAAGCGACCAGCCATTTATGAATTGCTGGACGAAAAAACTACAAAAGAAGCGATTGAACTTGCTGGCGGCCTAAGGCCAGATGCATTTCCGAAGCGAGTGCGCTTAGAAAGAATTTCTGATAATTGGCAGCGAAGCTTTATCAGTATTGACTTGAATGATTCTGAGGGCCAAGAAAAATTGCTTCGTGCTGGCGATATTTTGCTTGTTCCTCCAATTCTAGATGAATATTTTGAGGGTGTCAGACTAACAGGTCATGTTCAGCGTCCAGGGGATTTTGAATGGTTTGAAGGTATGAGGTTGAATGATGTAATTTCCAGCCTGGATGATTTGCAACGACAAGCTGATATTAATTATGTCCTTATTCGTCGTGAGACTTGGCCTGAGAAAAGAGTTAAAGCTTTGTCAGTTAATCTTGAAGTAGCTCTTAATTTTCCAGATTTAGAAGAAAATATTTATTTACGCCCAAGAGATTCAATTACTGTCTTTAATTTAGAAACAGACAGAAGCGAGATTGTTGAGCCTCTTATCAATGAGCTCGAACTTCAAGCAACTGCATCCCAGCCATTTGAAAAGGTTACTGTTGGAGGGTTGGTTAGAGCTCCTGGCACCTATCCTTATGAGACTGGAATGCGTGTAAGTGATTTAATTCGTGCCGGCGCTAATTTAGCTGAAGATGCTTATATTTCCCAAGCAGAGATTTCTCGATATAAGCTTCTTGAAGGTTCAGTGCGCAAGACAGAAGTTATTAAAATAAATCCTGATGCTGCTTTGAGGGGTAATCTTGATCAGGATGTTTTGCTCCGCCCCTACGATTTATTGCAGATTCGAAAAGTTCAGGATTTCCGTGAACAATTATCTGTTTCTCTTCGAGGCGAAGTTCGTTTTCCAGGGCGGTATTCTTTTAATCCTGGAGATACCCTTAAATCAGTTATCGATCGAGCAGGAGGCTTAACTGATATTGCTTTTCCTGAAGGAGGTATTTTTCTTCGGGACGATCTCCGTGAAAGAGAACAGCAGCAGATTGAACTTCTAACTAAACGTGTTGAATCAGATCTTGCTTCTTTAGCTATTCAAAGTGCTAATGAAGATAATTCTGTTCAGCAGGCTCAAAATGCAGGCCAGGCTCTATTAACTCAATTAGAGAATACTGAAGCCGCAGGCCGCTTGGTTATCGATTTGATTGGTATGCTTAATTACCCTAATGATCCTGACTATCGTGTTCTCCTCCAGGATAAAGATGAGCTCTTGATTCCTCAATTTTCTCAAGATATAACCGTTTTGGGCCAAGTGCAGTTTCCAACGTCACATTTATATCGTAAAACTTTAGATCGTGATGATTATATTAATCGGAGTGGCGGAATCACTCAGAATGCTGCTGAAAAGCAGATTTATCTTGTAAGAGCCAATGGTGCAGTTATAGCAGCAAATAGTTCTCATTGGTTTAATAGGGGATCATCAATGAAGGTTAACCCTGGTGATACGATTGTAGTTCCCTTGGATACACAAAGAGTTGGTGCATTGCAGTTGTGGACTGATGTCACAGGTGTTGTTTATAACGTAGCAATTGCTGTTGCCGCAATTAACGGACTCAATTAATAAATAAAATTATAGCGGGATGATTTGACAATGGAAGAAGCGCCTAGAAACATAGATCATACTGAGTACGTCGACATTTCTGTTGTAGGGAGGTTAAGAGTAATCCGAAAGCATGCAATATTATTTGCTATGTTTGTCTGTCTGAGTACTAGCTTAGGCGTAGCCTATGCTTTTCTTTCAACACCAAAATATAAATCTACAACTTTAATTAGCCCTTCTTCAGACGGTGCCCAAGGTAATTATGTTACTTCGCTTTTAGGTGGTTTAGGTTTTGGCGGCATGAATATGCGCCAAGCTAGAAATTCTCGGGCAATGGGTTTAGCAGCATTGTCGTCTGCATTTTTTACTCGAGCTTTTATTGAAGAAAATAATCTGTTGCCTGTATTTTTTTCTGATATCTGGGATGCTGAGAATGAAGAATGGTTAGTGGATGAGCCTGGGGACATACCCACATTGCAAGAAGGCTATGAACTATTTTCTAACGATATTATTCTAGTTGAAGATCAAGGATTTAATGGGCTTGTGAACGTATCTATGACGTGGAAAGATCCACAAATGGCAGCCGATCTTGCAAATAATATAGTTGCTAGTGTAAATGCAAGGTTGAGAGATCAGGCTATAGGTGACGCTGATTTGACCATTCAATACCTCAACGAAGAGTTAGCTAAAACGACAGCAATTGAACTTCAACAATCGCTTTACAATCTTATTCAAACTGAAATTGAAAAACGTACTTTTGCTCAAGTGCAAAAAGAATATTCTTTTAATGTTATTAGCCCAGCAACGCCTTCGGATATAGATAAATGGGAGAGCCCGAATCGGGTTTTTTCTATTTGTGTGGGCTTCATGATGGGAATATTTCTGGGGGTATTGTTTGCCTTTTTGTTTGAACCCACTAAACGTGTTCTAAGGGAATCAGAACTCTAAAGTGCACTTAAGATAAGTCGCTTTAAAAATGGAAATCTCAAATCCTCTATCTGATCGATCTTTAGTTAATAGGTCACAGCTTCCTCCTTTAGATGCTATTGTGTATTCGAGCATGGGATTATTAGTTTTGCTCTTAGGCTCTTGGGTCCCAGATGCAAGATTAAATATATCCGGCTTGCCCCTTGACCTAATTTTAATGGCGGCTTCTGCTCTACTTGCTACTACCGGAACAATCCGAATTTCTACATTCAAATCAATCGCTATTCTTCAGATCCCATTAGTGCTTACAGGAATCACGCTTTTTTGGTCCTTAACCCCAGAGATAGGGCTTGATAAGTTGACTACCCTTCTAATTTCAGGGAATTTGGGTTTTATCCTTTTCAATACCGTAATAGAGAAACACGGCGTTGATCAATTAGGAAAACTTATTATATTTTATCTATCACTTTTATTGATTGTCGCAATTCCCTACAAGCTTGTTAATGGCTTTTTTGATCGGTCAGTAAATTTCTTTATTAATGGCCCTATTATTTTTGCCCGATTGATGGCTATTGCCGCTGTTCTTTCAATATTTTTCCTGCGCAATAGAGCAAGAATATTTTCGGTGATTATATTTTTCCTTGCTGTTGTTTGGACAGAATCAAAAGGCCCCATTTTGGCGCTCACTTTGACTCTCATAAGTGTAGCAATCTTAGCAACCAATTCGAGAACACGTAAAAGGTTTTGTTTAGGTTTTGTACTGATAACATTATCAGTGATTTGGGGGTTTTATTATTTTGATTTAGGGGCAAGAGACCTTGGCCGTGTTGGTATATTCTACTCAGTGGCAACTGGTGATCTTAGTGCTATAGAAGCATATTCAAGCGGAGGTTCATTGGGAGGCCGCATTGAAATGTGGTCAAAAACTATCAATCTGATTCCAGAACGGCCATTTGGTATAGGTTTAGGTGCTTGGGATCGCGCAATAGATACTAGATTACCAACACCTTACGCACATAATATTTTTCTGGAATTATGGTCAGAAACAGGAGTCATCTTGGGTTCTTTCGCTTCTATTCCTTTTCTTGTTTTTCTTTTTTCCCCCAAAAAAATGTTTTGGTTTGTAGCCTTTTGTTTATTTTTAGCGCAAATGATTAGTGGTGATATAGGAGATGCAAGATTTCTTATGGTTTTTGGGTTTCTTGCCTATTTTGCAAAACCAGAGAATTCAAATTTAGGCAATTTTTCTGATTTGAATAAGCCAATTAGATCTAAGCAATTGGAGTTTTCTTAAAATTATGAAATTACCAGTTTGGCCAGTGTATTCTGATGAGGAAGTTAGTGCTGTAAATGAGGTGCTTCATAGTGGCAGAGTAAATTATTGGACGGGCAAGCATGGTAAGGAGTTTGAGAAAGAGTATGCTGCTTATTCTGGCGTTAAATTTGGTGTAGCGGTCGCGAATGGTAGTGTTGGCTTAACCGCTGCTCTGCATGCTTTAGACATTGGTAAAGGCGATGAGGTTATTGTTACGCCGCGTTCTTTCTTTGCTTGTGCAAGTGCCATCGAATTAGCAGGAGCCAAAGCTAAATTTGCTGAAGTTGATCGCGATAGTCAAAATCTAACGCCAAATTCAATCATTGCTTCATTAACTCCCCGAACAAAAGCTATCCTTTGCGTGCATCTTGCCGGCTGGCCCTGCGATATGCCGGGAATTCTAAAAATAGCCAGAGAAAATAAATTATCAATCATAGAAGATTGTGCCCAAGCCCATGGTGCAATGATTGGAGGTAAACCAGTTGGATCTTGGGGTGATATTGGGGTTTTCTCATTCTGCCAAGATAAAATTATTTCAACTGGAGGTGAAGGCGGAATGCTTGTTACTGACAGCAGAAATTTATATGAAAAGCTATGGTCTTATAAAGACCATGGTAAGAGTTATTCGGCTGTCCACAGCAAGACTCATTTGCCAGGATTTATGTGGCTCCATGAATCTTTCGGGACCAACCTTAGAATGACTGAAATGCAAGCATCAATAGGCAGATTGCAATTAAAAAAGCTGGATGATTGGGTTGCTAAACGATCTGATAATGCGAACTTTTTAGCAGATCAGCTGCGTGATATTGAATGCTTGAGAATTCCTATGCCAGCTGAAAATATTTATCACAGTTACTATAAGTTTTATGTCTTCGTTAGGCCAGCCCTTTTGAAAAAAAATTGGAATAGAGACCGAATAATTAAAAAATTTAGCAAGCATGGCATTCCTGGTTTATCTGGATCATGCCCAGAGATATACCTTGAAAAAGCTTTTAATGACAGAAATCATAAAAGGTTGCCGGTTGCAAAAGAATTAGGAGAAACAAGCATCATGTTTGAAGTTCACCCAACTTTGGATAATGAGCATCTAAAATATATTGCTCAAGAGGCAAGTAAAATTCTTTTAGAATCTCAAATTAAATAAGCAGTTTTTAATTGATACTTAATATAGGTTTTCTTTACTTTATAAATTTACCGAAGATTTTGATCTCATCATGCGAATAATGGTTATAACTCATGCTGGTGGCTCTCCAATGCATGGTCCAAATATGCGTTGGTATTATCTTGGCCAAGCATTGAAACATCATGGTATTCAGGTCGAGATAGTTTCATCAACTGTTTTTCACAAATACATTAACCCACCTTCTATCAAAGGAGAATTTGAAAGTGAAAATCTTAACGGTGTTATCTATCACTGGATAAAAACTTTCAATTATAAGAAGAGAGGTATTAGCCAAGTAATTAATCAGTTAGATTTTATTCGAAAGATATATAAGGCAAAATCTTTTTTGCTGGATAGAAATCCTGATTTAGTTATAGCGTCTTCCCCGCATCCTTTTGTTGTATTTCCAGCAAAGTCAATTGCTGCTTCAGCAGGCGGGAAATTAATTTTCGAAGTGAGAGACTTATGGCCTGAATTAATTAAAGAACTGGGAAATATGCATTCTTGGCATCCTTATGTGCTGATGAATCAATGGGCAGAAAGTTTTGCGATTCGGCACGCTAAACTTATTCTTTCTGTTAAGCCTGGAGATAGAGATTATTTTTTAGACAAATATGGTAATACAGCTCCTGATTGTGTTTATGTACCTAATGGGTTTTTACCTGGCACTGACTCATCTGAAGTGCCTAAACAATTAGATGAATTAAGAAATCAATATAAATATATTGTCGGCTATGTTGGTGCGGTTAGTCGATATTATGGTTTAGAGGATCTAGTCCGAATTGCAGCCGAGTTTCAACATCAGGAAGATGTTGGATTTGTGATCATTGGGGGCGGCGATAAATCAAAAGAAATCTTTGATTTATCCAAATCTTTCAAGCTCGATAATTTCCATATGATTGGCCAGGTACCTCGGTCAAAAGTAGAAAGCGCCATGCATTGCTTTGATGTTTGCTATGTTGGCCTTCAAGATTTAGGGGTACATAGGTATGGTATTTCCTGCAATAAGATTTACGAATATATGTATTGTAGTAAGCCAATTTTAGCTTGCTATTCAGTTGGTTATGACCCTGTGCAGCAGGCTGAATGCGGATTCACAATTCCTCTTGGTGATTCTGTTCAACAAGCTAAGGCGCTTAGAAAATTACTCGCTGACAAGCCTTTAAGAACAATAATGGGAACTAATGGTAAAAATTATTTTGAAAAAAATCATAATTTTTCATCTATATCACTGCTTTTGCTTAAGCATTTTAAGCAAATAAGATTGAATATTTAGCTAATGAATGAAGAAATAAACTCACTTATTATAATTGGTGCACCGAGATCAGGAACAAACATATTGCGCGATGCGTTAACTAATTTATCTGGATTTTCGACTTGGCCATGCGACGAAATAAATTTCATATGGAGATACGGGAACCTTGATTATCCATATGATGATTTAAAAGTTTCTGATGCCAATTCAGATTCTCGTGAGTATATTAGAAAACAATTCAAAAAAATTTCATCAAGATTAAATTGTTCTTATGTTGTAGAGAAAACTTGCTCTAATTCTCTTCGTCTTAGCTATGTTGATGCAGTGATGCCTAATAGCAAGTACATTTTAATTCTAAGGGATGGTTGTGATGCTGTTGCTTCTGCAGTTCAACGCTGGGAGCAGCCTTCTTCAAGCTTAACTTATTTACTAAAAAAATCTCGTTTTATTGCACCCAAAGATCTACCAAGAGTTTTATTAAAATTTATTGCTAATCGTTTGAGTGGATCATTAAGAACTTGGGGACCTTTGACCGAAGAACTTGAAGAGATGGTTCATAGCAAAAAACCTATCACTGAAATTTGTACTAAACAGTGGGAACAATGTGTTACAGCCTCTGTTAATGATTTAATCAGTATTGATCCATCAAGGTGGATAGTAGTTCGTTATGAAAATTTTGTTATAAATCCCCAAAAAGAAATTATTCGAATACTCAATATGATGTCTGTTAATGAATCCTTGGACTCAATTGATAGGGCTTGTAAAGGAGTTCATTCAAATAGTGTGGGAAAATCTAAAACTATACTAGATATAAATCAGTATCAAGCAATTCGTAATTTGACCGACAAAGTTCTTAATCAACTTGATAATAAACTTAAGAATTAATAGATCAACTTTCTTGAATATGACTAAAAATCAAAAATTTATTAAACGAGCTTTTGATTTAATTTTCTCTTTACTTGGGTTAATGATATTTGGATGGTTGATCTCATTAGCTTGGATTTTGGCTGCAATGGAGAGCAGGGGGAATGGGTTTTTT
>JAYZVL010000014.1:0-17525 GCA_036155675.1 Pseudomonadota bacterium | reverse complement strand
ATTTGATTATCATTTCTCCCAAGACACTCTATTCGACCATCAGGTAGGTATCTTGCTAAATCTCCAGTTCGATAAAGCGCGTAATCATTATCCAAGAATGGGTTCGCTACAAAACTCTTTTTATTTAATTCTGGACGATTTAAATAACCGCAAGACACCCCATGACCGCTAATGCAAAGCTCACCCGGTATGCCAATTGGCACAGGCTTATTTTGTTTATCAATGATGAACATTTGAGTGTTAGCAATTGGATAGCCAATATCGATTGGCCCAGTAGGCAAAACTTTTGCAACTGATGACCAAATTGTAGTTTCCGTTGGTCCATACATGTTCCATAGTTCTAGTTTTAGATTAAGCAATCGATTTGCAAGATCTCGAGGTAATGCTTCACCCCCACATAAGGCCCTAATTTTATTTTTCGCTTTCCAGCCTGCTTCAAGTAGAAGCTGCCAGGTTGCTGGCGTCGCTTGCATAATAGTTGCATTAGAATCTTCTATAAGCTCAGCAAGCTTATATCCGTCAGCTGTTATGGATGTATCTGCAATAATTAGTTTAGCGCCATTAACTAGCGGCAGAAATAATTCTAGAACTGCGATGTCAAATGAAAGAGTCGTTACAGCAATTAAAACATCCTCACTACTGATTCCGGGTTTTAAGGCTATAGATTTTAAAAAATTTGTAACACTGTGATGGGCAATTTGCACCCCTTTCGGCTTACCGGTTGAGCCTGAAGTGTAAATTAGGTACGCAAGGTTCTCTTTTTTAATGTTGATGTTAAGATTTTTTCGATCTAATTTTTTAAGCTTATCTTCTATTTCATCCAGACATATGATTACTTTTGGTTTTTTCTTTAGTGATGTAACTAGATTTGAAGTTGTGATCAGAACTTCAAGGCCAGAATCTTCAATCATAAAACCTATTCGATCGTTTGGAAATGATGGGTCCAATGGTATATAAGTCGCGCCGCATTTCATGATGGCAAACAAAGATGGAACCATATCAATGCTACGATCAATATAAACACCAACAAAATTGCCAATCTCTAAGCCATTGGCCAGCAGGAATCGCCCAATTTGATTTGCACGATCATTTAATTGCTTATAGCTCAATTTTTTATTATTAAAAACAATTGCTAAATTATCAGCTGATAATTTAGATTGTTCCTCGATTAATTCATGTAAAAGATAATTGCCTTGAAAATTAATCGATGTTTGATTCCATTTCCGCAAAATTTTTCTTGATTCAGCTTGATCCATTAAAGGCAGATCAAGAATTCTTTTATTTGGATCTTCAGCAATTCCCCTTAGTAAAGTTATTAAATGAGCAGTCATGCGCTTGATAGAGTCTCGCGTAAAAAGATCGGTGCTAAACTCTATTGATCCTGTTATGGCGTTGTTCATTTCTATTAGCTGTAGAAATAAATCGTACATGGTTGTTCCAGGGGCCACTGGATAGTCCTTAATCTCAGTTCCGTTTAAATTAAGTTCCTCTTCTCCTGTGTATTGATGAACCACGAATAACACCTGAAAAAGTGGGCTCCTGCTGCGATCTCGTTCTGGTTTTAGCTCTTCTACCAGTAGCTCAAAAGGCAGATCCTGATTTGAGAAAGCGCCTGCTGCTGTGTCTCGAGCGCGTGAGATTACTGTTTTAAATTCTGGGTTTTCTGATAGGTTTCCTCGAATAACTAAAGTATTAACAAAGGGCCCGAGTAGAGTTTCTAGCTCACTTGAATGCCTATTTGATACTGCTGTACCGAGGATAATTTCATCTTGTTGGCTGTAACGATAAAGAAGCACCTGGAATGCAGCCAGCAATGTCATGTATAGCGTTACTCCCTCCTTCCTACTGATTTCCTTAAGTTTTGGCGCCAGATCTTTAGGCAAACTAAAATGATAAATGTCTCCTTTATAGGTTTGAATTGGAGGTCTAACTTTATCAGTGGGTAGATTTAAAGTGCTCAGATTTTCAAGTGTTTTTTTCCAATATTTTTTTTGATTTTCTAACTCGGAACTCTGTAGAAGTTGATTTTGCCAAGCAGCAAAATCTGGGTATTGTATCTCGAGTTTTGGTAGATCAACCTTTTTTTCTTGAATGATTGAGTTATAGAAAGCTGATAATTCACGCATGAGAATTCCGCATGACCAACCATCTACAACAAAATGATGTGTAGTAAAGGTTAAAACCGCTTCGTTTTGATTAAGTTGGAGTAATCGTGCTCTGATTAATGGAAAATTTGATAAGGGCAGAGCTGGCTTAATCTCGGCGTTAACCTTTTTAAGTAACGCATCTTCATTTATTGATTCTTCTAGCTGTTCAACTGAAAACCAATCTCCATTGGTATCAATTTTATCAGCATCAATTATTTTAAGCATCGGCCCTTGGCCTGTATTAACGCAAATCGAACGCAGCACTTCGTGACGTTCTATAAGCTTAAATAAGCTTTGGCGGAGCGCTTCTGTATTAATTTGACCATTAATCTTTTTTGCTAGCGCTACATTATAGAAAGGGTTTTCTGGCTCAAGTTCATCTAAAAACCAGATTCTTTGCTGGGCAAAAGATAGAGGTAAAAATCTGCCCCTGGTGATAGGTTTAATTCTTTCAGATCCTGATACTGATACTGATCTATTTTTTTCTATCTCAAGCAGAACTATAATTTGTTCTTTACGGTTTTTGAGTTCTTCAAGAACATCTTCGTTAAGGACATTTTTTGGAGCGCTATAACGTAACCGACCATTTTCAGACCAAAGCTCAACGCCATGAAGACGAAGTTGGCTGACAAATTTAGCCGTGGCCGAATTGGCCGTCATATCTCACCTTCAACCCTATCTATTGATCCGCCAGTGAGCTTGTCATCAGTTTCCAAGTCATCAATGAGCCCGCCGAGTAGTCCGTGCAATAAGAGATGCTGTTTATCAAGGGAGAGAATTTCAGCAAATTTTTCAGTTTCTAGACCACCTATCTGACATAAACCGATACCCAAATTTGACGATGACATTTCCAGTAATTGTGTTATGTGGCCTGCTTCCAATGTTGCATAGTGAATTGCGCGTTCTGGGTACATTGAAGCAATTGCTTTTAGATCAACAACCAAAAAAAATGCGAAGGCCGCTTGATCAAAAATTGGCCTGTTGATAATCGGATCGTAAAGAGATCGGATCTCAGACTTGCTTGGATTTAGCTTTACCAGTTCATTAGCATCTTGATCGAAGTAGTAACTGCCACCATCGAGGTTTTCACATCGGTTTTCTTTTATATAAATATATAGCTGAACCGGATAGAGACCACCGGCAGACGCATATAAATATTTTGGTTTGCCTTTTAGCTCAACAGGTCTGAGTTTCGATAATAATTTTGTGAGATTAGCCTTAGCAACAGGCGACTTAGAAAACTCACGATAACTGCGATGATTGATGTATTCTTCCATGGGTAAACCGTCTTTTTCTAGACTAATGCGAATAATTTTTTCTGAAAATTTCCTTATGCCGGGCCTGCTGTTTTTAAATTCATTTCTTTCTTCAGGATCAAGTATCTTATCAATTTTGGCAATCACCCAGTTAGGAGTTAATAGAGGGTCCTTAATCCTATCTTCATCATCTACTTGTGGAAAAGTAGATTGATTCTTCTCCATTAGTTTCTCAAGCCCAAAAATGCTTGGCTCGCGATAAAAATCATCCATTCTTGGCCGAAAGCTGATTTTCTGGTCGAGCGCATTGGCAATACGAATCATCTCAATTGATGTGGCGCCCATTTGAAGCAAATTTTCATTTCTGTCGAGATGATCTATACCTATTATTTCTGTAATGAGTCGAGTCATTTCTTTTGTAATGGAGGAGGGCTCCTCATCAGATCTGAATTGATCTGACAAATCAGGTGATGCAGGTTCAGGTAGCTGACTGCGATCAATTTTTCCGTTAGCGCTTAGAGGTAAATTCGTCAAAAAAACAAAAGAACTCGGCACCATGTAGGATGGCAATTTTTCCGAAAGCCAGATACGTAGTGAATCTTTATCTGGTAATTTTTCCTTTTCAGGGACTATATAGGCAATCAGTCGTTTTTCCCCTCGAGCAGGCCCTGATGCGCTTACAATGACATTGCGAATATCTTGGTGAACTTCAAGGGAAGCCTCAATATCGCCGAGCTCGACACGGAAACCTTGAATCTTAACTTGAAAGTCCTCTCTGCCTAGAAATTCAATGTTTCCATCTACTAGATAACGACCAAGATCACCAGTTCGATACAATCTTCCGAATTGTGGGTGTAGGATAAAACTTTCATCGGTTTTTTCCTTATCTTGCCAATAACCAAGCGCTAGACCAATTCCACCAATATAAAGTTCTCCCGTTACTAAATTGGGGCAGGGTTGTAATTCAGAATTAAGAACATGGAAGGTCTGGTTAAGCATTGGTTTTCCATATGGAATGCTAGTCCATTCGGAAGGGACATCATTAATGGGGTAAATTATTGACCAGATTGAAGCCTCAGTTGCGCCACCCAAGCTATTTATGTTTGCTTTTTTACAAAGCTTTCGAATTCTTGACGGTAGTTTTACTGGAATCCAGTCTCCACTCATCATCACCAACCGTAATGATTTAATGTAGCTATTAGTTTGTTGTTCGCTGTATTCCGTTAAAAGATCCATCAGAGCTGGGACACTGTTCCAGATAGACACATTATGTTTGCTAACTAATGTTGCCCAATGAGAGGGATCCCGAAGCCCTGAAGCATCCGGCAATACAATTGCGCCACCTGCGCTGAGCGTGCCGAATATGTCGTAGACTGATAAATCAAAACTTAGTGAAGAAATAGCTAGCAGACGATCTTTTTCCGTTACTTCAAATCTATGGTTAATATCGGAACAGGTATTTAGTGCACCACAGTGATCAATGATTACACCCTTGGGTTGTCCGGTTGAGCCAGAGGTGAATATTACATAAGCAATATCTTTTGGTGACGTGGTTAATTTAGTTTTAGGCTGACTTGTAGGTTGATTAACTAAATCTTCATCACTGATTTTAATTCGACATAGACTTTCAGGCCAAATGATTGTTGCGTCATGACAGCCTTGAGTGACTGCAATCTTTACTTCACCAAATTCTAATAGGTAATTTAATCTTTCTTTGGCCATTGACGCATCGATAGGTAAGTATGCAGCGCCAGCTTTAAGGATACCTAATACCGCCACGATCTGTTCCCAACCTTTTTGCATAATGACGGCAATCAATTGATTGGGTTGTGCGCCTGCTTGAATCAATTGATGAGCAAGCTGATTACTCAATATATCAAGTTCACCATATGAGATTTCTTTTTCAGAAGAAATTACAGCGACTACATCTGGATTTTTAGCGGCAGCGGTAATAAAACCATCTTGTAAAAAGGCATCAGAAATAGGACTTTCAGTTGCATTAATTTCCTGACGGAATTTCCTTTGCTCGTCTGGAAATATCTCTTCTTGTGTTTTTAACCAGTTGTATTGCCATGAATCTTCCTCGCGGGCCAGTTTTGTTAACCATTTGATATAGCTTTGGAAGATCTCGTCAATAAGCCCTTGGGGGAAGAGCTCTTCTATTACATCCCAGGTAAACCAAAGTGCACCATTGCGTTCAGAAACTACATGGTCTAACCAAACTTGAGGCGTTTGGCTAACTGAGTAGACTTGTTCTCCAAGGTGATGCCAAGAAGAGCTGTCTTCTCCACTCGAACCGATCCCAAGTGTACTCGTAAAAACAATTGGCATCATTGGCTGCACTTTATTACCCATTTGAGCCAATTCACGAAGAGCTTCTACCCCACTAAAGTATCGATTATCAACACCTTGCCATAATTCTTTTTGTAAACGTTGAGCCCTTTCCTCAAAATTACCCTGATTTAATTTATCCACTCCAAGTAGCAGCAATGATGTGAAATCACCTACAACATTATCAACATCCGGATGCAGAGGGAGCCGATTAAATAAAGTTAAATTAAGTGTCAGGTGAGAATTTCTTGACCACACTGTTAAAACTTCGCCAAAGCATTGAAGTAGTGCTGCAGTTGGAGTTATATTTACTTTTGATGCTTGAATTTGAAATTTTTCCCAGTCGCTTTTAGATAATTCATATACACGTTGAGCAAATTTATTGCTCTTAAGATCCTCTGGCTCTGTTGCTAACGGTAATTCAGGCATTGGAGGTAAGGTTTTTAACCTATTTTTCCAATACTCCGTTGCCTGCTTGTAAAAAGGTGTTGTATGAATTTCATTCTCGGCAAGCACATAATCTCGAAAGCTTAAATTCGGTAAAGGGATTTTTTTATTTTCATCATGGTAGAAGCCAAGTAGTTCATTGGAAATAATTTGAAAGCTTCTCGCATCCGTAATGAGGCAATCTAGACTGATATGCAATCTGGTACTTTCAGGCATGAGAGAGGCAGAGATTTCAAATAATGGCCAACGGTCACTTGGTATGACCTGATGAGATAATCGATCTCGCTCTTTTAAAAGCTCTTTTTCAACAATGAGGTTGCCTTTAGATTTTAAGTCCTGAACACGAAAATGGTACCTTGGAACTTCAGATAGAATCTTCTGAGTACCCTCTTCAAAAATAATAGCTCGAAGCATCGGATGTCTATTAATCACCTTTTGCCAAGCTATTTCTAAGCGCTCTAAATCTAAATCTTTTGCATCTACTTCTATGTATAAATGCGTTGAGACACCTCCAAGGGCAAAATCGTTACCACGCCCAACCAAATAGGCCTGCTGAATATCCGTTAAAGGAAAGGTTTCAAAACGATCAGCATGCTTAGGAATAACCGCTGGCAATTGATTTCCAGGAGAAATCCCAGATTTTTCTGATTGAGATAATCGTCTTTCGATATCAACATATTGTTTTTTAAGAGCCTCAGTAAATCCTGACAATGTCGGAGATTCAATAAGATTGACGATGTAAACCGGCTCCCCGATTAATTTACTTAAGCTGCTTGTTAGTTTTAGGGCAAGAATTGAGTCTCCACCAAGCTCAAAGAAATTATCCTTTAGACCCACTTGATCAATATCAATGATAGAGGACCAAATTTTAGCTAGCATTATTTCAAGACTGGATTTAGGTTCTTGAAATGCAGTCGTTAGATTTGGACGTTCTTTGCTTGGAGGAGGAAGGGCTTTTCGATCCAATTTTCCGTTTGCATTTAAGGGTAGTGCGTCCAAGAACACCCATAATGTTGGGACCATATAATCAGGTAGGCTCTTTTCAACATGTTGCCTAAGTTTACTTACGTTTCTAGATTGATTTGACCTCGATACGATATATGCCACAAGTTTAGGTTCTGATATTCCATTATCTTGTAGGGTAACAGCCACTTCTTTTACTTCTTTATTCCTCCTGAGTGCAGTCTCAATATCCCCAAGCTCAATGCGGTAGCCGCGAAGCTTAATTTGACCGTCAGCTCGACCCAAAAAGACAATTGTTTCATCATCCAGACGTTTTGCCTGATCTCCAGTTCGATAAATTCGACTTATATCTTTATCAACTTTTATAGTTATAAATTTTTCAGCAGTTAAGTTAGGCTGATTTAAGTAACCTCTAGAGAGACCTGGGCCACCGACGCAAAGTTCTCCAATCTCATTATTTTCGAGAGGGTTTAAGTCTTTATCGAGAATAAATATTGGAGTGTCGGAAAGGGGCTTTCCGATGTTACCTTTTTCCGTTTCCAGATTGTTTGGATTGTAAGTATTTATTGCAACTTGACCGCCAGTTTCAGTAATTGCATATGTGTTAATCAATTTTGGACCTTTAGGGTGTGCCAAGAACCAGGCGGCCAGATCATTTTCAACTACTGCTTCACCGCTAAATATGATCTTCCTAAGATTTAATTCCGAATCACTTTCGGAGAAGGCTTCATGGAGTAAAAGCTGGCGAAATGCTGAGGGAGTTTGACTAAAGATAGTTATTTTTTCATCACGAATGAGCTGGTATAAGCCTTCGGGGTCAGTTCTTAGTAATTCTGGAACAATTACCAAGGTGCTTCCATTGAGCAATGAACCAAATATTTCCCATGCTGAAAAACCAAAGGCATAGGAATGAAATAAAGTCCAAATATCTTTATCTTGAAAGTCTATTTCTTCTGCTAGGGTAAGAAATAAACGGGTAACATTTTGATGTGAGACCATTACGCCCTTTGGCGTACCTGTAGTCCCGGAGGTAAAAATAATATAACAGAGCTGGCTGCCGTCATGTTTTAAATTATGATTTTGATCTGATAAGTCTTTTGTATTCTTTAGGTCTATAATCTCCGCATTAAATTTCGGTAGTGTCTTAAATGTTTCAACTGAGGCAACAATTAATTTTGGATTTGCTTGATCAAGAATATGCGCTAACCTATCTTGTGGATACGTTGGGTCAAGAGGTACGTAAGCTCCACCGGCTTTAAGGATCCCGAAAATACCTATGATTAATTCTATAGAGCGATCTAGGCAAAGACCGACTGGATCATTTTGCTTTACGCCAGAACTAATTAATTTTGTTGCTAGTTGATTTGCACGGGCATTTAATTCTTTATAGGTGAGTGATTCAGATTCGTATTTAATTGCAATTGTGTTAGGTGAAAGAATTACTTGTTGTTCAAACCAGCCATGAATAGCTTGGTATTCGGCCCTTGAAGAACCTTTGATAGATTTTTTCTTGACTGGCTTATTTAGGGTCATCAATCGATCCAGTTTCCGTTATCATTTAATTTCAATGCGTATCTCCATATAAGATAGATCTTTACTGTCAAGATCAGAGAATTTGCTTTTTTAGTTTTCTTGCGGGCTTTTAAATATTTTAATTATCGCCTTTAGTTAAGAAAATTTATAAAAATCGTAAACCTAGGATATATTTTGGGCATCAAACATGTTAATTCTTACGTAAGAATACTAATTTATTACAATAAGTTAAATGCGTTTAATTTGACAGTTTAGTTTTTTTATTACCGATTCTTCATGAGATCATTAGAGATTGAGGGTTATGAAGCTATTCAATTTAGTTAAAAATATTTAAATATTGCTTAAAATATAAGGGCTGAGGGTTTCAGAGGTAAAGAAATGATTAGATCGCTGCTTTCTCGATTGAGAGGCCTGTGGTTAAGAAGATACTTTGTATGGCATAAGTTTGTTAAGCCAGAAATACCTTTGCATCCCTTGTCTTGGCTACCAGAAAAATTTTGCATTCAACCAATCACTGGTAGCGATGTATCCATCATAGACGGTTTTTGTTCTGATAATGAGGTTGAGTTAATAATCCGCCAAGACCCAGCAATTTTAAATGCTTTGATTTGCCGTGCCTCTATGCTTGCAGGAATTCCAGTCGATCAATTCAGTAAGCCAGTGTTAGGCGCTTCAGATGAAGAGAAATTTATCATTAAAGGTCCCCACGCTTTTAATCTTTGCCTTCTTCTTGAGACAGAATCGGAAAAAGTAAATTTATTTGACGAAAGCGTGAATCTTCAGATTGAGCCTAGAGTCGGCCGAGCTGTTTGCTGGGCTAATGATGATATTTCGAGTGATACAAGTTACGTTCAATTGAATGATAGACCATGTAAATATATTTTTTTCGGTTCCTCTTTATCTAACAATGGGTATCACAAATCAAAACATTTCGAATTAAAACAGATTGCGATGGGCGCTCCCTTGAGCGGAGATGAGTATCTGCCCGATGGGGTTTGGGCGCCCGGTAAAGACCATCTTGAAAATGTTTTTGGGAAACCCGATTTTCTTACTGACCTAATTAAATAAATTTAATCATGCTGACTAAAGATAAATATTCTTATGAATTACAGAGATCGACTCTTCGTAATCTTCCTTCCAATTTTAATATTTATCGTGCCGGCGATACCGGGGTATCTATAGTTGAAAATTTTTGCACATCTCTTGAGGCAACTATGCTGATTAGTAAAGCTAAACCCTTTTTGGTTCCAAGCCAGATAAGATCTGGAAGGAAAAACGTTGAATTCTCGGGGCGTATTTCAGATACAGCAATGGTTTTTGGCCCGGAACGCCAAGACCAGAGTTTAATTCCATTAATGTCTAGAGCAGCTATGTTAGTGGGTCTCCCTTACACACATCTCGAATCGCTTGTTGTCACTCGTTATGGGCCCGGAGGGTTTTATGAGCAACATATAGATCATGGGAAAAATTTCCGTGTTGACCGTTTGTATACTGTCCTTCTGTACCTGAATACACTAGATAAAGATCAAGGCGGGGAGACTATTTTTCAATCTCTTAATCTTGCTACTCAGCCAAGAGTTGGAAGGGCTGTAACTTGGGTAAATAAGAATCCTGATGGATCAGGACACTTAGAAACGAATCATGCCGCAGCTCCAATTAAGGAAGGTAGTGAGAAGTGGGTTGTGCAGTTCTGGTTTCACGCCTATAAGATGTTTAGTCAAGATTTTGCAGAATCAGCTTTATTGACTAATGGCGATAACGATTTTAATCGTCAGTTACCAGATGGAGTATCAATACTTTAATCAAGTTGAATGTTTTTCTGCAAACACCCATAAGAAAGTTGTTTCTTTATTATCCTCAATTGCCGATTCCATTGATTTATTGAGAATTTTAAAATTCATACTTTCTATTAAATCAATAGTTTCTTCTTTATTGTAGCTACTCCAATACATTGTGGATCCATGCCAATTTTCAGTAATAAGGTTTTCTACATCGTATGGATACATTGCCGCCATGAAATAACCATTCGGTTTCAGCCATTTATGAATTTTTCCGAGCAATGGTTTATATCGATCTCTTGGAATATGGTGAAACGCATAGTAAGAAACGATCGCATCAAAATACTCTCCTTCAAAATCGATTTCAGTCATATCAGCAAGGATGAATTTCGCATTAGGGGCATTTTTTCTAGCTAATGCAAGACAGCTTTCAGAAATATCATTTGCAGTTACGTCGTAATATTCAGCTAGTTTTTTTGTGGTTGGGTCACCAGGTCCGCAACCTAATTCTAATACTCTTGATCCATTGGCTACACGATCGATTAAAAGTTTTGTGTATTTTTCGCGGTCGGGTCGCTTATGATTCAGTGTCCACTGACCATAATCAGCAGCCATTTTATCGTAACCTTTTGATACAATTTTTTCTGGTTTAGAGCGATACAGAAAATGTTTTAACTTTGCCTCAGTCCAAAGCAGAAACCATCTCAAAATAGCTCGGATACTTCTTAATAATTTCTTCATGGATTTTTGACGACCAGGGCTTTAAAAAAAATCAGTCTAGCACAGCACAAAAAGACTAATGAAAAAATGAACCAGTTGATTGCTATTCATAGTATTAAGACCTGATAATGTAAATGAAGAAAAAATTTAACTTTATTCAGGTTCTGATTTCGCTATGACAACTCATACGTTAAGTATAATTATTCCTGTTCGTAATCAACCAGACACATTGGATGAGCTACTTGCTAAGCTTGATAATCAATCTTGTCCAGAAGATTGCCAGGTGGAAATAATATGTGTTGACAATAATTCTAATGATGCAACTCCGGGTGTTATAAAAAAATATAATGCGATATATTTATTGGAAACCCGCTTAGGGCCATCTTTCGCTCGGAATAGTGGTGCAGCTATTTCTTCTGGTGAGTTACTTTGGTTTATTGATGCAGATGCTTTTCCGTTAACTGATGATTTTATAATTCAAATCTTTGATGCGTCTTTAAATTTAGATGATTTTGTAGGTTTTGGTGGCCCAATTTTATTACCCAAAAAACAGCAGAATAATTTAATTGCTTTTGCCGATCATATGGCTTGTTGGTCTGATTGGCGTATGAATCGTGGAGACCGACAATCAGATTTTCAGCCAACAAGTTTTATATGCCGTAAATCTGATTTTGATTTAGTGGGTGGATTTAATACCAGTCTTCGCGTTCTTGAAGATTGGGATCTTCAAGAACGTTTAAAGAAATCCCAGCAGATTAAAGATGGTCCTAATGCACCTGATCGTCCAATTTGGTTTTTAAAAAGCTTGCCTGTCGCCCACCATGCTCGAAGCACTCTTACGAGAACTATTAAACATAGCTGGTACTGGGGTTTGCCTAGTCGAGAGGGTTGGTTTGCAAGATCAGGTATTCCTCTGAGAAAAATGGAAACACCAGTGTTGCGTTGGTTTTTTTTCCCGGCCTTAGTTTGGTTTAGATCCAAGCAGTCCTTTCGAGCTGGTTGGCAGGTTTCGCGATGGCGTGCTTTATTTAGTTTTCCCTTTTTATTAATTACTCTTTCTGTTTGGGCTGTTGCTGTCATTGTAGGCAAAGGTCAGCCTAAAGATGACAAATTTGCACCACTTTAATTTTTTGGTAATCCTAAAAAAAAAGACCGCTAAAAAGCAGTCTTTTTTTCAATAAAGAAATTACTTTATTTTTTTTAAGCAGGATTTACGTTCTCTGCTTGTGGGCCTTTCTGACTATCGGTAACAGTCATTGAGACTTTTTGGCCTTCATATAAAGACTTTCTTCCAGTTCCATTAATGGCACTGTAATGAACGAAAACATCTTTACCGCCTTCACGCTCTATAAAACCAAAACCTTTTTCATCATTAAACCACTTGACTGTACCTTCTACTTGATCTGACATAACTATCTATCTCTTTATTTTGCTGGTCATCCAATATTAATGTTTCCCAGCGACTACAAAATATTACTCTTTAAAATCTGTAAAAATATTAAAAGTAACTCAGACTAGCGCTTCGATCTGGCTAGCCGGACCGGAATGCTTTTCACATCCTACCGTAAAAGCCTTCGCTAGCGCCAACTGACTTTAATTTTAGGGTTATCTCACCCGAATCAATTATGGCTAATAACTATTAATTGGCTATTAAAAATAGTGTAATTATCTAACTATTTGAAGAAGATGAATCATCCTTTTAAAATGCAAATGGCGAGCATAATTCTATATTATTTACTTAAAAATTAGTAGTTTATTACTAAATTAGAATAGGATTTATATTTAGAAATTACATTCTCTGGCTTTACGTATTGGTTTACAGCCAGGGTGGTTTTCTAACCACTTGCTCACTTTATCTACGGGCTCTACATCTGCATATTTCAACATGATGTCGCAGAGATTTGCGAAGTGTGGAATTTCATGTTTATCTGCGACACACTCTTCAACAACTATAGTTCTAAAGCCAGAAGAAAGAGATTCTACAGCACTTGCACGTACGCAACCTGATGTGCTTCCTCCGGTTATAATGATCGTATCTACCTGATGCCAGGTGAGCAATGAATTTATGTTTGTGTCATGGAAAACGCTTGCCATTCTTTTATTGATTATCGCATCCTTTGATTTATCTATTTTAAGCCTTGAATCAAGTTCTGATCGCTCACTTCCTTTTACAATATTCTGAAGAGAATCTTCTGTATTTGTTCGAGTTCCCCAGACTCCAGCATCATCTGAATTTTTCATATATGCAACATAAGTCCAAATTACCGGCATATTTTTTTCTCGCGCAAGCGATGAAATTTTATTTATATAATGAATTTGATCAGGATGAGTCTGGTAAGCGGTCTTAAATTTTTTTATGTCCGTGTAAGCACGTTGCAAATCAATATTAATAATTGCTGCTTTTTTTCCAAAGCCAAACTTTGAGCGATTTGGGTTCTTTCTTACTTGTTTCCAGTATTCTCTTGGAGTTAAATCTGAGGTTTGCATTAGCGGCATTTCAAAGGTCTCTTTATATATACTTTCTTAGGATGAGATTTTAACTAAACGAATGTATTCAGGCGATAGATAAATTTTTTTTATTTAAATAACTATTAAGATTATAATATCAATGGTTTATGATTAATGTTAAAGTTTTTCTACTCTGTTAGAGAGGCGTAAGCCCTGCTAGGATTTGTTTTTTTAAATAGAGCGCAACATATGAATTTATTTAAGAATATTGACCTTAAGAAAGCTATTCTTATTGTACTAATTATTTTTCTGAGCTCCTGTTCTGCACAAACTAAATCAGTCGAAGTTAAAACGAACTTATTCAAACCAGTTCCTGTGCAACCAACTGTTTTAATTACTGGTGCAAGCAGAGGAATAGGTCTGGCCATTGCTAAACAATACACAAAGCGTGGCTGGGGAGTGATTGCCACATGCCGAACGCCTAATAAAGCCGAAGAACTTAAGCAACTTGCTGCTACTAACCCCAACGTAATTATAGAAAAGCTTGATGTTACTGATTTTAATGAAATGGACTCTCTTGCTGGTCGATACAAAGGAGTCCCGATTGATATTTTGATTAATAATGCTGGTATTTTAGGCGGCAATGATAGACAGAAATTTGGAACTTTTGATTACGAAGCTTTTAATGAGGTAATGGCTGTGAATGTCATTGGTTCTATTCGAATGACAGAAGTCTTCATCGATAATGTTGCTCAAAGTAATCTGAAAAAGATTATGAATATCTCTAGCTTAGTTGGATCAGTTAAGTTGACCTTTGGCGGTCAAAATTTTTATCGAGCGAGTAAAGCCGCTTTGAATATGTCTATGGCAACTATTGCTAAAGAATTACGCCGTTCTGATGATCCTTTAAGGAAGCAGGTGATAGTAGGGCTTATTCATCCTGGGGTTGTTGCTACTGATTTTGCTAAAAACGTACCGATTCCAATGATTACTCCTGAGGAATCTGCCACAGGCGTGATTTCTGTTATAGATGGGTATCAAGACCGTAAACAATCTGGTGACTTTATGAGTTACACCGGTAAGGAGTTGCCGTGGTAGGGTTATTTTTCTGATTCGAGCATTCCCCTTATTGCTGTATTTACTAGATAGGGAACATCAAAACCTGGTTTGATTGGTTGTCTGCCTAAGGCTGGCCCTAGCCTAACTATCACTAAATTTTTTGAGGGCACAACAAAAACATGCTGTTGACCTCGACCCCAAGTCATATAAGTATCTCTTGCAATGAATGGTTCTGTCGCAACAGCACCACTCGATCCAGCGCTTTCTGGAAGTGCAGGATCATCATAGCCAAGCCAGATTTGATAACCGTAAAAACCAGCTGCTGGAGAAGGCGAAATCATTTTTTTTATCCAGCCAGAAGAAACAATCTGTTTGTTATTTACCATGCCTCCATTAATTAGCATCATCCCAATTCTTACCCAATCCATAGCAGGCGTAGCGAGACAACATGATGTGAATGCGCGCCCATTGGGTTTGTCCGTATGAATTCTGGCTCGTTCACCACCCATTGGGAGCCAGATTTTTTCCAGAAGTAATTCTGAATATCGAACTTTATATAAGCGCGTTAAAATAATCCCAAGTATTTCAGAATTTAAATTGTTGTAATCAAATTTACTTGCCGGCTCCCAATCTAGCATCTGAATATCTAAAATTGGCTCTATTGATTTACCCGAATTAAGCCATTTAACGCCATTACTAAATGGATTTAGATTAAATGCATATTGATCAAGACCTGAGCTCATTTGCATCATTTGCTCAAGAGTTATATTGCCGCGCGGGTCATCTGCCCATTCTTCCAGATAAATTCCGATTGGATCTTTTTCTGATGTAATTTTACCTTCTTCAATTGCAATTCCGATTAGAACAGCCATCAATGTTTTATGCATTGATTGAGACTGCGTTAATAAGTCTCTATTCCAATAATCCGCATACCATTCATCTAGAATTACTCCTTTATGAACGGTGATAAGTGCATGTGAACCAAATTCTTCGGCATATTGATGCATTTCATTAAGAGCCGAATTTGAAATTATTCGTTGTGGAGTTTCAGCCTTAATTAATTGATAGGAGTTATCACCTTGAATTTCTTCGTCTGGAGGCAATAATTCGACTGAATTTACCTCTCCAGTCATAAAGAAACGAAAATAATTCCGCCATAACCAAGGATCCTGTAGATAAATGACATTAGATAAAATTATCAAGAAGACAGATAAATACAGCGTAAATTTCGATCGAGTTTTCATATAGGTTTTTATGATGACTATTTGTCAATCATGCTAACACTTTTCAGAGAATAAAATAGAGCTTAAAGGGTATGCCTAATTTTAATTAAAGTTTTAAAATTCAAATAGAATCCCTGCGTAAATGGCGCGATCTTGTGTGTTGAAACCATAAATATCTTCAAAATTTTTATCCAACAGGTTGGAAAAGCGGGTGAAGATATTGATCTTGTTTGTAAGATTGTATTTAAGAGTCGCATTTACTAACCAATAATTATCAAGTTTTATGCCCTCAGGGAGAAAGTTTGGCGGGAGGAAAACGTTGTCTATTTGGGAGCCGTTGTAATTAGCAACCAGAAAAAAATTTGCCCGATTGTTTGCAAACTTATAATTTGCAGAAATGCTGCTATTGTGGCGTGGACGTCTTATTTCCCGAATATCATTACCCAAAAGATTTTCGAATGTAGAATCTGTATAAGTATATGAGAATCCAAGCTCAATATTCTTATCAGCTCTATACCTGCTATTAATTTCTATACCTTGACGATGGCTTTTATTGATTATATTTTCTGCGGTTGACGCAAATATAATATCTTCTTCTTGATTATCTGGGAAAATAATAATTGGCACGAAACCATTAATTTCATCCTCGAGAATACTTTTAAAATAAGTTATTTCAAATTCAAGTGAATTATCTAAATATAATTTTTCAATCCCAAATTCATAAGATATGGATTTTTCAGATTTTAGATTTGGGTTACCGATAAAATTTAGCGGGGAATAACCGAAACGCTCAGTAAAAGTTGGAATCTTTTGGCCTGTACCTAAGCTTGCCCTAAATTTGGTTTCTGGTCTAAGCCTGAATGATAAAGCAATTCTTCCGGTGAGCGCGTCCTTAAAATCGCTGTATTTATCTAAACGTAGGCTGGATAAAGCAGTTAATTGATCATTTAAAACCCAGTGAAGATCGGCAACTGCGCTATTTACATTCATTGATTGATCTTGGTTGGGCAGATTATTTAACTCATCATTAAATGAATTTCGCTCATGTTCTAGCGCAATCGATAATCTGCTCATACCTAATTGAAGATCGGCTTGATAAGACAGAGTCGTGCGATTCGACTCGGATTCCGACATCTCAGCGCCAGTATTAAAATCTTTTCTTTCCGTTCCTAAGTGACGAATATTAAATTTATGTAAAACGTCAATTTGAGGAAATGATTTTTCGACACCAGCATCCAAATAAATTTGTTTAGAATCAGAGAAAAGATCTGCATCAATTGGTATTCCTGTGGTAAAAGTATCATCAAATTCTGTGGTTGATTTAACATAACGGGCGCCAAGATTTATGCTCAGATTTTCATTGTATTTAAGATTACTCATTAATCCTGCTGTTAATAAATCTGAATCGTCGTTCTCATTTCCATTTCGTGAAACATTGGTACCATTTGTATTGAGTTGACTTAAGTTATAGTTAATCGACCAATTTTTCTTATTGCTAAATCCATTGACACTAAGGTTAGAAGAATCGTTTTCTCCCGCCTCTACAATAAAATTAATAAAATCAGCGCTCTTGCTATTTGCTGTCTTAATGTAAACCACTGCTGCAAGAGCATCACTTCC
>JAYZVL010000013.1:0-5250 GCA_036155675.1 Pseudomonadota bacterium | reverse complement strand
AGATTTGGAGAGTTTAGAAGTTAGAGCAGAATTTGGGCCTCCCTTATGCAATCCCGAAGTCTTAACATGTGTCTGAAATCGACGTCCTGGCGAGGTAGGTTTAGACTGTTGTAAAGACATTACTCAGCACCCAAAAAGTCTATGTCGTAGCCTTCGGCCAATGAAACATATGCTTTTTTCCAATCAGCTCTCTTACCTAGAGTCTGGCCAAATCTTTTAATCTTCCCTCTGACATTAGAGACTCTGACTTTATCCACTTTAACCTCAAACATCATTTCAACAGCAGCGGCAACTTCTGCTTTAGTTGAGTCACGAAGAACTTTAAAACAAACCTGATTATGCTTCTCTCCCAAAGCAGCGGTTTTTTCAGAGACATGGGGTCCTAAAAGGACCTTTATTAATCTTTCGTTATGGATCGGACCGCTCATGATAATTGCTCTTCAATGCCTTTCAATGCGTCACTAGTCGCAAGAACCTTTTCAAAACGCATTAGACTAACTGGATTAATTTCTCTAAGGTCTAACACATCAACATAAGGTAAATTCCGGGCCGCAAGACATAATTTATTTTTATATCTATCGACAAAAATCAGAACATTTCTACCAAGATCTAATTCATCTAACTTAGTTATAATTTCTTTTGTTCTTGGCTCATTTATTTTAAATTTATCTACCACTAACAATTTATCTTGGCGAATCAATTCAGATAAGATTGATCGCATCGCAGCCCTATACATTTTACGATTGACCTTTTGAGAATAATCTCGAGGTCTTGCAGCAAATGTTTGGCCTCCTCCGACCCAAATTGGAGAGCGCGTTGTACCAGCTCGAGCCCTACCTGTACCTTTCTGAGCCCAAGGTTTACTTCCGCCTCCACGAACATCCGAACGATTCTTAGTTTTCTTAGTTCCTCTTCGGGCTTTATTACGATATGCAGTAACAACTTGATGAATAAGAGTAGGGTTATAATCAACTCCAAAAGTAAGTTCATTAACATCAAGTGTGCCGCCAGTTTGCAAATCCAATTTCATCTAATTTCCTAACTAAACATTATTTTTTTCTGACGAAACTTTAAAAGATGGTTTTACAAACAAAAAACCATTTCTATGACCTGGCACTGCGCCTTTAACCAATAGCAGATTTCGATCATTATCAACTCGCACTACTTCAAGATTTTGAACTGTACGACGAACATTTCCTAAATGCCCAGACATCTTTTTTCCTTTAAATACTCTGCCTGGGGTTTGGTTTTGGCCAATTGATCCTGGCGCTCGATGGGATAGTGAATTACCGTGTGTTGAATCTTGCCCGCTGAAATGATGGCGCTTAATTGTGCCTGCAAAACCTTTACCAATAGTTGTGCCCGCAACGTCAACTCGCTGCCCAACTTCAAAATCTTCTACTGTGAGCTCTTGCCCCGCCTCAAATTCTTCGATTTGATCAGGGTTAATTCGAAATTCCCAAAGTCCCTTACCAGGGTCTATATTAATCTTAGAAAACTGGCCAGAATCTGGACGTTTTAAACGTTGAGGTTTTATCTTTCCTGAAGTGACCTGAATAGCAGCATAACCATCGCTTTCTGGGGTTTTAATTCTAGTAATTTTATTTGGCAGAGCCTGAATGACAGAAACAGGTAAAGACCTGCCGTCTTCAGTAAATATGCGTGTCATACCGCACTTGTGCCCTACCAGACCTATAGTCATTGGTCAGTTACCTCTGAAATCTAACAATGTACATAGACAAGGGTCAGCCTTCGCATCTGAGCGTTTGTATGCTTGAAGCTCAGAATCGAATCCGACCCGGTGAAATCCATACAATGTTTTGAGGATCTAGCTGGGATTCTCAAAACGACTTTAATTTATTCTTACATAATGAAAACTCGGTACTTGGATAACCATGCACCGAGTTATTATAAGCAGCAGGAAATTATAGCAGGAAAATAGCTCTGATCAATTATTATTACCTGTTTTTTATAGCTAATTTAGCTTAATCTGGACATCCACACCAGCAGGTAATTCTAACTTCATCAAAGCATCTACGGTCTTCTCAGTGGGATCAATAATATCCATAAGCCGCTTGTGGGTTCTCAATTCGTATTGATCTCTTGCGTCCTTATTAACATGGGGTGAGATAAGAAGAGTAAAACGCTCCATCTTTGTAGGCAATGGAACAGGTCCAATGACCTGTGTTCCAGTACGTTTAGCAGTTTCCGCAATTTCACGAGCAGAAACATCAATCAACTTATGGTCGAAAGCTTTTAGTCTGATGCGTATATTCTGGTTGGTTGCCACAATTTTAAATCTCTGATTATTAAAGTTTTTCCCTTACTAAGTATCTTACAAGATAAGCAAAAGGCGGAGAATCGTACCGAACCCAATGATTTAAAGCAATGCTTGAGACTGATAAAAATCTTCCAGATTATGAATACTTAGTAATCTGATCAACAAGATTATCTGGAACTTCAGTATAATTAATAAATTCCATTGTATAAGTTGCTCGGCCTTGGGACATTGATCGTAAATGTGTTGCGTAGCCAAACATTTCAGATAAAGGAACTTTAGCGCGAATAATGCGCCCGGCTATAGTTTCTTCCAGTCCCTCTAAAACGCCTCGGCGTCGATTTAGATCACCATTTACATCTCCCATATAATCATTAGGGGTCACTATCTCAACATCCATTATGGGCTCAAGTATGCAGGGGCGTGCTTTAATAGCAGCTTCTCGACAAGCCATCGAACCAGCAATCTTAAATGCTACTTCACTAGAATCAACATCGTGGAAAGAGCCATCTAAAAGCAGTGCCCTTATATCAACCATTGGATAACCTGCTACCACACCTGCTTCAAGTTGTTCCTGAATACCCTTATCAACAGCGGGAATATACTCTCGAGGTATAGATCCTCCAGAAATCTTATCTACGAATTCGTAACCTTTTCCAGAAGAAAGGGGCTCTAATCGAATTACCACATGGCCATATTGACCTCGCCCACCTGATTGTCTTATAAATTTACTTTCCTGCTCAACAGACTTTTTAATGGTTTCTCGATAAGCAACCTGAGGCCGGCCAACGTTTGCAAAAACATCGAATTCACGTTTCATTCGATCAACGATAATATCAAGATGTAATTCGCCCATACCAGAAATAATTGTTTGTCCAGATTCCTTATCGGTATGCACTCGAAAAGATGGATCCTCCCTAGAAAGTTTATTTAATGATGAAGCCATCCTTTCCTGATCAGCTTTAGTTTTTGACTCAACAGCAACAGATATAACTGGCTCAGGGAAATCCATTCTTTCAAGAGTTATTGGATGATTTGGATCAGAAAGACTTTCTCCGGTAATAACATCTTTCAATCCAACTGCAGCAGCTATATCACCAGCAAGAACTTCCTTAACCTCCGCACGTTCATTTGAATGCATTTGTAATAATCTTCCGATTCTCTCCTTCTTCCCTTTTAATGGGTTTAAAATTGTATCTCCAGAATGAAGTACACCCGAATAAACTCTGAAGAAGGCCAGACTGCCAACATATGAATCATTAGCAATTTTGAAAGCTAGCGCAGAAAAAGGCTCATTATCATCAGGCTTCCTCTCAACTAAGGTTTCACCATCTTTTCCTATACCCTGAATAGCTGGCATGTCTTTTGGGGAAGGTAAATAATCAACAACCGCGTCCAATAAGGTCTGAACACCTTTATTTTTAAAGGCGGAACCGCAAAAAACAGGAATAATCTGATTTGATAAAGTGCGGACTCGGATTCCTTCTCTAATCTCATCAGAAGAAAGCTCACCGGTTTCTAAATATTTTTCTAATAGAACTTCATCTGCTTCTGCTGCTGCTTCTAACATCTTTTCCCTTAAATTAGATGCTTGTAATTTCATCGCCTCAGGTATGTCGGCTAAATCATAGCCAGCGCCCATGTTTTCCTCTTGCCAATAAATTGCCTTCATTGTTATTAAATCAATAACGCCTACAAATTCATCCTCGGCACCGATATTTAATTGAAGTGGAACTGGTGTGGCTCCTAACCGCTCCTTTATTTGATCAACAACTCTAAGATAATCTGCCCCAGACCGATCCATCTTATTTATAAAAATTATTCTGGGAACTCCATATTTATTTGCTTGCCTCCAAACAGTCTCTGTTTGTGGCTCAATTCCCCCAACAGAACATAAAACAGTTACTGCACCATCAAGTACGCGCAGTGATCTCTCTACTTCGATAGTAAAATCAACATGACCAGGAGTATCAATTATATTGATTCTGTGCTGAGGATACTGTTTATACATTCCTTCCCAAAAACATGTTGTTGCAGCAGAGGTAATGGTAATTCCTCTTTCCTGCTCCTGTTCCATCCAGTCCATAACAGCAGCACCATCATGAACTTCTCCAATCTTGTGGGAAATACCAGTATAAAAAAGGATTCTTTCAGTAGTAGTAGTCTTGCCAGCATCAATATGGGCCATGATGCCTATGTTTCGATACCTATCAATTGGTGTCGTGCGTGCCACTATTATTTCTCAAGCTAAATAAGCTAGCGCAAGATTTACCAGCGATAATGTGAGAAAGCCTTGTTAGCTTCAGCCATTCGGTGCGTATCTTCACGTTTTTTTACTGCAGATCCTCGATTATCGGCTGCTTCTAGAAGCTCACTTGCGAGACGTTGCGCCATCGACTTTTCTGTGCGTTTCCGAGCCGCATCAATAACCCATCGCATTGCAAGGGTTTCTCTTCGTGCTGGCCTAACTTCAACAGGAACTTGATAAGTTGCACCTCCGACTCGTCGAGACTTAACTTCAACTATCGGTTTAACATTATCTAAGGCTTGTCCGAGCAATTCGAGAGAGACTTCTTCATTTTGACCACTTTTTTTAGCCATTGCTTCAAGAGCATCATAAACAATATTCTCTGCAACAGATTTCTTACCATGATTCATAATCATATTGATAAACTTAGTGAGTCTTTGGCTCCCATGCTTAGGATCTGGAAGTAAATCTCTCTTTGGAGCTTGGGCGCGTCTAGACATAGTTGACTTTAAATCTCTCTAATAAATTTCTTGGTTAAAATTATTTTGGGCGCTTAGCGCCATATTTGCTTCGGCCTTGACGCCTGTCACCAACACCAGAGCAGTCAAGGGTTCCACGAATCGTATGATATCTAACACCAGGTAAATCCTTAACACGTCCACCGCGAATAAGAACCACCGAATGTTCTTGTAAATTATGACCTTCCCCACCAATATAACTTGTA
>JAYZVL010000012.1:0-121921 GCA_036155675.1 Pseudomonadota bacterium | reverse complement strand
CGTCTAGCGCTGGTGGAACAGTCTTTCCATTAATTTTAGGCAGCCTTATAGAAGGAGGAAATTGGCGCCTTGGCATGCAGGTAATGTCCATAATGACAATATTTTTCGCTCTGATCCCAATGCTTCTGCTTGTTAAAGATAGACCAAGCAAACCCTCTTTTACGCCGAAGGACTCTGATGCAGGAGAATCAAAATCAGTCGGGCCTTCTGTTGCGCAAGCTCTTCGTGAAACTCGGTTTTATTTGATCGCAATTGCTACAGGCTCAGTTTGGTTTGCTCTCATTGGCATGCAGCAACATCAGTCAATTTATCTAGCTAAAGACATTGGAATTAGCTTTGATAGACTGCCGGAAGTTTTTAGTTCATTTTTCGCGTGCGCAATTATAGGAAAATTGCTTTTTGGATGGCTAAGCGATCACTTCGACCAGATTAAAATGATGGTTCTTTCAATTTTCACACTTGCCTTAGCGATGGTCGTCCTCAGAAATGTTGCTATAGCAGGAGATATCACATTATTTGGCTATGCAATCTTTGGTGGTATAGGTTTTGGTGGCGCTTTTACGATGATTCAGCTTATGTTTGCAAATTTTTACTCTGGGCCATCTTTTGGAAAAATCTTAGCCATACTTATGCTTGTTGATACATTATCTGGTGCAATAGGCATTCGAGCTCTTGCAATTTTACGAGAGTCAACTGGTAGCTACTTATTAGGTATAGATATAATAATCGCTTTACTTGTTTTTGCATCATGCTGCATCTTGATAGCTGGTCACAAAACTAAAACTGCACTTTAATTTTAGAAATTTTCATTTGCAGAATAATTAATTTTTAAGCAGCAAAAGAAATCTAGGCTCATCTAAAACATCAACATTTAATTTTTGTGCTTTTAATAGTTTAGAGCCAGGTTTATCACCGCAAATTAAATAATTAGTCTTAGCTGAAAGGCTGCTGGAAACCTTGCCCCCAAGCGATTGAATTACTTCCTTTGTCTCATCACGAGTCATGCTTGTTAAAGCCCCTGTAATGACAATAGATTTACCGGAGAAAAGGTGATCCGAAGATAATTTATTCACTGATTGAATTTCTACTTCGCCAATACTTATTAATTGATTAATAACTTCTCGATTATGATTCTGCTGAAAAAAGACTTTAATATGGTTTGCTACAACTGGCCCAACATCTTCTATAGCTTCAAGTGCTTCTGAATCATTTGAGACATGCATAATCCTCTCAAGTGTCCTAAAGTTCTCTGCTAAATTTAATGAAGTTGCTTCACCAACTTCACGAATTCCTAATGCATACAAAAAACGCGCTAGGTCAATCGTTCTTTTAAGATTAATAGCATCAAGTAAATTTTGAGCAGATTTATATGACATACGATCAAGCTCTGCAAGGGTTTCTAAATTTATTATGTTTTTATTAAATAAATCTGCTGGTGTCTTAACCAACTCCTTATCAACTAGTTGATCGATAAGCTTAGCGCCTAAACCTTCAATATCAAACGCGCGTCGAGAAGCAAAATGCTTGATAGCCTCCTTTCTTTGGGCTGAACAAAATAATCCGCCGCTGCACCTTGCAACAGCCTCGCCTTCTGGTCGAACTATTACTGAACCACACTCTGGGCATTCGTTTGGGAGTTTAATTTTCCTTGCGCGTTTTAATCGCTTAGACACTAAAACAGATACAACTTCTGGAATTACATCGCCTGCACGACGAATTGAAACTTCATCTCCAGTGCGTACATCTTTACGTTCTAACTCATCAATATTATGTAAGGTCGCATTTGAAACCATAACACCCCCAACAGAAACTGGCTCCAATCTAGCAACTGGCGTAATTGCGCCCGTTCTTCCAACCTGCCAATCAATTTTATTCACTCTTGTGGTTTTTTCTTGAGCCGGAAACTTATGTGCTAATGCCCAACGAGGCGCCTTGGAAATAAAACCCAATTTCTTTTGCTGTTTAATCTGATCAACTTTATATACAACGCCATCGATCTCATAAGGCATTGAGTCACGAACCTTCATGATTGATTCATAATATTTCAAACAACCATCCGATCCATAAACAATTTTATTTTGATCGCAAACCTTAAACCCCCAGTCATTAAAGAGTCTTAAAATCTCACTGTGCCTATCAGGTAAACTATAGTCCTTTACGGCGCCTACTGAATGAGCAAACATATCTAAGGGTCTTTTAGCTGTAACCTTTGGGTCAAGCTGACGCAAACTTCCAGCGGCTGCATTTCTTGGGTTTGCGAAGGTTTTTTCACTATGCTCTCGGGCTCTTGCATTTAATTTTTCAAACGCGGCTAAGGGCATAAAAACTTCACCACGGATTTCTAACTGACTGGGGATATTCTTTCCTCTTAACCTCAAAGGCACAGAACTAATAGTTCGAATATTATGAGTAACATCCTCGCCTGTTCGACCATCTCCACGTGTTGCGGCAACGCTAAGGGAACCATCTATATAGATAATACTGATAGCCATACCATCAAGTTTTGGCTCTGCGGAAAAGCTAATTGATTTATCAATCTTCAAGCGATCGGAGATACGACGCGAAAAATCTACTACTTGATTGAAAGAAAAAGCATTATCAAGTGACAACATGGGTATTCCATGTTGAACAGAATTAAATTTATCTTCTGGGCTACCACCAACACGTTGTGTTGGCGAATCAGGTACAACTAAATCTGGATTTTTTTCCTCCAGCTCCTTAAGTCGAAGATATATTCGATCATACTCCGAGTCAGGAATTTCTGGATCATCAAGTACGTAATAACAATGCTCGTGATATTCAACTTGCGCTCGTAATTCTTTGACCTGATGGTTAATATTTTTAAGACTGCTCATTAATAAGATTATTAAAAATTATGAGTTTCAAGCTGTAACTTTAAGCTTATGATGGAGGAAATCAATAACCTCTTCTCGCATAAATCGTTCTCTCTGAACGCTAAGCAGATTACCTTGCTCGTCAATCAGCTTGCCAGAAAGCTTATCGGCCAAACAATGGGCGCAATTAAGCATTTCATCAAATACAGTCAAACTATCTTCTTTGCTTGGCAGAACAAGGAAAATAGTAATACCTGGGTAGTATGATTCCTTAAGATTGGATAAATCAAAACTGCCGGGCTCAACTAAACTGGCAATACTATATCGTATTTGCTCTTGATCACCATTATTAAGTTTATGAAAAATATTATGAGCTCCGTGCTGAAAACCCTCTGATCGCAACAAAAGGACAAGCTTTTCAGCGTTAAAAAGCTGATCGCCATCAGGGGTTATGCGAATGGCTACAACTTTGGAATCAACCGAAGTGTCAATCTTCTCTCTTTGCACTTGATCGATAGTGTCATCAGGTAAATCATTTACTTGAGAAACAGCCTTAGAAACGGAAAAAAAAGATTTTACAGATTTTAAAATGCGGCTATTTAAAGGCGTAGCTATTTTTCCAGTGCCATAAGCGTAGATCAGTATCAGAAGCGTGACACTAATTAGGGCTAATATCCATCCGAAGTAATACACCAATAACTCTTAAAATCGTTTAACTTATGGCAAGTTTAACTGCCTCATCAATGTCAACAGATACAAGTCTAGAGACCCCAGGCTCTGCCATGGTGACGCCCATTAGCTGACCAGCCATTTCCATGGTAATTTTATTATGAGTGATAAATAGAATTTGAACACTGCTAGAAATTTCCCGAACTATTTCACAAAAACGACCCACATTTGCATCATCGAGAGGAGCGTCAACCTCATCGAGCAGACAAAATGGGGCTGGATTGAGCTCAAAAATGGCAAACACTAAAGCAACAGCAGTAAGCGCCTTTTCCCCGCCTGACAAAAGGTGAATATTACTATTTCGCTTCCCCGGAGGTTGAGCCATCACAGTAACACCTGAGTTTAGTAAATCATCTCCTTCTAGACTCATGTATGCATGTCCGCCACCAAACAACCGCGGAAAAATTCTCTTTAAACCAGAATTTATATTCTCAAACACTTCCTGAAAACGTGCGCGTGTATCTCGATCTATCTTACGTATCGCTTGCTCCAGAGTTTCAAGAGCAGAAGTTAAATCCTCAAACTGTTGAGATAAATATTCAGCTCTCTCAGATTGCTCTTTAAATTCATCAATAGCAAGCAAATTTACGGTACCAATTCGATCTAAACGACGTTGTATCTTGTCAAGTTTTTCTTGCCATAAATCGGCATTGCAATCTTCAGGTAAATTATTTTGAATCACCTGCAAATCCAAGCCCAAAGTTAAAAATTGGTCAGAAATATTCTCGCGTCTAATTTCTTCTTCTCGAAAAGACATTCTGTGCTCATCAAGTACAGAGCGAGCTTCTGCAACCAGCTTCTCCTGGTCCATGCGTCGAGCTTCTTGGAGACGAAGCTTTTCGTTTGAATCTTCTAAAATTTCATGTTTTTTACGTAGCTCCTCATCAACCGAAGTCTTGAGATGTAATTGCTCCTGAAGTTGAGCTTGCAAAGCATCTAGTGGCTGGACTGCATCTGCAAGCATTGATTCTAACGCCCTTACCCTTTCGACTAATTGATCTTTCTGAATAACAGCTCGATCGAGGGTTGTTGTAGCCGATTGTCTAGAGGAGCGTCTCGATTCAAGCTCAATGATTGCTGACTGATATCTATCACGATCCTCATCCGCATGTCGTCGATTACGGTCAAGCTCATCTTGTAATTCTTTCTGCTCACTTTGGAGCGAATCTTCTCTTTTGCCTAATGCTTCTAAAATATTTTGTGCTTCTTTTAAACGATTACCAGCATCATGAAGCTCTTGATCAATTTTTTTAATATCCGTCTCAATAACTTGACTATCTTTACCCAAAGCAAGATCGCGCTGTCGTGACTTGTCCAATTCAGTATGAAGATTTGAGAGTTCTGTCGCAGCAGTTGCATGAGCTTTAACAGCATTGGTCTGACTGCCATGAAGTTCTTGGCTAGCGGCTTCTGTATTAGCAATATCAGACTTCAGTTGATCTCGCCTGTTAAGAGAACTCTCAAGACTGAGTTCTAAATTTCGAATATTTATTTCAAGATCATGGATCTCAGTTTCGCGACGGAGGACTCCTCCAGATTCACCGTCCTGCCTGCTGATTCGAACCCATGTTCGGCTTAACCATAGGCCATCAGGGGTTATAACAGATTCACCTGAGGCAAGCTGATCACGTAACTTGAGAGCCTCATCAATACTTTCTGCAGTTTTTACTGAAGCAAGGACGTCAGATGCTGGGCCAGCATTCGCAACCTGAGCTAGCAATCGATCAGGTTCAGAATCTTCTTGATATTTAAGATTGTCACTCAAATATAAGAAAATATTGGCATCAGGTAGTTTTTTTAGAAGATTATCAAGCTTGTCTACAGAAATAGCTTGAATAAAATCTCCTAGCACTGTCTCCACTGCTAGCTGCCATGGTTGTTTAACTTGCAACCTATGGATCAGTCTTTTAGATTTATCAAGCTGATTTTGCTCTAACCAATTGGAAGTTGCAGCTTCATCGCCTCCAAGTGCAGCCTGCTGAAGGGTCTCAAGAGCAGCCAAACGAGCGCGAGAAGCATCTAGCTCTCCTCGCTGCTCTTCCAATGCCCCCTGCAAAACAGTCTCCTCGCTTCTCTGTCTTGCTAAGGCACTATTATTTTCTTGGACAGCGCGATTGATCTCTTCTTCATTCTTCCTAAGCTCAGTTTCACGTGCCGCACACTCCACTATCATCGATTCAGTTTCAACAAGGTCTATTTCGCTACGCTCTGAAGTCAAGTTTTTTTCTTGTTTTTGCAAACGATGTTGCTGTAATTCAAGTTGCTCAATTCTTGCTCGCTCAACTTCAACTGCTTGACTAGATTCATTAAGATCGCCGCTAAAACTTTGCCAAATATCTTGCCAATGCCTCAATTCAGTTTCTGTTTGAGTTAGCAGATTAACTGAAGCGTCTGAAGCGGTTTTAACTTCCTCGATATTGGGCGTAAGAGCCGCGAGACTTTCGTCAAGATCTTTTAATTGCTCCTGATCAACGTCGATTTCTTTAGAAATCTCACCTAGCTGTTGTGTGGCTTGCTCTAAATCCTGCTGTTGGCGTTCTCGGGTAGCGCGATTGTGTTCAATAGAATGCTCAAGATGCGAAATTTCTAGATCAACACTGTAATGCCTAGCCTGTGTAGCATTCAATTCATCGCTTGAAAGAATTTGAAACTGACGAGCCTGCTCAATTTCAGATTCAATTTTACGCTGGGAAGAAATTGAAGACTCAAGGCCAGTTTGCTGGTGTTGAAGTGCTAACTTTTTAGAGTCAATGCGCTCATCAGCCTCGCTTAAACTTAAAGCAAGCAGCTCAGCTTCAACCTGTCGCTGCTCAGCTTTTGATTCCTTATGTCTTTCAGCGGCGCGAGCCTGTCTATCAAGATGCTTAAGCTGGTTGTCAATTTCTTCACGTAAATCACTCAACCTATCAAGGTTATCGCGTGTATGACGGATACGATTTTCCGTTTCGCGACGACGTTCTTTGTATTTTGAAATACCTGCTGCTTCTTCAAGATGCGCTCGCATCTCTTCTGGTTTTGCTTCAATTAACCGGGAAATCATACCCTGCTCTATAATCGAATAACTTCTTGGGCCAAGACCAGTGCCAAGAAAAATACCAGTTATATCTTTTCGCCTACAGCGAACGTTGTTCAAATAATATTGTGATATTCCATCACGGGAAACAGAACGCCTAACTGAAACTTCGCCATAACTGGCGAATTGGCCTCCGATAGCACCATCTGCATTATCAAAAAAGAGTTCAATTGATGCCTGACCAACTGGCTTACGATTAGATGCTCCATTGAAAATAACATCAGTCATTGCTTCCCCACGAAGGTTTTTAGCTGAACTTTCGCCCATGACCCAACGAACTGCATCAATGACATTGGATTTACCGCAACCATTAGGTCCAACAACACCAATAAGGTTGCTGGGTAGCAAAATAGTGGTAGGCTCAACGAAAGATTTAAATCCAGCTAACTTAATCTTACTTAGTCGCATAGGAATAATAGCTTTATTTGTTTTTTAATGGAGAAAGAGGGAAAGATCGATTTTAAAGAAGCTGAAGCACTCCTGGCTATTAAGATCTTTTGAAGAAAACAACAAAAGCCCACTTATCTGCTCCAAGTGTTTAGAATTTGAATCGTTCTAATTTAACAATAGCCTCTAGCTTAAGCTAAGTGTAAAGTACAACCATAAAATTAAAATCATCTCTGGTCAAAAAGTATTTATGAGCGCACAGAAACAATCAAAATCGGCTTCACTTCCCAGCAAGCTCGAGACATTCAATAACCCTAACCCTAGTAGCGATTACAGCATCCGAATAAAGATCCCGGAATTTACTTGTTTGTGCCCAAAAACTGGGCAACCTGATTTCGCTACTCTACATTTCGACTATATACCTGATAACCTCTGCGTGGAACTAAAATCATTAAAACTATATATCTGGTCATTTAGGAATGTTGATGCATTTCACGAGTCTGTCACTCATGAAATCTTGAATAATTTAATAGAATTACTAAACCCACGCTACGCAAGGCTTACAGCAAGATTCAATGTTCGCGGAGGAATCCATACAGAAGTGATTATTAGGCATCAATCTCCGGTATGGACGCCTAAAACCAATGAGGCAATTCCTCCACCTGTGGCCAATCAAGATTAACCTGCGCAAAAAAGGTTTACTCTTAATACTAGCCAATGTCTGGCAGCTATGTATAATCCGCCATTTTGCGGCATTTTGTATAATAGATAAGCTGCAATCAAGAATTAAAGGCATATTAAAAATTAACCTAGTTTATCTATTTATAAGATGAAGAAAAAAACAATAAAAAAGAGGAACTCTACGAAGAAAGTGGGGAAGAAAGTGGCTAAGAAGAAAGCTAAGAAGAAAGCGGCTAAGAAGAAAGTAGCTAAGAAGAAAGCGGCTAAGAAGAAAGCTAAGAAGAAAGCTAAGAAGAAAGCTAAGAAGAAAGCTAAGAAGAAAGCGGCTAAGAAGAAAGCTAAGAAGAAAGTAGCTAAGAAGAAAGTAGCTAAGAAGAAAGAATCGGATAAAGGTACTAGCCTTGAAGATAAAGCAACCGATCAGCCAAGAAAAAAGAATCTTGTTATTAAACCAATACAAAATCGGACTGAGCGTCCTAAATTACACAAGCCATTAAACCCGGCTGATCAAATCCCAATTCGACCTCGAAAAAGAAAACCCTCTAATGACTTAATGATTCACGGTATTGCGCCTTACAAATCTTCTAAAGGCGAAGAGTATATGAGCGTTGAACAATTAAAACATTTCGAAATTATTTTGACTTCTTGGAAAAATGAATTAATGAAGGAAGTAAATCGTACCGTTAATCATATGCAGGACGACGCAAGTAATTTTCCAGATCCAACTGATAGGGCAACCCAGGAATCAGAGTTTGGTTTAGAGCTTAGAACAAGAGATAGAGAACGAAAGTTATTAAAAAAAATACATCAAGCCTTAACTCGAATCGAGGATGGAACTTATGGTTATTGCGAAGAAACTGGAGAAGAAATTGGCTTAAAACGTCTGGAAGCTCGCCCTGTCGCTACTCTTTCACTTGAGGCGCAAGAAAGAAGGGAGTTAGCGGAAAGACAATTTAGTGATCAGGACGACAGATATAGATAGCTTTATACAAAAAATTTAACTAAATGTGACTAAATATATTGGTAGATTTGCTCCTAGCCCCACTGGACCTCTTCATTTCGGTTCGTTAGTCACTGCAGTAGCTAGCTATTTACAAGCACAAGCAAATAATGGAATCTGGTTAGTAAGAATTGAAGATATAGACCCTCCTCGAGAAGATCTGCAATCAAAACAACAGATATTAGACTGCCTTGAAGCACATGGTTTCATTTTCGATCGCCCTTTGTTGCAAAGCACACGCCTACAACATTACGCAAAGATAATAAAAAACTTTCTTGATAATGGTTTTGCTTACAAATGCAAGTGCAGTAGAAAAATACTTCGCAAAAATAACCCAGTAGGTAGAAATGGAATTATCTATCCTGGGACATGCCGTAACCTATTTCATAAATCCACGGATATAGAGGCTGTAAGATTTCTTACAAAGAATAGTCAAATCGAATTTAATGACGTTCTCCAAGGTAAGCAAAGATGTAATCTAGAGAAAGAATCTGGTGATTTCTTAATTCGCCGGGGTGATGGGCTGTTTAGTTATCAACTTGCCGTTGCCATAGATGATTGTCATCAAAAAATTAGTCAAGTTGTTCGAGGTTCAGACTTAATTGATTCCACGTTTTGCCAGATTGCTATTTTTAAAGCTCTGAAATTAACTCCTCCAACTTATATGCATACACCTATTGCAGTTAATAATTTAGGGGAAAAGCTTTCTAAGCAGACGGGTGCGTCAACACTTAATTTAGAATCCCCTGAAGAAAACCTATATAAAGTATTATTTTTTCTAAAACAAAATCCACCAAATTCACTTAGAAATTTAACCTTGCAGTTAATTTGGGAGTGGGCTATAAATAATTGGAAACCTAAAAACCTATTAGGTCTAAGAGCAATGCCAGAACGAAATTACTAACTGAAGGCTGCAAAGATGTTCTAGATGAATAGGGCTCCATTGAGGCCTGTTTGACTAATTTGTCAAAATAAAGGTGGGTGCACTTATGTTCAAAAATCATTTGATTCGGAAATACACTAACCGACGTCTCTACGATACAGTAGGAAACAGATATGTGAATCTAAAAGACATTCAAAAGCTCATCACAGAAGGGAATTTAATTACGGTTATAGAGCAAACTAGCAAAAGAGATATTACCAACATAGTCTTATTACAAATTATTGGAATTATGGAACAACAAAACATAGAGCTGCTATCAACTGAGTTTCTAATCGAATCAATACGTTTAGGCAGCAAACCTAGAGATGATGTTGAAAAGGAAACCGATGAAGTTAATCTAAGTAAAAGATTGCATAAAGCACTTCGTGAATCAGAACCAATCAATGACCTTAAAGATCGATAAGTTTTCGAAACTATTTAGGAAATAGATAGGCTGATTTATTATTAATTCCGTGTCAGCTTTGCTCAACTTCTTTCATGCTTAATCTAACTCTACCCTGACGGTCAACCTCAAGAACCTTCACTTTCACAATATCACCTTCATTCAATTTATCACTAACTTTTTCTACACGCTCTTCTGATATCTGTGATATATGAACAAGCCCATCCTTACCAGGCAGAATGGTTACAAATGCACCAAAATCCATTAGTCTGGCAACTCGACCTTCGTAAACTGTTCCAACTTCAACTTCTGCAGTAATTAACTCAATACGACGCTGGGCCTCACGACCTGATGCACCTTCAACAGATGCAATTTTAATAGTGCCGTCATTATCTATATCGATGGTGGCACCTGTCTCTTCTGTGATCGCTCTAATGGTAGCGCCACCCTTTCCAATTACATCCCTAATCTTATCCGGATCAATCTTAATTGAAACGATAGTAGGTGCCCATTCAGAAACTTCAGAACGAGCGGTATTTATTACTTTTGCCATTTCATCAAGAATATGCAATCTAGCATCTCGGGCTTGCTTCAATGCATTCTCCATAATCTCACGAGTAATACCTTGAATCTTGATATCCATTTGTAATGCTGAAACACCTTCAGATGTGCCAGCAACTTTAAAATCCATATCGCCCAAATGATCTTCATCGCCTAAAATATCAGTCAATACTTGATGTCTATCCCCATCCTTAACTAAGCCCATTGCCACGCCAGCTACTGGTGCTTTAATTGTAACTCCAGCATCCATAAGAGCTAAACTTGTGCCGCAAACGGTAGCCATTGAGCTTGAGCCATTGGACTCAGTAATCTCTGAAACAACTCGAACCGTGTAAGGAAATTCCTCCATTGATGGAAGCACTGCTGCAACACCTCGACGAGCAAGTCGACCGTGGCCAATTTCACGACGTTTTGGCGATCCCATAAAACCTGTTTCGCCAACTGAATATGGAGGAAAATTATAGTGCAGCATAAAACGATCTCGAATTTCTCCGCTCAAAGCATCAATAATTTGAGCATCTCTATCTGTGCCCAGAGTTGCTGCTACAATTGCTTGAGTTTCACCTCGAGTAAATAGAGCAGAGCCATGCACACGGGGAAGCACACCAGTTCTTACAGAAATTGGTCGAACTGTTTGAGTATCTCGCCCATCGATTCGCGGGGCGCCGCTTAATACACGCTCTCTAACTACATTACCTTCCAAATGATGAAATTCAGATTTAACTTCTTCCGTATTAAAATCACCCGAACCATCTTCCGGAACCAGTTCTGCTAAAGCGGCTTCGCGAATTTCATTGATTTTTGAGTATCGCTCCTGTTTGTCAGAGACCTGGTAAGCATCAATTAACCCAGCTTCGGCATTATTCTTAACCGCATTAACCAAGGATTCGTTGATTGGCGGAGCCTGCCAATCCCAAGCGGGTTTTCCGACTTCAGAAGCAAGCTCATTGATTACATTAATTGCTGTTTGCATTTGCTCATGGCCAAAAACAACAGCACCCAACATGATTTCTTCTGATAAACAATCAGCCTCAGACTCAACCATTAATACGGCCTCAGCAGTACCAGCCACAACTAAATCAAGGTTAGATTTTTCCAGCTCGGCAGCGCCAGGGTTAAGAACATATTCACCATCAATGTATCCAACCCTAGCTGCGCCCAAAGGTCCTTGGAATGGCATACCAGAAATTGATAATGCTGCTGAAGAGCCAATCATTGCAGCGATATCTGGATCTACATCAGGATTCAAAGAAACAACAGTAGCTATAACTTGAACTTCATTCTTAAAGCCCTTAGGAAATAATGGTCGAACGGGTCTGTCGATTAATCGTGAGGTAAGGGTTTCTTTCTCACTTGGCCTTCCTTCGCGCTTAAAAAAACCTCCTGGTATTTTCCCGGCTGCATAAGTTTTTTCCTCATAGTTTACTGTAAGTGGAAAAAAATCCCTTCCAGGGTCTTCTTGTTTACGGCCAACCGCAGTAACCAAAACAACTGTATCAGCTATATTGACTATAACGGCACCATCGGCTTGTCGGGCTATCTCACCAGTTTCGATGCTGACATCATGCGCACCGTATTTAAATGTCTTTTTGACTACTGTCACTTTTTTAAATTCCTATTTTCATTAATTTTTGAAATAAAGTTTAGAAGCGATCTTAAATAAATTAAAACAAGAGATATAACTAGTCAGATCTCAAAGAAACTTTAATTAAAGTATTTTTTTAACGCCGCAAGCCCAAGCTTTTAATTACTTCACGATAACGCTTAAGATCTTTGCTTTTAAGATAATCCAACAATTTGCGTCGATTATTAACAAGTCGCAGTAAGCCGCGTCTTGAGTGATGATCTTTCTCATTAGCTTTAAAATGTTCTGTTAATTCATCAATACGAGCAGAAATTAATGCTACCTGAACTTCTGGTGAACCGGTATCAGCTTCACTGCGCTGGTAACCGGAAATAATTTCTGACTTCTGAGATCCCGAAAGAGGCATCTACACTACTCCCAATTCAACTTTTCTATTTTAACTTCTGGGCATATAACCCAAATCGGCCGGTATTGTAACCGTTAAGACCATTATGTAACACCCTGATTTTTAATATTTCTAATGCCATTAGGTGTTTTTATGAATAAGCGTTTCGGGGCAATTGCTCCAGCTTGACTGATCTCGCCAACACCAAGAAAAACTAAATGGTTGTCGTAAACTCTTACTAGGCCATTTAAGCCTTGTGGGGCATGCCCTACTTCATGTCCATTTTTGAAATAGAAGGATTCATCTGCGCTTAAACTTACCTCAGTAATATTCCCGAGCGCTAAATCAGGGGCAATTAAAAGCTCATCAAGAGCAAGCTCATCATCACTAACTTTTTCAAGATCAGTCATATTTATCATCGGAAAGCCAGCAAAAGGCTTTATACCTGTTCGACGTAGATCAGTTACATGAGCAATTGTACCAAGAGACTCAGCAATATCTTCCATTAAGGTGCGAACATATGTTCCTTTACTACAACAAACTTTGAACCAAGGTCGTTTCGAATCAAAATTAGTAAGATCAATTTGATGAATTGTTATGCTTCGACTATCACGCTTAACAACTTTACCTTGCCGTGCTAAATCATATAAACGCTTGCCGTCTTTTTTTAAAGCGGAATACATTGGTGGAAGTTGATTAATCTGACCACGAAATTTACCCAAAGCTTGCTTTAATTGATTTTCAGATATTGAAAATACTGAATCAGTTTGAATAACAGATCCATCTGCATCTCCAGTGTCTGTTTTTACACCAAGTTCTATCTGGACATCATAAGTTTTATCTGCATTTAACAGCCAGGTTGATACTTTTGTTGCTTGACCAAAACAAAGTGGCAGCATGCCGCTAGCAAGAGGGTCAAGGCTTCCTGTATGGCCGCCTTTTCGAGCTCGATAAATATGCCTAACTTTCTGTAAGGCATGATTTGATGTCAAACCTTTCGGTTTGTCCAATAATAAAATGCCATCGACATCACGATAATTTCGTTTTGCTTGCCGTTCAGGAATATTTTTTTGATTCATTTTTTTCTTTAATTATAGAATCTCTATTATCGGCATTCGCGATGGATATTAGCTGATCCATTTTTTTGGCATGGGTAAAAGTTTCATCGAGCAGAAAACGTAATTCGGGTACCCTTCGAACAGTAAGCTCTTCAGCAAGCTTCCTTCGCAAAAAATTGATTGCGCTTGCAATAACTTCATTAAAATCTATATCTTTCGAATCCTGGTTTAAAACACTGTAATAAACTCTGGCAACACCAAGATCTTTGGAAACTTTAACGGACGAGATAATTATTGATGAAAGCCTCGGGTCACGAACATGAATCCGCAAGACATCACTTAGCACTCTTTGAATTTGATCTTCAACCCTTCGGCTTCGAGGGAAATCTCTAGGCATCTAATTAATCAACTTAAGCGGTTTGTTTCTCGGCAGGTACTTCAGTTCGCTCGAAGCATTCGATCTGATCCCCAATCTTGACATCATTATAATTTTTAACGCCAATGCCACACTCAGTTCCTGACTTAACTTCATTAACGTTATCTTTAAAACGTCGCAATGATTCTAACTCACCTTCATAAATAACAGTATCGTCACGCAAAACCCTTATCGGGTTAGTCTGCTTAACAAAACCTTCGGTAACCAAACAACCGGCAATATCTCCAAGTTTTGGAGACTTAAATACATCACGAACCTCTGCGAGACCAACAATTTGCTCTCGAATTACTGGCGCTAGCAAACCTGTCACAACTGCTTCTATATCTTCTATAGCTTCATAAATAATACTGTAATAACGGATCTCAATATTGGATTCCTTAATTGCAGCACGAGCAGCACCATCCGCCCTTACATTAAAACCAATAATAATGGCTGAAGATGCAGCAGCAAGACTGACGTCTGATTCATTGATTCCGCCAACACCGGAATTCAAAACTTTTACTTGAACTTCATCATTACTCAGCTTAATTAAAGCATCGCGCAATGCCTCTGAGCTTCCATGAACATCAGCTTTGATCAATAATTGTAGCTCTTTAAGCTCGCCACTCTTCATGCTTTCAAAAGCATCGTCTAACTTTGCTGCCTGCTGTTTTGCTAACTTTGAATCACGTGACCGATTATGTCTAAATTGAGCAACTTCTCTTGCCTTGCGCTCATCAGCAACGGTAACCAACTCATCGCCCGCATTTGGAGTGCCCGATAAACCAAGAACTGCAACAGGCATAGAGGGACCTACCTCATGCAATTCCTGGCCATTCTCGTTCATCATTTTTCTAACTTTACCAAAAACCTCACCGGCAACAATTGAATCTCCTCGATTCAGCTTACCGCGAGTAATAAGAGCAGTTGCTACTGTACCTCGGCCTGTTTCGAGGCTGGATTCGATTACAACTCCAGCAGCAGGGCCCGTGGAAACTGCTTTAAGCTCGAAAAGATCTGCCTGAAGAAGAATTGCATCGAGCAGATCCTCTACACCTTCACCTGTTTGAGCTGAAAGATTCACAAAAAGTGTTTCGCCGCCCCATTCTTCTGGGATTACTTCCAATGCGGATAATTCGTTTCGAACTCTTTCGGGGTCTGCCTCAGCTCTATCCATTTTATTTACTGCAACTATTAAAGGAACTTCTGCGGCCTTAGCATGCCGCACAGCCTCTTCAGTTTGTGGTTTAACCCCATCGTCTGCAGCAACTACTAATATGACGATATCAGTAACTTTAGCTCCTCGAGCACGCATTGAAGAAAATGCAGCGTGTCCAGGTGTATCAAGGAAAGTAATTTGCCCTTTATCTGTAGACACACTATAAGCGCCAATATGCTGAGTAATTCCTCCAGCTTCATCTGCGGCTACTTTGGTGCGGCGGATGAAGTCAAGTAATGATGTTTTACCGTGATCAACATGACCCATAATTGTCACAACTGGGGCTCTCTGCTCTTCCTCTAAGTCACTTTCAGAAGAATCTAGTATTTGCTCATCTATTAAATTATCCGAGACCGGAACAGGTGTGTGGCCTAATTCTTCGACCACAAGAATTGCAGTATCTTGGTCAACAACCTGATTGATGGTTGCCATTACGCCCATTTCCATCATGCACTTAAGAACTTCTCCGCCCTTGATAGCCATCTGCTGGGCAAGCTCTCCAACTGTGATCGATTCGGGAACATTGACCTCTCGTATTACTGGCGTTGTGGGCTGTTCGAAACCATGCTGACTGTCAACATTGAGTGAAACGCTTCTTCTCCGTGTTGGGTTTTTCTTTCGTCGCCTGCGTTTATCCGCATTAACGTGAAGTGTTTTACCAGAATCTTCTGCCTTAGCCTTACGTTGAGTTCTAGCTTCTTCATTCCTTGCTTGAGCTTCAAGCTCTGCTGCCTCAAGTGCTGCCCTTTCGGCCTCTTGCTGTCTTCGAGTTTCAGCTTCAATTTCTTTCGCTTCCTCTGCAGCTTTATTAAGCGCTTCTTGCTCCTCAATTTCACGCTGAGATTGAGCTTCAAGCTCTTCTGCCTGTGCAGCTAACTTAGCATCTTCGCGTTCTTGCTCTAGGCGCTCGGCCTCCATTGCAGCCCGCTCTTTAGCTAATCTTTCTGCGTCAAGCGCTTCTTGTTTTTCACGAGCCTCTTGGGCCAAGGCATCACGCTTGATATAAGCTTTTTTTCGACGAACTTCTACATTTACGGTTCTCGATCGACCTTGGCCGGATGACATCCGAATCTCGGACTTGTCACGTCGATTTAGAGTAATCTTACTTGGAGAAACTGTTGCCTTCTCATTTTGCCTGCCATGACTTCGGCGTAAATGATTTAGAAGCTCAAGCTTTGCCTCTTCGCTGATCTCATCCTCAGGCCCACTAACCTTTACACCCGCCTCTTCCAGTTGAACGAGCAAACGATCAGGTGCAACCTTAAGGGTTTTAGCAAATTCTTCTACAGTTACACCAGACATAAACTCTACTCCAAGCTAAACTCAAGACTTAGCTGACCTGATCCTCTTCTTCAAACCAATGTGCCCGAGCAGTCATAATTAATTCAGCTGCACTTTCTTCACTCATGTCTTCAATTTCCATCAATTCATCAACCGACTGTTCAGCAAGGTCCTCCCGTGTTACAACGCCTTTACTAGCCAACAACAAAGCAAGCCCCTTCTTCATTCCTTCAAGGCTTAAAAGATCATCTGCTGGCTCCGCTCCATCAATTTGTTCTTCGCTAACAATTGCACGTGTCAATAAAACATCTCTCGCACGATTACGTAACTCACTAACAATCGTTTCATCAAATTCCTGTATTGCGACTAATTCCTTTTCTGGAACATAGGCCATTTCTTCCATCGAAGAATATCCTTCCTGAACTAGGATTAAAGCAACTTCTTCGTCAACATCGAGCTGCTCCATAAACATATTTAAAAGCTCTCGCGCTTCCTGTTCGCTCTTTTCGTCCGCATCAGCTTCAGTCATAACATTAAGTTCAAATGCAGTTAATTGACTTGCAAGCCGAATATTCTGTCCGCCACGACCGATAGCTTGTGATAATTTATCTTCCTCAACTGCAATATCCATACTGTTTGCATCTTCGTCCAACAAGATAGATGTAACTTCTGCTGGTGACATTGCGTTAATTACAAACTGCGCAGGGTTTTCATCCCACAAAATGATGTCAACCCTCTCTCCTGCAAGCTCATTGGAAACAGCCTGAACACGGGAACCGCGCATACCGACACAGGCGCCCACAGGATCAATGCGTTTATCGTTGCTTCGCACGGCCATTTTAGCGCGTAAACCAGGATCTCTTGCGGCACTTAAGATTTCAATCAAACCTTGAGCGATCTCAGGCACCTCGATATTGAAGAGCTCAATAAGAAACTCAGGTGAAGTTCTTGTTAAAAACAATTGTGGTCCACGTGGCTCAGCACGAACCTCAAAAAGCAATGCCTTGATGCGATCATTTGGTCTCGCTGGTTCTCGTGGGATCATTTGTTCGCGAGAAATAAAACCTTCGGCATTACCGCCTAAGTCAACATAAATACCATTACGATCGACACGCTTCACTATACCGCTGAGCAATTCGCCTACTCGCTCTTCAAACTGCTCAACTGTTTGAGCTCTTTCGGCTTCACGCACCTTTTGCACAATAACTTGTTTTGCGGTTTGCGCTGCAATCCTTCCAAACTCGACTGATTCAATGGGCTCTTCGACCGCGCCACCAATTTCAGCATCTGGGTTGACCTCAACGGCATCGATCATGCGTAACTCGCTATCGGGAAACTCCAACTCATCTGAATCATCGGCAAAAACTGCCCATGTGCGAAAAGTCTCATAATCACCCGTCTCACGATCGATACTTACCCTGACGCCAATGTCTTCGACATAACGTCGTTTGGTTGCAGAAGCTAAGGCTGCCTCAATAGCTTCAAAAATAATTGTTTCATCTACGCCTTTTTCATTAGAAACGGCTTCGACCACATTAAGTATTTCTTTACTTTTCATTCTAAATCACACTAAATCAGTTCAAATCAAACAGAGAATTAATAACTACAACTCTGGTATTAACCTTGCGCTATCTATGACATTCATCGGAATCGCATAAGTTATTCCGTCGTCGTCAACTAAAACTTTATCGTCTTTAAAACCCAATAATTTGGATTTAAAATTGCGACGATCCTCAAATGGAATGTGAAGCTTAATCTTCACCTTCTCACCACTAAAACGTTGAAAATGTTCTGCCTTAATCAACCGCCGGTTCAGTCCTGGGGAAGACACCTCCAAGCTGTAATCAGCTGAAATTGGGTCTTCAACATCCAGTAAAGCACCAACCTGTCTGCTCACCTTTTCACAATCTTTAAGCGTGATTCCATCATCTTTATCAATATACAAACGCAAGACGCTACTTCGAGATCCAAATAAAGCATCAATATCTACCAGCTCATAACCCAACTGAACGATAAGCGGTTCAAGTAAATCAACAAATTGATCTTTGCCTAGCTTGTCCATAAAAAAATCTTTCAGCGAAATAACACTTGCCAGAAAACAAAAAATGGGCAAAAGCCCATCCTTAATATCAACAACCAATATTCAAATCAGGCCATAATTGCCGCAACCTCTCTGAAATCCGCAAAAAAATAGCCCCTATTGGGGCCGCTGCTCACTCAATTTCTTCAGAGGTTTACAACTCCACGTTACTATATATCACCTCATAGTAACAGCCGTTATTAGGAAATATTCATAAACCACTGATAAATATATTTATTATCAATATTTTTACGCGCATTACCAAATCCGGTCGAGAATCATAGCAGACGCAGTCACCAAATGGCAGTTCATCGATCATTTATGTTTCTTAATTAAGGTATCAAATAGCCGATATTAATTTATTTTCCTTGATAATTAACCAATCTAATCATAAAGTCAGCTGCCTTAAATCAAAGGAATATCTCCTATGCGAAACTTTAGTTATGTTCTTATCGCAATCTTAGCCTTTTTTGCAGGTTCAGAATTTTCTAAGCCGCTGCGAGATTTTGTAGGAACTAGCCAAAAGAATGAGCGTCAGATTGTTACTCACGATCGGCGCATTGGGTACCAACTTAAAAATGAATTCGAAGCAAATGGTGCGATTTACCCAATAACTGTTTTACCCGGCGTTTTTGGGCCACGTGAAGCTCAACAGGTCGTGCTGCCATTACTCAATAATCATCCGGATGTTTACAAAAATAAAACTGTACTAGAAATTGGTGCCGGTTCAGGCATCAATGCCGTTTACATGGCATTAAGTGGGGCAGCAAAAGTTGTTGCAACGGATATAAACCCGGATGCAATAGCAAATATTCAACTAAATGCTGAAAACCTCGGCGTTACTGATATTGTTGACGCAAGGCTAACGCCGCTCAGTGATATATCCGCTTATTCTGTTATAAATCCAGATGAACGATTTGATCTGATTATTTCCAATCCGCCTTATCATTTAGACCTTGATACCACAGAGAACACACCAACTAATGATACCGGTGATCTCGGTCTATCAATCGTCCGCGGCTTTGAATCTCATTTAAATTCGAATGGACTATCTTTGCTTTTTTATAACTCGCTTTTCTATCACGAGGTAATGGTAAAACATGCCAAATACAAAGGTTATGATGTTAGTAATCATTTTCCGACTGGGTTAAGTAATTGGGAAGCTCAATCCCTTTTTAATAACTACCTGAATCGTTTACTGGTAAGAGAAAATTTACCTCCAGAAGCATTTAATTTTAAACGCGGTGAAGACGGTCTTCAAAACCGTTACCTTAGAAATCTTCGAATCGATGTGAATGCTTTCGAATACCCGCCTTTGATTCAGGACTCAGAAGATCAAACCTTCTATCCCGGCTGGATTTCAATAAAAAATAAATAAGTCAGAGTAAACTGGTTGCCCCATTTATCTAGCCCATTAATATTTGCATCCTGTAGCCAAGTCACATCTCGAGCATCGTTATAAATAAAACCGCTCCCGCGATCAATAAGCGATGCATTTGCCCCAATAGACTCACAATCAAGATTAGGAAGGTTCTTATCATTATTTTTCCTTGATAAGCATTAACTATTTTACAACTCTTCTCAGAAGAGGGGTGGCCCTGAGATAGGCGAAGTTGACTCCATATGCCGATGAATAAGCCAATCGAGACCTTCACGCTTGAAGATTGCCGTGTAGATTCGCTCCTCAACGAAGGATGGAACCGTTGCTCCTTCACGCGGTGCGCCCGTCAATTTACTGCGTCCTATCATATAGGCAATGTCACCATGGACCTCTATATCAAGAACATTTAACTCTGTCTTAAAGAGGTACTTCGACATACCTGGTGTGAAAGCAGCCTTTATCTCATCACGCGAGGCTTTAATGGGCCGACGCATCGAGATGACCCAAGCATCCTCTGTATAGGCTGCTGCAAATGCCTCTATATTCGCCGCATTATAGGAATCTATAACACCTTCTAGTTGCGACTTCATTGCGGCATGATCAGCATTCATGGTGGCTTGCGCGTGCGAGCTTAAACTACCTAATACGACCAAAAGAATGAGAGCAGCGAATCGGACAAAAATCGGAATCAGGGTCATTAAGGAACCTCGTTAATTAATTGTTAATTATCTATCAGAAGTTGTAGTTGTAGTTTCAGTTTTTATCATCCTGACTAACATTTAAGTTAGCAAGAATCGCTTCACTTAATTTTTGAGCGACAATTTTGTTGCCGCGCTGGCTTAAATGAACATGCGTTAAAAGATTATCTCTTTCTTGATCCATCGCTTTAATTACATCCACAAATGGTAAATCAGCATCATCAGCCCAATTTTTTAGTTCCTGCATTAAAATCATCTGCACATAAAAATGCCGCTCTTTGCGAGTTAAAGGAAGACCTTCAGATGCCCTTGATTGAATAAGCTTGAGCTCATCTTGCATGGTTATGCCAGCGAACTTTTCACGATCGAACATATCGGACCGCTTTTGCTGGTTACTCACAACAAACAAAATGCCGCGCTGTTCGCACTCTGCAGCAATTACTTCAAGCGCTTGAAGAAAACGTTCACTAACTTCAAGGGCCGCGGGGCCTAACTCTAAGTCAAGATTCTGTGGGCTCATTTCTTTCTCAAGTATTATTGAATTAAGCATTGCAACAAATACTGAATAGCCGCCAAAAAACTCTCGGGTAGAATCAAGCAGCGAAGGTTGCAAATCGTCGTTGATAAATTCCCACAATCTTGCGCTGTCATTATTACCTTCATAAAAAGTGACCACATCAGGATTAAGCGGTATTGCCTCAGCCTCAAAAAGTGCGGCAATTTGCTCTGCAGTGAGGTGCGGAATTCCAAGATTAATAACTTCGAATTCTTGGGCAGCTGAATTATTTAAAATACCTTCCAGTTGCATTGGATAAGTAAAATCTTCACGGCTGTAGTAACCAAATGTTGATGAAGCACCAAGAGTAACAATACGAATAACATTAGGCTTCTTAGCTATTTCAAAATTACGGCCGCGAAAACCAAAATTATTAATGATGACTTGGAAGCGCTCTTTGGTAACCGGATCAACATCGTAGCGAACCTGACCAGCAAGATATTTGCTATAACCTGATAATTCATTATCGTGCATTTGCACGGTTCGAATTTCATCGGCAGCACGATAGGGATCTACATAAAAAGGGGTGCCGTAAGCAAAAACATTGGGGCCAACTCGCCAGGCAAAAAATCCTCGAGTCACCGTCTCAATCAATGCGGCGCATAGAATAAAGATTACGACGATATTCAAAAATTTACGCAACGAACTACACTCCCCATGAAAAGCTCTGACATCATAGCGTTTATCTGAAATAACTGGATAAAATTTAACTTATTAATTTAATTTATAAGTTATTGATAGTTAATATATAAGTTTTTTATAAATTATTGATATTAATAATATTAGTTAATTATAGTATTTAGTGTGAATATCAAAAAAGGTGCTCAGTAAAAAATGGCCAAAAATAAAATTTCCTTTTTCATTCATCGATGATTGCTTTAATTTACTAAAACAATACTCCAATAATAATAATTATGAAAAAACTCTGCATAAATCTCTCAGCGAGCATCTGGTTTCTTTTATCAGGCGCGGCTCAGGCAATTACCATTGAATGGACTTTAAATGACGTTGTGTTTACTGACGGCGGCACAGCTAGCGGTTCTTTTTTTTATGACACTGATACTAGCACCTATAGCAATGTTTCTATTGCCACCACAACAGGCTCAATACGAAGCGGTGAAAACTACGGCAACCCAGCCTGGGCCTGGGGCAGCATAGGGCTTGCTGTAACTCCTTTGGAATTGAGTGATTACACGGGGGCGCCTGGACTCCTTTTAATTTTCACCGGTGGTCCTTTGATCGATCCAACTGCAACCTATGGCTTGCTTTCGGGCTATCAAGCAGAAGGTATTTGCGGGAGTGTCGGTTGCGATGGAGGATTGAGCAATGTTGGTGTACGCTCCATTCCAGCAGGCCTTGGCGGCACGCTGACTGGAACCGTCGTCCCGATTCCTGCAGCCGTTTGGTTATTCGGTTCCGCGTTGGTTCTATTAGGATGGATGCGAAAAATAAACGCTTAAGCAAGAACTCCATCCAATCGAGATCTAAAGAAAAGCCAAGTATTTCCCAAGAAAATAACTAAGATTGATCTTCATTAGCGGGTTCACCTTCGGATGAAGTAAGTAATTGTTGGTCCAGTTCAGCTTGCTCAACTACAGAATTAGGCAATGCCTTCTTAGACTTGATTCCAAGTTTCTCTATTTTCTTGGCTTTAATTATGAGATTGCCGTTACCCGTCGACAGCTTTTTATACGCTTCATCGTAAGCGTCCTGGGCTTTATGAATATTTTTACCCACATCCATCAGAGATGAGACGAACGACTCGAATTTGTCGAGCATTTTTGTGGCTTCATCGGCTATCGCGATCGCATTTCTACTTTGCTGTTCTTTTTGCCAAACCTCATTAATCATAATCAATATGTTTGTGAGATTTTTTGGGCCCGTCAAAATTATATTATTTTTTTCTGCCAATGAATTCAGCTTACCTTTTTTATCATTCTCATATGCAAGGTATAATGATGATTCAATAGGTATGAACATGATTACTTTTTCAAACGGTTTAACATCAACAAGATTCTCGTAATTCTTGCTGCCGAGCGATTTCACATGGTTTTCTATTGAGGAAAAATGATCCTTTATCGCTAATTGTCGTTCTTCATCAGTCTCCGCCGAGTGAAAACGAGTATAAGCAACCAGCGAGACTTTCGAATCGACAATAATGTTTCTTTTGTGAGGCAAATGAATAATGGCATCAGGGATTTTGTTCTGGGCACCCTTTTGAAGCTCGTATTCTCGACCCTCTTCAAGTCCGGATTCCTCCAGAACTCGTGCAAGCTGAATCTCTCCCCAGTTGCCCTGAGCCTTATTATCACCCTTGAGCGCTTGAGTAAGGTTAAGTGCGTCAGCGCTCATCTTTCCACCGAGTTGCTTTAAGTTAGTGATCTCATTAAACAGTGACGTGCGGTCTTTGGATTCTTTGTCGTAAACGTCTTCAACCTTCTTCCGAAAGTTATCCAACTGCTCCTTTACCGGTTTCAGAAGATTTTCAACACCCTCTTTACTCGTCTCGGAAAATTTCTCATGCTTTTCATCGAAAATCCGATTTGCTAGGTTTTCAAACTGCTCTGCAAGACGTTTTTCAGCTTCTTCTAATGTTTTTTGCTTATCAGTGGCTGTTTTGTTTTCTTGCTCTCTTAGTGTTTCCAATTGTGTGAAATTTGTTTTTAATTCATTTAATTCCTGGTTCGCCGTAGCAAGCTCGTTTCTGGCAACATCGAGTTCTTTGCTAACACGAGATAAATCTTTATCACGAACACTCAATCGCTCACGAAAAAAAACACCTGCTATGATTAAAACAGCTATCGAACCAATGACAATGATACTTTCCAAATGATTTCCTATGGCTGCCTTTTAGATTTCAAATTGATTAAATTTAATTCATTAAACAGCTACTTTGGTGAAGGGCTAATAACCCTCCAGCCAAATCGTAACCCCAACAATAGTAAAAAGCAGATTGCACTGCCTATGTACATAATCATTGGCATTCTTGCTACGCCAGAAAGGTACTCTGGGTTAATCCAATAAAATGGCGTGATGGCGACGAACAAGACAGCGGCTATTGACAATTTTTGTTTATTGGTCAGCGATAGACCATGCATTTGTGTGATTAAGAACGTTGCAACTCCGCCAAACAGGAACATAGACCAAAACTCATGCTCCCCTGGGTTCATAATAAATGCAGCAACAATTGCGCCATGAACAACAAATAGAAGCTCGAGCAGTACTGTCCAAACGCGATTTGTATGGAATCGAGTAAAGAAAAGACTCCCCTGCAGCATCAAAAGAAACATATAAGCAAAACCTGCAATATGACCTGATGTCATTTCGAATGGGTGGTACCAAAATGTATAAGTAATCGCCCAAGAAAAATAATACCCATGATAGCGCCGCAGTGTCGCGCCGATGCCATACATTGCTTTAACGCCGTGACCAAAAAATAAACCACGGCGATTATTTTCCATAATCATAATCATGAATAGCATGATCACAACGGACATCATGGATGTTGCTTCATGAACATCCTGCGCCAAACCGTCATAGAAATATTTTGTTTGAATCATATGAGCAATAATAAAAAACCCATTAATTCCCAATGCCCATAAATTAAACTGATGCAAACCAAATATATATTTAGGTCGAATGTGTTTAGCTTGATAAATCAAAAACCACATGGAAATTTGATGGATAAAATAAGGAAGCCAAGCTGAAAGCCTGGTCATGAAAGTCGGCTCTTGAAGCTGCCAGTAGTACCAGAAGTTTTGCTCCTTATCAGGAGCAAACTCCAAGTTGGCACTATAGGGCGCAAACGCAAACATTAAGCCCATTGCAAAAGCACAAAAGGCGAAACCCCACCACATTCGATAGGGTATTGGTTTTTCATTAGTTTCGATTGAAATACTCATTTCTTTAGTAATGGAAAAGATTCATCATATTTAATATCACCGAAATAGCTTATGTCTAAACAAGAAAAACTTCAGGCACGATCTAATTCTACCAGAACTAGCTAGAGGGGCACCTGGAGAAATAATTTCTGATACCAAATACGGTAGGTTTTTGCGATGCAAATTTAAAGGGGTCAGATAGCCAGCCTTCACTCAGGCAAAGGGCTTACATATTCGAGTATCTCATCTGCAACTTGCCGAGGGTTCTCTCGGTGGGCAAAGTGCCCAACACCTTTAAGAATTACCCTTTTATAGCCATTAGGAAAAAATTTTTCTTCCGGAGGCCTTGGTGCGGCCAGACCATCGCTATCGCCAACTATTACCGTGGTAGGCACTGGTACGACGGGAGCTGAAGCCAGCTGCTTCTCAAATTCAATAAATTGCTTTACATCAAACTTGGGTAAAGAAGCATCACCCCTGTAGCCATTAAGAACAGTATCCACAAAATCGTCATTTTCGAATGCTTTAGCGGTGTACTCGAATTCACTAGATTCAAATCGCCATTCAGGAGACCACTGTTGCCAAAGATACTCACATATATTTTTATAGTCTGATTGGAATGGGTAATTCGACCACGGAAGGTTAAAAAACCATTGATACCACAAAGCATGTAAGCTTTCGGGTGTGGGTTTGCCTACCGCCGCTTGAAACGAAACTCCGTATTCAAAAAGGCTCACTAAGCCAACCACTCTATCGCGTAATAAAATTGTCGCGCTCTGAGCTGTCAAAGCGCCAATATCCTGACCAACGAGTATAAACTTCTCCAGCCCTAGAGCATCTAAGAATTCAACTAAATCATAAGCCCTGATTGCTATTCTTCCGTATTTAGGTGATTGATCATCTAGGCGTCGAGTATTACCAAACCCGCAACTAAATGGAGCGAGAGCATTAACATTGCTATCGCCTAAGCAATTCACAACTGCTTCCCAACCAACCGGCGAATCTGGAAACCCATGCACAAAAACAATCGGAAGCCCATTACTATCACCCCAGGATAAATAGCTAACCTGAAGTCGCGAAGTTTTTGCTTCCAATAGTGCAGATCCCATCCTATAAGCCCCTTTTAAAGTAAGCCGTCAACAGTCCTTCCCTTATCTTAAGCGTCAAATATATTATTGGACAATTTTTCATTTTCTGTTGATTCCCACAGCTACTCAATTAGGATTAAAAATAACACGTTAACAAAAATTTTGATGAACAAGATAACTGTGAGTAAGAATGGACAAAAAATCTATTGAGTTCGCTCCTATCTCAGGAGCTTTGGGCGCCATAGTCAGCGGGGTGAACTTTACTTCAGATCTATCTAAAGAAAACCTGAAGTTACTCCAGGAAGGTTGGTTAAAATATCAAGTCTTGATTTTTGAGGATCAAACATTAACTAATGATCAGTTCAAATCTGCCGTTCGCAATTTTGGCGAGATCGAAATCCACTCCTTCATCGGGAAGATCGAAGACGACGATGAAATCGAAAGCCTAGGGAAAATCAAAAGCTCAGGGTGGGCTCCTCCAACAAACATTTATCATATCGATGTATCTATGCAAGAAGTTCCTACCAAAGGCGCTGCTTTATATGCCGTAGATCCACCGCAAGTTGGTGGCGATACGATTTGGGTTAATACTTATGCAGCTTGGGATGCTTTATCTGAACCCATGCAACAATTTCTACTGGACAGAAAAGGATTGTTTATTGCTGCGCATCGTAATGCACTTGATAAAATGATACGCGGTGGCCAAAAAACACATCAAGTTGCAACCGGTTTTTTGCAGGATCCTTCAGAGCATCCTTTAGTCCACACTCATCCAGAAACAGGCCGAAAAGCGCTTTTCGTCGACGAATTATTCATGTGGTCAATTCAAGGTTTGAATTATGACGAAAACGAAGCGATTTGCTCCTTCTTATTCAAACATATCAGCAAACCCGAGTTTCAGTTTCGTTACAAATGGCGTGTCGGAAGTCTCGCGATCTGGGACAACCGATGCACCATGCACCGACGAGTAGATGACACTAACAGCAAACGAATAATGCATCGACTGCCGATACGCGGTGAAACCAGCCCTAAGATTTAATTTCCTAGGCTTGAACTGCAGCAAGATTGCAAAACATTACTTCATGACTATTAAAGGATAAAAAGAAAATGTTAGAGAAAGAAGTATTTGTCGAATATTACGGTAACGCAAAGCAACGAGATCAATTGGCATGGCATCACAAAGATCCTACCGGCCTGCTACCTAAAATAGTTGAGCAAGCAGAAAAGCCAGGCAAAGCACTTGATATGGGTTGCGGTACAGGAGTTGACTCAGTTTATTTAGCGGGAAAAGGCTGGGAAGTAACCAGTCTCGATTTCATGCCGGATGCAATACAAATGACAAAAGAACGTGCAGAGGAAAATAATGTAAGCCTCAAAGCCATCGAAGCAGACATTATCGAATGGCAGTGCGATGAAAAATTTGACCTGCTTATTGATGCCGGCTTACTGCACAATATGCGGCGAGAGAGAATCTTGACCTACATGGATAAACTTTCTGATTTATTAAAACCAGGTGGACACTTAATGCTAGCCCACTGGGAAAGCATGAATGATGATGACAGACTTAGCGCAGGTCCTCGACGATCAACACGAGCTCAAATAGAGAAACTCTTTTCAGGTGTATTCGGTTCACCGACAGAATTTGAACGTTTCCAAGTGCAAACATGCAAACTATGTGATGGTTATACATGTGGTCGTAATAAAGAGCCGGCATGCAGTGAAGTTGGCCCAAAATTGAGTATTGGGTTTTATTGGTTCACTAAATAACAAGTCCTTGTGTTAGATCGCCAACCTTATATAGCAATCTGTTTAATTGACTAAATCTATTGCACAACCTGTTAATCTAGATAACTGCATAGCCTTAGTAACAGGTGGCGGAAGCGGAATCGGCCGCAGCCTGGCAATAGAGATCGCCAAAGCGACTCCGTCAGAAAACTCGGGTAATGCTGCAATTATAATTGCAGACATCCGTTTTGGGGCGGCTCAGGAAACAGCAGCATCTCTTAAAAAGCTTGGAGCAACCGCAGTTGCTTTCGAATGCGATATATCTAATGAAGAAGACGTCGCAAGGCTCGCAAAAAAAATTAATTCCTTATTTGGCAAACTCAACCTTTTATTTAATGTTGCTGGCGTTACCCTCACCAATGCATTGCATGACACGAATGCGAATGATATTGAATGGCTTTTTTCAGTGAATGTATTTGGAGCATGCAATACGTTGCGTCATTTTATACCTTTACTAAAAAACGCTGCTGCTAGCGATCAAACGGCTCATATTGTAAATTTTTCATCGGGTTTTGGCATAGCTGTTCCCTCAATGGGGCCAGTTCAACCGTCAGCATATGCGGGCACGAAACATGCACTGGTCGGATTGTCGGATGCAATGCGCCAAGAACTGCAACCGGATGGAGTCGGAGTCAGTGTGGTGTGCTCAGGTCCTGTTGATACAAACGCATGGAACTCATTGAGTTTTCGTCAGGAGCGATTTGGCGGACCTATAGAAAGGGCCATCGAATCAAAAAAGGATATCGGGGCTTGGGGCCTAACTGCAGAAGAGACGGCAAACTTTGTGCTTTCAGGTTTATGTGATGGAGATTTTTTTATCTTGCCACTTTCTGATTCAGGTCACATTCAAATGCGCGACTCACTGCAAGCGCGCTACAACGAACTGAATCAAGCTCTGGGGAAATCTTCCAAGTCCTGACTTTCTTTTCAACCTGCTCAATAGGAATAAAAGCAAGATCAATAAAGTTGATTCATTCTTTCTGAGGAACTCCGTTTTTAAATGATTCTGTCGCTAGTGAATTGCCATCTTCATCGAAACTCTCCCAAAGACCATCTTGCAGCTCATCCTTGAAGCTTCCTCGAATCCATAATTGACCATTGCCGTGGAATGCCTCAATAGGACCATCTCGTTTTCCTTCTTTGAAGTGTTCTCTAGCCACTAATCGACCATCCTCGTTGAACGTCTCACCGAGACCATCTTTTCTACCTTCTTTCCAATTTCCTCGCCACCAGGGTTGGCCGTTTTGATGGAAGCCCTCCACAAGACCCTCTTGTTTATCGTTTTTGCAGTGCCCTCTTATTCTTAACTGGCCGTCTTCGTAGAATGATTCCCTAAGCCCGTCTTTGATTCCATTTTTGTAGGTTATCCTTTCTTCCAATCCACCAACTTCATAGAAGGACTCGACAATCCCATTAATCGGTTTATTGGACTCACGGTCATAAGTGATACCGTCTATTGTTAGAAAATTACCATTAATTATTTCATTACTTTTCATAGGTTTATTATTATTTCTTAAAATTTTATTTATTTTAATGAACCACTAGTCATGCAAAGCATCATTCCAAACATGCTGGGGCTCTTCCACAGGGACAATATCCAGATTTACAACAACAGGATTCTGTCCGCTCCGAACCAAAACACACTCTAGCGGTTCAGCAACACCCGCATTAATTTCCTGATGAGGCACAAAAGGCGGTACGTAAATGAAATCACCAGGGCCTGCTTCGGCAAGGTATTCAAGCTGATCCCCCCAGCGCATTCGGGCCTTGCCGCTTACTACATAGATAACACTTTCCAGTTCACCGTGATGATGTGCACCGGTCTTTGCATCAGCTTGAATTGTCACGGTGCCCGCCCATAGCTTTTTAGCACCAGCTGCTGCTGTCGTAATTGCCGCGGCACGAGCCATGCCTTCTGTCTGCGGAGTATTGGTATTAAGTTGATTAGCACCGATAATCCGAACACCGTCTTTTTTCCAATCGGTTGTCATGGATGCTCAGCTGTTCGCCAATCAGACCCTAAGGCTTTATCAATCCTTTCTGTTTGGTTGTCATTAATACCCGCTCTTGAAAGGCAGTCTTTAGCAAATTCTATAAACTTTAGATCGCTCTCAATTTTTGCTGTGCCTTTTTCTTCTTTCCGCCAAACATGAGCCCAACCACGAATATTTCCACGAATTATGAAGTTTTTCTCTACTTCAGCCCCTTCTGAGCTCAACCAGATTGAAACCATTTTTGCTGCTCTAGCAAGCTTCTCAATTTGAATGTTTTGTTGCTTTATATTCTCATTGACCCATTCACCATTGGAAGCGAAACCAGTATCAGCGGTGTGAATCAATCGGCGTATGTCACCAGGTAAAACATGGATTGCTTGATTAAGTTTATTAGCAAGCAGAGAAAAATCCCCTGACTGTTTCTCTGCTGATTTAGGTATATCAATAGAGCTAAGTTTTTCGAGCCCTTTCACCAACCTGTCAGCAAGTTCTTGAGATTTATCCATAGTTAATTTACTCGCCTTAAATCTTTATCGCTAAAGGATAACAGTAAGTCTTATTGATTTATGTTCTTAGTACTGTGAAATTTCAAGACATTTCAAAACCGTTCAAATAGCTCTTAAGTCATTGTTTCGTATATCTATAATTAATGAATTGAATGCTAGGGAAAGCTCTTGAAACAAGGGAATTGGTAGCGGGAGTAGGATTTGAACCTACGACCTTCGGGTTATGAGCCCGACGAGCTGCCAGACTGCTCCATCCCGCACCAGCGCGCTGCATATTAGCGAGTTAGCCTTAGCTTATCAACTGTTAATCAATAACTAAGTAATGGCAGCTGCGCAGAGCTTCATCAAAGGGTCAGCAAATACACCCAAAAGTAACATTGCTAGTGCATTAATGCTAAGCAAAAACCGCACATCAAGACCAGCTTCAATTGCTGCTTGATCAGTGGCGGTATCAAAGTACATTAATCGAATAACCCTTAAGTAATAAAAAGCACCAACTACAGAAAAAAGCACTCCGATAACAGCCACAAAGAACTGATCAACTGCTACAAGAGCAGATAAAACATTCAGTTTTGCAAAGAAGCCAATAAAGGGCGGGATACCAATCATACTCACCATCAGCAATAACATCATTGCAGCAAACCAAGGGCTACGCTGGTTAAGTCCTTTTAGATCGTCCAGATCTTCGGACTCAAAATCTTTGCGACTCAGCATTATCACCATGGCAAAGGCGCCTGCGGCCATAATGGAATAAACGATCGCATAAAATAATGCTGCTTGGCGACCTGCAATCGAACCGGCGGCGAAACCAATTAAAATAAAACCTACGTGAGCAATAGTTGAGTAGGCAAGCATCCGCTTAAGATTCGTCTGAGCAATAGCAATAACGTTACCTAAAATTAAAGAAAGCAATGCTAAGACCATTAAAAGAGGCTGCCAAACCTCTGCTTGAGATTCGAGCCCAGTCAGCATCAAACGAACCAACATTGCGAAAGCTGCCAGCTTCGGAGCTGTTGCAATGAATAATGTCACACTGGTTCTAGCGCCTTGGTAAACATCGGGCACCCAATTATGGAAAGGCACAGCACCAAATTTAAAAGCTATGCCGGCGGTAACAAAACCAATAGCAAGAAGCAGAGCGGGAGTTTGAGAAGGTTGAGCTGCAAGCGAAGAATTAATGTCGCCGATTATCAAAGTGCCGGTTAAGCCATACAAAATAGACATGCCGTACAATAAAACACCTGAAGCAATTGCACCTAAAACAAAATATTTCATGGCGGACTCTGCGGCAACCGGTGATTCCCTATCAAATGCCACCATGGCATAAAGCGCGAGAGACATCAGCTCTAAACCAAGATAAACAGTGATCAAACTGTGGGCAGAAATCATAACTAGAATACCAAGGGTGGCAAACAGCCCAAGCAAGTAATATTCGCCTTTGAAAAGATTTCTTTCACGTAAATACGCATGCGAATAAACAAAAACGATTGCTACAATCAATAATGAAAAGGATTTAAGAATTCGCGCCAGTGGGTCAACGATATAACTGCCACTGAAAGAATAAATTGTGCCGGTGCTTCCACCTGGTCCGCCAACAAACCAAGCGGTCAAAGTCAGTGTTGCTAGGGCAAGGAATAATGTGGCAATCCTATGTTTTTGTGGAATAAATAAATCGGCTAGCAACACCAAACATATGCCCAATGAAAGCACGATTTCCGGCATTGCGGGTGCAAAATCAGGTGCTATAAATTCCATTAAAATCGCCTTCCTATTCCTACAGCTTTGTCTGAGTAATATGGCCGATTAGCACATTAATGGAAGGCTCCATAATTTCCACTAAGGGCTGCGGGTAAACACCCAAACCTAAAATACACACGGCTAAAGCTGCCAGCAAAAAAAATTCTCGTTGATTAATATCCGTTAATTCATTAACGCGATCGTTTGCAATTTCACCAAACACCACTCGCTTAACCATCCAAAGAGTATAAGCGGCGCCTAGAATAAGAGTTGTGGCTGCAAAAAATGCGTACCAAAAACCTGCCTGGAAGCTTGCTAAAATAACTAAAAACTCGCCAACGAATCCAGAGGTTCCTGGAAGACCGGCGTTGGCTAATGCAAAAAAGACCATAAGTGCAGCAAATCGCGGCATGGTATTAACTACCCCACCGTAATCCGAAATATCTCTTGAATGCATCCGATCATAAAGCACACCAACGCAAAGAAATAATGCGCCTGAAATCAGTCCATGTGAAATCATCTGCACCATTGCGCCTGTTAACCCAAAAGCAACGCCCGATTCAGTGCCGCCATTAAGAAGAATCCGCCAGGCAATGAACAGCCCAAGAGTCACAAATCCCATGTGTGCGATCGATGAGTAAGCAATTAATTTTTTCAAATCAGTTTGCGCTAAAGCAACAAGCCCAATGTAAACCACCGCAATTAGAGACAAGATGATCATAAAAAGATCCATACTTGAGCTTGCATCTGGCGTAATGGGTAAACTAAAACGAATAAAACCATAACCGCCCATTTTTAAAAGCACAGCGGCTAAAATCACTGAGCCGCCAGTAGGTGCTTCAACGTGAGCATCGGGTAACCAAGTGTGGACGGGCCACATTGGGACTTTAACGGCAAAGGCAAAAAGAAAGGCAAAAAAGATAAACAGTTGCTCTGTTTTATTTAAAGGCAATTGATAGAAATCCAGAATCCCATAACTCCCAGCCTGCAGATACATATAGATAAGAGCAACAAGCATTAAAACTGAGCCAAGGAAGGTGTAAAGAAAAAACTTAAGAGTTGCGTAGACACGTCTTTCGCCGCCCCATACGCCAATAATTAAAAACATTGGTATAAGCATCGCTTCCCAAAATACATAAAACAATATGGCGTCAAGTGAGGCAAAGACGCCTATCATAAGACCCTCAAGCATTAAGAAAGCAGCGAAGTATTGGGAAGGCCTTTGCTTTATAGATTCCCAACCGGCAATAATAATAAAAGGTGTAAGAAAGGTGCTTAGTAAAATAAGCGGCACAGAGATACCATCAACCCCAAGGTGATAATAAATGCTAAATGCTTCAATCCATGGAAATCTTTCAGCCCATTGCATTTCGGAGACAGCTAAGTCAAAACTCAAATAAAGCGGCAAACTTAGAAAAAAGGTTAGCGTTGACAATCCTAAGGCAAGCCAACGATCAAGGCGAAAAACTTCCCCCTTTTGGCCTAAAATCAGGAGCAGCAAACCACCCGAAATAGGTAACCAGATAAGTACGCTCAGAAGACCCACGATATTCTTACTCTTTCCTTTAAGGTTATTACTTAATCAATTAATACAACCAAACCAACCAACCTGTCATTAGGCACAGACCGATGACTATTACAAAAGCATAGTGATACAAATAACCTGATTGCAGATTACGTAATGATTCAGCAGCTCTGCCAATTAAAGAAGCGCTACCATTTACAAAAAAATCGTCAATTGTTTCAACATCAACACGACGCCAAAATATACTTCCAAGGCTTAAAGTGCTTTTTGCTAAAAACTGTTCGTTGAACTCATCAAAGTAGTATTTATTCTTAAGTAAGCTATAAAAAAAGCTCAGCCGATTGCTGATCTGTTCAGGGAGAGCTGGATTATGCAAATACAAATACCAGGCTACGGCAATACCAGCTAATGCTAAAAACAAAACAGGTGACATTAGACCATGAAGGAAAAATCCGGTTGGGGTCTGATAGCCAAAAGCCAAATCGCTAAGCACATCATGTGACGGAAGGACAAAAATAGCTTCGACAAAGAAATCACCAAACAATAATGGGCCTATAGTCGGCCACCCTAGAAATAAAGATGGCACTGCTAATAAAATTAAAGGAATTGAAATAGCGAAAGGTGATTCATGAATAGAATCATTTGACTCTAACTTCATCCGTTCACGACCATGAAAAACAAGAAACAATAAACGAAAGCTATACAGGGAAGTTACAAAGACGCCGATCAAAACACAAAAATAAGCATAACTGGCACCAATTAGATTGGAGTGACTTATTGCTTCAATCAATGCGTCTTTAGAGAAAAAGCCAGCAGTTCCAGGAAAACCAATTAGCGCAAGAGTTCCAATTAGACTAGTGAAGTAAGTGATAGGCAAATATTTTTTTAATCCGCCCATTTTTCGTATATCTTGCTCATGATGAAGAGAAATAATTACTGAACCGGCAGCAAGAAAAAGCAACGCCTTAAAAAAAGCATGCGTCATTAAGTGAAAGATACCTGCAGCATAAGCTGATGCCCCAAGCGCCACGGTCATATAGCCAAGTTGGGATAATGTGGAATATGCAATTACCCGTTTAATATCGTTTTGCACAATGCCAAGCAAACCAGTAAAAAGTGCCGTGGTTGCTCCAATAATTAATACAAATGTTAAAGCCGTTTCAGAAAACTCAAACAATGGTGACATCCTAGCCACCATAAAAACGCCAGCTGTAACCATTGTTGCTGCATGTATTAATGCAGATATAGGCGTTGGGCCTTCCATTGAATCTGGAAGCCAAACATGTAATGGAACTTGAGCGGACTTACCCATGGCGCCTATAAAAAGTGCAATACATGCAACTGAAATCACTGGCCATTCAATTGCACCAATAATATTAATTGAACGTTCGGATAAACTTTCAGCAACTGCAAATGTTTCAGCATAATCTAGGGTACCGGTAAACATTACTAGCGAAGCAATACCAATTAGAAAACCGAAATCGCCAACTCTGTTTACCAAAAATGCTTTCATGCTGGCAAAGTTTGCAGTGGGACGCTTATACCAAAACCCAATTAAGAGATAAGACATAACACCAACTGCTTCCCATCCAAAAAATAATTGCAGAAAGTTATTTGACATCACTAAAATCAACATAGAGAAAGTAAATAGCGAGATGTAGCAAAAAAATCGCTCGTACCCTGGATCATCTTTCATATAGCCAATGGTATAGATATGAACCATCAAAGAAATAAATGTAACCACAGACATCATTAATGCCGTTAGTCGATCAATAAGAAAACCAATCTCTATATTGATGCTGCCGACAGACATCCACTTATAAATAGATACACTGGTCGTATAAATGCCTTCAAGTATCAATGCATTAAGCACATAAAGCGAAAGAAGGCAGGCAAGCCCTACCCCGAAAATTATTATGCAATGAGTCGCTAACCTGCCAATTTTTTTGCCGAAAATTCCCACAACAACAGCAGCTACTAGAGGCGCGAGCAAGATTGTTAAATAAATGCTTTCCAATGCTCAGCCCTTCAAGGAATCCATTTCGTCGACGTTAATACTAGAGCGTGTTCTAAACAGAACCACTAAGATCGCCAAACCTATAGCTGCCTCAGCAGCAGCAACAGTAAGTATAAAAAATACAAATATCTGACCGCCCGGATCTCCCAGGTAACGAGAAAAGGCAATAAAATTAAAATTAACTGCCAATAGCATTAATTCAATACACATCAGCAATAAAATCATGTTCTTGCGATTAATAAAAATACCTGCAACGCTGATTGCAAATAAGACCCCTGATAGCACCAAAAAATGACTTAGGGTCAGCATCAATCTTTCTCAGCTCTCATTTTTACAATTCGAATGCGTTCTGAAGGTTCTGCAGCAACCTGCGCAGCAATATCTTGAGTCTTTAGTCCTGGTCTGCGTCGCATAGTTAGAACAATTGCTGAAATAATGGCAAGCAATAAAACAAATGCGGAGAGCTCGAAAGCGTATACGTGCTCGGTATATAAAATGGAGCCGAGTTCTTTGGTGTTGCTGTAGTCCTTAGAATTTGGGAGCGGTTGAATAAACGAGGGTAAGCCCTTATTTCGAAACCAAACCACACTTATAATTTCAAGGGCAGCAAGGCCCGCAATGATTAGGCCAAGGGGCGCATAACGCGTGTAACCTGAACTTAAGGTTGCAGAATCAATATCAAGCATCATAACCACAAATAAAAATAGCACCATGACAGCTCCGACATAAACTAATACAAGCGTCATCGCAAGAAATTCTGCTTCTAACATTAGCCATAGAACTGCACTGCTGAAAAATGCGAGAACAAGAAACATCGCTGAATAAACTGGATTTCGAGCTGTAATAACTCCAACAGCTGCACCAATAACAACCAATGCATAAAAACTAAAAAGCATCAATTCAAGCATTCAAATCACCTATATTTAGCATCAGCTTTTCTATCTTCCGCAATCATCGGTTCGTATTTATCACCCACGGCCAATAATTTATCCTTAGTCATGATATTTTGCCCTGGTTTTTCCATGTGATATTCAAATAAACGTGTTTCAACAACCGCATCAACAGGACAGGCTTCTTCACAAAAACCGCAATAAATACATTTGAATAAGTCGATATCATATCGAGATGTTCGTCTTGAGCCATCCGGGCGCTCTTCAGATTCAATGGTTATAGCAAGCGCAGGGCAAACGGCTTCACAAAGCTTACAGGCTATACATCTCTCCTCGCCATTAGGATATCGACGTAAAGCGTGCAGGCCTCTAAAGCGCTCGGATTGTGGAGTTTTTTCCTCTGGATATTGCAAAGTGACCTTCTTGACAAATAAATTCTTCAGCGTGAGCCTCAATCCTTTTAACAACTCCCAAAGTAGAAGGGTTTTTAAGACATTTAAAAATCTATTTGATCTAATCATGTTAGATATTCCAAGGTCCTATTTTGGCCCACCACATTAAAGCTTCTATAAATATCCAAAAAATTGTTATTGGTATAAAGATTTTCCAACCGAGCCGCATGATTTGATCATATCGATAGCGTGGAAAAGTAGCGCGAAACCACAAAAAACAGAACAAGAAAAAACAAGTTTTAATTGCCAGCCAAAAAAAACTGGGAGCCCCAATAAAAGAATCGCTCAGGAATGACCAGCCCGCAAAAGGTGATTCCCATCCACCTAAAAACATTACAGCTGTCAAGGCAGCAATTAAAATCATATTGGCATATTCAGCTAAAAAGAACATTGCAAAAGTAACGCCTGAATATTCAACATGAAAGCCGGCAACAATTTCAGATTCACCTTCTGCAACATCAAATGGAGCTCGATTCGTCTCGGCAACACCGGAAATAAAATAAACCAAAAAAAGAGGAAACAAAGGAATCCAAAACCAATTCGACGCTCCTCCTTTTTGCGACATAACTATGTCGCCTAAATTTAAGCTTCCACTAGCCATTAAGACTCCAACTAGGGCAAACCCCATTGCGATCTCATATGCCACAATTTGAGCAGCAGAACGCATAGCGCCTAAAAGGGCATATTTTGAATTCGATGCCCAGCCTGCGAGAATGACGCCATAAACTGCAAGTGATGTAAGCGCAAGAACGTAAAGCAGGCCAGCGTTGAGATCCGCAATCACGAAACCTGGAAAAAAAGGAATAACAGCCCAGGCAGCAAGAGCTGGGAACAAAGTAATAATCGGCGCTATAACAAACAAGAAACGATTGGAGTTAGTTGGAACGATAACCTGCTTCAACAACAACTTGATAACATCTGCAAAAGGCTGACCTAAACCACGAAACCCAACCCTATTTGGGCCAATTCGGTTTTGCATGTAGCCAATAATTTTTCTTTCGGCTAAAGTTAAAAATGCAACGCAGAGGATGACCCCGAATAAAATCATTAACACCTGAGCCGAAATAATCATGGCATCAATTTCGAGCTCTGGGAAAAACCCACTGAACCAGCTTTTGATTGAATGAGAGGATACTGAATTCAAAATCTCACCTAAGCCATCTTTCGCCAGTTTGGCACTGCAACTTCTGTCTGCTGCAAAGATTCGGCGCGACGAACCAATGGGTCAATAGAATATATTGGAATTTCAAGCTCCGAAATACTTAAAGGCAATTCAGAATTCGATTCGAGTATTACGGCATCAGAATTCGCAACAGAAGTTGCTTGAATAATTTTGAGTTCGTCTCGAATAGACTCAGAATTAATGTAATCAAACCCAGGAGCATTCAAAGTCTTAGCTAAACAAGTTAGCGTTTCCCAGCCGGGACGAGATTCCCCAACGGGGCTTACTGCTTTGGTAAAACTTTGCCAACAATTCTCCGCATTGGCAAAAGTTCCAGAAGTTTCAGCAAATGAGCCGATCGGTAAAATTACATCGGCAAAATCTTTTGCGCTTCCTGTTAACCAAGGAGAAAGCACAATATTGAATTCTGCGTCAGAGATTGCTTGAATTGCAGCTACAGAATCAGCGCAATCAAATTCAGGCTCAACGCCAATTTGAATTAACGCTTTAACAGGCGAAGAAAGCATTTCACTAAAATCTGCTCCTGGATTCTTTACAAATTCACCACCAGGCCCAAGATGAGGTAAAGCTCCTGCGAAAGACAAACCAGAAGAATTAGGCCCCTCGGGAATTAAGCCAACCTTTGCGCCTGTTAATTCCCCTAGCCGAGATGCAAGCTGCCATAATTCTGAATAAGCTGGGTTCCGCTGCCCAATATGACCTATTAAAATGCTGCTAGTTTCTGATCTTAAGCTACTTACAATTTCATGGTGTTGGGGGTTAATCTCTGTATCGCCTGACTTAAATTCAGAGCCGCCAGCTGCAATTACTACAGCAGTAAGCTGCGAGCATAGATCAACGGAATGAGTTTCAATATAGTTAGCCACTGGAAATAAATAATCATAATTCCTGGGATTAATAAAACTAATCAAACCATCAGCTATAGCAGCCTTACGTAAACGATGCGCTAAAAGGGGAACTTCTTTACGAAGATTTGAACCGATTAAAAGACAGGCATTGAGGTTTTCCATTTCAGCAATTTCACGTCCGAGCAAAGGTATGGCAGGCTCATTGAGCTGTCCTCGAAAATCGCGTCTTCTCAACCTGAAATCAATATTATTAGAGCCTAAGTGCCTCATTAAGCGACCAGCCAAATAGCCCTCTTCAATAGTTGATGATGAGGAAACCCATGCGCCTAAAGCTTGCCCTCCGTCAATGGAATTGATTTTAAGCAGCCCATCGGTTGCAGTTAGAAGGGCCTGTTCCCATGAATGAGGCAAAAGCTTGCCATTAACTCTAACAAGAGGCTGAAGAAGTCGATCCGGACTGTAAATTCCTTCAAAACTAAAGCGATCTCTATCTGAAAGCCAAGTCTCATTTATCCTCTCATTTTCTCTTGGAACAATACGCTTAACTTTGCCACGTAAAACATGCAAGTAAATATTTGAACCAAAGCAATCATGTGGAGCTATTCCACTGTATTGCTCCATCTCCCAAGCGCGAGCAGTCATTCTATAGGGCTTGTTGTTTAATGCGCCCACGGGGCATAAATCAATAATATTTCCAGAAAGTTCATGATTAATACTTTTCTCTACAAAGGTGCCAATCTCCATTTTATCGCTTCGGCCTATTGCGCCGAGCTCTTGCATACCAGCAATTTCTTCGCCAAATCGAATACATCTAGTGCAATGAATACAGCGAGTCATATCAGTTGAAATAAGAGGCCCAAGATCCTTATCTTTAACTACTCGCTTGCCTTCGTTGTACCTTGAAACCCCTCTTCCGTAACCCATCGCAATATCTTGTAGCTCACACTCACCACCTTGATCGCAAATTGGGCAATCAAGCGGGTGGTTAATTAAAAGAAATTCCATGTTCGCCTTTTGAGCATTAATGGCGTATTCGGAAGAGGTAGAAACTTGCATACCATCAGCGACAGGGGTAGCGCAAGCAGGTAAAGGTTTTGGTGCACCCTTAACTTCTACAAGGCACATGCGACAATTTGCAGCAACAGAAAGCTTATGGTGATAACAGAATCTTGGAATATATACATCTGTTTTATCTGTAACCTCAATCAGCATCTGTCCTTCAATGGCATCGACTTCACGATTATCAACTTTTATCTTTATTTTTTTGCTTTCGTTTTTCATCTTTAAAAATATTTACGCCGCGATTTTGTTTTTATTTACGATTGATTGCCCATTATGCTGCACCATATATTCAAACTCGCAGAAGAAATGCTTTAAAAAACTTTGCACAGGCCAAGCTGCCGCATCCCCCAAAGCGCATATGGTGTGGCCTTCAATCTTATTAGCTACAGCCTCGAGTCTGCTTAAATCCTCTAATTCGCCTTTACCATCAAGTATTCTGGTGAGCATAAGATGGAGCCAACCAGTTCCTTCGCGACATGGGGTGCACTGGCCACAAGATTCAGCATGATAAAAACGTGCGATTCTATGAAGCGCACGTACCATGCAAGTCTTTTCATTCATAATCATCAGAGAGCCAGTTCCAAGAGATGAGCCTGCTGCCTTAACTGCCTCATAATCCAAAGTGATATCCAATATATTTTCTGCAGGCATTACAGGCACAGATGACCCTCCAGGGATTACTGCTTTTAAAGGACTTTCATCGATCATACCTCCAGCAATATCAAGCAGATCCCTAAAGGGAATACCTAGAGGTAACTCAAAATTTCCTGGATTCTTAACATGGCCAGAAACTGAAAAAATCATTGTCCCGCCAGAATTCTCAACACCAAGACCTGAGAACCAATCGGCGCCATTACGTAAAATTATTGGTACAGAGGCGAATGTTTGGGTGTTATTAATTGTTGTAGGCTTGCCATATAACCCAAAGTTCGCGGGGAAAGGTGGTTTAAATCTTGGTTTCCCAGGTTTACCTTCGAGAGATTCAAGCAATCCCGTTTCCTCCCCACAAATATAAGCACCTGCACCCACAAACGTATGTAAATCAAAATCTATGCCGGAGTTATTTAAATTTTTTCCCAAAAGACCTGCTGAGTAGGCCTCATTAAGCGCTGATTCAAAGCGAGGAATAGGCTCGTGCATAAACTCGCCTCTTATATAGTTATATGCGACAGTTGATCCGGTCGCAAAACCTGCAATTGCCATACCTTCTATTAGCGCATGTGGATTGTATCGAAGAATATCTCTGTCGTGGCAAGTACCTGGTTCGCTCTCATCAGAATTGCAAACTATATATTTTTGAATATCCGAATCTTTAGGCATAAACCCCCATTTAAGCCCTGTAGGAAATCCGGCACCGCCTCGACCACGCAAGCCCGAAGCTTTTACTTTATCAATAACCTCAGATTTACTTATTTCACCATTTAATATTCGAGACCAAATTTCATAGCCACCCAAACTTTGATATCGCTTAAACGACCAAGGTTCATCTGAACCCAAGGTAATAAGACAAACTTGATTTTGCTGATACCCCATAACGTCAACTCAAGGAATCTAAAATATTGTCGACTAAATCAGGTGTTAGATTTTCATGATACTGATGGTTAACCATCATCATTGGGGCGCCGGTACAAGCAGCGAGACACTCCTCTTCTGCCTTTAAATAAATTTCTCCGTCTGGAGTGCTTTCTCCAACCTTAATATCAAGTTTATTTTCTATATGTGTGATAATTTCATCGCTACCACGAAGCATGCAAGAAATATTTGTACATACAGATATACAATTTCGGCCGACTGGTTTCGTTTCAAACATGGAATAAAAATTGGCAACTTCGTATACCTGTATTTCAGGAATCTCAAGGTAGTCTGCGACCGCATTCATAATCTCTTCGGTAAGGAAGCCGTTATTCTCATGCTGCACAATATGTAATGCAGAGATAACAGTTGAGCGTCGTCGCTCTTGCGGAAACTTTTTAGCCCAAATGTCAATTTCATTTCGAGAGCTTTCGGATAACTTCACTTTAGTGCGAGCAATCATCTATCAATTTCCCCGAAAACTATATCCTGAGTTCCAATTACAGCAACCACATCTGCCAGCATATGTCCCTCAACCATCTCCCTCATAGATGCTAAATGCGCAAAGCCAGGTGACCTGATTTTCATTCGGTAAGGTTTATTTGCTCCATCCGAAACTAAATAAACTCCAAATTCACCTTTAGGGTGCTCAATCGCTGAATAAACTTCACCTTCAGGCACGCTGTAACCTTCAGTAAAAAGCTTAAAATGATGGATCATCTCCTCCATATCTTGCTTCATTTTGATTCGTTTAGGTGGTACCAATTTATGATCATCAACCGTTACAGGACCTGGGTTATCTTTAAGCCATTTAACACACTGCTTAATAATTCGATTTGATTGCCGTAATTCCTCAACTCTAACTAAATATCTGTCATAGCAATCGCCATTGAGGCCAACAGGTATATCAAAACTTAGGTCCGCATAAACTTCATAGGGCTGCTTCTTACGAATATCCCATTCAATACCTGAGCCTCTCAACATTGGACCAGAAAACCCAAGTTGGAGCGCGCGCTCAGGCGTTATTACTCCAATATTTACAGTACGCTGCTTCCAAATACGGTTATCGGTAAGCAGTGTTTCATACTCATTAATCCTTTCAGGAAAACGATCAGTAAAATTCGAGATAAAATCAAGTAAATTACCTTCGCGTGCCTGATTCATCTTTGAGGCTTCTGCTTTGGAGTGCCATTTAGACGGTGTATATTTTGGCATTGTATCGGACAGGTCGCGATAAACTCCACCGGGTCGATAATAGGTTGCGTGCATTCGAGTTCCAGAAACGGCCTCATAGCAATCCATAAGATCTTCTCGCTCTCGAAAGCAATAAAGAAACATTGTCATCGCGCCAACATCCAATCCATGAGTACCTAACCACATAAGATGATTTAAGATGCGAGTCATCTCATCAAACATCACGCGAATGTACTGAGCGCGAATAGGTACATCCACGTCCAAAAGTTTTTCTATTGCTAAAACATACCCATGCTCATTGCACATCATGGAGACATAATCCAATCGATCCATATAGCCTATGCTTTGATTGAAGGGTTTAGTTTCAGCCAATTTCTCTGTTGCTCGATGCAACAAACCAATATGGGGATCAGCTTTTTTTATGGTTTCTCCATCCATTTCTAAAACCAGGCGAAGTACGCCATGGGCGGCTGGGTGCTGCGGGCCAAAGTTCATAGTAAAATTATGGTATTCAGACATCTTCTTTACTATCCCTAATCTCGTCTGAATATCGATTATCATCTCGAATGGCTTTAGGAACGAGAACTCTTGGTTCAATAGTTACCGGCTGGTAAATAACTCGGCCTTGCTCTTCATCGTATCGCACTTCCACATTGCCACTTAAAGGAAAATCTTTTCGAAAAGGGTGACCGATGAATCCATAATCCGTAAGGATTCGCCTTAAATCAGGGTGGCCTTCAAAGAGAATACCGAATAAATCAAAGGCTTCTCGCTCATACCAATTTGCAGAATCCCAAATATCAATAACGGATGGAACAGAAGGCGGATTAATCTCTCCAGTAAAAACCCTTAAACGAATACGATGATTATTTTTAATTGATAAAAGGTGATACACAACCGCAAATCTTCTATGATCAAAAGAAGTGTCGGCCTCTGGAACAATTACCTCTCGTGCAACCGCACGGCTAAATCCACTTTCGGTGGCAGAATTAGTCTCCCATTCACCTTGTCCGTGACTTAAGTAATCGATACCGCAAAGATCCATGAGCATCTCGAAACCGAATTGAACTTCGTCGCGAAGGGCCTTACAAACCTCTAATAAGTTTTCTTTATCGACTTCCCAAGTAGGCTCGCCCGATTTCCCTGATACAACTAAAAGTTTCTCACCGAATCTGGCATTGAGTTTTTCTGATAACTTTACGTATCGAATATTCATAAATTGATAGAAAACCCTTAGCGATCGATAGTGTTAGTGCGTCGAATCTTATTCTGCAACTGAATAATTCCGTAAAGAAGGGCTTCAGCAGTAGGGGGGCAACCAGGAACATAAACATCGACGGGAACAATTCGATCGCAGCCACGAACTACAGAATAAGAATAATGATAATAACCTCCGCCATTAGCACACGAACCCATAGAAATTACCCACCGCGGCTCACTCATTTGGTCATAAACCTTACGTAAAGCCGGAGCCATTTTGTTGCATAAGGTGCCGGCAACAATCATAACGTCTGATTGCCTGGGGCTTGGCCTAAAAATCACTCCAAATCGATCCATATCATAACGCGCTGCGCCAGCCTGCATCATTTCTACAGCGCAACATGCGAGACCAAAAGTCATGGGCCAAATAGATCCAGTCCGAGCCCATTTCGATACGCTGCTGTCTTGAGCCCAATCCAATAACATACCTAATTTAGTTACAACGAAACCTTCTTGTTGGTGGGTAGTCTCAAGCTCTTTAGGTAATTTTTGATTTAATCCCATTCCAGAGCACCTTTTTTCCATTCATAGATAAAACCAACCACCAAAACAAAAAGGAAAAAGCCCATTGCAAGCACGCCAAATAGTCCGATTTCATTCAAAGAGACGGCCCAAGGAAACAAAAAAGCTATTTCAAGATCAAAAATAATAAATAAGATGGCTACAAGGTAATAACGGACATCAAACTTCATTCGAGAATTTTCAAAGGGCTCGAACCCGCACTCATAAGAGGAAAGCTTCTCCTTATCTTTGCTCCCCCTGCTTAAAGCAAAGCCAAGGCTAAGTAAAACCAAGCAAATTGCTATGGAAATAAATAGAAAGATAAGTGCAGGTAGATAATTCTGGACCAACATGGATATATACCGTTAAGACAAAATGGTCTTAGTAATGACTCCTAAAAACAACCCGTAAAAACCCTTAGACCCCTCTGAGGATTTCATTATATCTTGCATGGTGCCTCGGGCCGGACTCGAACCGGCACAGCTTGCGCCACTGCCCCCTCAAGACAGCGTGTCTACCAATTCCACCACCGAGGCATAAATTTAATTACGCGAAGAATCCTGAAACTCAGGAACTTCCGGCAAAGAATCTGAAAAATTAGTTTCTAATTCTGCCTGCTCTAAATCCATTAGTGGCGGTAAATCAAGTGAGTCAGATGAAAATTCTTCCGCCTCATCAGGAATAATTGAATCAGCCTCAATAGCTGATTGATCCAGAAGACTGGTTTCAACTTGTCGATTACTGTTTAGATAAGCGAGAGATAAACTGGTAACAAAAAATAGAAATGCAGCAATAGCTGTAGATCGTGATAAAAAATTAGATGATCCTCTTGCTCCAAAAACAGTTCCGGAAGCGCCAGCACCAAAACCAGCTCCAGCATCGGCGCCCTTGCCTTTCTGAACTAAAACTAATCCTATGATTGCCGCTGCAATCAAGACGTGGAATAGAAGCGTAAATGTATTTAAAGTATCCATTATCAAATAAGTTTTTTTGCAGCTTTCACAATAGAAATAAAATCAGATGCTTTTAAAGAAGCGCCCCCAATCAATCCGCCATCAATATCACTCATTTTAAACAAATCATCAGCATTTGAAGCATTACAACTACCACCATATAAAAGCCTAAGTTGTTCGGCAATTTTAGCACTCTGACTGGCCACCATGTTACGTAATGCAGCATGAATTTCTTGGGCCTGATCTGGTTGAGCCGTTTCACCCGTTCCAATTGCCCAAACTGGCTCATAAGCAACAACAGCATTATTAAAGGATTCAATACCCACAGCCTTAATAACAGTGAAAAGCTGTGCCTCAATGACATCTAATGCCTCACCTGATTGGCGTTGCTCCAAAGTTTCACCTACGCATAAAATTGGCGTCAGGCCAGAATGTTGTGCTGCAGCAAATTTACCCGCAACATCTAAATCACTCTCCCCCATGATCAAACGTCTTTCAGAATGACCAATAAGCACGTACTTACAACCTAAATCTGAAAGCATTAATCCTGAAACCTCACCAGTAAAAGCTCCACCAGGCTCTGAAGAAATATTTTGGGCTCCTAAACCCACCTCATCAGATTTTTTAGATATTACACTCTTAACATAGCTCAAATGAACAAAGGCAGGAAAAACTAAAATGTCTACGCCAGGGTAATTCTTAGCACCTAAAGAGATATCCCGCATAAGGCTATTAACACTTTCAAGTGTTCCATTCATTTTCCAATTTCCGGCCACCATTGGAGTGCGCATATACTTAAATACCTCTTAAAACTTGCAAAAAAGCCGACCCTATGGGATCGGCGGTTTCAGTTCGCGGAAGATTAGCCTCCCAAGCTTTTAAAATCAATCAAGATGAAATAGTTAATAAAAAAAACAATATCAAGCATTCAATTTTACCACTTCTGCAAGTTTTTCAGCCAGCTGATCAACTTGATTACTATCTTTACCTTCAATCATAACGCGAACTACTGGTTCTGTGCCTGACGCCCTTAAAACAACCCTACCTCGATCTCCAAGCTCTTCTTCGATTTCACTTACAGTAGACAAAATTTGAGGTGCAGTTAAATCTGGGCTCTTCTGCACATCAACATTTATCATGGTCTGGGGGTATTTTTGCATCTCGATCGTCAGTTCAGCAAGGCTTAGCTGCGTGTCTTTTAAAATCTCTAATACCTGCAAAGCGCTAACCAAGCCATCTCCAGTAGTGGTTTTATCTAAACAAATCAGATGCCCAGAAGTCTCTCCTCCAATAGTACCTTTCAGTCTATGCAAAAGCTCCAAAACATAGCGATCGCCAACATTAGCGCGCTCAAATTGAATACCTTTCTTTAGTAAAGCTTTTTCAAGTCCTAAATTACTCATAAGCGTGCCAACAACTGGGCCATTCAGAGTTCCGGCAGCCTTTCTTGCGGTAGAAATTAAATAAAGAAGCTGATCGCCGTCAACTAAATCTCCATTATGATCAACCATAATCAAACGATCGCCATCCCCATCAAGCGCAATACCTAAATCTGCATTCAATCCCTTTACAGTCGTCTGCAACAATTCAGGGTAAGTGGTGCCGCACTTAAGATTAATGTTACGGCCATTTGGTGAGCAAGCGATAGGAATTACTTCAGCATTGAGTTCTGAAAAAACTCTTGGAGCAACCTTGTAACCTGAACCATTTGCACCATCGATAACAATCTTCATTCCTTCCAAACTAAGTAATTCAGAGACAGTAGATAACGCAAAAGATTGATATTGATCTCTGGCTGAATCGACTCGTTTCGCCCTTCCTAATAATTTTGATGCAACTGTTGTTGCTGGGTTAGTCAAACTGGTTTCTATTTTTGCTTCTATTTCATCTGAAAGTTTACTGCCGGCATGATCGAAAAATTTAATACCATTATCCTGGTAAGGGTTATGTGATGCAGAAATCACGACACCAAAATCTGCTCCCAAAGAGCGAGTCAGGTAAGCTATTCCGGGCGTAGGTAAAGGACCAAGAATTAAAACGTCCACTCCTGCTGCAACAAAACCTGCCTCCAAGGCAGACTCAAGCATATAACCAGAAACTCGAGTGTCCTTACCGATTGCTACAGTGCCTCCATCAGGCGCAAGAACTCGAGCTGCTGCGCTAGCAAGCCGAAGAACAAATTCTGCAGTTAATGGTTCTTCTCCAACAGTACCCCTAATTCCATCTGTTCCAAAATATTTCTTAACCATAGATATCGTCCTAAGTCGGGATATTTACTGCAGCGCTAACACCCAGAGCAATTACAGTTTCTTCAACATCATGAACTCTAAGAATGTGGGCACCCTTATTTGCTGCAAATAAAGAAAGCGCAACGCTACCTAAAACTCTTTGGTAATCATTCGGTTTAGAATTCTTTACACCTAAATTTTCCAATAAGGACCCAATCATTGATTTTCTCGAAAGCCCAACAAGAATCGGTAACTCAACTGATAAAAATTTATCTAAATTTTGCAATAACTCAAGATTATGATCCAGAGTCTTGCCAAAACCGAAGCCCGGGTCAATTAAAAGTCGATCTCGGGGTATTCCAGCGGCAACAGCTAAAGAGACTCTTTTTTCAAAAAAATTTAATACTTCATTTATAAGACTATGATAACTTGGGTTATTCTGCATATTTTTTGGCTTGCCTTGCATATGCATTAAACAAACAGGCACATCAAGTGCTGCGGCCGCTTCTAAAGAGCCAGGAGAAGATAAAGACCTAACATCATTAATCATAGATGCACCAGCAGCTACGCCAGCCTTCATAACACCAGCTTTACTGGTGTCCAATGAGATAGGGATCTTTAACTCTTTTGAAAGAATTTCAATAACGGGTACTACACGGTCAATTTCCTCATTCTCACAAATTGAATTTGCTCCTGGACGAGTTGATTCGCCTCCGACATCAATTAAGTGGGCACCTGCTGCAGTCATATTTATTGCATGATCTACAGCAGCATCGATATTTTGATATTTACCACCATCAGAGAATGAATCAGGGGTTACATTTAAAACGCCCATAACTCTAGCTTCATCAAGGTCTAGAGTGTCATCAGAAAATTTAAGCTCCATAGGGAAATACCCAAGTGCAGATAACAGGTAAGACTAAAAAATTTAGTATATTTTTTAATGCTGCTGAGCAGCAGGCTCGCCAATATCAGGCTTGCTTTCATCTTCAGATTCAGAACCATCAGTTGCTGGTGCTGTAGGAGGACCGCTGGTCCATTCCTCAGGTGGAGGCGGTTCTCGGCCTTCCATAATTGCTTTAATCTGTTTATCGTCTATGGTCTCATACTTGATAAGAGCATCTGCCATTGCATGAAGATTATTAAGCTTTTCCTTAAGAATAGAACTAGCGTTATCGTAAGCAGAATCAATAATCTTACGAACTTCCTCATCAATTGCGTGAACAGTAACATCAGAAACTTGCTTATGTTGAGTCACAGAACGACCTAGAAAAACCTCACCTTCTTCTTCTGTGTAAGTCAAAGGTCCTAAGCGATCCGAAAACCCCCATTTGGTAACCATGCTTCTCGCCAACTCTGTAGATCGCTCTATATCATTAGATGCACCAGTCGTAACAGCATCAGCACCAAAAATTAATTCTTCGGCAATTCTTCCACCAAATAAACTTGTTATCTGGCTATTTAGACGGCGTTTGCTGTGACTGTATCTATCTTCTTCGGGTAAAAACATTGTTACGCCAAGAGCCCGACCTCGGGGAATAATAGTGACTTTATAAACAGGATCATGATCAGGAACACTGAGGCCAACAATCGCATGGCCAGCTTCGTGGTAAGCCGTAAGTTTTTTTTCTTCGTCGCTCATAACCATTGATCTTCTTTCAGCGCCCATCATGATTTTATCTTTGGCTTTTTCAAATTGCTCCATATCGACAGTGCGTCTATTTCCTCGAGCAGCAAATAGAGCTGCCTCATTCACTAAATTGGCTAAATCTGCTCCCGAAAAACCTGGAGTTCCACGGGCGAGAATATTTGGTTGAACATCCTCCCCCAAGGGAACCTTGCGCATATGAACTTTAAGAATTTGTTCTCGTCCACGAACATCAGGCAGAGGCACAACTACTTGACGATCAAATCTACCTGGCCTCAAAAGAGCTGGATCAAGAACATCTGGTCTATTCGTTGCTGCAATTACAATAACCCCTTCATTTCCCTCAAAACCATCCATTTCCACTAACAGTTGATTCAAGGTTTGCTCGCGTTCATCATGGCCGCCTCCAAGACCAGCACCTCTGTGGCGACCAACTGCATCAATCTCATCAATAAAAATGATACAAGGTGCATGCTTTTTAGCCTGCTCAAACATATCCCTGACTCTTGATGCGCCAACCCCGACAAACATTTCAACAAAATCAGATCCTGATATTGTAAAAAATGGAACTTTTGCTTCGCCTGCAACTGAGCGCGCTAAAAGCGTCTTACCTGTGCCAGGCGATCCAACCAAAAGCACACCCTTTGGAATTTTTCCACCTAGACCCTGATACTTTGCTGGATCCATCAAAAAATCTACAACTTCAACCAACTCAGCTTTAGCCTCTTCGATACCAGCAACATCTGCAAAAGTAACATTAACTTGATCTTCGCCAAGAAGTCTTGCTTTACTCTTTCCAAATGAAAGAGCACCTCGGCCACCGCCACCGCCCTGCATTTGACGCATAAAATAAATCCACACACCAATAAGCAGCAATACGGGAAATGCATTAAGGAATAGACTCAAAAGCAAGCTTTGTCCTTCAGCTTCAGTGCCGCTAAAAGAAACATTATGTTTTTGCAGTAAGCCAATAATCGCAGTGTTGTCAGTTTCGGGGCTGAAAGTTTTAAAGTCATTTCCCGTCAAGAGCTTGCCAGATATCTCACTACCACTAAAGCGAACATTAGCAATTTTACCGCTCTCAATATCAGTTAAAAATTGTGAATACTGAATGGTTTGAGAAGTACGTGGCCCAGAGGAAAAATTACTGAAAAGCGACATCAATACGACAGCAATCACAATCCAAAGAATGATATTTTTAGCAATTTCGTTCACAAATACTCCAGCTTAATTATTTAAAGACTTACTGCTGTTTACAACTAAAGAAAACAAAAGCCAATCGACATTACTACAAACGAGATCCTGTAGCCACAAGGTAAACCTCACGGCTTTCAGGGCGCGAAGCTTTTGGCTTAACTATCCTGACATTCTTAAAGCTTTTTCGGCATTCAGCTACAAACGGATCGAAACCCTCGCCTTGAAAAATTTTAATTAAAAAATTACCTTTATATTTTAATACTTTATAGCATAAATCTAGAGCTAATTCCGCAAGATGCATACTTTTTGGCTGATCAATAGACCTTACACCACTTATATTGGGGGCAATATCTGACATAACAAGCCCTGCCTTATGATCTTGCAACACAGCATTAATTTGGCCTACAGCTTCATCTTTTGCGAAATCAGTTTGAATAAAGTCGACGCCTGACAAAAGATCCATTTTCAGTAAATCAAGAGCAATCACCCTACCCTTAGGCAAAACCTTTTTAGCTGCATACTGACTCCAGCTTCCTGGGGATGCTCCCAAATCAATAACAATTAAACCACTCTGCAGCAAATGATATTTCTTATCGATTTCTTCGAGTTTAAAAACAGCTCGAGAGCGCCATCCTTCCGATTGCGCTCGCTTAAAAAAGGAATCCTTATTTTGCTGCTTTCTCCACTTAGAAGTATTCAATTTTATATTAAAAGTTTGTCAGAAAAAAAAGATTTGATAGTTATATTGCTAAAAATTAGAAATATAACTTTATTCAAATATAGAGAACTTTAGTAATTTCGTAAGTTTTCGTTCCGCCGGGCGGGTTGACCTCGACTTCATCGCCTTCTCTTTTTCCAATAATTGCCCTAGCTAATGGAGCTGAAAAAGACAGCAGGCCAGCACTTATATCAGATTCATCCTCACCAACTATTTTATAACTAATTTTAATTTCGTTATCGACGTCAAATAGTTCAATGGTTGATCCAAAAATGACTTTATCGGAAGGTGTTATGTTTTTAATATCAATTATCTGGGCATTAGATAATTTAGACTCAATATCTCTTATTCGAGCTTCAGATAACCCCTGCTCTTCTTTTGCAGCATGATACTCAGCATTCTCTTTCAGATCACCGTGAGCTCTTGCTTCAGAAATAGCTTTAATAATTCTTTGCCTATCTTTGCCCTTTAAGAGATGCAGCTCATCACGTAATTTCTTAGCCCCTTCCTCAGTAATTGGAGATTTATTCATGCCGCTGCTTCCTTATGTAGATCCTGCAACTTATTAACATCATTATTTTGAATGTAATCCAAAGCTTAGCAGGTTGCTTTAGCGGCAGCAATTGTTGTGTAGTAGGTAATCTTATGTTTTACGGCTGCTGAACGTATCGAATGAGACTCTCGAATAGCTTGCTTACCTTCAGTCGAATTCGCGATTAAGCAAATCTCTCCGCTCTTAATCATATCGACAACATGAGGTCTTCCCTCATGAACCTTATTAATTCGTCGACATGCAATCCCTTCATTCGCGAAGTATTTAGCTGTTCCATCAGTAGCCACAATTCTAAAGCCTCGGCTTATAAGATCTTTTGCTAGCTCTAAAGCCGCTGGCTTATCACGATCATGAACTGAAATAAATGCTGGGCCAATTTCAGGCAAAGTCACACCAGACCCTAATTGCGCTTTCGCATAAGCTTCACCAAATGTTCTTCCAGTACCCATTACTTCACCAGTAGATTTCATCTCAGGGCCAAGGATTGGGTCTGCTTCAGGAAACTTAGCAAAAGGAAAAACTGATTCTTTAACGGAATAATAATTGGGCACAATTTCTGTAAGCGCATCCTGCTCTTTAAGCGTGATGCCTGCCATAGCTTTTGCAGCAATTTTTGCTAGAGGGCGGCCAATAGCCTTAGATACAAATGGGATAGTGCGGGATGCACGAGGATTAACTTCCAGAAGAAAAATAACGTCATTTTGAATAGCAAATTGCGTATTCATGATGCCAACAACATTAAGTGATTGAGCTAATTTACGCACCTGATCAGAAAGCTGCGCCAATATTTCTTGACACAACGTAATGGGAGGTAAAGAACAAGCCGAATCGCCAGAATGAACACCGGCTTGTTCGATATGCTCCATGATTCCACCAATGACAACATCTTTACCGTCACTAACGCAATCAACATCAACCTCTACAGCAATATCCAAAAACCGGTCTAATAAAACAGGACTATCATTCGACACTTGAACAGCTTCATCCATGTATGTCCGCAAATCCTTTTCATTATGAACAATCTCCATTGCTCGTCCACCAAGAACGTAGGAAGGCCGAACAACCAATGGATAACCAACCTCGGAAGCAATCTGGATTGCTTGATTGATATTTCTGGCTGTACCATTTGGAGGTTGCTTCAAGTTAATTTTATCAACAAGCTTCTGAAATCGTTCGCGATCTTCAGCCAAATCTATTGAGTCAGGAGATGTACCAATAATGGGCGCACCCGCAGCTTCTAATGCTCTAGCAAGCTTTAAAGGAGTTTGTCCGCCAAATTGAACAATAACGCCTTCTGGCTTTTCCAAATCAACAATAACCATAACGTCCTCAAACGTTAACGGCTCAAAATAAAGACGGTCTGAGGTATCGTAATCGGTTGATACAGTTTCAGGATTACAATTAACCATAATGGTTTCATAGCCAGATTCCCTAAGTGCAATTGCAGCATGAACGCAACAATAATCAAACTCTATACCCTGACCAATTCGATTTGGGCCTCCACCTAAGATCATGATCTTAGGGCGCTGAGTTGGTTCAGACTCGCATTCATCCTCATAGGTAGAATATAAATATGCAGTAGTCGTAGAAAATTCTGCCGCACAGGTGTCAACTCGTTTAAAAACAGGAACAATACCTTGCTTTAATCGCGCTTCGCGAATATCAATTTCTTTCAGGTCCAAAAGCATAGCAATTCGACTATCTGCAAAACCTTTTCGCTTAATACGTTTTAATTCACTGCTATCTAATAATGAGCTTCCAAGATTAACTATTGTCTGTTCGGTAAGCACAAGGTCATAGACCTGTGATAGAAACCAGGGGTCAATTTTTGTTAACTCGAAGGCAGAATCAATAGAAACACCATTGCGAAATGCATCAGCTAAGTAAAGCAAACGTTCGCCGCCAGCAGATTTTAATTCCGATTTAAGTGTATTTAATTCTTCCACTGTTTCGCACTTATCAACCTTAGGAGTTAGCCCATCGATACCAATTTCAAGCCCTCGTAAAGCTTTTTGTAAAGACTCTTGAAACGTTCTACCAATCGCCATTACTTCACCAACAGATTTCATTTGTGTAGTTAATCGATCATCCGCTTGAGGAAATTTTTCAAAAGTAAAACGTGGTATTTTGGTAACAATATAGTCAATCGACGGTTCAAAGGATGCTGGGGTTGCACCTCCAGTTATGTCATTACGCAACTCATCTAAAGTAAAACCCACTGCAAGTTTTGCGGCAATCTTAGCGATTGGAAAACCCGTTGCCTTAGATGCCAAAGCAGATGATCTTGAAACACGAGGGTTCATCTCAATCACAAGAATTCGACCATCATCAGGGTTCACTGCAAACTGAACATTAGAGCCCCCAGTGTCTACTCCAATTCGACGAAGAATAGCAATCGAGGCATTCCGTAAATCCTGATACTCTTTATCAGTTAAAGTTTGCGCAGGGGCTACTGTGATTGAATCGCCAGTATGGATTCCCATTGGGTCAAGATTCTCTATCGAACAAATAATAATGCAGTTATCTGAGGAGTCTCTAACAACCTCCATCTCAAACTCTTTCCAACCTAATAAAGATTCCTCCAATAGCACCTCAGTTGTTGGAGATAAATCTAAACCTCGCGTAACAATGACTTCAAATTCTTCCTTATTGTAAGCAATTCCTCCTCCGCTTCCGCCTAGAGTGAATGAAGGCCTTATAATTGTAGGAAAACCAATTTCCTTCTGGACTTCTAGGGCTTCATCAATTGAATGAGCAATTTTTGCTTTTGCTGAAAATAAACCTATCTCATCCATTGCTTCTTTAAATTTTTCCCGATCTTCTGCAGTATCTATTGCATTTACAGAGGCGCCAATCAATTCAACATTAAAATCTTTTAAAACTCCCTCACGTGCCAAATCTAAAGCGCAATTCAATCCAGTTTGGCCGCCCATCGTAGGCAAAAGAGCATCGGGTTTTTCTTGCTCAATAATTTTAGCAACTGCTCTCCAATTGACAGGCTCAATATAAATAGCATCTGCCATTTCAGGATCAGTCATAATTGTTGCTGGATTGGAATTCACAAGGATTACTCGAAAGCCCTCTTCTTTAAGAGCCTTACATGCTTGAGCTCCAGAATAATCAAACTCGCAAGCCTGTCCGATAACAATTGGCCCAGCGCCAATAATTAAAATACTTTGAATGTCATTACGTTTAGGCATAATTATTTAAGGCATCTAACCTGAACACTCCTTTCTATACTCCTTCATCATTTGTATAAAACGATAAAACAATGATCGCAAATCATGCGGTCCCGGGCTTGCTTCAGGATGGCCTTGAAAACCAATTGCCGGACAATCGGTTCTTTCAATGCCTTGAAGGGAGCCATCAAATAAAGATCGATGTGTTGGCTTTAAATATTTAGGTAATGATTTTTCATCAACAGCAAAGCCATGATTCTGACTCGTGATTGATACAAGTTGATTTTTCAAGTTAGCAACCGGATGATTTGCCCCATGATGACCGAATTTCATCTTTAGGGTTTTTGCGCCGCTAGCAAGGGCCAGCAATTGATGGCCAAGACAAATACCAAATACTGGCATTCCAGATTGCATAATAATATTTATAGCTTTTATTGCATATGTGCAAGGCTCAGGGTCACCGGGGCCATTAGAGAGAAAAACTCCATCAGGCGACATTGCCAATACTTCTTCTGGAGAAGTTTCGGCTGGTACAACAGTTACGCGACAACCATAGTCGACAAGCAATCGCATAATATTATGCTTAATCCCAAAATCGTAAGCTACAACATGAAAACGAACCGATTGATTTACCTGCTCATTCTTATCGCCTTGGCAGTCTGAACCTTTACTCCATTCGTAAGTCTTATCAGTGCTCACCACTCGAGCAAGATCCATTCCTGCCAAACCTGGAAATTCTTTAGCATAGGAAAGAGCATCGCTTTCAGAACCCTTCCCTACAAAAATGCAGCCAGACTGGGCGCCTTTATCTCGTAAAATTCGAGTAAGTTTACGAGTATCTATTTCTGCGATAGCCACTACACCTTCGCGTTTTAAAAAATCCGGCAAGCTGATTTCAGAACGCCAACTGCTTTCTTCGAAAGGAAGGTCGCGAATGACCAATCCAGAAGCAAAAACACCATGGCTCTCAAAATCTTTTTTGTTAGTTCCAGTATTGCCAATATGTGGGTAGGTCAAAGTAACAATTTGACGAGCATAAGAAGGATCCGTAAGGATTTCTTGATAGCCCGTCATAGCAGTATTAAAGACTACTTCACCAACGGAATATCCTTCAGCACCTATAGAAATGCCTTTAAAAATCGTTCCGTCTTCTAGAGCCAGCATAGCTGGTGTCGCCACAGCATAAACCTCAGATTTTCCGACACCCAGATATACGAAACGGGAGGGTCCGGTCCGGATCGCCTCCCGCATATTTAATTCGTTCTTGGGACCTTGTTTATTGTAGCCAAGTGGCAGTTATGTTCCACATATTTTTAAAAAAATTTAGGAAATTTTATCCTAGCTATTTAAATTCAAGCATATCGCGCATACTAAAAAGCCCAGCAGGTTGTTTTACCAACCAATAGGCAGCCCGAAGTGCGCCACTTGCAAACAGCTCGCGATTAACTGCATGATGATTCAGCTCCATTGTTTCATTATCTGATGCAAAAGAAATGCCGTGATCACCAACTAGATTTCCGCCGCGAATTGAAGATATACCTATCGCCCCTGCGGGTCTCTCTCCAGTATGACCGCTTCGGCCAAGAACCAAAACATCATCTAAATTTTGGCCTCTTTCTTCGGCAATAGCCTCCCCAAGCTGCAATGCAGTGCCTGAAGGTGCATCAATTTTATAACGATGATGAGCTTCGGTTATCTCCACATCCCAATCTGGACCTAAATAACGAGAAGCCTGACGAGCAAGCTCAGTAAAAACGTTCACACCAATACTAAGATTTCTTCCATAAAGTATTGAATTACTTTGACTAAATTTATCTATTAATTCAAAATGCTCGGAACTTAAACCTGTGGTCCCCATAACCACAGAACATCCTGCAACTTTACAAGCTTTTAAATTAGCTGATACGGCATCTGGTAGAGTGAAATCAATAGCAATATCTGCATCTTTTAAAGCTTGCTTTGCATTTGCAGTAACATAAATATTAATTTTTGAAATACCCGCTAGCTCGCCTGCATCTCGTCCTATAAATTCACTTCCTGCCTCAGTGCATGCACCAACTATTTCTGCATCAACTGCAGAAGTAACAACCTTAGTGACTGCTCGACCCATTCTTCCATTAGCGCCGAAAACAGCAATTTTAAGCATTACCTACTCCGAAAATTTTATGAACTTGTCTAGCTTAGAGGAAATTTACCTTGGCCACCAATAATCAACTACCAAGATCATCAATAAAATGCTTAACGGTATCCCTCCAAGATGAATTTCTCGGGCCATGTTTACTGAGATTCGAATTAAGCGATTCCTGAAATTGCTTCAACAAATCTTTCTGATCCCGAGTCAAGCTAGTTGGCGTCTCTATTGCGACTTTACAATACAAATCGCCTACCCCTCCACCGCGAACTGGTTTGACGCCTTTACCACGTAGACGAAAAACTTTACCGGATTGGGTTTCACTTCCAATCTTTAGTGAAACTTCTCCGCCTAAAGTTGGAACTTTAACTTCCCCGCCAAGAGCAGCAGTAACAAATTCAAGAGGAACTTCGCACATCAGATTTGCACCATCTCTCTCAAATATCGGATGGGGCTCAACTCTTATCTCAACATAAAGGTCACCAGCAGGCCCGCCATTTTTTCCAGCTTCTCCTTCTCCAGACAATCTAATTCGATCGCCATTATCAACGCCTGGAGGAACCTTAACTGCGAGAGTTCGACTCTGCTGCACCCTTCCCTGGCCACCGCAGTCAGTGCAAGGATTTTGAATGATCCTGCCCTCCCCTTTACAAGCAGGGCAAGTTTGCTGAACAGAGAAAAAACCTTGCTGCCTTCGAACTTGGCCAACTCCTGCGCAAGTAGCGCATTCAGACTTACCTGTTCCAGGTTTTGAACCATCGCCCTTGCAAGTGGCACAGGTCTTATGACTAGGAAAACTGATATTAACCGAATCACCAGTGACAGCTTTTTCTAGGTTCAATGACAACTCATAGCGGAGATCCGCACCTCGATATACGCCACCACTTCTTCCTCTAGCCGAACCAAAAATATCTCCAAAGACATCACCAAATACATCACCAAAACCACCCATGCCATCGGCGGCGCCAATTCCTGCAGCGCTATTGTCGACGCCTGCGTGACCACATTGGTCATAAGCGGCACGCTTACTATCATTGGATAAAATTTCATAGGCCTCTTTGGCTTCTTTAAAAATAGATTCCGATTCAGGATTATCTGGATTGCGATCAGGGTGATGCTTCATTGCAAGACGCCGATAAGCTTTCTTAAGCTCATCTTTCGATGCGTTCTTTTTAGCACCTAAAACTTCGTAATAGTCTCTCTTAGACATCCCTAATACCCAGATAGAAAAAGGCACCTTTAGCTAAAAAGCCAAGGCGCCTCAACTTTAACAGACTTAAATTAAGCGAAAGAAAAGTTTACTTTTTTTCACTATCGCTTTCAGTCTCTACTTCTTCAAACTCTGCCTCGACCACACTGTCATCGGCTGCCTCAGAAGCACCTGAATCAGCTGCATCAGCCTGAGACTGCTCATAGGCTTTTTGGGCCATTGATGCAGAAGCTTCAGCAAGTGCACTTGTCTTAGTATCGAGCACTTCCTTATTATCCCCTTTAAGCGCTTCCTTAACATCAGATAAAGCAGCTTCAATTGCGCTCCTTTCGGCAGGCTCAACTTTTTCTCCTAACTCATCAAGCGATTTTTCAGTGGCATGCACCATAGCATCTGCCTGATTTCTAGCATCAACAAATTCGCGAAATTTTTTATCTTCATCGGCATGCGTTTCAGCATCAGTAACCATACGATCAATTTCTTCGTCGGAAAGACCGCTGGACGCCTTGATAACAATCTTTTGCTCTTTGCCAGTTGCCTTATCTTTGGCAGATACATTCATAATTCCGTTCGCATCAATATCAAAAGTTACTTCAACTTGCGGCATACCTCTTGGCGCAGGCGGTATATCAGTCAGATCAAATCGGCCTAGAGATTTATTATCAGGTGCGCGTTCCCGCTCACCCTGCAGAACATGAATAGTTACAGCAGTTTGATTATCGTCAGCTGTGGAAAACGTCTGATTAGCCTTAGTGGGTATAGTTGTATTTTTCTCAATCAATCTAGTCATTACACCACCAAGCGTTTCAATACCAAGTGATAAAGGCGTTACATCAAGCAGAAGAATATCTTTTACATCACCCGAAAGAACACCTCCCTGAATTGCAGCACCAATAGCAACAGCCTCATCAGGGTTCACATCTTTTCTCGGTTCCTGAGAAAATAAATTTCGCACTTCCTCTTGAACTTTAGGCATGCGGGTCTGACCGCCAACAAGTATGACATCATTAATTTCTTCCACACTCAGACCTGCATCCTTAAGGGCAGTTCTGCAGGGGGCAACAGTTCGATTAATAAGTCCTTCTACGAGTGATTCCAACTTTGCCCGGGTTAATTTAATGTTTAGATGCTTTGGTCCACTCGAATCGGCTGTTATGTAAGGAAGATTCACTTCCGTTTGTTGTGTAGAGGAAAGCTCAATTTTAGCTTTTTCTGCACCCTCTTTGAGGCGCTGCATAGCCAAAGGATCTTTAGTAATATCAACGCCACTTTCTTTCTCAAATGCAGCGGCAAGAAAACGAATAATTTCCAAATCAAAATCTTCGCCGCCAAGAAAAGTGTCTCCGTTGGTTGCTAGGACTTCAAACTGATGCTCACCATCAATTTCAGCAATTTCAATTATAGAAACATCAAAAGTGCCTCCGCCAAGGTCATAAACAGCAATCTTTCGATCTCCTCTTTGCTTGTCCATGCCATAGGCAAGAGCAGCAGCAGTAGGCTCATTAATAATCCTCTTAACTTCAAGGCCAGCGATCTTTCCAGCATCTTTAGTGGCCTGGCGCTGAGAGTCATTAAAATAAGCAGGCACAGTTATGACAGCTTCTGTAACACTTTCACCAAGGTAATCCTCAATTGTCTGCTTCATTTTCATCAGCACTCGAGCGGAAACCTCTGGCGCGGCCATCTTTTTTCCTATGGCTTCAACCCATGCATCTCCGTTTTCAGCTTTGATAATTTTATAAGGAACCATATCAATGTCGCGTTGAACAACATCATTATCAAATTTCCGGCCAATTAACCTTTTTACTGCAAATACAGTGTTTTCAGGATTAGTCACTGCTTGTCGCTTAGCAGATTGACCAACTAAAACTTCATCATCTTTAGTAAACGCAACAATCGATGGCGTTGTTCGATCGCCCTCAGAGTTTTCTATAACCTTAGCGGCATCTCCATCCATCACAGCTACGCATGAATTAGTTGTACCTAGGTCTATACCTATAACTCTACCCATTAGGACCTCCAAATATGGTTCTGAGCATAAAAATTTAATTACTACAAGTAATGGGGCTGACCTTTAAGGTTTTCAAGGTCAATTTCAGTCTTTATTCTGAGAAATTTCCTTCGCCACAACCACCCTAGCAGCCCTTAGCAGCCTGCCATTAAGCTCATACCCACGCTGCACTACATTAACCACTGTATTAGGTTCGGCTGAATCTGAGTCAACCATACTAATGGCCTCATGAAGCTCAGGATTAAATGGCTCACCCTCTGGATAAATTGTTGAAATGCCATTTTTCTCAAGTACAGATTGCAGTTGTTTTAGTGTCGCTGCATTACCCTCTAGAAGGCTCTCGACGCTAGCTTTATCTGTAATTTCAAGAGCCATCTCTAAGCTATCTGCAACCTCAAGTAATGATTCTGCAAAACGCTCTAAGGCAAATCGTCTTGCTTTTTCAACATCACGGCCTGCTCGTTTACGAACATTTTCCAGCTCGGCAACAACTCTCAAATAATTATTCCAGTTTTCATCGGCTCGAGATTCTGCGGCTGCTAAAGGGTCTTCATTTTTAACTTCACTTACTTTATTAGTATCTAAATCATTTTCATCGAGTGCTTGATCTATTTCATTAGACACAATTTCACTTTCAGGCAAGATTTCACCTTCTTGAGGATTATTTTCAAGTTTCTCTTTCTTAATCTTTGACATAACTCAATTTCACTTTATTAAATTAAGATAAAAAAATAAGCCGATTACAGAACATAGAAGGCGCTTAGCGCCGATAAAACATAAGTGGGGATCAATGACTCGAATTCAAGGCGGATCCAACCAATTTTGCGGTTAGATCAACTATTGGAATAACTCGCTCGTAAGCCATTCGAGTAGGGCCGATAACGCCAAGAACTCCAACAATCTCATTGTTAACTCTATAGGGTGCGGTAACAACACTGCATTCATCGAGGAGCTGATAACCAGATTCCTCACCTATAAAAATCTGAACACCATCAGCAGCAATACTCCGATCTAATAATCCTAAAATCTCTCGTTGCTCACTAAATGCTTCAAATAATTGACGGAGCTTATCAACATCAGATAATTCCTGAAAATCCATAAGTCGAGTTTGACCTGTTAGCACGTAACCATTTTGATTACTGGGTAGGGCTCGTTCAGCAAATGCTACAGTGTCAATCATTAATTGATTCATGCTTTCTTGGGTTCTCTGAAGTTCTTCAACTACAAGCTTCCTTATGGAACTGATTTCCTTTCCGGCATAATTATCATTAAGCCAGTTTGCAGCTCTTTGCAATTCAGATTCATCGTAATCTCTTTCCAGCTGAAGAATTCGATTCTGAACTTCACCTTCATCAGTAATCAAAATAACTAGAATCCTTCCTTTGGAGATTCGCAAAAACTCTATCTGGCGCAAACAAACTTTAATTTGCCGAGGTAAAGTGACCAAACCAGCCATACTAGTTAATGCGGAAAGTGCTGCGGATGCAGAAGTCGCTATCGACTGAGAGCTAGTTGAATTCTTCTCCCGTAATTGTGTTCGTAATTTCTGAATTTCCCCATCAGCAGGTGGGCGCAATTGGACTAGAGTGTCCACAAACATTCTGTAGCCTTTGGCTGTAGGAATCCTACCTGCGGATGTATGCGGAGATGCAATTAATCCAAGCTCCTCTAAGTCAGACATTACATTACGAATAGTTGCTGGGCTTAAACTTAAGTGGGAAGCCTTAGAAAGCTTTCTTGAACCAATAGGACTTCCATCTCGGACAAACTGCTCCACTAGCGTGCGCAAAATATGGCGAGCACGCTCATCAGGTACGATAGGGGCTTGTTTTCTTTTCATCATTTAACTAAATAAAGCGATTAATCTTTGAAACCTAGAACGGAGTTGAGGCAGTGTCAAGCAATATAAACAGAAAATATTATAATAATCGATCTGAATACATTGGGCTGAATCTTAGACTTGAGCTATGCTTACAATAATATTGCTTGGATAGGCTTTGAATTTAGCTAAATTTTGTTAAATACAATCGAAACGTTATGACTTCCAGTTTCTCTAGAATTTTGATTATGGGCAACTCATTAGACTCGGCAGTGATCGAATCTGTTGCAGCGGTTGTAGAATATCTATCGAAAAAAGATGGCGATCAAATAACAAATATTTGGATAGATGAAGAAATATCAGATCAACTTCGTGCTTCAAAAGTAGAAGTCAATCACACCAGGAGCAAAAATTCAGAATTCATTAAGGATGTAGATTTAGTTATCGCCGTAGGTGGTGACGGTACAGTCTTAAGTGCTGCTAGACGCGCATCAAATCACAAAGTACCTGTTCTAGGTATTAACCGAGGAAGACTTGGTTTTCTTGCTGACATTAGACCGGAAGATATTCATTCAAGCCTTGATGATGTCCTTGCCGGAAACTTTAGCAGCGAGAAGCGAATGCTTCTCAAAGCAGAAATTATTCAGAACAAGCAAATAGTAAGCAATGGCATCGCTTTAAATGATGTCGTTATTAAACGACGTGAAACTGCTCGCACTCTAGAGTATAGAACTTTTGTAAATGATCTGTATGTTAATACGCATAGCGGTGATGGTTGTATCGCAGCTACGCCGACTGGTTCAACAGCTTACGCTTTGAGTGTTGGAGGTCCGATAGTTCAGCCCGAGATGGATGCTATTGTCCTCGCTCCAATCTGCCCTCATACATTAACTGATCGACCAATCGTTGTTCCTGGAACATCGGAAACAAAAATCGAACTAATCGAGAATCATGGAAGCCCTGCTGACATCAGCGCTGATGGCGAACTAATTGGCACCCTAAGCGCTGGGGATAAATTAAAGATCTTTGTTGCCGAACAACGCATAGAGTTAATACATCCACCTGGCTATGACTACTATAGCGTTTTAAGAAGCAAGCTCTATTGGGGTAGAGATACACGTCGTCGCTTACCCCCCCAGGAATAAATCTTAGTGCTTTACCATCTGCACATACGAAACCTTGCAGTTGTAGATGAAATCGAAATAGAGCTCTCAAAAGGCATGACGGTTTTAACAGGGGAAACTGGAGCCGGCAAATCAATTCTTGTCGATGGTTTAAGTTTAGCTCTAGGCAGCCGTGCAGATTCTAGCTTCGTCCGTCAGGGCGAAAAAAAAGCAGAGGTGTCCGCAAGTTTTTTTATCAAAAATATGTCTATGGTTAATGATTGGCTGAAAGAGAATGATCTTGATGACAATGAAGATTGCACTTTAAGGCGAACAATATCATCAGAAGGAAGATCTCGTGGATATATTAATGGTAACTCAGTTCAAATTTCTACACTCAAAGAACTTGGTGAATTAATAGTCGATATATGCGGGCAACAAGCTCACCAATCATTAATAAAGCCAGAAAATCAACGTCAAGTTCTCGATAGTTATAGCGAAAATGATACGTTACTTAAAAAAATTGCTTCTGCTTATGACAATTGGCGTCAAACTGAAAAAAAATATATTGAATTTAAATCAATAAAAACAAATCAAGATGATCGCTTAGAGTTACTCTCATTCCAAGTGCAGGAACTTGAAGGGCTAGCTCCTAAAAAGGGTGAATTAGAAGAACTTGAAAAACTCCATCGGCTTTCTGCTAGCTCTTCTAAATTAACATCAGGATTAAATGAAGTCCTACAGCTTTTATTTGAAAAAGATAATATAAATGCTCTTCATGTTGTAGGTAAAGCAAACTCAATACTTGAAAATTTAAGCGAATTAGATAAGAAACTTAAGCCGGTAATTAATATGCTTACTGAAGCTAATGTTCAAATCACTGAGGCATCGAATGAATTACATAAATTTGCTAACTCTTATAATAATGACCCAAAAGAGCTTACAGAAATAGAAAATCGACTTAGCGCTTTTCATGATATTGCTCGAAAACATAAGGTTGAGGAAAATGAGCTTCACGAGCTATTGATTAAACTCCGTAAGGAGTTAGAGCAAATAGAAAACTCTGATTCGGCCTTAGAAGGCCTTAAAATAGCGGCCGAAGAAAGCAAAACTCTACTTGAAAAAGAATGCAGAAAATTATCTCATTCAAGGCAAAAAGCTTCTAAATCACTTGCTTCTAAAGTGAGCGATCATTTGAAGGAGTTAGGAATGCCGGATGGTCAATTTAAAATTAATATAATCAATTTAAATCAACCTACTTCTAGTGGTTCCGAAAAAATAGAGTTTGAAGTATCAATCAATCCTGGAATATCTCCAGGACCTCTAAATAAAGTTGCTTCAGGAGGTGAGTTGTCGAGGGTTAGTTTAGCGATACAAGTAGCTAGCAATTTACGTAGAAATACACCGATCCTGATATTTGATGAAGTGGACGCGGGCGTTGGGGGTAAGACCGCTGATATCGTTGGAGAAAAACTTCGTGATCTAGCGAATGAAAATCAAGTTTTATGTGTAACACATCTACCGCAAGTGGCCAGCAAAGGTCATCATCACTTAAAAGTTAACAAGCTAAGCAATGAAAGCAGTACTTCGACCAGGATTACCAATCTAAATCAAAATGATCGAATAAAAGAAATTGCTAGGATGTTAGGGGGTAAAAAAATCACCCCTAGAACTCTAGAGCATGCCGCTGAAATGCTTGGAACGAAAAATCAAAAAAAATCTGTCGCTTAAAAATTATTTTTTTTCGGGCGAACAAAAAGAACCATGTTATGGTTAACAAGCTCGTACCCAAGTTCATCAGCAATCTCTCTTTGCAGCTCTTCAATTCTATCATTGAAAAATTCGTTTATTTTACCTGTCTCAACACAAACCATATGATCATGATGGCCTTGTTTATTTCGCTCAAAAACCGAGCTTTCTTCTGAAAAATTGTGCCTTATAACAAGCCCTGCCTCTTCGAATTGAGTTAAAACACGATAGACGGTCGCAAGAGCGATTTCATGCCCATTTTGAAATAATTTCTGATGTATTTCATCTGCTGTCAAATGCTGATCTGCGCTATTTTCAAGTAATAGCAATACAAGTATTCTGGGAGAAGTCGCTTTTAAGCCGGCCTCACGTATAAGAGTGGATTGTGCTTTATCTAACATAAAAACCTAAAAAAATTTTACTCAATATAGTTTACTATAATCAAATTAATTAATCTCAAGGATATTAGAGTTTTGTTAACTTCTAAAGCTATACGAGCAAAAGAATCCATTTGGATATGCTTCTTCTGTTTGATCACCATTGTTTCTTGCGTCTATCAAGCAGATATTAGCCAAGGCAATAAGCTAGAAGATAAAAATATTGAAGCGGTTACAATCGGTATGACCAGAAATCAGGTTCGATTTTTACTTGGTACGCCTATCACACTAGACCCCTTTCATAGCAATCGATGGGACTATATCTACTACTTTCAGAAAGGTCGGAGTGCAAATCCTGAAAGGAGATGGGTGATTGTTTGGTTTGATGAAAATAAAGTCCGAAAAGTAGAAAAAAATGTCCCTACAAAACCTGAATCCTAACCGCTCTATTTTCTTTACCACTCTTTATGATCATCTAAAAAAGACAGAGACCTATGAATAACCAACACATTGATATCAAAATCGTCTTTGACCCCGGTTGTCCCTGGTGCTTAATTGGCGGCAAAAGGCTTGAACAAGCTATGGCAAAAGCCGTTGAAAAAGATTACACATTTAGGGTGAAATGGCTCCCTTTTATGTTGGCCCCAGATACTGGCACCGAAGGGACACCATCTAGGGAACATATGATCGCGATGATAGGCGAGGAGGCTTACATCGCTAGTCGCGAGCGCATGCGCCCGATTGGCAAGTCAATTGGCATAGAGTGGGCTAGCGATAAAGGCAAGGGGGTAATTGCTTCCACGTTACGCAGTCTCTGCCTGATTGACTGGGCTTGGGAAGAAGGCTTAAAGACCAGCGAAGAAGAAGCACAGCGAATCCAGTGCATTGCGGTTAACCAAGTTTTCAAAATTGTCTTCGAGGACGGCGAAAATGTTAGTGACCCTCATCGACTGCGGAATGTAGCAGAATTTGTCGGCCTTGATGCCGATGCAGCCGAGGAACATTTTATGAGTAAGGCAGCACAGAATAACATCAAAACGAGTATCGCATCCTGCCCATATATGCAGGCCTCCGGGGGGCGAGGTGTACCGGTTTTTGCTTTCAACGAAAAGTATATTTTGACAGGCGGTCAAGAGGTTGATGCTTTCCTGCAAGCCTTTGATCAAGTTGCAGCTGCGTAGTGTTAAGCAATAAATAAACAGAGCTAGCTTGTAAATAAAACTAGTAACTATTCAGTCTTATCATTAAATTTTTTCTGAATTTCTGCTCTTTGCAATCGCAATTTTCCAGGCTTATTTAGCAACGGCCTATAGAGCTCTAAGCGATCTCCTGACTTAAGCAGCCTTTCATCTGAAACTCGCTTTCCAAATACCCCTAAAGGACAATCTTTAAATTTCAAACCCTCAGAAGAATAAACTTTAGATAAGCCCGACATTTCTGCAGCTTGACGAGCGGTGGTGCCAAGCAAAACGCTAAGCATAATTGATTCCTGCCTTTCTGGAAAAGCAAGAACCACTTCGATAGATATATTTTTCTTTTCCAAAATTTAAAAAATTTACTTTATTCTGTTATTAGCCTGATTAATGAATGCATCAAGAAGTTGATTAAATATCCCCTCAAAGCTTTTTTTCAAAATTAGATCCTGAGAGGGGCTAGAAAATTCAAACCTCATATTTAATGAAACCTCGCATCCCTGATCATCAATTTCATTAAAATTCCATTGCCCCTCAAGCGTTTTAAAAGGACCATTTTTCAACTCCATTCGAATGGATTCAAATGGCTTCAGTGTATTAACTGTTGTAAAAGATATATTAAAAGTCTGAATGCCAATATTCAGTTCTGCAACTACCTGATTTAAATCCCTTTTGATTTCTTCTGCGCCCTGACACCAAGGTAAAAAATCAGGATATGAAGAAATATCATCCACCAAAGAAAACATTTTTGAGGTGCTATAAGGAACTATTGCGCTGCGATTTATATGATGCATTAGAAAGAAGCTTTTTATACTAGTTTAAGACTAAGATCTTACAGGAGGTCAATAGCATTTAAAAAAACTAGGGCTAAGGCGACTGGAGCAAGAAAGCGAGTTAAAAAATACCAAACCTTATAGATAAACTCTGCTTCTACATTTAACTCATCAGAAGATGAGTTTTTGCTCATTACCCAACCGCAGAAAATTGTTATAAGGAAGCCTCCCATTGGCAACATAATGTTACTCGTTAGATAATCTAAATTCTCAATGAAAGTGCCTTTCCAAAAAATAAAATCTTCAAGTAAATTAAAAGAGAAAACATTAAGTAGGCCAACAGCCCAAATAGAAGCGCCAATAAAAATCGCGGCTTTAGATCTGCTAATTTCATAAGACTCCACAACCCATGCAACAGTTGGTTCAATTAAACTGATAGCAGAAGTTAACGCAGCAAAACCAACCAAAAGAAAAAATAATGAGCCAAATAAAGTGCCTGCAGGCATATTACCGAAGGAAAGCGGTAACGCCTGAAAGATTAAGTCAGGGCCAGAAGATGGATTAAGGCCGTTAGCAAAAACAATTGGAAAAATAACCAAGCCGCTAAGAAGCGCAATAATTGTATCCGCGGTCACTACTGCGCAAGCAGTTCCCGGAATAGAAGTTTCTTGAGGCAAATAGGCCCCGTATGCCATTACTGCGCACATACCTATGCTAAGCGTAAAAAAAGCCTGCCCCATGGCAGCCAAAATCACCGACCCATTGATAACCGAAAAATCTGGCTTAAATAAGAATTCTAATGAGCGTGAGAACTCACCGCTCACAATTGAATACACAAGCAATAAAAGCAAGATGCCAATTAATGCTGGCACCATAAGAGTGACAGCGGTTTCTAGGCCGCGCTCCACCCCTCGCGCAACAACTCCGATTGTTAAAATCATAAATAAAGTATGCCAAAAACCGGATTCCACCCAACTTCCAGAAAGCGACTCAATAGTCGACTTAACTAATGCAGGATCAGCATTAAAAAATGCTCCTGAAGCCATCTTAAAGAAATACGCCAAAACCCAGCCAGCAATCACGCAGTAGAAAGAAAGTATAAGAAATCCCGCAACAACTCCCACAATGCCAATTCCACCCCAAAATCGAGCTCCGCCCTCCTCTTCCCCAAGTAATACCATCGATGAAATTGGATTACGTCGACCTCGGCGCCCAAGTAATATCTCGGACATCATAATTGGCAAACCAACCAGAAAAACGCAAATAAGGTATATAATTACAAATGCGCCTCCACCATTTTCTCCTGCCATATAAGGAAATTTCCATATATTGCCTAAGCCAACAGCAGAACCAGTTACGGCAAGAATGAATGCCATTCGAGAAGACCAAAGGCCATGCAATGACCTACGATAATTTTTCACTTTGTCAGAATCGATCATTTGCACTTTCGTTCAGAGCTAAAAGTTGGCAGGATTGTCTACCAAAGAAGCTTCAACAACAACCGAAGCATTTTTGATAAATAAGCATGAATAAGCCCAAGAAAAAAGAGTTACCTGGCAATTCGACAATTGCGAATAATAGAAAAGCGCGATTTAATTACCATATTGAAGACCACCTTGAGGTTGGATTATGTCTTGAAGGCTGGGAAGTAAAGGCATTGCGGGCCGGAAATGCCAATCTAAGTGAAGCTTATATTTTTATCAAAAACCGTGAAGTATTTATCACTGGCTGCCATATAACGCCTTTAGCTACAACATCCAAACACACCAAAGCTGAACCCAATCGCATGCGCAAATTGTTACTTAATCGCTATGAAATTGATCGTTTAGCAGGAGCAGTTGACAGAAAAGGGTATTCTCTTATTCCTTTATCTCTTTACTGGAGCAAAGGCAGAGCAAAACTTAGGCTTGGGCTTGCAAAAGGAAAAAAGCAACACGATAAACGCGCAGACATTAAACAAAGGGATTGGTCGAGACGAAAATCTCGTTTGCTAAAAAACACCTAGCCTAGGTTTTTCTTGAGACATTACTGTTGAACCCAAGGCAAACCGGATGCTTTCCATCCATTAAAACTATTTCGGTGTTGATGGTTATCAAGATCCCCTTCAAAACCATCGCTAACATTATATGCCGAAAGATAACCCAATGAAGAGCATTGAGAGGCGGCTATTTTTGATCGGCCGCCAGATTGGCACATAAAGTATATCGGAGCAGCTTTATGCGTATTCCTCTCTGCCAAAGCTAGTCTTAATTCTTCAACAAAATTTTTATTCGGCCCAGCTGAAGTTACCCACTGTAGGTAAATAGGTTCTTTTCCAACCGATTCCAGGTCCGGCGTGCCAATCAAAGTCCATTCTATTTGGGTGCGAACGTCAACCAAAACTGCTGCTGAATCTGACTTTAGTGCCTCCCAAGCATCAGCTGCAGAAACATCCCCAGCATAAACAGCATCTTCATCAGCCATAAAGCCAAACCTAATATGAACCGACTTTTTTAGGTTGATTTTTAGTGATTACTAAGACTGCAATACAAAGGAATAAAACGACAAAATTTGCAATAGCAACAAGACCGAAAGGAGCGATGGGACCATATGTACCTGACAAGGTGCCCCCCACCTTCGCTATCAAAAGAATACCTATAGCGCCACACAAACTAAACAACCCTATTACAGCACCACGACCTTTCACCGGAGCCTCAGACCCAATCAAAGTCAGCGATGCTAAATTTGCTGACATTTCTCCCATGCCTACCAGCACAGCAGCAAAATACATTTGTTGACCCAATGGGTCATCAATTAAAAATAAACTACCGTAGCCAGAGCCTGCAAGAATCATAGCTAAAGCAAGGCCTGCAACGCGATCAATACGATCCAATAAATACCCCATGACGGGCAACCAACATAAAGCAAAAACCTGAATTAAAATGTAAAACTTGATCCCAAGTCGAGTGGCTTCGCCCGTATCCATTCCACTTGAAATTCCAGCCTGCGTCATCCATAAAACAAAAAACGTGCTAAGAACAGCTAAATCTCCGCGCGCTACAATCGCGGCTAAATAAGCTAAAGCAACGCGGATTCTTTTAGCCGCGTGAATACCAATTTTTAATGTTGCGAGCATTGGTTCACGTTTTTTCAGCTGGGCGGGTGCGCCTGATTTCAATCCAATTGCCAAGCCAGATGAAACAAAAAGACATATGGCGCTGGCAGACCAAATCCACATTCGAGCTGTCTGCTCTGGATCTCCGCCAGAGATGCCTTCAAAATAAACAGAAAGCTCTCTTAAGGGTGCCAAAAGAAAAATAAAGCCCAGACCATTTATCATGAAACAAACCGATATCATCTTTCCTCGGGATGACTCAACTGGATAATCGTTAGCAATGGCCGGTAGCATCGCTGTATTAGCAGCAAGACCAATCGCGAAAAACATTCTGAAAAGCTTTAGCTGGTCAGCATCTTCTGCGAGCGGGTAAAGAAAATAGCCAATTGCAAAGATTATAAAGGCAGCAATCCAAATAGGCTTTCGTCCGATTTTGTCAGACATTGCGCCGATAATGCCAATGGTTAGAATAACGACAATTTCTGATAAAAAAGTTAAATCGCCTGCTAACGGGCCTTGCTCTTCAAAAGGTATATCAAGCAATTCGTTAAAAAGGAAAGGCTGACATACATTAACAAAACTCATCATAGCAATGCCAAAGAATGACCCAAACAATAAGGTAGTAACATTAAATCTTGAAACCGAAGGTTCAATCTGAAGATTCAGCTGCTTAGGCCCAAAGAAATAACTGGATACTTCTGGTGAGTTAGATGTGTTTTGATCTGACATAGAATTTAGCTCAAAATTAAACTTTCATTAACGTTCTAATTGATTCTGCACTTTAATTTAGAAGGAATATAAAGATTAAGAATATTTATATTAAAGCCTCTGCGCGGACATTGAAAGCTAAGCAGCTGTATCAAATTTAATAATTGCTTCAAGATCAAACAAACTTAGATGTAATGGCTTTTTAATACCTAAAGGACTAAAGTTTAATTGAGAAACGAATTTATAGAAAAAAACTAATGGAGTTTATTAGAGAATGAAGGCTTATTTAATCGCTTTAACCTTGTTGCTTACTGGCTGCGCACAAATTGGAACCTATTCGCCAAACAAAGGTGGGTTAGAAGTAGCAATTAATTCAGATATTGAATTATCCAGGCAAAGTGATAAAACTCCGTTAAAAATTCGCGCCGTTTATCCTGTTGCTGAAGGTCGGTACCCATTAATTGTATTGTCGCACGGCACTTTTTCGAATAACCAACGATATGACCTTGTGGCGAAATATTGGGCAAGTAATGGCTATATGGTTCTCATCCCCGAACATATAGATGCAAATTACGCTGTAATGCCCAAAAGCGTTGCGGATATGGTCAATATTATAGGAACAAGAGTTGAAGACATGAGTCAGATTCTTGATGAGCTGGAGTTAATTAAGAACCAAGCGCCTGCCTTGAAAAACAAGATTATTAAAAACAAAATTATTGCTGCAGGTCATTCCGTAGGATCGCTTGTAGCGATGCGCGTAACCGGATTAAAAATATATGAGATCAATACTAAAAAAACCATCAGTAATGATGAAAATCGTTTTGATGTATTAGTAATGCTAAATGACCCAGGAAAACAACGATCGATGCCTATTTCCGCATGGTACGGCAGCACGGTTCCAACATTTATGTCCACAGGAACAGATGACTATGGACTAATGGGGTCTCGAGAAGAACCAAAAGAAGCCAATCAAATTCTAAGTGCTAATAAATCAGTTGATAGATACCAACTTCTTTTGCAAAAAGGCGACCACTATTTTGGAGGTCTTGTGCAAAAAGAAGTGAAAGCGGAACCCGATTACGAGGGATTAGAGCTATTTAATGAAAATTCTACAGCATTTATGGATGCCTACATCAAGGGTAATAAAAACGCTTTGAGATACCTACAAAATATTGACATGCAAGCTGAAACAAATTTAAGGGCAGAATTAATTAGAGAATTTGCCCAAAATTGAAACTAAAATTTATACGTAATCTCTAATAAGCTCTTCAGAGGTTTCCCAAAGTTTTAATGCCAAGTCATCATTTAACATATGCGGTCCTGAAGGCTCCACTGGGTTGCAATCCTCAAAATAATAGCCGCTTACGTCCTTCAGTCGTGCGTCGACGGCTACATAAACCTGCGAAGAAGCTCCTTGAGAAGGTGTCTTAAAGCCTTTACGCAAAGGTGCATTCGGATCCTTAGGCTTGCCGCTTACATAGCGGCCAAGGTTTGTCGCTACTAAACCCGGATGAACAGAATTAGCAGTCATATTTGAACCTTTATATCTCCGGGCTAACTCCCTGGCAAATAATGCATTAGCAAGCTTACTTTGCCCATAAAACGTAAAAGGTTTATAACCCTTTTCTCCGTTTAAATTATCAAACTGTATGCCTTCGGCTGGAGCATTCCGATAACCTATACTTGAAAGAGCAACTACTCTTGAGTGTTCAGCTTCCTGAAGCCGAGATAATAATCTTTTAAACATAAGAAAGTGACTCAGGTGATTAACAACAAATTGCTTCTCCAAACCATAAAATTGTTCCAACTGGCGTGGAGCCATAATGCCCGCATTGGTCATCAAAACATCGAGCGGCTTATTAAGAGAAATAACTTTATCGCAACATTCAATCACTGAATCAAAATTAGTAAGCTCACAAACCATTGGTGTTGTATTGCCTTGAACACTGTCACAAGCAATTCTAGCTTTTTGCATATTACGCGCCGTTCCAATTACATGGGCCCCCCGAGAAGCAAGAGCGCGCATGGACTCAAAACCCAAACCAGAATTACAACCTGTAATAAGAATAGTTTTATTTTGCAAATTGATACCTGCAACAACTTCATCAACTTCTGTTGCGAAACCAAAATTACTCAAAGGAAGTTTATCTGTATTAGCCAAGGCTAAATTTGGAATCAATGAGGAGATAGCTAGTGCAGATGAGCAGGATGTGAATTCACGTCGGGTAAGTTGTTTCATTTCGCCCTCTTAATAAAGTTGAGTAAATTAGTTATCTAAACTTGATTTGAACTTAATTCTTGGCTAAAAAATTTTTTTTTACCTTCAAGCTAGCTTAACTAGGCCAGCCTGTGGACGATAGAGGCAAAAGCATCGTATTTCAGGCTGCGTGCCTCTAGTTTTAACCCTAATTCAATCAACAAAGAACAATTGAATGGATAAGTTAAAAAAATGGTGGCGCTGGGACCCTGAAAAGGAACAAGCAAGTGACGATAATCCAGTTACTCCTCTCAATGAATCGCAACGAAGAAATGCAGGTCCTCTTTTAACCTTGGCGTTTGGCTGGGGCTTTCTAATCACAGGCTTAATTACTGGAGGCGCCTTAGGGTCTGGGCTGCCCTTTTGGCCAGATATCGTCTTAGCATCTTTAGCAGGCAATACTGCAAACTTTATTATCGCTGCATTAATTGGATACGTTGGTTACAAAACAGCTTGCAACAGCGGTCTGCTTTATAAACTGGTTTACGGAAAAATTGGTGCTTATATTCCAGTGCTTGTGATTGCAATGCTCTTAATTGGCTGGCAAGGAATTATTGTGGGCGCTTTTGGTACCGCCTGGGCAGGAGATTCCTCAAGTCTAACTTTTTACCTGGTTGCAATTTTTGCTGGGCTGTTGTTTACCGCAACCACTTATTTTGGTGTACGTGGTTTAGAAATTGTAAGCATTCCAGCAGTTGCAATGCTAGTTTTTGTAGGTCTTTATGCGGCCTGGATTAATATAGACAAAGCTGGCGGTTGGGAAGCTTTTTTAAGGTTGTCCGAAACGCAACTATTAGAATCGGGTAAGCAAATTGGTTTCCTTTCTGCGGTTAATTTAATAATTGGCTCATGGATTGTGGGTGCCATTGTTATGCCGGAATACACTCGTTTTGCCCGTAAAGCGTGGGTAGCGATTGCGATTCCTTTCATCGTCATGATAATCGCCCAATGGTTCTTGCAAATTGTCGGGGCTCTAGGTGGTGTTGCTTCAGGCACCTTTGACTTTACTCTGTATTTACGTGACCAGGGATTAGTGGTTATGTACATTGGTATTATTGGGATGAGCTTGGCCTTATGGACCACTGGCGATGCGAATCTTTATTTACCGGTAATTCAGACATCAAGTGTTTTTAAAAGGCCACAGCATGCAATGACCATTATTTGCGGTCTGCTTGGAACAATAGTCGGACTTAATATTTACACCTATTTTTTTGACTGGCTCAATTTACTGGCCAGTATCGCTCCACCGCTTATTGGTCCAGTGATAGGACACTACTACTTTATTATGAAAGGAAACTTTAGTCTTATAGACCTTGAAACAGCGCCAAACTCTAATCCATCTGCTTACATTGCTTATATTGTTGGAGCAATAGTTGCAGTAATGAATGCACAAGGAATAATTTTTGACCCTGAAGTTACGGTTCCTGCATTGTTGGGTTTAGTGGTTTCGGTAATTGTTTATATCGTTTGCTATAAAATAAGTAAATAAAAATTTATAAATATTTAATTAATAAGAAAAAATAATATGAATTCAATAAAATTTCGTTTGCGCCATGGTGCAATACTCTTTACCGCATTGCTCACTTTGTTAAGTTTTAAAGTGCTTTCCGGCGGTCACCAATCTCTAGAGCCTAGAGGACCAGTATCGGATGCGTGGTTTGGTGTTGCAATGCCTGATAAAACCGAAGATCGATCAAATAGACTCCGTAAAGCTTTAGTAGAACCTGATCTCCCACAACATAGCATTCGCTTGCCGGCATCAGAAGACCCCTATCGGGACATTAAGGGTGATGAATTAATGGCTTATCTACAAGAAGTCATCAACATTACTAGAGAAACCCGTCCGGAAGGAGAAAATTTCTGGGGCCGCATCGGCGGCAGTCGATCTGAAATAGCTGTCGCAGAGTACATGGCAAAAAAATTTAAAGATTTTGGATTGAATGATGTTCAGCTTGATGACGTTCCAGGCGGAGAACAATGGTGGCCTTTGAACTGGTCAGCGACATTAATCGGCGATGAAGCTTATGGTAAGGGGACAAAAGATGTAAATTTTAAATCCGCTTTTCCAGCAATACAGCTTGGCGGCATAGCGAACTCAACAGAAAACCTAGAAGCGGAATTGGTCTACGTTGGACAGGGTCATGTTGCGGACCTTTTGGGTCGAGATGTGAAAGGAAAAATTGCGGTTATGCTTGCAAACCTTCAGCCAGATGGCTTCTTTCAGACGGCTAGAGGTCATGCTGAAAATGCCGTTGAGGCAGGCGCTGCAGGCGTTTTGATAGTCATGGAAGCACCTGGAAATCATCAATATGCCCTTGAAGACATGGGGCCACCAGAAGTACCCTCTCTCGTTCTTGGTGGGGACGATGGGCGTTTTCTCATTTCAGCCATAGAAGCAGCAGGTGAAGATCACACAATATCTGCCCGATTAAGTTTAACCACTGAAATTAGGCCTAACTGGAATGGTAAGAACGTTCGAGGAACTATAATTGGTGAAACTGATGAATGGGTCGTCATTGTATCGCATCTAGACGGATATTTTGATTCAGCAAATGATAACGGTGCAGGCCTAGCGTCTTTAATGGCCCTTGCTCGCTTCTATGCAGAAAGGGACATCAAGCCAAGGCGCAACATGATGTTTGTTGGTACTAGTGCGCATCATGAGTACTCCGACGGTGCGGATGCATTCATTCGTGATCATGCTGACATCTTAAAGAAAACCGTCGGTGTAATGAATATTGAACATCCCGCCTCAATCATGAGCTACTACCGCGGTGAACTGAAATTCAAAAATTTCACATTACCTGGGCAACTCAACACAACAACAACTCACGGCTCACGCTCATTGAATATTTCCAACCAAAGTGAACTCCTCACCGGTTTTTATCGCGAAGGAATCGATCGATATGGTCTCGTAGTCGATGCCATGCTGGAGAGAAGCCCGCCAACCGGAGATGCGATTGCATTTTTTCGAGCTGGAAATACAGTGATGCAGATACTCGATTCAAATATCTGGTATCACTCAGATGGGGATATGATTGATACTATTCCGGGGGTAGGTGTTGCAAGAGCAACTCGAGTCTATGCATACGTACTAGATCAGATAGAAAAACACTCTCGGAAAGAATTATTAAAAAAAGGTTAATGGATTGTATTTAAAAAAATAGATATAGATGCTCTGCGTTACATTTTGCTACAAATCGCAGTTTCTATTGATGAGATCATATTTTTTAACAAAATAAAAACACTCTTTACGTGAAAGGCTGAATTAATGCGAAAACTTTACAAACAATTTCTGGATGGAGAAATCTCACGTCGAGATTTTCTACAGGAATTAACTCTTCTTGGAATCTCAGCAACTGCTGCCGGTAACTTTCTCGCTGATCCAGCAAATGCTGCTGAGCACGAAACGGAAATTGAGGAAAGGACTCGAGCCGTAACCGGGAATGGATCAGATCTACTAGCAGAATCACTTATTGAAGCGGATGTCGAATATATTTTCCATGGTTGCGGTGGTGGCATCAATCGATTCTTCGACTCTTTTGTAACTCGACCCAAGCTCAAAAATCTTCTTGCCACTCATGAAGGACAGTGCGTTGCGATGGCAGAGGGCTATCATCTTGCTTCAGGAGGAAAACTTGGCGTTGTAATAATCCCTCGGCCAGGTTTGCCTAATGCGTCGGGTAATTTACTTAACGCCATGTCGCATCGATCTTCGATACTCGTCTTAACAGCGCGCGAAAGCAATAGATTTTCTAATCGTCGAGGAAATATAGAAGTTATTGAATGGGGCGAAGCAATGGAACCGTTCATGAAGTGGCATTATAAAATGCAACATATTGAGCGTGTACCAGAATTTACAAGGCGTGCAATTAAAGTTTCAAATGCCCCTTTAGGTGGCCCTACATTCCTAGGCATGGCAGAAGACCTGTATGAAAAAGAAGCCACCGCTGAAATTGCATCACAAGATCTTTTTTCCGTACAGGGCAGAATTGAGCCAGAACAGTCTGCAATATCTGAAGTAGCGAAGAAACTCTTAAAAGCAAAAAAACCGCTTATTATAGCTGGGCTTGAGGTTTCAAAATCAGAAGCAAACAGAGCTTTGATTGATCTTGCGGAAATGCTTGCAATACCGGTTACACAAGGCCTTAGTCTGTTTGCTGACTTTCCAAATCAACACCCTCTTTCCTTGGGCCTTTTCTCTCGCTATTTAGGCTACACACGCGGCGTGGATCTTCTTATTATTATCGGTGCTCAAATGCCTGACGAAGGTCATTACATCGTTACTGGCCCCCCACCTGAAGGGGCAGAAATTGTTCATATTTCAATGGATCCTGAACTTCTAGCAATGTCACAATTAACTGACATCAGTATTGTTGCTGATGCAGGTGCCGCTATCGACGCAATTACAGATTCAGTTAAATCCCAGGCATCAAAACGAGAAATTAGGAAGATTCGTGACGCGCAATATCAACCAATAGTTGAATACATACAAAAACAACGCGATCGAGCGATGAAAAGAGCAAAGCGTAGCTGGGATAAGCCTCTTATTACTAATGCTCGACTAAGTACTGAGTTGGATCAGGCGTTAGACAATAATGCAATTGTTTGTTCTGAGTCTTTATTCGGTGTGCCTGAATGGTTTAATTTTGGCCCCGATGCAAAACTTCAACTTGGACCTCAACCTGGGGAAGTTCTAGGTTGGGCTACTGGTGTTGCAACAGGAGCAAAACTCGCGCAACCTGATCGTCAAGTTGTTGCCTTATCAGGTGATGGCGCATTTATGTTTGGTAATAACCTATGGGCAATTGCTCGTTACGATGCAGCTATATTAATGGTCATCTACAATAACAGAGCCTACAACATGAATCGTGCATTCGGTTGGCTGCGAGGCGGCGCTCAAGCAGAAATGAAAAAAGACATGCTTACCTACCTTGGAGATCCAGATGTTGATTTCACGCTTATGGCAAAAGCCCATGGGATTGATGGTGAGATCGTTGAAGGTCCAGAAAATTTAACGGCTGCAATAAGCCGTGGGTTAGATGCTCAACGTAACGGCAAAGCTTACCTTTTGGACGTGCATACAGAACGATGGGGTGCTGGCGGAGAATTTACTTGGCACCCAGAATTGTCAATCGCTGAAATGAGCTAAATTAAAAGAAAACTCTTGGAAAATGATAATGCGAAAATCCAGACAAATGATGTCCAGAATGTTTGCACTGATATTTTTGAGCCTACCAATTTTATCTTTTGCTAATAATGCCAGCTTGGAAATGGGTGAGGAGCTTTATGATGAATTCTGCTCAGGTTGTCATGGTGATAATGCTGCAGGACTAACTCAATTCAAAGATGATTTAGAAATGTTTGTGGAACGATTGGAAGGAATAACTCAAAATATGCCTGACTTTGCTGGTGTATTTGAAGAAGATGAGATTGAAGCTATTTTTAATTATTTAGAACAATCCACATCGTTAAATTAGGCTGAAATAAAATAATCAAACTAGAAAAATACTTATCAAATGTTTGATCGATTTGAAAAGCTTCTCGAACGTAAATTATCGAGACGAAACTATTTAGGGTGGGTGGCCATTTTGGCAGCCCTAACATCTATCTTTCCGGCAAGAGGAGTCAAAGCCTCCGGCAAGACCGACAATAACAGGAGAAAACCAATGGCAAAATACATGGATAAACTACCTCCCGGATTCAATCCCGGACCACTCGATCTTACGAAACCGCTAGATAATCAAACGGCGATGCTTAAATTACAAGCCGATTTCTCAGGCGAACCAGTAGTTGGGATTTTTCCTGGTAAAGCTTGGTTATGGATCCCAGATGAAGACAACTATCTTGCCTTCCATACTTACGGAGTAGGTTGTTCAAGATTGGAGTTCAGCGAAGAGGAGAATGGTTACCGTTTCTTTCATCGTGAAACATTACTCTACACTGACCCTGAAACGGGTGAAGTATTAGACACTTGGAAAAACCCGGTAACAGGTATGACCACAAGAGTTGTTCACGTTCTCAATGATCCTGTGCAACGCTTTTATCCATTAGAGAAAGGACCTTTTGCGCCACCTTATCCATATATGGTCAATGGCGATAACCTTGTATTTCAATTGGATGTATTTCGTCCTCCAGCTCCTGGCAACAACCCCCTTACTCGAAAAGAGTATCCCTTGCATTCGCAACAGGATCTCTATCAAACGGGAGAATTGTGGGCAATCAGCGGTAGCATGAAGGAATTAAATAATCCAGAAAATACTCGGGTGCCAGGTCACACTGCATGGGGTCGTATTTCAATGTGGGAACCCTTCTTTGAAATGGGAAATCGCCCTGGAGTAACCGTTTATCACAGTCAGGCATTTACTACCGAAAACGGTATTGATGATATCGACCCAATTATTAAAAAATATTTAGCAGAAAACTATCCGCAATTTCTAGAGTACCCATATGCTCCGACAGAATGGGGTGGTGGATTTCAAGAAAACCACTGGACTTATGCGAAAAAAATTATCGACAAGGCTCGAGCTGAAGGCAAAACTGTTGGTGAGAGTGTTTTTGGTGTATTTGATTGATAATTCAATACTATCCGCTGATGGATGCAATATTTGCATCCATTGCGGTTAGTTAATGGTTGCCTATCATGAATGATTTAAAAAATGGACTCCGTTACGGTCCAATCCTTTTGCAAGCTGGGATAACGCGTTTTAATGCTCACGCTTTCATGTTTGCATCATTCATCACTATTGGCTTCATGATTTTTATCAACATTGGTAACACCTATGTTCTAAATGAAAATTTAGGGATCAATCAAAAAGAGCAAGGCGAAATTACTGGATTACTCTTGGTTGTTAACGAGATTATTCTTTTAATCTTTATGCCGCTCGCAGGTATTCTTGCGGATCGAATCGGTCGACGCAGCGTTATGATAGCAGGCCTCTTAATCATGGCTCTAGGTTATATTTTTTATCCAACCGCCGACTCCACTGCTGAGCTAATTTTTTATCGATGCATCTATGCAATTGGTGTAGCTGGAGCGACGGGTATGCTTGGAACCATTACTCAGGATTATCCTCAAAATGAATCTCGCGGCCGAATGGTTGGACTTTCAAGTGTTATGATAATTCTAGGCACGTTAGTAGTAGCAGATGGATTCCGTCGTTTGCCGTCAGTCCTAAAAGAGCGAGGTTTAGATGGCGTTACAGCTGGGCAATACACTTTTTGGCTAGTCGCGCTATGTATTGTTTTAAGTTGCATTGTTTTAAGACTCGGCTTAAAGGAAGGCACGCCAGCAAAAAAACAAGAACGTCCAGCATTAAAGATACTTCTTCGCAGTGGCTTTAAACACGCAAAAAACCCCAGGATCGCTTTAGCCTATTTCGCTGCATTTGTTGGCCGCAGCGATTTAGTAATACTTGGCAGCTTTACTGTGCTTTGGGGAACGCTAGCAGGTCTAGACCAAGGCATGGATGCTGCTGATGCACTGCGAAGCGGAACTTTGCTGTTTGTAATCGCAAATATAGCCGCCTTATTTTGGTCCTATTGTATTGGAATAATAATCGATAAATTTGATCGGGTTATTGCGTTAGGTATTGCAACCACCCTTGCGGCAATCGGATTTTTATCTATGGGTCTTATAGATAACCCGCTGGATCCTTCAGTCATTCCCTTATTTTTATTGTTAGGTATTGGGCAAGTCAGTTGTTTTGCTGCTGCCCAGGCTTTAATCGGTCAAGAAGCGCCAGCTAAAGAACGTGGCTCAGTAATTGGAGCCTTTGGTTTTTGCGGTGCTGCAGGCATCATGATTGCATCAGCAATAGGCGGGTGGCTATTTGATACTTGGTTGCGCTCAGGACCGTTCATCCTAGTCGGCAGTGCAAACTTATTTATATTAATAACATGCTTCTGGGTCTATCGAATGCCAAAATACCAGATCGACAAAAGCACAAGCTGACTATTAATTGATTGCCACCCATAATGGGGTGCCAGCTACCATCTGAGTATCAATTGCACGAAAAAGGCCTTTGGTTGGTGTTTCTGCCTCACCGTCACCATCCACATCAATGTATTCTGGAAGATAACGCTCAGTAGGTGCTGGGTTTACCATTCCATCCGCGGTCCCATTGACTAATTTAGGAAGGCATTTCGCAAGATCACTGGTGAATTCAGTTTTGGTAGTTTGTCCAGGCTGATCGAAATAAGTTTTGGTTAGCTCGTTGGATAAAGGACCAGCACAAAAATGAACATCTTTTGCATTAAGCACTTCGTCAATGTTGGTCCAACTCGGTCCATTTTCAGCTAAAACCCAAACAAACTGTTTGGTAGCTGTCATAGTACAGCTGTAACGCCTTGCTTTACGACGTCGCTTATCATCTTTTGTTGATCCTCCTAACGCATTAACTAGACCAAGAATATCGACCTTATCTAGATCCAAAAAACTTGTGTTGAGAAATGGTGGCGGAATGGGTATTCGGACCTGCTCTATAGAATCTTCACCATAATGATTAGCAATACGGGCCAAGACTGCATCAATCATCGCCGTTCCCATTTCAGTGAAATACATTGCGGTAGCGCCTTCTCCAAAAGCACCTGTATTAGAAAAACCAACTCTGATTTTCCCTTCATCTAATATTCTTTTTAGTGCGCCAATTGGCTTATCTGGATAAACGGTAACATGTGGATCTGGAAGGCAATCCACAATATTGACAATCATATCTGAACGATCGAATCGATTTACAATATCACGATATTCACCCTCATCGACCATGCGCACCCATGCAGCATCGATTGCATCGACAAGCTGTTGCCTCCCTTCTGGAGGTCCTGGAAGTTGAGCATTTGCGGGGATATGAATGAATAAGCCGAAAAAAATCCCCGACAATAAGATATATAATCTGCGCATAGTTTCTACTCGCTATGATTGAAATGTTTAATAATTAGAATAACAGCCCTGCAAGCAACTCATAAACAATGGGTCGATTCTGTCCACTCTATGCAGACTATCTCCAGCAAGATTGTCGGCTTATATCTATCAGCCTATGGTGGATGAATCAAAAAAAATGGTAAATCAGAATAATGTCCCTAAAAACAAAAATCCTAAATTTAGTGCGTTTCTCTCCAATATTGATCGTATTTGCTTTGGCGTCTTGCCTAAATCAAAGCAAACTAACCAGAAACAATTTAAAAAATATTGACTCTGGAATGCTCCCAAGCGCAAAAACCATTCAAGCATGGCATGAACGAAAAGCAATCGGCATCCATAGTTTTACTGGAAGCCCCTCATGGAAAGATTATGTATCAGTTGTTGAATCAGGGCTGGAAGATGCGGGCGTCATTGATGTCATTAGAGATAGGTTTACATATGATCGTTGGTATACCAGCGACGATCCAAAAGATAATAAATGGACATTGCATATCGAGGGTGAATCGATACCAGTAGCGTCCTATTGGGCTTATTCTGGATCAACGGATGATGAAGGTCTAACCGCCCCGCTAATTATTTGGGACCGAAAATTAACCCCTGAAGATATGCAGGGAAAAATCGTGGTGTTTGAAATCGAGGGTTTATCACCACCATTGCCATCAATATTTCAGGAAGCCGGTTATGAATTTGCTACAGATATAGATACATTTGATCCCGATTCAGTTTTATCTTCAAACCAATGGTTCCAAACTAATTACGTTACTCGCTTCGGTCGACTAGATTCAAAGTTAAAAAAGAGTGGTGCTGCCGGCGCTATTGTAATTTTTGATCTGAGTTTCGAACGTACTGCAGGGCTTTATACCTTTCCTTTGTTGGAACCTGGAATCGTTGGTGCGCCAGGTCTTTACGTAGATCGTGATACCGGATTAAAAGTTAAACGAGCCGCAGAAAAAAATGCAGAGGCTACTTTAAGACTTTTAACAACAGAAGAAGAGGTAGAGGGTCATTTCTTTACTGGATTCCTACCAGGTCGCAACTACGGAACTGATGAAGATGAGTATGTATTTCTAATTACACATTCTGATGGGCCTAATTTGACTCAAGATAATGGCGGCTTCGCAATACTTTCAATTATTCAGTATCTTGGTCAAATTAAACAAGAGAATCGACCAAGAACGATTGCGATTATGATGGATCCTCAACACTTTACTCCTCATCGCCATAGAGATAATTGGTATGAGATGCACCCTGAAATCGTTGAAAAAGTCATTGCCTCTATTGGCGTAGAGCATTTAGGTCAACTTGAATACATTGAAAAAGACGGCAGTTTTCAACCCTCTGGATTGCCCGAAACAACTCTAATTTTTGCCCAAGATAATGACAATCTTGTAAATGCTGCAATCGAAGCGGTTAATCAATTCAATCTACCTCGGACAATGGTTCAGTCCCCTCCCCGAGGCGGCCAAGGCAATTGGTCTGGAATGAGTGATGTATCCGTTAAAAGAAATTATCCAGGTTACGGCATCAGCACCAATATGAGTGCATACTGGTCGACTAAAGCTGGCATTAAAACATTTGACAAAGACCTGTTTAGAAAACAGGTTGGGGTTGCCACTCAATTAACAGCAGCATTAATGGTTTTAAGTCAAAAAGACATGGAAATTCCTCCAGATGATAAGAAAAGAACAAAATTTAGATAGGTCCATCCAATGAGAGAATTAGTAAAGAAACTTCTTGATCAGCAATTATCGCGCCGTGACTTTGGTCAAAAAATGTTGGCGTTGGGCTTTAGCTCTGCGGCAGTTGAATCAGTATTAACTTCTGTTGCCCAAGCTTCAGAGCATTCAGTATCAGAATCTTTTGAGTTTACTGGAAACGGTGGCGAAGTCATTGCGGAATTATTGAAAGCAGCTGGCGTCGAGTACGTTTTTGATACCAACTCAACGGGTCAGGCCACTTTTTATGATGCCTGCGGACAAAGACCAGAGTTAAAACTAATAATTGCTCTTCAGGAAGGGCAAGCAACTGCAATGGCGCAAGGATATGAGCTTGCGAGCGGCAAGACTGCGGCGTTGTTTATGCCAAGTATTGGGATGCCGAACACTCTATGTAATATGTATAACGCTTGGAAAGATCGCTCATCCTTACTGATTATGTCAGATGGGCAGGACACAGAACAAACTGGTAGAGATGGCTTCCAGCAAGTTGAAAATTGGGTACAAATTACCGAACAATTTACTAAGTGGCGCTATAAAGTTGCTCATGCAGATCGTATTGGTGAAATCACAAGAAGAGCCTTTAAGGTCGCAAGCACTCCCCCGGGCGGGCCAGTCTACGTTAAGTTCCCTAAGAATGTTTTAGACGCAAATCCGATCACCCAAAAAATTTACCCGCAAGAGAAATTTAAGGTTCCAATGGTAATGGAACCTCGTGCGGACTTGATTGAAAAGGCTGCAGAATTATTAATCAACGCAAAAAAACCCATTATTAATATTGGAGGAGAAGTTACTCGAGCTGGAGCTCAACAAGATGTTTTGGAGCTTGCTGAATTACTTGGAATTCCAGTTGCACAGGGCTTCAGTCCTTTTGGTGATTTTCCATTTGCACATCCTCTGTTTCAGGGTTATGCGGGTATGGGCTTTCCACGAGGAATGCGCAGAGCTGATGTGCTCTTAAATATGGGAGCACTAATGCCAGATGAATCCATCATTACTCAACCTGTTAGAGATACAGCAACAGTTATCAATGCTCGAGTGGAATATGAAACGATTGCCAATCGCTTTCCAACGGAAGTTCCTATCGCTGCTGGTATGGCAGAAACCGCAAGCGCATTACTTGAAGCTGTTAAATCAGCCGCAAGTCCTGCTCAATTGGCCAACATCAGCGCACCGCGAATGGAAAAAGCTGAAAGTGATTTTGTTGCCGCTAAAGAAAGAGCTCGCAAACGTGCTGAGGCAGTCTGGAATTCTTCACCAATATCAAGTGAGAGATTGTGCTTTGAGCTCGATCAATTGCTTGAAGAAAATGCAATCGTCGTTGTCGAAACCGGTGATCGATCACCGCAAAACTGGATGACTTTCGCACCTAATAAGAAACAAATTATTGGACCCACAACCGGATGGGCCTTAGGATGGGGAATTGCTGCTTCATTGGGCGTAAAAATTGCCCAGCCAGATCGCCAAGTTATAAGCCTAGTTGGTGATGGAGCGATGTTGTTTGGTCAAATCGAAGCATTATGGTCTGCTGCGCGTTATGAAATTCCCGTTATTATGATTGTATTTAATAATCATAGTTACGATGGCGAACGCGGTCGAATCGTGCTTTCCTCTCTATTGGCGAGACAAAATAAAGACGCATGGAAAGACATGTCATGCTATCTAGGAAACCCTGATATTAACTTTGTAGATATCGCAAAAGGATTTGGAATTACTGGCAGTAAACTCGAGAAACCAAGTGATATCAAGAAAGTAATAAAACGAGCAACAGCAGCTACTCGTGAAGGTCGACCTTACTTCATAGATGCGTCAATAGCACGAAGAGGCGCAGGCGCAGAATCAACTTTCTACCCAGATATTTCTATTGCAAGAAATCGTTCGATAAAAGTCTAGCCGGCGGCTTCCTTTCGAACACCTTCGCTTCGATCTGAAGACTCTTTAGGATCAATCAAAGGAACGGTATCAAGAACCCAGCCTTTTCTTTCCCGTCTTTGCGGTGATGGAATTGCGAAGGCTGCATTATCTTCCTGATTGGCGATCGCATCGCTATCAATTCGCCAGCCCAAGTTTTCAAATTCCGATAATTTTTCACGATACCTAAGGATGGGTAAATCATGAGGAAGCATAAACTCTTTACTGTTTGATTCAGGCGTTATGCGAGGGCGTAAATCAGTTAAAACTTTAATATCCTGAGAAACGACTTGCCAATTACGATCATTCATGCGCTTGTCTTCATCTGGTTCAAGAAAAACATTACGCAAATTCACAAGAAAGATGTTGGTGTGAGTATCATCCACTGGGCACTCATACATATATTGATGTAAGCCTTTCTCTTCAGTGAAATTAATATAAGTCCACATGTGGTTCGGTCCAAAAGTTCCACTTCCAGCCTCTCGAGAATCATTAGCAGCTTTAACTGTTGCCCATTTTTTATCATCTCTTGCGGCAGGTGATTTGAAGCGATGGAAGAAAGCAGGTCCCCATTTCCCGTCGCCAATCCACCGCAAATCATTCACTTTGTATTCAGGGTTTTCTCCGCTAAAGCCATGGGAAGGATGAACAAATTCATTATGGGCAGGGTCCAACCCATTTTCTATAGAGCGTTCATAGTTAATGGGCACGAAATATTCAATGTAAGTTGCGCGCCATTGCTCCGATTCGAATTCTGGTATTTCCATCATCGGTGGTCGCTCTGATTCAGGCAAATCACCTAGAAATGCAAACACAAGGCCATACTTTTCCTTAACGGGATAGGCATCAACATTAGTTCGAACGGGTATACGAGAATTTGGCCCCAGGGATGGAATCCTAGTGCACTCTCCTTTGCCGTTAAATTCCCAACCGTGATAAGGGCATTGAATGCAATCACCCTTTATTTTTCCGTCTGCGAGAGAGCCCCCTCGATGAACGCAAGTATTGGAAAGCACATTAGCCTGTCCACCCTCATCTCGAAAAATTACAAAATCCTGCCCAAGCATACGTCGCTTTAAAGGCTCGACACCTAAATCTTTTGACTGCAAAACCGGATACCAAAAATTAATAAACATAAGACTCAACCCAAAATTTATATCTAAATATTATAGCCCTTATTTAAGGCTACCAGTCGACTTTAAGATACAAGTCACAAGTACGTTGCATTCCAGTGCCATCAGGATCAAATGCCATAGGAGAAATTTGATGCCACAATGACTCATCGGGAGTATTACAACGAAAAACACAGGTACCTTGATATGCACTTTCAGCTTGATTGACGGGAGAAGCTATTGCCTCTGATATGACATTTCGCTCAGCACAGCTATCAGAGCTGAATATTCCACCTCCGCCATCGTAACTACCAGATTTTGCATTCCAAGCATCAAGAGTTGAATGTCTTATATCGCAATCCTCCCGTGCTGTGGTTTCAGTCCAATCAGTACCGCTGTAATCTTGGCAAAACTGCGCACCAGCTGGACCGAAATATTGCAAACAGCTTCCTGATTTTGAGGTTCTTGAATCCGGCTCAATGCACTTAGGCTTTGGCCGAGGAAACATTTCTGTTGAACCGTCAAATGAGCCCTTCTTCATCCACCTTGTCATCGCTGCGAGAGTAATTAATTTACAATGATTAGTTCCTTCAAACCAATCTCCCCCAGATTCAGGCCAAGCAACTTGGACCGAAGAGGCTTGCACAATCATTCTTATTAATTTGCCGTCAATTTTTTCTGGAGAAATGTAATCACTTACAACACTAGCTAACCACGCGCCACCTGCAGAAGCATAAGCATCATCAATGAATTCTAAGGACGTTCCTTTAGAAAGATACCGTTCCCTTTGTCGAACAGTTAAACCATTAAGTGCAATTTGATAAGTTAGAGAATTAACATCCTTACAAGTGCCTGATGGCTGCTCAAGCTTTAGCTTTAAAACATCATTGACTCGTCTTTGATTGACCATTTTGCATGCCATTGAGACAGCTATAGTTTCACGTCCAAACTTAACACTCTCAAGAAGAGCAGCAACAGTTACGGTTTTCTCCTGGCCATTTGCACTCATTTGCTCTGCAACGAACGTCCCGCCTTTTGCTTTTAAGGTTAGCGTTTCGTAATCATCTGCGGATGCATTGAGTATTATACGCTGAGCAGTTGTGCATAACTCCTGATCATAAAGACCGAACTCAACGAGTCTAATAACTTCAGCATCATTTGGACCAATTGAAGCCACGGTTAATTTTGACGTAAGCATAAATACGATAAAACAAAATTGTTGCAATCTATTCATCTTGATGATCCTTACTTAGCTGATAATGCCTGCGCAAATAATCGTCTCCGTAGTTATTACCCGGATATGCAAAAATACTGTGCACATGATTTGGATTAGGCTCTCGAGCTTCACTCTGGCGATTTCTTGCAGTCACAAATTCAATTAACACAGCCGGGCTATGAATCCGATAGTAAATTCCATTCCCAGGATCATTGGAACCCATCCACGTAAACCATGTTTCATCAGGCAAATATTTAAGAATTTGGTTTTGATGCTCTAAGGCGATAGGTGCTGATGCATTTTTAACATAAGTCTCAATCAAATTAGTAAGTAACTTCAGTTGAGCGTCATTAAGCTCGGATGCATTAATACCTAAGTAGGTATTCAAAGAATCCTCTCGCCCAGGAGCTGTAAATAATCGCTCGGGAATTTCTTTATTCACTATTGCCTGCTTGATTTGATCAGCATCAAAACTATCAAGAAGCTGAAATGCAAAATCAACCTCGTCGCCAAGAATTCTCCAACCTGCATAACGGCCAGCATTAACTCTCGCAGGGTCAGCACCCATAAATGCTGGAGCAAAAATAATCTTGCCATCAACAACTGTAAAATTAAGTGCTAGGTGATGGCCTTCCAATTGCCAACCCCAAGTATCAGAATTAGTCGGATCGCCAAACAAAGCCAGCCAATATTTTTCGCTGTCAACCACAGTATCGTCTTCGGGGGTCTTGGGGCGATATAAATCGGTCTGACCAAGAATATCGTCCATTCTCATGATGGCTGCGGCCTTTTGATAGCCCTGATTACTCAAGCCGCACTCAATTAGCTCATGAGCTTCAATGCGCTGAGTATTCGTCATATCCCTTACCGCAAGGCCTTCTGTGCGAATATCAAGCTCAGGCACATTAGGAAAATAGGTCCATTTACGTCGCTTTTTAGTTTCAAAGGGCCATTTAGCCTGCTTTAATTGCACCTCGGTAAGCTTTCCTAGGAAATTAGTTGCCTCAGTTGCGCAGTCTGAATGTGGTTTTTGTTCAGCATGAGCCAATGGGGACATAATTAATATTACCCATATAATTTTATATTTAATAAGTACTTGCAAAGCTTTTCTCAATAAAAGTTAGAAATCTATTTACTTCCTAAATGTGTATTATTTATTAGTAAATATAGTCAACCAATTAGGGCCAATCATAGAGTCATCAATCATCAGCCATCTGTTGGTGAGAACTCAAAAAGCTTTCCCCGCCAAACCTGAAATAAAATTCAACCTTGCGAGATAAAATCAGCCATAAATTAAGACTATTATTTGTTAAATTATTTAGAAAACTTAGGGCACCAATTGCGCCCAATTTATGGTAGGATTCGCGTCGCGTTGAGAGCCGAATGAATGGATGCTTGGTGGTGATGAGTGGACGCTAAGAATGTAGCGACCGACCGGCACTACATAAACCCATAATTGCTTTACAAAATAAAGGCAAATAGGCCCTCGCTTCATCGTATTACTACGAAACAAATAAACGTTATAAAGGTTTAGTCTATGGCGATTGCAGTCGTTGTTATTTTGTTGGTCGTTGGGTCTGTTGTTTTCCATTTAGCAAGCCCTTGGTGGTTCACTCCACTTGCTTCAAACTGGGGAACCATTGATGCGACCGTTGATATCACTTTCTGGGTGACAGGTATCGTATTTGTTTTGGCCAATCTATTTATGGCCTGGTGCATCATTAAATATCGCAGCAAAAAAGGGCAAAAAGCCAATTACGAACCAGAAAACAAAAAACTTGAGATCTGGTTAACAGCGATTACAACGGTTGGCGTTGCTGCAATGCTTGCTCCTGGATTAATTGTTTGGGGGCAATTCGTTAACGTTCCAGAAAATGCCATGGTTGTAGAGGCGGTAGGTCAGCAATGGAATTGGAATTATCGCTATCCCGGTAAAGACGGAGAACTTGGTGAGGTTGATCCAAAATTAATAGCTCCTGAGAACCCCTTTGGTATTAGTCCTGATGACCCTAATGGCCAAGATGACGTTTTAGTATTCAGTCAAGAAATGCGGCTCCCTCTTGGAGAGCCAGTCAAATTGCTGATGCGTTCAAAAGATGTTCTGCATAATTTCGCAGTCCCTCAATTTCGAGTTAAAATGGATATTGTTCCCGGAATGGTTACCTACCAATGGTTCCAGACTACTCGAACTGGAAGGTATGAAATCCTGTGTGAAGAATTGTGCGGCGTTGGCCATCATGTTATGCGCGGAGTTGTAATTGTTGACACTCCTGATGAGTACCAAACATGGTTAAATTCTCAATCAACTTTTGCTGATACAGTTGCTGCCAGAAATGTTGATCTTGATGCTGGAAAAATGGCCTATGCACCATGTGCAGCATGCCATGGCGCTAGTGGCGAAGGTAATAAACTACTTAATGCACCAAAATTAGCTGGTCTTGATGATCGTTACATGAAGCGACAAATGGATAATTACCGTTCAGGAGTCAGGGGTGGCGATACAGCTGATATTTTGGGAATGCAAATGCGCGCTATGGTCAGCACTTTACCTACCGCAAGAGATGTTAATAACGTCATTGGGTATATAAATACTCTACCTATTACTTCATCCGCAGCAACTATCTCTGGTGATATTGAAAGAGGTAAAGAAATCTACCAAACATGTAAAGCCTGTCATGGGCCTAACGGAGAAGGTATCTGGGTAATGGGTGCGCCTCGGCAAGCAAAAATGGATGATTGGTACATACTTGCACAACTTAAGAATTTTAAATCAGGTCTTCGTGGATCGCATGAAGATGACTGGTATGGAGGGCAGATGGTCCAAATGGCTCAAATGCTTTCTAATGATCAGGAAATGAATGACCTGATTGCTTATATTAATACTTTATGAAATTTACTAACTCCTCTAGGGGGCTCTGATGGCATATGTAGCAATTGCGGACCGGGATCACGAAGAACATTTGCATGATCCGCAAACTTTTATTACCAAATATATTTGGAGTCAAGATCACAAAGTTATTGCGATTCAGTACTCCTTAATTGCTATTTTTGTTGGCGTTGTTGCCCTTGTTCTTTCTGGCATGATGCGGCTGCAATTAGCATTCCCAGATTCCTTCGACTTTATTGTACCCGCGGACTATTACCAGTTTATTACCATGCATGGAATGATCATGGTGATTTACCTTCTTACTGCATTGTTTCTAGGTGGATTTGGAAATTACCTTATCCCCTTGATGGTTGGATCCAGGGACATGGTTTTCCCCTTCATGAACATGTTAAGCGTATGGGTCTATTTGCTATCGGTCATTATTTTACTTGCTAGTTTCTTTGTGACTGGCGGTCCTACAGGCGCAGGATGGACGCTTTATCCACCCCAGGCAATATTAGAGGGCACTCCAGGGGCAACCAATTCCGGCACAAGCTGGGGTATTTTACTGATGCTAGTGTCATTAGCTGTCTTTATTGTTGCGTTCACCATGGGTGGTTTAAATTACGTAACAACTGTCCTTCAGGCTCGATGCAATGGTATGACCTTAATGCGCATGCCTCTTTCGGTCTGGGGTATCTTTATTGCAACGATACTTGGTCTTTTGGCTTTCCCAGCTTTGCTTGTGAGTGCGATTATGATGGCGCTGGATAGCCTTATTGGAACCAGTTTCTTTATGCCTGCGATTCTTGAGGCTGGAGAACAAACTGAATACGGCGGTGGCAGCCCAGTACTTTTCCAGCATCTATTCTGGTTCTTTGGGCACCCAGAAGTTTACATCGTAGCACTCCCTGCCTTTGGTTTAGTTTCAGATATTCTTGCATGCCATGCACGGAAAAATATTTTTGGCTACAGGCAAATGGTTTGGGCCATCGTTGCTATTGGCGGACTGAGCTTTATTGTCTGGGCTCATCACATGTACGTTAGCGGCATGAATCCTTACTTTGGTTTCTTCTTCGCAACAACCACGCTTATCATAGCGGTGCCAACAGCCATTAAAGTTTACAATTGGATCTTAACGCTCTACCAAGGAAATATTCATCTTCGCGTTCCGATGTTATTTTGCATCGGTTTTATCTTTACATTTATTCATGGTGGCCTAACTGGACTTTTTCTAGGCAACGTGGTCGTAGATTTACCGCTATCTGATACCTACTTTGTGGTGGGGCATTTTCATATGGTAATGGGCGTATCCCCAGTGCTTGTGGTTTTCGCTGCAATTTACCATTGGTACCCTAAAATCAGCGGAAAAATGTACAATGAAACACTTGGTAAGTGGCACTTCTGGTTAACCTTCTTAGGCACTTATTCGATTTATCTGCCAATGCACTATCTAGGCATTTTAGGGCTCCCTAGACGATATTACTCTTATGGGGATACTGCATTCATTCCAGATTCGGCGCAATCCATGAATGTCGGCATCACCTATGCTGCTCTAATCGTTGCAGTGGTTCAGATACTCTTTTTCATTAACATGTTCTGGAGTACTTTTAAGGGTAAAAAATCTGAGCCGAACCCTTGGGGAGCCACCACACTTGAGTGGCAAACCGAAAAGCACCCACCAGAACATGGCAACTGGGGTGATAGTCTTCCGGTAGTTTACCGTTGGGCTTATGATTACAGTGTTCCAGGTGAGGACAGGGACTTTATTCCACAAAATGAACCTGCGGCTGGTCATGCCGAAGGTTTTGATCCAGAGAATCCTCATGATGGGCCTCATCACGCATGAGTATATTCAAAACACTTAGTGAAAAGAGCTGGGCTACGCCTAGGTCTGTCAGTGAAATTAACCCTCGCGACATTAGCGAAGGGCTCGCTGCTAAAACTGGATTAAAGTTTTTCATAGGTGTTCTGTCTAGCATGTTCTTTTTATTTTGCGTTGGTTACAAAATGCGTATGGAATTATCAGATTGGGTTCCATTGCAGGACCCTAATTTACTTTGGTTCAATACAGCAATACTTGTGCTTAGCTCTATCGCAATGCAACTTGCCAAAAATGCAGCTATGGCTGGGAAAATTAAAAAAGTTCGCCTCTATCTAACTGCGGCAGGCGGACTAACAATAGGTTTTCTTATTGGTCAGATAACAGTCTGGCAGGAATTATTGGATGCTGGGCTATACCAATTATCCAGCGCCCCACTGGCATTCTTTATTTTGTTAACCGGTTTGCACGGATTGCATTTAACTGGCGGTTTATTTGTTTGGGCACGGAGCGTATATAAAGCTTGGCTTGGAATGGAAATTGAAAGATTTAAATTAACTATCGAGTTATGTACAACTTACTGGCATTACCTAATGTTGGTATGGTTTGTTTTTTTTGCATTATTGTTAGCGACATAGAGGAAAAAGTTTTATGGCCGATGATGCCGTAGCAAGCACAACACCGAATGATGCTTCACGTTGGGGCTCAGTTGTAAACGACTGGTCTCGTGATAAGCAAACTTTTGAGGTGCCGTGGGGGAAAGCCATGATGTGGATCTTCCTTTTAAGTGATACATTTATATTCAGTTGCTTCTTGGTTGGCTACATGAATGTTCGTATGTCCACCACTGTGCCTTGGCCATTCCCCAGCGAAGTATTCGCGCTTTCATTTGGCGGTGACCCGATACCTCTAATACTCATTGCAATCATGACCTTCATTCTGATCACCAGCAGCGGAACAATGGCATTAGCAGTTAACTATGGCTACCGACGCGACAAAGCCAAAACTGTCGCCTTAATGGCAGCGACGGCCATACTTGGCGCAAGTTTTGTTGGTATGCAAGCATTTGAGTGGACCAAACTTATTGTTGATGAAGGTGTTCGTCCTTGGGGCAACCCCTTTGGTGCGGCCCAATTTGGCTCGGCATTTTTCATGATTACTGGTTTCCATGGCCTACATGTTACTTGCGGTGTGATTTATTTATCTGTCATAGCTAATCGTGTTCGGCGTGGGGATTACGACAAAAAGGGGAACTATGAGCAGGTTGAAATAGCTGGCCTTTATTGGCACTTTGTTGACCTCGTCTGGGTCTTTATTTTTGCCTTCTTCTACCTTTGGTAGTTTAAAAAATCATTTTGTAACAAATTTTAGATTTAAACTTGGAGTAAGAATTATGTCAGAAGCCGAAGGCCAACAACATCCATTATCAGTCTATCTATGGATATGGGTTCTCTTGTTTGTGCTCAGTGGTTTTTCATATGCGGTCGACTACATGAACCTACAAGGCTATTTAAGGTGGTCACTAATCTTGCTATTTATGTTCCTTAAGGCAGGTTTTATCATCGCGATTTTTATGCACATGATGTGGGAAAAAATGGCACTTATATCAGCAATTCTGGTGCCGCCTGTTGCAATTGGTGTTTTAATTTATTTTATGGCTGTCGAGGGCGATTACACTGAAGCCACGCGAGAGATAACTTACGTCGAAACAGAATTTATACCCACGCCACATCATTAATTTAAAATTAACTAAAAAGCCGTATTAAAAGCGGTTTTTTTATGCGTGATTATGACCATGAGAATCGAACCAATGAACAAGATTAGGCTTCTCAGCATATAACTGCTGTGCCGCTCGACGGGCGTTCTCATCAGGGTTACTCCATGGATTAAAATGAAAGTAGTTGACTAGCTCACCGTCTATTCTTGCTAGAGCAATACATCCTTGTTTTGACCAAAAACAGCCATGATTAATATATGGCGGTCGCCAAAAATAACCACCGGTTGGCAATTCACCAAATTGCATCATAGAGCAGTCGCCATAAATGTGGTAAGCCTCTTCAGCACAATCATGGTATGAAATATTATCCTGTTTAAATTCTGGTACAGCAGCATATAAAAATGTATTTGCTTTCGTCAGCGGATCCATTCTTAAAGATTTAACAGTAAAGCCACTTGCTACACCTGGGTTTCGTCGTGCCCCACTTAACCAGGGCGCATCAAGATAAGCATTTAAAGAAACGTAAGCCTCCAGAAGCGCAAAATCGTGATTCTCATCTGACTCAATAAAACTTGGCAAGCCGTCATTGTAAAAAACCAATGCTTCAAAACCATGGTCTGAATGCATACTTCCTTGAGAAACTCCGGCAGGCAAAAAACAATAGTGACCCCGACCATACATTTCGTTGCCGACAGTGACTCGGCCTTCCAAAATAAATATTTCACTATCGGAATAACTCATACCGGCCGGGCGACTATATCCTGCATCAAATTTCATTTTAAGACTGCAGGCGCCACTATCTTTATCCAAGCTTAAAACTTTATAGTGACTACCGGAAGGAAAACCAGGCAAGGAAAATGGTTGATAGCTATCGTTCAGCTCAACATAAGGCTCTATATGTGGTCGCGTCATCGGATTATCCTAAAAATTAATAAACGACTTTGAAAGGTCGGTCAATCTTTTCCGGTAATTCGCTATCAGGGATCTTACGTTTTGCGTCGCAGTTATAGTTAAATCCATAGTTCTGGATCCTGAATAGAAAATCCTTTATCCATGAATCCCGCTGTTCAGACAATGCATCCATATTAGAAACAATCTGGTCATAACGTTGATTTTGTTTTTTGAGATTGACGTCAAGCCATTCCTGTTGCTCGGTATTGTGCTGCGGAGCCTCATCCTGAACTTTCTTCATGGGTAATCCTTTTTTTATCGTTTCTTTTAGGATATCCGGTTGGAACATCCCTTCCCAATGCAGCAGCATTGGAATAATAAATAATCATATTCTGAATCTTTCTATCAGAGTAATGAAAAAAATTACAGTTATTTAGCTCCTGTACACCAACTTTTTTCAGCATCAAAGGAGACCTAGGGGTAAGAAGAACACTAAAATAACAAGCAGAACGATTCTTTTCTATATCAATAAAGTGCTGAAAATCACTAAACCTCGGTTCAAAAGTTCCGCAAAGGTGTGAAAAGAAATCAGTTAAATCAGAATGGGTTTCACTCGGTTGAGGAGAGAAATATCTAGTTGGGTTATCACCATGACGAATTAAAACTTGCGCGTTATTATGGAAGCAATCAAGCATAGATGACACATCGCTTTGTACAGCGCTACCAAAATAGTTCCGCTCAACAAATCTGACAACAGTTTCACGAGTTTCAAACGTCATCAATCATCCAAGAAATTAAACTTCTTTCCAGTCTTTTAATAAGGACGAATAGATTACTGCAGAATCATTAATTGCATTAGGCTTAAGCTGATTAAGTAAATCTCGGTTATTTCCCGCAAACACTTCCGGTCCACCTTCCTCAGGAAATTGTCGTGTAGCATCGATAGCAATCTTGCTGGTCTGGCGCTTAACACGCTGGCTAGGGTCGGTAATTATTCCAAAGCTTTTCTTACGAATGTGAGCTGCAGGGTAAGGTTGCCATCGAGCGACTATTGCTCTTAAAACATCATCTTGATTAAGTAAATTGACGTCGTCATCGAGGACAACAGTAATTTTAGCTACTGGATCAAAACTGGTCACAGCTTTTCCAAGAGCAAGACCCTGCCCAGCCTCAGTTTTATTAATGGAAATATAGGTAATTCCGGACGTATCATGCGGCTGATAGTACTCGGTAATATATGGAAATTGCTGTTTTAGGCCATGCTCAATAAAAGTGTTAAAAGGCGCTTCCACAAAGCCACGCTCCATCCCAGTGAACATATTCAAAATCCAGGGATTCTTCCGATGAGTTACTGCATTAACTTTCATCCATAACTTCGCTTCATCTTTTGGTCCAAGATAACCGTACATCTCGCCAAACGGGCCTTCTGGTTCAAGCGGCTCATCAAATAACACTTCGCCCTCAATAATCATCTCAGCATGCGCAGGCACCAACATATCGTTAGTCTCACATTTAACAACATCAATAGCCTTTCCACGAAGCCCCCCAGCGATTGCTAATTCGTCCGGAAGTCTTCCTTTGTGAACGAAACCAGCTACCTTAGTTGAGCTAACCATAAAAGTAACGGGGTCCTGACCAAGAACAACGGCAACCGGATAAGATTTTTCACCCCTGTCTCTTGCGGCAGCAATCATTTTATATCCGGTCTGACCAGTCTCTGGGTTTAGAGCAATTTTTCGCGGGCCTTTAAGCTGACAACGATAAGTCCCAAAATTTTTTCCTTTTTCAGGATCTTCAGTAAACATAGATCCTGAATTAATGTAGCGCCCTCCATCGGCTGGATTGGTTTGAATGAAAGCAAAACGAGTTAAATCTATTTCATCTCCACGCAAAACCACTTCTTTGACTGGAGCCTTTTCAAACTCAACCTCTGCAGGCGAAATCGTTGGCCAAGCATCGTCATTAGCACTAAAAATCTTTTTCATTAAATTTCTAGCTCGTCGATAATTTCCTTCGTGGTCCGTTGGGCTAGTCTCAAGATTCCAGATAATTGAATCTGTATTAAGGTGGCCTTGCAAATTCGCTAGCAAAGGCCCATTGATCCATTCGCCATCAATCTTAACCCGATCAAAAAGCATCGCCGGCGAACCAGACCACGTAAATTTATCAGTCAAATTATAAAATAGACCAGTAGCATGATACTGGTCTTGATCTACATCCCCCATTCGCAGCAATAGACCATGAGCTTCAAGCGCTGCAACCCAATCGCGCATGCTGTCAAAAGGATAATCCAAGGACGATTCTAGAGTCTTGCCTATAGACCTAGTGCCTGCTTGAGATACAGAAGCTATGCTTAAAGGAAGCAAGCCTCCGGTCGCGGTGATAAAATCTCTTCTGGATATCTGATCCTGATCAACTGACTGCTTAGCGCCATCAATTTTGGGTTCATTAGCCATATCGTTTTTAACCTCAGTTTAATAATATTTACGGAAGAATAATCGTTAATATTTTAATCGCATATATCATCCTACTGCATTAGGAATAATCCAAAGAAAATTAAAATCAATGTTGTTCATTTTAAACCTAACCATTGAGCATTTTATTAATAATCAATTTGTTTCTATTCCTCGCCATAACGGCTTATTAAAAGAAAACTTTTTAAAAAGAAATTAAAACTAATCACTCAATTCGATTGCTTTGTGAATAATATAATTACGAATCTGTAAAGCCTGACTCTTGTTAATCACTTCTGAAAACGAACGCATGCCTTGATTAACTTTGCTTCCACCTAGAACGATATCAATCCAATCAAAATAAGTTTGCTGGCTTGAATATCGTAAATCAGGAATCACTCCTCCTGATATTGCTTCTAAACCATGGCACATATAGCAATATTTATCGTAAAGATTTTTTCCCTTAATCTTTGAATCGTTACTTTTGAGTTGAGGCAAAAGCGATTGAGGAATATTAACTTCAAGTCTTCTCATTCGCTGTTTAGGCAATTTTTTTGTTGATCCTAATTTAAAAGCCAATACACGATTTTCGTTTAGTATTTTTCCCCAACGTTCCGCCATTAATCCACCAACTAATCCGCTTCCGCCGCCTCTTCCTGATAAGACTGCAATATATTGCTCGCCATCAACTTCATAAGTTATGGGTCCGGCCATGATTGCTATATCGCTCGAAAATTTCCAAAGCGCTTTTCCATTATCAGTCTCATATGCGATAAAGTCTCCGCTAGCGAGGCCTTGAAACACTAGATTTCCAGAAGTGGCAATAGTCCCGCCACCTAATGCAGAGTTTCTCACACGCCAAGCTTCAGTTTGAGAAACAGGATCCCAAGCAAGAAGATTGGTGCTTAATTTCCCTTTAAATGGTTTATCTTGAGGATCCTTCGCTCGGAAGTCGATCACTCCCTCTTCTATACCAGTGTTTTGAAAACCGGGTTTAAATTTATATCCCCTATCATGATTGTAATAACCAGGAATACTTAATGCGGAAAAGTAAGCATGGCCAGTAATGGGACTAAATGACATAGGGTGCCAAGAATGTCCTCCTGAGGGCCCTGGAAGAATAAGCCTGCCTTCATTCTTATAACGAGCATAAGGATATTCAACTGGTCTTCCTGTTTTTAAGTCAACATGGCTGGCCCAATTTAGAGGGATGTATTTCTCAGCTGAAATAAGCTCACCATTAGACCTATCCAGAACATAAAAAAATCCATTCTTAGGCGCCTGCATAAGGACCTGCCTTTGCTGACCAGCAATTTTTATATCCGCTAGAATAATTGATTCAACAGCAGAAAAATTCCAAGAATCGCCTGGAGTGGTTTGATAATGCCAAGCGTAAACTCCTGTATCTGCCTCTAGAGCAACGATAGACGACAAGAATAAATTATCTCCTCCGTCAGGACTGCGGAACTCGCGGCTCCATGGAGTGCCATTTCCGACACCGAAATAAAGTAGATTTAATTTAGAATCAAAAGCAAAAGCATTCCAAGCGGTACCGCCACCTCCAGTTCGACGCCACTCATCTCCGGTCCAGGTTTTTGATGCCATTTCCAATGTTTTATTTACTTGGGCCTTAAGTGGGTCGCCTGGGACAGTGAAAAACCTCCATAGCAGATCCCCCGACATAGCTTCATATGCCGAAACATAACCTCGAACACCATAATCAGCGCCTGAATTACCAATAATTATTTTGTCATTTAATACTCTTGGCGCGCCCGTGATTGTGTAAGGTTTTTTAGGATCAATTGTAAGGATGCTCCATTTAGGTATTCCGGTTTCTCTATCTAATGAGATCAGTCTTCCATCTAAAGTTGCTGCAATGACTTGATCGCGCCAAATTGCGACTCCACGGCTCACTGCATCACAACATGAATATGCAGCTACCCAAGCGCGTGAAACTTTTGGATCATGTCTCCATAGCTCTTTTCCAGTTTTAGCGTCAATGGCAAAAACAATATTCCATGCTGCGCTCAAATACATAATCCCATCAACTACGATGGGAGTTCCTTCAAGCCCGCGATCGGTATCAAGATCTAAAAACCAATCCAGTCCAAGACCTTGGACGTTAGATGTATTTATTTTATTTAAGGGGCTGAAACGTTGTTCAGAATAACTACGCCCATGCACCAGCCAGTTATGAGGCTCAGCATCGGGATTATCTGTGCGAAAACTCCAGTCTTCAGCCGATATCAAACTATTTACAGATAGAGAAATAAAAAGAACAAAGGTTTTTTTATTTAGGTTTGAAGACATTTATCTTGAATAAAAAAAGAACTCGGAATAACCAGAATTATCAAATTTAGATTGCAATGGAAGGTTTAGCTATACCTAAGGCGACCTCGATAAGCAAACATATCCAAATTGCAATTACGGCCCATTTGGTCTTCCTTAGGCTCTCAGCCATATCCAAATTTTCTTGTTGATTGATATTGCCCTCAGCAATACGCTGTATGCCTTCAAGATAAGGTAAAACAGCCCTATTAATTAATAGGCTGCAAAAAATAATAATTGCAAAAATTATTATCTTGTAACCCACCCAAGGTGCTGCATGCAATCGCCCCGATAATGACATCCAAGTCACTAAGGCAAGACACCCTAAAATAATAAAACCTTTAAAAGGAGCGTCAAATTTTTTCAAATACTGTCCTAAAGAAGATTCATATTGATAATGAAGTATTAATTCCATCACTAGCCAAAGCGGAGCAACCAAGAAAAAAAGATACAATTGCCAATTTAAGTAAACCACTCCAATAAATTGACTAAGGAATAAACCAACCGAAAGCATTAAGGCACCACAGGCACGAGGAATGATATCCAGCCCAAGCATGATCTTGGCAGCAGTCATTCTTGCTTCATTGCTTAAGTTAGGGTTTGCGGCAAATCCTGAGGAGTAAAAAACACCGATATCACCGCCCAACCAGTAGCAAAATAATAAAAGATGTATAAATAAAAGAAAATCTTGATCTATCATAAATTAACTATACACGATTAGGATCTCCTGCTGTTTGAGCAGGTTTTTAAGGCAAGGTAAGCTTTAATAATCTGCTAAATTTTACTAAACAAGGTAAAATTTATATTCTGAATACAAATTTACAATGACAACAAAGCATTTATGTATATTAATTTCTGGTACCCCGTCTGTATAAGTGACGAATTAAAAATTGATGAGCCCCTTCAGGCAAAAATATTAGGCCTAAGTTTTGTTGCCTTTAGAGACTCAGAAGGTTCAGCCCACGTATTAGCAGATACATGCGTCCACCGTGGCGGCTCATTGGGTAAGGGCAAAGTACAAAATGGACGTATCGCCTGCCCTTATCATGGCTGGCAATACGGGGGTGATGGAAAATGCAAATATATTCCAGTTCTAGGAAAAAAAGGGAATATACCTCCGCGCGCAAAGGTAGATAGTTATCCAGTTACAGAAAGATACGGGATTGTTTTTGCTTTTTTAGGCGATGAGCCTGCGGAAACGCGTGCGCCATTATTTGAAATCCCAGAGTGGGAAAAACCGGGTTGGCGAGCAAGCGGATTGGTGATATTTAACCTAGATGCTTATTTCGAACGCTCCATTGAGAATGGATTGGATCCCGTTCACAACGAATTTGTACATCCGTTACAAGGAAATCTTCGATACCAGCCAGACAGAACAGTCCTTACTAAAAATGATTGGGGTTCAGGTATAAAGGTGAGAATGGACCCACCGGGCCCAGGTGCGACTGAGCTTGAATACCTTAGGAACGACGAAGATGATCTTAAGCATTTTGGAGCAACCAGTTTTCATCAGGGGCCAAATACACTGGTGACTGAAATAAACCTTTCTAAAGAGAATACCTTTATACAGTATTTTTTTGAGCAGCCAGTTAACTCAAAACTTACCAGGATTTTCTTTATTAATATGCGCAGTTGTTTGCTAGACCCCTCAAATGACGAACGTTTACAGAAAATTAATCTTGCGATCGCTGATGAAGATATTGCAGTCGTGAGCAAGCTTTATCCCCTGCGCACTCCAGAAAGCTCGAATAGGGAAATATTAATTCTTGGCGATGAATGCATTGGAGAGTTTCGTAACTCATTAAAAAAATGGGAAGGACTTGGGTGGCGGATCGATATGAAAAAGATGGAGGAAGCATCTGGGGATGTTGCCTTTGCTATACCCTGTCCTGATCGGCGTAATTCCAAAAACTGGGTGCTTGAAAGCATCCCATTAAAGAAAAATATATAAATTTAATTATTTTAAAAAAATTATTAAACCGAAGGTTAAAATAAAGACTAATTTAAAACTTAAATAAAATTCAATAAGGTAGTTGCCTCTAATAAGATTTAGCTGATTTGATCAATTGGCTTAAATTTTAATCTAGAATAGCAATCTAATTAACATCGAGGTATTCAGATTTTGTTCAGAAGTACTAAAAAATTCACAGGATTTAGTTGCTGCCATCGCCAACCCAGTCACAGCGGTCATTGCCAATATTTACATGGTTATTCCAGGGCTTTTTATTTCGTTTTCGGATGTAAAGAACTTGAAGAAAAAACTCATTTTGTCATGGATTTCAGTGGGTTAAAGAAAGTTAAAGCCTGGCTAGATGATATGTTTGATCACACTTGCCTTATAAACGAAGATGACCCTGAACTTGAGCTTTTCAAAGACTTAGATAAACGAAAAATTATTAAATTAAGAATTTTACCTAATGTCAGCATGGAAGCTTCTGCAAAATATGTTGCAGAATATGTTGGCAAAATTTTAGAAGAGGATACATCCGGAAGAGTTTTTATCCATTCTCTTGAGTGCAGAGAGAATGATAAAAATTCAGGTTGGTATTACCCAAAAGAGCCATAGGAAATTAAAATTTCCTTTATTTACCAGTATTCCTCAGCAAATGTAAAAGCATTCAAGCCAATCTCCCTGCCAATCAATCTCCCTGGAATATCATCAGCAGGCGGATGTATGCCGCCCCATATTCGAGACAAACTGCATTGATCAGAGGCATCTCGATAAGTTGCCCACTCAAGCTGCATATCTACACTAGGCCCATCCTCAAATACCAGAAATTCATTGGCTTCTACCTCAAAGCCACTTTTACCTCCAGGAAAATAAGGTGAGCCAGTAAATTCAGTAAGCACTTCAGCAGCAGCACGAGAATAAGTTGAATGACCTGAAATATAACCAGCAAAAGGCGGAGTAACAAAACTTGGGCGTTGATAAGGCCACCATCTTTCTGCAAGTATCCACTCGACTCCAGCGGTATCAGTTTCTGGGTCTGAAACTGCCTGAGGACCTGCCCAGGCAAGAAGCTTAATTTTTCCAACGTTTGCATCGCCAGCACCTGCTAATGGATCGCCAGTTTCAACAAGCTCTACATAACCAGGGTAAAGCGAAATACCATTCGGCGAATAAGATTCACCCATGGGGTCTGTACTTTGAGTTTCTGCCATTGCTCTCAGAGCAGATAGAGGCCGAATATAATCATACCAACCCTTAATGCCCCAAGCAGCGATCGCTGAATCATGCATGGCTCCGCCCAAGGTAAAATAAAGCTTTACATCCCATTCCAGCGGGCCAAGCTCAGGTCCAGCGCCAGTTAACCGTTTCTCAAGCTGAGGATTATCATTGATTTCATTAACAATAACGTACCAATGCCCAGGAGGGGTTTCTGAATCAGGGCCGTCTGCCCAAAATTCCGCAAGTACTCGGGCGTAATCACCACGTGGAACCATTTGCGGTTCGTAAGGTGCACCAGTAATTGGATTAACAGTATAGCCGCTACTGGGATCGCCCCCATCAAACAAATCATAAAAATCATCGTATTCATCAAAAGATGGCGGGTAATAATCAACGCTTGCATTATCAGGGTTGCCTAAGCTCGCGGGAGATATATCAATCATTACCCCATCTGCAGGGTCAAGATGCGATGACCAAATAGAAACTAATTCAAATCCCCACTTATAAAGATCAGATAAAGTTCCTTCAGCATAAGGTGGCGCGCCTGGATCAAAATAAACCTCATAATCAAAGCCGTCACGTTCAAATGTCGTCTTATCAGAATCAGTCAACGCAAAAGGAATGACTTGCCCCCATTCTGGGCTTAGGAATTCAATATTTGTATCAATCAGATTGCCCGATTGATCAATAAATGTTGGAAGAGAAATTGGTTGCCATCGATCCAAATCTTCAATATCAGGATTGCCAGCACGAAAGGGTCGAATATCAGGATTTACCGGCTCATAATAAATATTTTTGAAGAAATCTCGTTCATTTGAACCATCCTGCAATCCATAATTTATATAACAGTCAGCGATATAATTACCCAAGGCTGCAGGGCTTCCGTTTGTGTAATCGGTGGACTCATAATCCTTTTGGTAGCCAAGGTTAGCAAATAATTCATAGGCTAGATCTTCGGTATCAAGAACATCTGGCGATAGCCTGAACCGATAGAGAATTAAACGGAATGCGGCATAACTGATAGCCTCTTCTCTTGCGAGATGAATATCTTGAGGCTGAGAGAAATTTTCTAAATTACAGGTAAAATCTCCGACAGTATCTCCAAGTAAATAGGGTGAAGCCTCATCGGAGTAAACAGCCCAAGCGTCATACATGGCAGAAGATATATGGTGCAAATTTCTTGCATGAACCGTGGGCCTAGCAAAATCGTTTCTGATTCCTTCAAGTAAAATCTCAATCCAAAGCCTAGCAACAGATGGGTCTCTGACGTCTTCTGTGACAACCACATCATTGTCATCATCATGCCCGCATGATGCGAGAATTAAAAATGCGCTACAAAATAAAATTGGCAACATGCAGCGCGAAGCTAGAGCAAAACGTCTCATGCAGATCCCCTCTGAATATTAGGATTTTGAATGTTGATTTAAGATATCCTAGCAAAACTTGCCAGTCAGATAGAGCCAAACCAATGATCCATATCAGATCGTTCGCTTGACGGATACCATTACGGGCTAGGAATAACATAATAGCGTGAAAGCCTAGAAATTGGGCAATAATATAAGTCTAATTACTTAGGTAATAAAACCAATTAATCGTTCTGCTGATTAGGGGATTCAGTTGTTAAATAAAAAATTAGTCTTGCCATCATTCATACATTCAATTTTTCTTTCAATTGTTCTTTTTATAGGTGGCTGTGGTCATGATGATGATAATGATGATTCTAGCGTCCCTACTTTACCCGTTGAACTGGGTATAACGTTTTCAAATGAATCAGAACTTCTCGAACCTTGGGCAAGAGGCCCTGGTGAAGGCTATGGGGGCATTGCATGGCTTGATTATGACCTTGATGACGATCTGGATATGATGCTAACCAATAGTAAAAATTTCTCTAATGCATTGATGCGAAATAATGGTGATGGCACTTTTACTGATGTTACTGTATCAGCAAACGCGTTAGTTACGACAGGCTCATCCGGAATTGTTGTTGGTGATATTGATAATGATGGCTATCCGGATATTTTCATGTCGGGGTCAGGATTTTTTTCTGGGCCTTCACAGTCACAGACAGTCTTGCTGCATAATCAGGGCAACGGTACTTTTGTAGATATTGCCCCTACTGCAAATGTTCCTGGATCAGAAACAGCGCTCTCGGCCGCAATGGGGGATATCAATAACGATGGATTCCTCGATTTATTCATAACGGCTGAAGGCCATCTTTCGTTTCGGAATCCCGCTGCCAGAGAACAGCATGAAGATGTTTTGTATCTAAACAATGGGGACTTAACTTTTACAGACATAACCGATTCAGCTGGAGTACAAGGCGGCTTAGGTTCCTGTGCTACAAGTTTTAGTCATTTTGATGATGATGAATTCCTCGATCTCTTTGTTGCAATCTGCAACGATGTAAATTTAGCGCCTACTGCTTGGCATGTTTATAAGAATAATGGAGACAATACTTTCACTGATTTAGTCAGTACAACCGGAGGTCTTTCGAAACTTGGATTCTGGATGTCATCCACGTTTGGCGATATTGATAATGACGGTGATTTAGATATCTTTTCAACAAATCTTGGAGGAAATAATACTCATGCTCTATTTCGTAACAATGGAGACGGTACCTACGTTGATATAGCAGATGATGAAATGGCGTTTAATTTTTGGGCTTGGGGTGCTACTTTTGCAGATTTCGATAACGACACTTATCAAGATTTAATATACGGTGGTGAACTCCCCACAACGACGGGCCCAGGAAGAGGCAACCCAACCTACCTTTTCATGAATAACGGCAACAGCAGATTCACTCAAAAAAATGATGACCTAGGTGTTGTTCTTACTGGTTATGGTGTAACAGGTATCTCTAGAGCAGATTATGATGGTGATGGTTTTGTAGATGTGGCATTCATGGCCTCACTTCCAGGCGATAGGGATGACGCATATCCGATTCTTCTTCGTAATGAAGGCAATAACAACACATGGCTGAGTATTCGTCTCGAAGGTACTGAAAGCAATCGAATGGCAATTGGCGCTCGAATCGAAATTATTTCTTCCAAAGGCGAATTTCAGATGAGGGAAATTCAAGCTGGCAGCAGCTTTGTTTCAAGTGAGTCGCCTTGGCCAGTCTTTGGTCTAGGCAATGCAACCTCAGCAACTGCTACTGTTTACTGGCCTTCAGGTTTAGCGGAGTCTTTTAATAATCTATCTGCGGGCAGGCTTCATCTTCTTACAGAAGGAACGGGCTCATCTTTCTAGCTCATTAGCAAAAAGGAAAAATTTTATGAAAAAAATGGGCGATAAAGATTCATTATCAACTGAATCATCGAGACGCGATTTTCTTTTAGGCGGAACTGGGCTTGCTGCGCTTGCAACTACCGCATCCTGTTCATCTATATCGAGCGGTCTGCCTGGCGGAATAAGACTGAGCTCTCCAGAAAGTAACTCTGGAATAAAAGCACCTTTTAAAGACATGCGTGATTACATCGCTGCATTGGAAGATTATGGTTTAGTGGTAAGAATTCCAAGGGCTGATCAGGATGCTTATGAAATAGCAGCGCTCACTTACAGATTAAGGGATCAACATGGAATGAGGGGTGGGCCTTGCCTTCTTATTGAAGAAGTTAAAATAGACGGAAAATGGATTAAAGGACCACTGCTTGTAAATGAAAGTGGTAACGCGCATGCAGAATGCATAACACTTGGCCTTGACCCTGTCGAGATGACTCTCGGGGAAACTGTCCCCTACAAGAGTTACGTTAAAGCAAGAGACCGAATGGAGAAGATTGTTCAGGCAAATGGGGGTGTTTACCCTAGTATTGACCCAATCGAATTAAATAGCGCTGCAGCGCCTTGCAAAGAAATTGTTCTTATTGGTAATGAAGTAGACCTAACAAAATTTGCTTTTATTAAATGCAATCCAGCAGATGCAGGTCGCTATATAAATACGGGAAGCGTTTTTACAAAAGATCCGAGAAGAGGTATTAACTTTGGAACTTACCGCTGCCATTTAAGGGGGCCACGCGAAATAGCTATTAATTCTGAGCCAGGTCAAACTGGATATCGTCACTTAATGGCTGCTCGCGATAGAGGAGAAACAGTTGCAAATGTCTCTATTGCCCTTACTGTCGATCCCTACTTCTGGGAAGTAAGCAGCAGCAAAATGGTCTACCGTGGAGGTGGTGCTGATGAACTTTCGCTTGCCGGCGGTTTAGCAGGTCGGGCCCTGGAGGTCGTTAAATCCGAAACGAACGATATCTTGGTTCCTGCAAACGCAGAAATAATCATTGAAGGTGAAGTTCCGCTTGATGATTTAAGACCGGAAGGACCCTATGGTGAAATGGTCGGATACCAAGGAAGAAGGAAAGCAGAAGTTTTCTGGATGAAAGTTACAGCAGTCACTCATCGAAAAGACCCTTGGATTATGAATAATTTTACTGGCCTGCAAAATGGTTCAATGGCAGCTGCGGGCCACGCTGGGGCACTTTATGCATTAAAAAAAGAAATCCCTTCAGTTATCGACTTCTATAGCGATAATCGAACGGTTGGCATGTCATTCGTCAGTATTCGTAAAACCAAACCTGGCGAAGGCCTAGAAATTGCTAAGAAAATCTGTAAAGACAATTTCTTTGCAAAAGTTGTCGTTGTGGTTGATGAAGACTTAGACGTAATGAATCAAGAACACATGCTGATGGCAATGGGAACTAGATGGCAACCATTTGGGAACACAGAGGTGTTTGAAAAATTACCTGCGATGCCTCTAGACCCCAGTACAGTTCAAATTGGAAGAGGAAGCAAAATTGCAATTGATGCCACTCGTCAGTGGCCAGAAGAAGGTGGTCCAGAAAGGTTTCCTGAACTAAATCGAACGCTTCTAGAAACGATAGAGCCTGATGCTTTTGCAAATGTTGATCAAAAATACGGCGATCTAATCAAAAACTGGAGCTCCTAATCCTGCATTGCTTGCTACGATGAAATCTGATTTTATTTGGCTGCTTTAATTAACTTTTTTGATTTAGCTTGATGCCAATGGAGAAAATTATGCTCCAAAACAAATTATTTAATCCTAGTTATTCTTTAATAGCTTTAATGGGATTATTTCTTTCTTTAAGCTGTCCATTAGCTACAGCCAAATCTCCTCTACCAATTGACAATCAAGAATTTACCGATGAAGACTTTGATAAATTTTTTGGTTTACTCGTTGATGGAAAGGTCACCCAAGAAAAAAACGAAAAAAGATGCGCTGATGAAAAGATTGGCTTCACATTCACAGGTAAGGAACTTTCTCATAACTCTAAACCAACAAGAATCAATTACAACGTAACTAAACTTGATATGACTGTGGACGGAAGACCATTTAGATCAAAATACAGGAATGCAACTTTCGGTGAATGGACTGGTCAAGTTTTTAAACCGTTATGCGGTGGGCTCTATAATTTTACAATTGATTATTCGCTTGAACTGCCTGAGCAGATAGACCCCAGAGATATTAATGTACAAATATACCTTCAACGAAATGGTGATTCACGCCCTGGTCTTATGGTTATGGAAAGCCATCCAAATGGAAATCAGGGTTACGCAACCGGTCAAGCAAATGTAGTTTTACCGATGTCTACTGGAGACGAAGTCAGCACATGGACCTCGCTAGATGGGGGAATAAAAACAATTGAATTTGAGTCCGTTGCAATTAGCGGTTACAAAATTTCTCATTTGCCTGAACTCACTCTTGCTTTTGATCAAAGCTTATGGACAGAAGATATGAAGGCTTTGGATTCCCGTCTTGGTGCGCTGATGCCATGAGTCGAAACTACTGGGCAAAAGCCTTAGTTCTGTTCACAATTATTATAAATTCAAATACTCATGGTGGAATTCGAGAAGAACTCCTCAGTATCCAACCAAGTTCTCAACTTGCTGGATCAGGTACTGTCAGCTCAAAAGGCATAGAATCATATAGACAAATTCTAGCTAACGCCCCAATATCTTCTAGAGCAACGTTCAGTTTTGGAAAAATACAATTCAACACTGAATGGGACCCTGCTCCCGGTGAGGTGCCAGCAAATGATGGTCTTGGGCCAACATTTAATGCGATCGCATGTGCTTCTTGTCATATCAATAACGGTCGCGGGCGACCGCCTTTATTTCCAGAAGAAGAGCTTGAAGGTCTACTTATTCGTTTAAGCAGCGCAGGGGTAAATATACATGGTGGACCAAAACCACTTGCTAATTACGGCGATCAATTTCAACATCGTTCTATTGAAAATGTTCCATCAGAAGGTAAGGTCACTATTGAATACGAGGTAATCTTGGGAAATTATGCTGATGGCTCCTCTTATGAACTTCGTAAACCAAAAATTTTATTTAAAGAATTAAATTTTGGTTTGTTGCCAGAAGATGCGATGTTTTCAGCTAGAATTGCTAACCCTGTAATGGGTCTTGGTTTAATTGAAGCTATACCAGAGAGTACTTTAGAAGCATTTGCGGACCCAGAGGATAGAAATAATGATGGAATCTCAGGTCGCGTAAATCGGGTTTGGAGTTCTGAATTTAATCAAGTCATGCTCGGTCGGTTTGGTTGGAAAGCAAACGTAGCAACAATCCCTGAACAAAATGCAGGAGCTGCTTTGGGTGATATGGGCATAACAACCATTATCAATCCAAGTGATAACTGCACATTAATTCAATCAAGCTGTATTAAAGCAGCAAATGATCATGCGGATGAAATCGAATTTCAGAAAGATTTTTTTGAACAACTGACTCGCTATGTCCGTTTACTTGGGGTTCCCGAACAAAGAAACAATAAGGAAGCTGAAATAAAGCTTGGCGAAGAGTTATTTTATTCTTCGGATTGTGCAAAATGCCACATACCGACATTAAAGACCTCAGAGGATGCTATATTTCCGGAACTAGCAAATCAGACTATTCATCCCTATACAGATTTACTTTTACACGACATGGGTAAAGGTCTTGCAGATAATAGGCCTGATTTTCTTGCAACTGGATCAGAGTGGAGAACACCGCCCCTATGGGGCATTGGTTTAACAGAAGAAGTAACGGGTTATGAATTTTACTTACACGATGGTCGTGCAAGGAATCTATCAGAAGCAATACTTTGGCATGGCGGTGAAGCTTCAAAGGCTAGGGAGAAATTCGTTAGGATGCCCTCAGCATCTCGTAAAACTTTAATTAATTTTATAAAATCATTATGAATATTAAAAATTTAGATACATTATCTCTAATAATACTTAAATTATTTATTATCCTTATTTCAATTAGTTTCACTAATCAAACTGCCTATTCGAGCGAAAATCAGGATGGATGGCTTCATTACGGAAAAGACCCTGGCGGAGCTCGTCATTCAAATTTAACTCAAATCAATCCTGAAAATGTTAAAGAGCTTAAATTAGCCTGGAGTTACCGACACGGTGATCTGGAGCGACATCCTGATCGAAAAGGTTTTGCGGGTTTTCATACCACCCCAATATTACTTCCAAAAGCTGCTGGTGAGTCCTTAGTAGGCTGCACTCCTTTTAGTCGAGTATTTGCCCTAGATCCGGAAAATGGAGCAGAGCGCTGGCATTATGATCCAAACATTGAGCTTAGCGAAATACCCTCTAGGCTTAAGTGCCTAGGTGTCGCTTATTTCGAGGACCTCCTTACTCCCCAATCTTCAGCTTGCCGTCATCGGATTATTTGGGGTACGCATGACCGAAGAATTGTTGCAGTAGATGCAATAACTGGTGAGGTTTGTAAATCATTTGGCAATAATGGGGAAGTGGATGTTAATCCAATTATTTCTGCTAGCAGTCCTTCGCAGCCAGATCCGGCTGGAACCACCTTTTCAGCTGCTCCAGTAATAGTTAATGGAGTAATAGTGATTGGCCACATAAACAACATGAAAAATCAATTTCCCGATGCGCCTGCAGGAATGGTTCGGGCATTTGATGCTCGTAGCGGAAGCTTGAAATGGCAATTTGATCCATTGCCTAGGAATCGTGATGAAATGCATGCTTCAGATTGGACCGATGAGGCGATGCAACTAACTGGCGGGGCGAATGCATGGCCTCCACTATCGGCTGATCCTTCAAGAGACCTTGTCTTTATTCCAACTGCTGGGCCTGGGCCAAACTTTTATGGTGGAACTCGCCCTGGGGATAACCGCTGGGCAAACTCCGTTGTCGCTATTCGCGTCAAATCAGGAGAAATGGCTTGGGGTTTTCAGGTTGTGCATCATGATGTCTGGGATTGGGATATCCCTTCCGCTCCAATCGTTGCGGATATTCCTATAGATGGAAAAGTAATTCCTGCATTAATTGTTTTAACTAAACAAAGCCTTGTTTTTGTATTAAATAGAGACACAGGTAAACCAATTTACGATGTTGAAGAACGTGCAGTTCCTACCGATGGCGTTCCTGGTGAAATACTTTCGCCAACTCAGCCGTTCCCTGTGAAACCTCCTCCATTAATGCAAACCTCGATTGGGCCAGAAGACGCATGGGGAATAACTTTTAATGATAAGAGCGCCTGCAAAAAAGTTATTGAGCAGTCAACATATGGTGATATTTTTACTCCGCCTAGCAGAGAAGGATGGATCATGTATCCAAGCACTGGTGGTGGCCCCAACTGGGGAGGAGGTGCTTGGGACCCAAAAAATAATCTTCTAGTAACCAACATTTCGCAAGTCGCAATGTGGCTTCAACTTTTACCAAATAGTTCAGCGCCGGAAGCTCCAATAGGAGATTATTCTGCTGGGGCGCCCATGGGCCCAGCTGCAAAAATTAATAACACTGACTATGCGATTTATCAAAAAATTATTCTCAGTCCTCAATTTATGCCTTGCACTAAGCCACCATGGTCGACTCTGGTTGCGGTTGATCTGGCTAAAGGTGAAATTGCTTGGACGCAAGCGCTTGGAACAATAGAGGAATTGTCTCCACTTCCATGACCCCTTAAGTGGGGAAGCCCCATAGCTGGTGGCCCCATAACAACTGCAAGTGGCCTAACATTTATTGGTTCAACTGCTGATTCTTACCTAAGAGGTTTCCATACGGTATCGGGCGATGAATTATGGGCAGTAAAAACTCCAGCAGCGGCACACGCAACGCCAATGACTTACAGTGTTAATGGAAAACAATACCTTGTTGTTGCGGCAGGAAGTCATATGTTTATTAACGCAAAAACAATTAATGACTATGTAGTTGCCTATGCCCTACCCAATTAAATATTAATACTTAGTAAAAAGCATATTTTAGATTTAGATCAATTCTCTCCTAACTTTGAAAAATATTTGATGCATTTAACAATTCATTTTTTCCAAGACTTCTCTTGAACTAAATGTCTGATTGGCAATTTTAATATCCGCTTTTATCCTTCAGTAATTGCTTCAATTAGAATGGATAATTCTTGTTCGCAAGGCGGTTAATTATGCGTAGTTCAAGGTATTTGCTCTATCCATAGATAAACTTAGAATTAGTAATAAAATTAAATAGAAACGTTAATTGAGATGCTCTAACTTCATGGGAGGAGTTACAGATGCCTTTAAGAATTATTAAAAATAAACTCATAGCTTTTTTAGTTATTCTTATTTCAATTCAATTGAGTTTAATCAACGTTGCTTTTTCTCAAGAGGCTGGCTTTGAAGTCCCAGATGAAATTACGGTAACGGCAAGAAAGCGGCAAGAAAGTCTGCAGGATGTGCCAATTTCAATTTCCGTTTTTAATGATAAAGCAATGCGCGACCGAAATATCACAGATGCTTATGGCGTTGCTGCATTTACTCCAAATTTTCAATTCAGCCCAAACCTAGGCCGACGGCTGGACGTACCGAATTTTCGCGGACAATTTGGCCCACTAATTTCCAGCGTTGAGCCAAATGCTTCTTTCTTTGTTGATGGAGTTTATGTGGGCGGTAGTATCGCATCCACAAGCTTAGCGAATCTTCAACAAGTTGAAATTTTGCGTGGGCCACAATCAGCACAATTTGGTCGTGCAACATTTGCAGGTGCAGTAAATTACATTACAAGAAAGCCAACCGATGAGTTTTTGTCTGAAATAAATATAAAAATTGGTCAAGACGGTACCTATGGATTAGGCGCTTGGGCCAGTGGCCCAGTTTCCGCTGGAGAAAGTATATTAAAAGACAAACTCTTCTTCTTTGCAGGTGCTGACTGGCAAGAATGGGATGGAGAGTGGCGAAATAATCTTCAGCCCGGTCAAGTAAATAGCTACTCTCAAAATACCTTTCTAGGCCCTTACGTTTGGAGAAATAATCTTCCGCTTCCTGGAGATCCTCCATGCCCAGCGGGTTCTGTTTCCCCCACGTTCGATCCTGGTGGTCCAGTCGGATGTGCACCTACAATTGGTGACAATGAAACCAAACTAGGAGGACAACAAACCAAGGTTGGAACTTTTCGTCTCGATTATCGCCCAACCGATGCACTTGAATTCAAAATCAAATATGAGCGTGGTTATGCCGCAGATCAGCACTACAGCTATCTATTTGTTCCTCCGGGCAATGAAAGATACTGCCTTAATCGCGATCCTGATGGAAATATCATAGACCCCAACGGAATCGCAGGAACACGCTCAACGGGCTTTGTCTGCGGTGAACTTACAGACGATGGATACACCAATCAAATAAATATTCCAAATCTGCTTCGCGGCGTAATCACCCGTCCACCTTCAGCCGTGGGTAATGTTTCTTCTGGTAATGCACCAAGCCCTAACGGCGAGCCAATTCCAGATCCAATTCCTGTTCCATTTTTAGGATTAAGAGAGGATACCCGTCGATTCCTCTTTGAAACCGAAGCTGATATAGGCGATTATTTACTAACAGCCCGATATTCTCACTCATTTTGGGATTCAGAATATGTTAGAGACTTAGATCGGAGTTATGCCTTAGGTCCTGTTGCAACCGGTCTATTTGAATCTTATAGAAATGAAATAAGGAACGATGACTCGATTGAAGTTCGTTTAGCTTCCCCCGGGGATGAGCGGCTGCGTTGGCAGGCAGGTTACTATTTTTACGACTACGATCAGGACAGCTATCAACGAGATTTTAATGGCTTCGCTCGTTTTTTTGTGAGAGATGTAGGTAAATCATTCACTCGTAACCAAGCGATTTTTGGTGGGTTTGATTTCGATATTACACCAGAAACCACATTTTCATTTGAAGGCCGTTATGCGGAAGATGAAAAAACTCGTATCTCCGCAAACTACACCCCACCAAACTCTCTTGTGCCTTCATGTGTAGACATATCGGATGGCAATGAAGTACAGGTATCAAATACCGTTACACTTTCTGAAGACTTCGTAATTGCTAAAGGCAGATGGTACAACTTCTCTCCACGCGTCTCACTCACTCACCAAATCAGCGAAGATCTTACTGCTTATGTGCAGTGGGCCGAGGGTGACAAACCGGGAGGATTCAACTTTCCCTATTTTGACCAAGATGTAAATCCGGATGCATTTTATAACGCAGACTGCAGTGAATTATCTGAACGCCCATTTATCGAACCTGAAAAAGCTCAGACATATGAGATAGGCGCAAAAGGCAAGTTCTTTGACGGAAGAATTCAAGCCAACCTTGCATTGTTTTACATAGACTGGACAAATCAAGCAGTCAATGTAATGGATTGTATCAAAACAAAAACAGGGGTTCCTCTTTGTGAAACTCAAATGGTCACTGATAACGTTGGCGAATCAGAAGTTTTGGGGGCAGAGGTTGAATTGAATTGGTTTATAAATGACCAGTTTTCTATGACCATTGGTTATGGATACAGTGACAGTGAAATTAAAGCAGGTTACATTGATGATGAACTAGCAGTTCTTCTTTGCCCTGAAGGTTGCTTTGAAACATTTATAGCAAGCGGTCTCCCAACGCCAGAAGCAGAAGAGCTATTTAGTGCAGCAGGCGATGTATCCGGAAAGAAAGCACCCTTTGTTCCAAAACAAAATATTTCTCTTTCAGCGCTCTATGAAAAGGAATTCAACAAAAGCACAAATTGGTTTTTCCGCAATGATTTCCTTTTTGAATCTAAACGATACAGCACAGTGAGCAATCTTGCATGGGCGCCATCTCAATGGGTATGGAATGGAAGAATTGGACTGGAGTCCGATATATTTACCGTTGCGCTATACATTGACAATATAACCAACGAAAAATCTCCTATCCAAATCCAAGATTTCCCATTATTTGATGGCTCTGCTGGCTATCTAGCTCCAGGAAGCATTCAAACATCACCAGAAACTGAAATTGTTGGCGGGGGAACAATTTATCAATCGGCTTTTCAAATCTCGCCAAGAAGAAGTCGCAATGCTGGCTTAACTGCTCAGATCAGATTTTAAGGATCAATTAAAAATAATTTAGAAACTTAGTTTTGGAAGAAAAAAATTATATAGATCGAGGCCTGTTAAGGAAAAAAATGCCAGCATTTTTTATGAGGGCTTCTTAGGCCCGGTCCATCCGCGATAAAAAGGCGTGTAAGGGTCTATCTTATAATCATCCACTATATAACCAGTGCAACGAGGTACTCGAGCAGTGGTGCGATGCGCATAGTTTAATTTGCTCGGCTCTGCCCAAGGTGCAGGATATCGCATCCCTAGTCCCGCAGATACACAGGCTATAACTTGAGCACCAACAAATAACGCATAATTTTCGAAGTAACTCAGGTAAGGCAGCATGATCAACAAATTTGGAATATGACAACAGGTTGCCTTAATGACTTGGGTCATTGGAGTGTCGTGCTCAGGCGCTATGTAGTGATCCCAATAAATGTTATGCCAATTAGGCTGGTACATGGCTAGAATCCCAAAAGTGATGATGCCGCCCCACAAAGTGGAGAATCCCAACATATCAACTAACAGCCAGATTGACAGAAACAGCTGACCGGAGCTCGACCCCCAGAGAAAGCCGAAAATTGCTGAAATGAGCATATTTTTTTTTCGCTCAAAAACAGGGGTGTAGTAGCACCATAAAATGCTGTAAGCCGACACGATAAAAACAGCCGCAGAACATGTATAAATCCACCAGTTTGTATTCTGCAGATGAGCTTGCGTAACGATAGGAGATGTCAATATCAGCTCGAGTCCACCGCTCAGATAAGAGAGCGTCCAGCAAAAACAGAAGTACATACCGGCACGCATCCAGGCGAGCTTTGGATAGAAACTATCCCATGGGTGTTTTCGATATCGTGTATTAAATACCAGCGCAATGACCAGGCCAACAAGAGCAACCAGACTAATAAATATCTCCAACATAAAAACCTCAAACCTGTGATCAATAGAATAGAATTATATAGTCCGCTGTATGTGAAATTTGCAGCTAATTTAGCATGGTAGAAGATTAAATTTTTTAATACGAGCAGACATGCAATCACTTGTGATAGAGCTAGGAATCATAATTTATCAAGTGCCTTACCAATATCCTCCATCCCTGTTGAAGCAATTGGTTCTTCTTCAAGCTCAAGCTCAAAAGCAGAGCAAATTTGGCTGACCATTGTATACACCCCTACTACGACTGTTAACTCAATAAGACGCTTGTCATCCAGGCTTTTTCTCAGCTGGTCAAAAACCTGACTAGATACTTTCCCAAGCTGAACTAATTCGTCAACATACTTAATAACATCAAGCTCAATCGAATTAAAAACATCGAGTTTGTTCCCTGGCTCAAGAGCGGCAATCCTATCTTCTGAAAGCCCAACAACTGATGCTGCTCGCTTATGGTGAGTTATTTCGTAATCACTCTCACGCCTATAACCAACCCTTAAAATAGCGATCTCACGTAGTTTAGGATCCAAAATACCATTATTTAAGTAGGCGCTAAAAACTCGTGTTAAAGGCTGAAACATTGATGGGCTTCCAGCAAGTAGCTTCGAAATATTAAGCTGCGGCAAACTTTCAAGAAGTTGTCTATCGCCTGGAGCCAAAGTTTTTGGATCAGGGTACGGTATGCGAGCCATAAATAACTCCAATTTTCTTAGTTCTAAACGCCTGAAAAAACTCTAATCTTAAAATTCTTTTATTTTTCATTTCTGAACTAATCTTTCACTCTAATTACAATTTTACCCACTGCACGCTCGGTTTGACTTTTCAGATGAGCATCAACTACATCATCTAGCCTATAAATACTGTCTATTATTGGCTTTAATTTACCTTCATCAACCCAACTTGAGAGTTGTTGTAAATCTTTAGAAGTGGGCTCCCAGGCAACAAAATAACCTTTATTTGGTTCCCATTCAGTCTGCCCAGGAATAAAAAAATCCACTCCTTCGTTAGGTACTAAGGTTAGAAAAGTACCCATATCTTTAAGCACGGTTTTAGCGGAATGAAAACTATGGGCGCCAATGGTGTCATAAATAATGTCAAAGCCTTCATCAGTTTTAAAAGGATTATCGGTTGTATAATCAATAATTTCGTCCGCTCCTAGATCAGCTGCAAGCTCAATATTCTTAGAGCTGCAAACTCCAGTCACATGAGCAGCTCCCAAAATTTTTGCTATCTGCAGTGCCAAGGTTCCGACACCTCCTGAAGCACCTATAATCAGAACACGGCTACCATCTGTATTTTTTGCGCATTCATTTAGACCATTAATCGCCGTTAAAGCAGCAAGAGGAAGAGCAGCAGCCTCTTCAAAAGATATAGATTTAGGTTTGTATGCAACCGTATTAATGTTTAGAGCAACATACTCCGCATAACATCCTCCGGCGCCAATATTAGAACGTGCAAAAACCTCATCACCGATTTTAAAGGCTTCTACATTTGCACCAGAATCAACAATGACTCCAGAACAATCGAAGCCTAAGGTGACCGGAAAATCAGCACCGTACCTTTGGCCCATTTGGCCTTGCATTATTTTCCAATCAATCGGATTCACGCTGGCTGAATGAATCTCAACAAGGACTTGATTGGCTTCAATTTTTGGCAGAGGTATATTCCTAATGCTTATCTCAGCGCCTAAGCCAAAAGTATCAATTACTGCTGCTTTCATCGGCTAAAACCTTCTAATAAATTGAGCTACCTTAACTTAATGGATTGGTCCGAAACTAAAAAAATTATTAAAATTCAACCCAAATTACTGTTAAAGTCTGAAATCAAGGAATCTATAATCCACAACCATAACCCAAATTATTTTATTTAAAGAAGCTTGGCCGACTGTCGGTGTTTACTAAAGACCGACCAGTCGATTTTTTGCGATTCAGCTATCTTTTACTAAGAAGATTAATAATAAATGGAGAATCTTATGACCGTACGAGTTTTAAAATCATCCTCACTTGACACTGGAAAAGACCCTGTTCTAGATCTGGATGATCCAGAAACAAATTTTATGGCACTTCTTAAACTACGTGGAGATCTGAGCGGAGCTGATTTTCATTTTGCATTTCCTGGGCAAGCTTGGGCAATGATCCCTCAAGAACAAAACTACAGATGCTTCCGAACATTTGGTTTTGGCTCAGGTAAATACGAACAAGTTGATGGGGGGTACCGAATTTATAGTCGAGAGGTTCTCTATTATATGGACCCGGACTCAGGAGAGATTCTTGAGGAATGGGATAACCCCTTTCTTGGAGGTCGAAAAGTTAAAGTGGTACACATAGCAAATGACCCAGTAAATGGAGTTTTTTCTTTAAAAGGTCCAGGTCCGCTTACCCCGCCCTATCCATATGTAAGTTATGGTGATCATGTTGCTTTCCAATGGAACTTTTTTATTCAACATCCAGCAGCAATGAATCGAAAAGACTATCCATTGTATTCCTCTGGTGATATTGACCAGCACGCAGAATTGTGGGGCCTGATGGGACGTAAAAGTGATATTCTGGACGATACAACTTCAGCTTACTGCACAATGTCATGGAGTCGAGTAGCTGACTGGCTTCCATTTATGGAAATGGGAAATCAACCTGGAAAAATGGTATTCCATAGTCATTCTATGAAGCTAATGAATGGGCCTGAAGAACTTCCGAGGCCGGTTCTTGACTACGTAGAAAAAAATCATAGTGAATACTTAACTGCACCGACTGAATGGAATGGCCCTCAAATGACTAGCTCGGCAGCTATTTTCAAATCGATGGTGGATTCAGAGCGCAATTAATAAAGAAAAACTCTGAAATTTATTCTATAAATATTTGATTTTTATATTAAATTAAAATCAAACAATTGCCTTTGGCTTAAAAGGGCTTAGAATTAAGATCCAGCCTAAGGTTTTTTAGGCACCCTTTTCGGGGGCGACATGGCTTCGACGTGGGTATTGAAACTTTGAGTGCATGCCGAGGAACAGATTACCTCGCTAAAACAGCTGTAAAACTTATAGTTGCCAACGAAGACAACTACGCATTAGCTGCCTAAAAACCAGTTTTAATGCCTTCCAACCGATATGTGCTTGGACGTTCGGATCTGGGAGTCACCTAAACAAGATCGCGTGAGGGTATGTTTGGGGCCTAAACGTTAAATACTTTCTAAACTGGCTGTCAGCTTACCCTTATCGTTGGGTTGCAGGCAGTAAGAATAAAAACGGTATAAGCATGTAGAGCTTGGAGCGGAGAACTTGCGGACGCCGGTTCGATTCCGGCCGCCTCCACCAACACAGGGTTTGAGCTCCACTCAAGACCCTCTAAAGCCCCTCTGTTCGGGGCTTTTCTCTTTCAAGGTGAGCTATAGAGGTATTTTGGATGCTAATTAGATTCGCTCATTTAAATACTAAATATATTTGCTTATAATCAGCGGCCAATTGAAAAGATCATCTGTAATAGCCCAACAAATAATTGGACATTATCTAGACAATAATTAAAACATCATCAAGAATGATTCGATCACTAAGGCTCTCTGTTTCATGACTAATTCAAAACTAATAAATTCTTTGGAATCTTACGGCATCATCAATCCAAGTGAAATTATTTTAAATCCTAGTTATGAACAATTATTTCAAGAAGAAACCAATGATAGTCTAAATGGTTTTAGCTTAGGTAAAATTACAGAGTCAGGAGCTGTTGCGGTCAACACTGGAATATTTACCGGACGTTCCCCAAAAGACAAATACTTTGTCAAAGATGATATTACTCGAGACACACTTTGGTGGTCAGACCAAGGTAAAAACGATAATAAATCTATTGATATTGAAGTATGGGATCACCTAAAAAGCATTGTAGGCAATCAGCTTAGCGGTAAAAAACTTTTTATTATTGACCTTTACTGCGGCGCAAGTGAAGCAACAAGACTAAAAGTTCGTTTTGTTACAGAAGTTGCCTGGCAATGTCATTTTGTAAAAAATATGTTTATACGTCCCTCAGCTTCAGAATTAATTAATTTCGAACCCGATTTTGTGGTGCTTAATGGCGCTAAGTCTATAAACGACAAATGGGAGGAGCAAGGTCTCAATTCTGAAAATTTTGTTGCATTTAATATGACAGAACAAATGCAACTTATCGGTGGAACATGGTATGGCGGAGAAATGAAGAAAGGAATGTTCTCTGTTATGAATTATCTTTTACCGTTAAAGGATATTGCGGCCATGCATTGTTCAGCAAATGTTGGTGAAGATGGTAATACTGCAATTTTCTTTGGTCTTTCTGGGACTGGCAAAACTACTCTTTCTACAGATCCAAAAAGAAAATTAATTGGGGATGATGAGCATGGGTGGGATGATAACGGAATCTTTAACTTTGAAGGAGGATGTTATGCTAAAACCATCAAACTTAGCCAGGAAGCTGAGCCAGATATATTTAATGCTATACGGAGAGATGCGTTACTCGAAAATGTAACTGTTAATGACTCCGGAGAAATCAATTATGACGATGGATCTCGAACAGAAAACACAAGAGTTTCCTACCCCATACATCATATTGAAAATATAATTAAGCCTATTTCAAAAGCTGGGCATGCCACGAAAGTAATTTTTTTGACAGCGGATGCTTTCGGTGTGCTCCCGCCGGTTGCTAAGCTAACCCCTGAACAGACACAATATTATTTTTTATCTGGTTTTACAGCTAAATTAGCTGGTACTGAACGCGGAATAAATGAACCAACTCCTGTCTTTTCTGCCTGTTTTGGAGCGGCCTTCCTTAGCTTACATCCTACCAAATATGCTGAAGTGCTTAATAGGCGTATGAAAGCAGTTAATGCGGAAGCTTACCTTGTGAACACAGGTTGGAATGGATCAGGAAAAAGGATTTCT
>JAYZVL010000011.1:0-22425 GCA_036155675.1 Pseudomonadota bacterium | reverse complement strand
TTTGAAGGTACTAAAGTGTTTGCACAAGAAAAATCTCCAGCAACCACTGATGAGATCATAAATTTTCTTAAAGAAGAATACAGTGAAGAACTTGCTTCTAACTTTAAGCCTGAATTTATGTATAAGTTTGATGATTCAGATTTATAAGGGTTCGTTAAATGCTTAATAATTCTTGTGGGGATTTGATTGTATAATCTGCTGACCATTTAAGAGGGTTTTGGCCTGGCATGATGTAACCCCAGCAGGCCGCAACACTTTTAACCCCAGCAGCTTTTGCTGCAGTAATGTCTTGAGGGGCATCACCAATATAGACTGATCTTTCTGCAGATCCCCTTGATAGTTTCAGCGCGTGCAGAATTGTTGCAGGGTGAGGCTTTCGTTTGCTTAAGGTATCCCCACTTACAACGCACACGCATCGCGAGTTCAAACCTAAAGTATTTAAAATAGGATTGGTTAAGCTGGATGGCTTATTAGTTACTATTCCCCATTTCTTTTCTCTTTCTTCAAGCTCATTAATTAATGGAATCACACCATTAAAAGGTTTCGTTAATCTGCATAAATTTTCTGAATAATAATTGACAAGCCTTAGGCGCAAGGGCTCTAACTCTGCTTGCTTTATACTTGGAAATGCTAATTTGATCAGGCCAACGGCACCAGTTGAAACATAACTACGGGCAAGATCAAATTTAGGTTTCAAGGAGCCTTCATCATCGCAAACTCTATTAAGTGCATGAACTAAGTCAGGCGCAGTGTCTAAAAGCGTTCCATCGAGATCAAATAAGACGGTATCAATCTTGCTTAAGAGCGGGCTAAATAATTCAGTCATTTTGGCAGGTTAAATTGCATTAAATAATTAATGCTTGAATCATTAGAAAGCATAAATTTCTGTCCAATTATTGAATAGGTTAAGCCTGTAAGATCCTCAAACTTTAAGTCAGAGCCAATCGCCCATTTTCTTAATTCTGATGGCTTAATAAATTTTTCATACTTGTGGGTGCCTTTAGGTAAAAGAGATAGCATGTATTCAGCTCCGAGTATTGCAACCAAATATGATTTTGGATTGCGATTGATGGTTGAGAAAAAAACTTTTCCACCAGGCCGTGTAAGTTTTTTACATGCAGCTATAAGGCTGATAGGGTCCGGGACATGCTCGAGTACTTCCATGCAAGTCACCACATCGTAAAGACCTGATTCAGTTTTACTGAGCTTTTCCGCTGAACTTAAAAGGTACCGAATATTATCTAGCTTGCTTATTTTTTGATGAATGCTTGCAACAGCCAGTACATTTTCTCCCATATCGATACCAGTTACATCCCCCCCTTTTTTTGCCATTGATTCAGAAAGAATGCCACCACCGCAACCAACATCTAATATTTTTGATTCTGCAAGATTGCATCGCTCATTTATGTATTTCATTCGTACAGGGTTGAGCTGATGCAAAGGCTTAAAATCTCCTTCGATATCCCACCATCGATTAGCAAGCGAATCAAATTTATGAACTTCATTCGGGTCAGAGTTATGAGTTTTGTTATTCATCTCAAATTAACTTCTTTGCCCATTCATGTGTTTTTTTAAGAATTGTTTGTTGGTTGCATATTTCAAATTCATTATTTTTATAAAGTGATTTACCGGCTACCCAGACATCGCTTACCTGATTACGGCTAGCGCTATAAATTAATGTGGATAATGGATTAAGCACTGGTTGTGTTGCAGCTGCGGATAAATCGATACATATCATATCCGCAGCTTTGTTCGGTTCAATAGATCCAATTTCATCTTCTAGTCCAAGTGCCTTTGCTCCATTGATTGTTGCCATTTCTAATGCTTCGGAAGTGCTAATAGCGCATGCATTACTGCCGATATGTTTAGCTAAAAGCGCAGCAGATTTCATCTCTCCAAGCATATCAAGGTCATTGTTACTGGCTGCGCCATCCGTCCCAAGGGCAACGTTTACTCCAGCGGACAATAAATCATTAATTCTGCAACCACCACTTGCAAGTTTCATATTAGATTCTGGGCAATGGATTACGTTTACATTAAGTTCTGACAATTTGACGATCTCATCATCATTAAGTTGTGTCATATGGACAGCATTTAATGATGGTGAGAGCATTCCTAATTTTTCTAAGCGCTGTAATGGACGGAGACCAAAATGATCAATTGATTGATCTATTTCTGATTCTGTTTCATTGATATGCATATGAATTGGCACTTCTAGCTGGTTAGAAAGTGTGGTTATTTGAATTAATTCTTTTTCATTTACGGTATATGGAGCATGGGGACCAAAGGAAGTTTTGATAAGCGGGTGGTCTCTATATTGATCATGAACTTTTAGGCCTTTTTCTATGTACTCACTTGAATCTTTTGCCCAAGACGTTGCGGTGTCTATCACAATCATGCTTACACAGGCTCGAATACAATGCTCTGCAGCAATGGCTGCGGTCTCGTCTGGAAATAAATACATGTCATGAAAGCAAGTAGTGCCGCTACTAATCATTTCTATAATAGCTAAGTCTGAACCATCACGAACGAAGCTTCTATCAACCCATTTTGTTTCAAGTGGCCAGATATGTTCATTAAGCCAAGTTGCTAAATCTAAATCATCCGCGCATCCGCGAAGTAGCGTCATTGGTGTATGTGTGTGAGCGTTTATAAAACCCGCTGTAAGGATATGGTTCGGTCGATTGATGTATTCAATTTGAGGGAACCGCATTTTTGCAATTTCAGTTGGTAGGATTTCAGCAATTCGTCCTTTTTTTATAACCACAGCTTGATTCTCGAGCGTTACGCCTTTCGGTATCACTGGAATCAACCATCTAGGGGCAACGATAAAGTCCATATCACTCATATTTTTATAGACTCCTGAAATTAGATCAATCTGTGATAATGCCTGAAGGTCCAAAGCGTTGAAATAGCTTTCTTTAAGGCATATTTATTTGAATTTTCTTCGTGTGTTTTTTACCCCTTATTGCAGCCTCCTGTGGTAGAATAAAAGCCCTGTTAAGACGAGTTTTTGGCTAACTCTATACCAAGGAAAAACGCCTCGACTTATAAGTGTTAGTCGGCTTTACTATGATACCAAAATCGTTTTTTTAATCCCTTTTAAATTATATATTTACCGCTTATGAGTGAAGTGGAACCTCAAGTTTTGCCAATCAATCTAGAAGATGAGATGAGGCAATCTTATCTTGATTATGCGATGAGCGTAATTGTCGGCCGTGCCCTGCCTGATGTTCGAGACGGATTAAAGCCTGTTCACCGACGTGTTTTATTTGCTATGAGGGAGCTAAGTAACGATTTTAACAAGCCCTATAAAAAATCCGCTAGGGTTGTCGGTGATGTGATCGGTAAATATCATCCCCATGGCGATTCAGCTGTTTACGATACCTTGGTGAGGATGGCGCAGCCTTTTTCCATGCGCTATCTTCTAATTGATGGCCAAGGCAACTTTGGTTCTGTTGATGGAGATGCACCTGCAGCGATGCGATATACAGAAGTTCGCATGATGCGCCTAGCTGGTGAGCTGCTTGCTGACATCGATAAAGAAACAGTTGATTTCTTAGAAAATTATGATGGCTCTGAATCCGAGCCTTCAGTGTTACCCACAAAAGTGCCAAATTTATTAATTAACGGTTCGTCAGGAATTGCCGTAGGTATGGCAACTAATATACCGCCGCATAATCTCAACGAAGTGGTTGCTGCGGCTTTGAAATTTCTTGATGACCCTGAAGTAACAGTTGCAGAACTTATGGAGGTTTTGCCTGGACCAGATTTCCCAACTGCTGGAATAATCAATGGGGCACAAGGTATTTATTCTGCTTATTCAACTGGTCGCGGTCGAGTTCACATGCGATCTCGCTACGAGATTGAAGATGTAAATGATAAAGGAAAGCAGGCAATTATTATTACTGAGCTTCCTTATCAAGTAAATAAAGCCAGATTGATTGAAAAAATTGCTGAGCTTGTTCGCGAAAAGAAAATTGATGGCATAACAGAGCTTCGTGATGAATCAGATAAGGATGGAATGCGGGTCGTTATCGAATTAAAAACTGGCCTGATGCCTGAAATTGTTGTTAATAATCTATACAAACAAACACCAATGGAGTCAGTGTTTGGGATCAATATGGTTGCTCTTAGGGATGGTCAGCCAAGATTATTAAATTTACGAGAAATGCTAGATGCTTTTCTTAGGCATCGTAGAGAAGTTATAACACGCAGAACAATTTATGACTTACGTAAAGCAAGAGACCGAGGGCATATCCTAGAAGGTCAAGCCGTAGCTCTGGCAAATATAGATCCAGTTATTGAATTGATTAAAAAATCTGAAACTCCTGCTATTGCCAAAGAAAAGCTTATCAAAATAGATTGGCAGCCTGGCGATGTAACCAAAATGTTAGCTCAAGCTGGAGATATTAGCACTCGACCCGATGGCCTTAGCGATGATTTGGGGCTTAGGGAAGAAGGTTATCGGCTATCTGCTGTGCAGGCTCAGGCTATATTAGATCTAAAACTCAATCGTTTAACGGGACTGGAAAGAGAAAAGATAGTTAGTGAATATAAGGAAATCTTAGATAGGATTAAAATTTTTACTAATATTTTAGAGAACCCTGATGTGCTAGTTGAGGTGATTCGAAATGAGCTGCAAGAGATTGTGGATCAGTATGGAGACGATAGAAGAACTGAGATTGTTGAAGATCACGAAAACGTTACTAATGAGGACCTGATTCCCGAGGAAGATTTAGTGGTCACATTGTCTCATGGTGGTTATGCGAAAGCCCAGAGCTTAGATGTTTATCAAGCGCAAAAGCGTGGAGGTCGAGGCAGATCGGCGACTACAGTTAAAGACGAAGATTTCATTGATAAGTTATTTGTTGCCAATAGCCATGATACTTTGTTGTGCTTCTCTAGTCGCGGTAAAGTTTATTGGCTCAAAGTCTATCAAGTGCCTCGCGCCAGCCGGAACGCTAAAGGTAGGCCTATTATCAATCTTTTGCCGCTCCAAGATGATGAGCGAATTAATGCCGTTTTGCCTGTTAAACAATTCTGTGAAAACCAATATGTATTTATGGCTACCAGTAAAGGCCGAGTTAAGAAAACCTCACTTGATGCATTTTCAAGACCCCGATCAAGTGGAATTATAGCTATTGATTTAAGGGAAGAGGATCGATTGGTAGACGTTGCACTGACTGATGGCGATACAGATGTTGTTTTGGGTTCAAGCTCTGGAAAAGCGATTCGTTTCAATGAGCGTGACGTCAGAGAAATGGGTCGAGGTGCTGCCGGCGTAAGAGGGATCAGGCTGGATTCTGGCAACGAAGTGATAGCATTAATTATTGTCGGCGAAGGAGATCTATTAATGGCAGTTGAGAATGGCTTTGGAAAGCGCACTCGTGTTGATGATTTTTCAACTCAAGGTAGAGGTGGTAAAGGGGTAATAGCTATTCAAACTAACGAGAGGAATGGCAAGTTGATTGGTGCTATTCAAGTTTCTGATGATGATGAAATTATGTTGATTAGTTCTTCAGGCACTCTAGTTAGAACATCTGTAAGTGATATATCCACTCAAGGAAGAAATACACAAGGAGTTAGGTTAATTCGACTTCAGGAGGAAGATCGATTAGTAGGCTTGGATAAAATTGAGCAAATAAATGACAGTCCAGCTGAATAAATTCTCTAAATTTACTTTTTTGGTTAGCTTTATCTCAATGCATAGGGACCATGATGGCAAGAGTGTTTAACTTTAGTGCTGGCCCTGCCGCGCTGCCTGAAGAAGTTCTGCGGCAAGCCAAAGCGGAATTAACAGATTGGCAAAATAGTGGCATGTCGGTTATGGAAGTCAGCCATCGAAGTAAAGCTTTTGAGGCTGTTGCTGATAAGGCTGAATCCGATATTCGAGAACTCATGGGAATTAATTCAAATTATGATGTGCTTTTTCTTCAGGGAGGCGCAACGCAACAGTTTGCTCTTTTGCCAATGAACCTTGCAGGCTTAAATCAATCGGCTGACTATTTAATTACTGGCAGCTGGTCAAATAAAGCTGTTAATGAGGCGAGAGCATTACGAAATATCAATGTTGTTGCAGATGGTAAATCCTTGAATTATTTAGATGTGCCTAATCAAGATGATTGGCAACTATCAGCTTCCCCAACTTATTTCCATTATTGTGCGAATGAAACTATTGGCGGGTTGGAAATTCATGAGCCAATCCAAGTTGGTGATACACCTATTGTGGTCGATATGTCTTCAACAATTTTATCGAGGCCGATTGATGTAAACCGATTCGGTGTAATTTATGCTGGGGCACAAAAAAATATTGGACCTGCCGGGCTTACAATTCTTATAGTCCGAAAAGATTTATTATCTGAGTCTCGCGATGGCTTACCAAATATACTGAATTATTCATCTCATGCTGCTTCGGGCTCTATGCTCAACACTCCGCCAACTTTTTCATGGTATATGGCTGGTTTAGTTTTTTCCTGGATTAAAGACCAAGGAGGATTAAAAAGAATGGGGGAGCTGAATCAGGCCAAAGCAGAAAAGCTCTATTCAGCTATAGATAACTCTGAATTCTACTCAAATCCAGTGCAACTAAAATATCGTTCCTGGATGAATATTCCGTTTACACTTGCTGAGCCTGAATTGGATAATATGTTCCTGAAAGAGGCAGCAAAAGAGAACTTAATGAATTTAAAGGGACATCGTTCGGTAGGGGGGATGCGCGCAAGTATTTATAACGCAGTCCCGATGAGTGCCGTTGATGCTTTAATTGATTTTATGCATAAGTTTGAAAAGAATAATGGTTGATTAATTTTTATTTAGCTCTCCAAAACTGATGAGAAAAAAATTTAATGTATAAAATACTTACACTCAATAATATTTCCGAGCAAGGCCTAAAAAGATTACCTGATGATTTGTATAACATTCAGGATTCACAGGACAATCCGCATGCTATTTTAGTGCGTTCATTTAAAATGAATGAAATGGATTTAGGCTCTAATTTAGAGCTTGTTGCTAGAGCAGGTGCCGGTGTAAATAATATTCCTGTAGATAGACTTTCTGATCGCGGTATACCTGTTTTTAATGCTCCAGGCGCAAATGCAAACGCGGTCAAAGAGCTCGTTATTGCTAGTATGCTTCTTGCAGCAAGAAATCTTCCTAAGGCTTGGAATTATTCTCAAAGCCTTACGGAAGAGGGCGATGCTTTATCAAAAGCTGTTGAAGCGGGTAAAAAGAAATTTGTCGGTTATGAGCTTCCTAGCCGTTCACTCGGCGTGATTGGGCTAGGCGCTATTGGCGTACGTGTTGCAAACACGGCTCTTGAGCTTGGCATGAATGTAATTGGTTTTGATTCTAAAGTCTCAGTTGAAAGAGCCTGGGAATTGAATGCTGGTGTCGAACAGGCAAGGAGCTTGCATGATCTATTAGCTAAATCAAACATGGTAACTATTCATGTTCCTTTGCTCGATGAGACTCGCGGTCTGATTAACGCGGATGGTATTGCTCTTATGCCTAAAGATGGGGTCTTACTTAATTTTGCACGCGATCTAATTGTTGATGAGGCTGCTGTTCTGAAGAGTCTTGCGGCAGAGCATCTTGGATACTATGTAACAGATTTTCCAAATCAGCATTTATTTGGGAATGACAAGGTAATCACTTTGCCTCACTTAGGTGCCTCAACAGGCGAAGCAGAAATTAATTGCGCCATTATGGCGGCAGAAAATCTGAGAAATTATCTAGAGCAGGGAATAGTTAAAAACTCTGTTAACTTTCCTGAAGCGGATTTACCTAGAACCTCTCCCTACAGGTTAACTATCGCAAATCGTAATGTTCCAAATATGGTTGGTCAAATTTCAACTTGCTTGGCAAACAGTAGTTTAAACATCGAAGACTTGTTGAATAAATCTCGTGGAGAATTAGCTTATACTATCGTTGATTTAGATAAACCAGTGACTGAAATCGTTCTTTCTGAGATTGAATCAATAGAAGGCGTTTTACGGGTAAGAAGCCTTGCCAACATTGATTAAAAAGGCTTTTACATATCAATTAATTGATTGTAGTTGCAGCCATGTCAGAAGATATAAATAAATTATCATCAAGCTCTAGCGGCGCTAAACCAAAGATTGCATATCTTGGTCCAGAAGGCACATTCACTCAGTCAGCTGTGTATAAATATTTCGGTCATTCTGCGCTTAATATTCCTGTTGGCACGATTGAAGATGTTTTTAAGCATGTTGATGAAGGTACCGCCGAATTTGGTGTTGTGCCAATCGAGAATTCCACAGAAGGAACCGTTAACAACACCCTCGATATGTTTATATCTTCTCCCTTAAAGATTTGCGGTGAAATAGAATTACGGATTCATCAGCATTTACTTACAACCACTCAAAACCTCAAGATGGTTGAGAGAGTGTATTCTCACCCTCAGTCGATTGCTCAATGTCGAATTTGGTTAAAAGATAATCTTCCGAATGCAGAGCAAATTGCAGTTGCAAGCAACGGCCAAGCCGCACAACTTGCAGCCAATCAGCAAAATTCAGCTGCAATTGCTGGTGATGCAGCATCAGAGGTTTATGAATTAAGCAAGTTAGCTGAAAATATTGAGGATCAATCTGATAATACAACTCGTTTCTTGATAATAAGTCACTCTACTCCAGAGCCAAGCGGTAATGATAGGACTAGTTTGCTTCTTTCAACTGTCGACACAGAGGACTCGGGCGCACTTTATCGTATCCTAAAACCTTTAGCTGACAGTAAAGTCAATATGACTCGAATTGAGTCAAGGCCCTCAAAAAAACGAAAATGGCATTATGTATTTTTTATTGACATTGATGGTCATGCCAATGATTCGAATGTTGCTAAAGCTCTTCAGGAGCTGGAGCAAAGTACTCAGCTTTTTCAGCTTCTCGGTTCATACCCGAAAGCATCTTATTAACTCAGGAGAGCTATTTCTGTGCCTTTAGATTATCGGGCCTTAGCGGTTAGCTCAGTATGCGATTTATTACCATACGAGCCAGGAAAACCCCCTGATGAATTAGAAAGAGAATATGGTGTTAGGAATGCCATTAAATTAGCATCCAATGAAAACCCTTCTGGCCCATCTGATTCAGTAAAAAAGGCAATTGAGACTGCAGCTAAAAATATTAATCGATATCCAGATGGGTCTGGTTTTTATTTACGTAAAGCTTTAGCTAATAAGTATGGAGTTAGTCCAGATCAAATAACTCTTGGAAATGGCTCAAATGATATTCTTGTAATGCTCGCAGAATGTTTTTTGGCAGCTGGTACATCAGCAATTTATGATGAGTATTCATTTATAATTTATCGTACTGCAGTAAAGGCGACAGGAGCAGAGGCTAGGCAATCTGCTTCGATCAATGATAAGAACGCTCAATATCTTGGGCACGATCTTCATGCAATGTCTGAACTGATCGACTCCTCAACACGCCTTGTCTTTATTGCTAATCCAAATAACCCAACTGGAACATGGGTAAGTAATGCTCAATTGCATGACTTCTTGTTGAGTGTCCCAGATCATGTTCTTGTGGTCCTTGATGAAGCATATTATGAATATGCTTTAGGAGAAGACTATGAAAATACGATTCCCTGGTTAGAAGACTTCGAGAACCTTATTATTTTAAGAACCTTCTCTAAAGCTTATGGGCTTGCGGGGTTACGTGTAGGTTACTCAATTAGTTCAAAAAGTTTGGCTGAATTGCTCAATCGTGTCAGACAGCCATTCAATGTAAATCATATTGCTCAAGCTGCAGCATTGGCGGCTTTGGGCGATGAAGATTGGGTTTCAGAAAGTCAAGATTTAAATCTTCGTAGCATGGCCCTTCTAAAGAAGGGCCTTGATAAACTAAAAATTCCCTATATTCCTTCTAAGGCAAATTTTTTATTGGTTGAGCTTGGAAAGCTAAGCGATGACTGTTATGAATATTTACTTAAACACGGCCTAATTGTGAGACCCGTGAAGAATTATGGCTTGCAATATCACCTTAGAATATCTATTGGTGCTCCAGCAGAAATGATTGTGCTTTTAACAAATCTTGCGGATTTTCAGGCTGCGCATAATGATTAATCTTGAAAAGAAATTTGTAGTGCAGCCTGATGGAAATATCAATGGCCAGGTTTCGATTCCTGGCGATAAATCTATTTCTCATCGCGCTTTGATATTAAGCTCTATAGCCGAGGGTGAAACAATTATTCGTGGTTTTTTGATGGGCCAAGATTGCTTAGCTACGCTAATTGCTTTAGAGCAACTTGGCGTCTCGGTAGACCTTTCTAAAGAATCCGAAATACGAGTATCTGGATTAGGCCTTGATGGATTGCAACCAAGTTCAAAAACTCTTGATTTAGGTAATTCTGGAACTGCTATTCGATTAATGACAGGTTTATTAGCAGGTCAGCCATTTAAATCATGTCTTACTGGAGATGCATCATTGCGACGTCGACCTATGGATCGTCTAGCAAATCCATTAAGAGAAATGGGAGCAATTATAGAAACTAACAATGGAACGGCTCCAATTAAGCTGCAGGGCGGAAATCTGAAAGGAATCAATTTTGAAAGCACTGTCGCTAGCGCTCAGCTCAAATCCGCGCTTCTCATTGCTGGTTTGTTTGCTAAAGGTGAAACCAGCATTATTGAGCCTGCTGTTACCAGGGATCATACAGAAAGAATGTTAGCTGCTTTTGGAGTGGATTTAGGCATTCAGGATAAATACATTTGTTTGGATGGATTGCAAGGTCTTAAAGCAACTGAACTTGAAGTCCCAGGCGACTTATCTTCCGCAGCTTTTATTATAGCCGCAGGTATTATTGCAGGTGAAAACGAAATACGCATAGATGGAGTTGGAGTTAATCCGACTAGAACAGGAATTATTGAAGTATTACGTTTAATGGGCGCAGAGATATCTTTACTTAATCAAAGAATGTTCAACCAAGAACCAGTTGCGGATTTGGTTGTAAAAGCAACTAACTTGAAAGGTATTAATTTACCTAATGAGTTGGTCTCTCTATCTATTGATGAATTCCCTATTATCTTTGCCCTTGCTGCTTGCGCTGATGGGGAAACCTTAATCACTGGTGCAGAAGAACTTCGATATAAAGAGAGCGATAGAATCTCAATAATGACTAAGGGGTTACATCAGATGGGGGTCAAGGCGGAAGAGCTTAATGATGGGGTTCGTATTAAAGGCGGAGAGTTAAATGGTGCAGTAATTGATAGTGCCGGTGATCACCGAATTGCAATGGCTTTTGCAGTTCTTGCTTTAAAAGCAAATAACCCAGTAGAGATTTTAAACACAGCAAATGTTGATACTTCATTCCCGTCATTTTGTCACTTGATGAGATCTTTAGGGGTTATTATTGAGGAAATTAATTTGTGAATAACGACGTTCCTATTATTGCAGTTGATGGACCAGGTGGAGTTGGTAAGGGTACTTTATGTCAATTGTTAGCAGTTAAATTAGGTTGGAACTTGCTCGATAGTGGATCTTTGTATCGCATTACAGCTTATGCAGCCAAGCAGAAAAATATAAATCTAAAGGACAGTGTCAAAGTCAGCGAGCTTTCTAAAAATTTAAACATTCAATTTAAAAGAAAGGACCAGGAAGTTCATTTCATTTTGGATGGAATAGATATTTCGTGCAAAATTCGTAATGAATCTATCAGCCTAGCTGCATCAATTATTGCTGCGGATTCTGATGTGAGAAAGTCTCTGATAACCCGACAACAAGCTTTTGCAATATCGCCCGGTCTAGTGGCTGATGGAAGAGACATGGGTTCGGTGGTCTTTCCAGGCGCTAAATTAAAAATTTTCCTAACAGCTGATATCTCAGAGAGGGCTCAACGCCGTTATAAGCAGTTGAATGAAAAGGGAATAGATGTTAGCCTTCCGGCCCTTTCTAGCGATATGAAAGATCGTGATGAAAGGGATCGAGATCGCTCGGTTGCTCCTCTTAAGGCTTGTGAAGATGCACGAATATTAGATTCTTCCGGCTTAAGTATTGAGAGAGTGTTTGAAACTGCATTGGGTTGGGCTCAGGAGGTATATCCTGACATCATAACTTTGCGGTAGTTAATTTGAAATCTTCGGGCCGTTATTATTAATTGAATAGCGGTATTTTATTAAGGTAGGCGTTTTTAAAACGCTGATTTTTTTTAAACGGGTAATGCCTTAGGGCATTTTTATTAATAATGTCAGAAAGTTTTGCAGAACTGTTCGAGCAAAGTCTAGCTAGTGATTCAATTAAATCCGGCACTATACTTACAGGTACGGTCGTTGGGGTCTCTCCTGAAGTTGTTATTGTAAGCGCGGGCCTTAAATCTGAGGCCGTTATACCTTCTATTCAGTTTCGCGATGAAAACGGCGATATCGAAGTTGCTGTTGGTGATGAAGTCGAAGTTGCTTTAGATGCCGTTGAGGATGGTTTTGGCGAAACTCGATTATCACGTGAAAGAGCTAAGCGCGCTAGAACTTGGGAGGCGCTAGAAATTGCACATCAGAAATCTGAAATTGTTACTGGTGTTATTAATGGTCGAGTTAAGGGCGGATATACCGTAGAAATTGATTTTGTTCGCGCTTTTCTTCCCGGCTCTCTTGTAGATGTTAGACCCGTTAGAGACCCTTCTTATCTTGAGGGTAAACCAATTGAATTCAAAGTTATTAAATTAGATCAGTTGCGAAATAATGTTGTTGTTTCTAGGCGAGCTGTAGTTGAGCAAGAGTACAGCGCTGAACGTGATGAGTTGCTTGAGAATCTTACTGAAGGCGCAACCGTTAAAGGCGTTGTAAAGAATCTTACAGATTATGGTGCATTCGTAGATCTTGGTGGGATTGATGGTCTTCTGCATATTACAGATATGGCATGGAAGAGAGTTAAGCATCCCACAGAGATTGTGAATGTAGGTGATGAGATTGATGTAAAGGTTCTGCGTTTTGATCGCGAGAAAAATCGAGTCTCTCTTGGTATTAAACAGCTTGGCGCTGATCCTTGGCAGTTAATAACTCGACGATATCCAACCGACACAAGAATGTTTGGGAAAGTAACAAACATCGCAGATTATGGCTGCTTTGTTGAGATTGAAGAGGGTGTAGAGGGGCTTGTTCATGTCTCGGAAATGGATTGGACTAATAAGAACGTTAATCCAGCTAAGGTTGTGCAGGTAGGTGATGAAGTTGAAATAATGGTTCTCGAAATTGACGAGGAGCGAAGGAGAATTTCACTAGGCATGAAACAATGCCAAGTTAATCCCTGGGCTGAATTCTCATCAAAATTTCAAAAGGGCGACAAAGTTACTGGTAATATCAAATCAATTACTGATTTTGGAATCTTTATTGGTTTAGAGGGAGGAATTGATGGCTTGGTGCATCTGTCTGATATTTCTTGGGAGCATGAAGGTGATGATGCAGTTAGGAACTTCTCCAAAGGAGAGGAAGTTGAGGCTATTGTTTTAGCAATAGATCCAGATAGAGAAAGGATCTCGCTGGGTATTAAGCAGTTGGATGAAGATCCACTATCATTATTCCTTGCTAACAACCCCAAAGGCAGTATCTTAAAAGGAACCGTTGCTGAGGTTGAGGCAGAAGTAGCTTCAATTGAGCTTGCTGAAGGAATCTTTGGTCAGCTTCGCGCTTCTGAATTATCAAGAGATGCTGTTGAAGATGCTCGAACGGTTCTAAAGGCCGGTGAGCAAATTGAGGCTCGATTTACTGGTATTGACAGAAAGAGTAGGGTAATTTCACTTTCTGTGAAAGCTAAAGAGGCTCATGAAGAGGCTGAAGCTGTTGAAAGCTATAAGAGTGACGCAGCAGCGAGTACTTCCGGAGCTACTTTAGGGGATTTGCTAAAAGAACAAATGAACAATAATGAACCTGAGTCATAATTAATCTTGTAACTCAGTTAATATATAATTCATAATCCAAAAAAATAAAAAATAACGTTTTATAGGGAGTTTGCGACCTGATATGACTAAATCAGAACTTATCGAAGTTATTGCCCGTAAACAAAGACATTTGCCAGCAAAAGATGTGGAGCTGTCTATTAAACACCTGCTTGAATTAATGAGCAATTCTCTATCCAGTGGAAACCGGATTGAGATTAGAGGTTTCGGTAGTTTTTCACTGCATTTTCGTCCCCCTAGAATGGGACGTAATCCAAAAACTGGTGATGCTGTTGCGCTTTCCGGAAAATATGTACCTCATTTCAAACCGGGAAAAGAGTTACGGCAACGAGTTAATGACAGTAAAGATTTACCTATTAAAAGTTAATTTCATTCGGTTGTTTACCCGCAATCGATTGATTTAATTTAACAGGACTCGCTTTAAATTAACGCTAACCCTTAATTTAGGTTTTGCAGTCTATAATGTTTCGGTACTTCATCTACATCTTTACGATTCTCGTATCTTTCTCAATAGCTGTTATTTTTGCGGCCAGTAATCCTGGACTTATAAAACTTGACCTAGCATTCATTGAGATTGAGATTCAGAAATCTATGGCCTTAATCCTATGTTTAGGTGCGGGGTGGATTTTAGGCATGCTTTGTTCTGTTTTATTTCTCTTAAAAGGAGCTTCTAAAAGACGCCAGCTTCGAAAGGCATTAAAGCTTGCTGAAGCGGAAGTAAAGTCTCTTCGAAATATGCCAATACAAGATGCCGACTGAGTCCACTTTCTTGCTTACGGGGTTGCTGTTTTTAGCAGCAGCATTAGGCTATTTTTTTGCACGATTTGGTGATAGCGAAGAAGATCAGCTCTCAGACCCAAGCCCCATTAAAGCTGATTACATGAAAGGCATTAATTTCCTCTTAAATGAACAGCCTGATCAAGCCCTTGAAGTTTTTATGCGAATGGTGGAAGTGGATGATGAGACACTGGAAACTCATTTTGCCTTAGGTAGCTTATTTCGACGCCGCGGAGAATTTGAAAGAGCAATACGAGTACATCAAAATATTATTGCTAGGCCAAATTTGAGTGAAATTCATCGGAGTCAGGCTGTCATATCTTTAGCGGATGATTATCTGAGCGCCGGATTATTCGATCGAGCTGAGGCACTCTTCCAACAGTTGGCAGAGTCTAATGAGCACAAAATTTATGCAATCGAAAAACTGATTTATATTTATGAATCAACCCATGATTGGGGTAAGGCGATCGAACTCTTTCAAAACTTAGGCAAATCTAATAAAACCGATGCAAATATTGACCGGGCTGCACATTATTTCTGTGAGTTAGCACATGTTAAGTTGTCCAAAAAAGAATTTAATCGTGCCCGAGAGATTTTACGTAAGGCGCTAACTATAAATCCAAAGGCTGTTCGACCGAAGCTTCTGCTCGCAGATATTGATCGGCTCGAAAATAAATTCAAAGCTGCATGTAAGTCTTATAGCGAAATCCTCGAATCTCAACCAAAGTTTATTATTGAAGTTGTCCCAAGGCTCGCAGCTTCATGCCGTGAGTTAGGTGATCAGTCTTATTTATCTAATGTATTGAATAAACTGAGCCCTCAAAATCCGAGCTTTCAAAAACTTATTGCTTTAGCGGTTGCTCATGACAAAGAAATTGATAACGAAAGCGCTTTAGAGTGTCTACGAAACTATGTCGTTAGTGATAAAAGTCTGTCACATCTTGTAAATAAAGAGACCTTAGAAAGCGGTGATGCTTCGGTTCGTTATTCTGCGCTTCAGCGCGTGCGTGAGGGACTTAGATTGCTTATTTCTAAAGCTTCACTTTATCGATGTCGAGTTTGTGGTTACTCAAGCAGCTCATTGATTTGGCAGTGCCCGGGTTGTAGAAATTGGGATGCAGTTGAGCCTGCTGATGATAAATAAATTGACTGAGAGATCTAAAAGAAGCAATGGGTAATGGTTCACTAATCGAGATTGTTAATGACTGATTCAGTTACTACAGCAGTATTTCCTGTCGCTGGACGTGGTACACGCTTTCTTCCTGCTACCAAAGCTGTGCCCAAAGAAATGCTCCCGGTTGTTGATAAACCGCTTATTCAATACGCAGTTGATGAAGCTATTGATGCTGGTGTTACTAAGTTTATTTTTATAACTCACAGTTCTAAAGGCGCTATAGAGGATCATTTTGCAGAAGATACAGCGCTTACAGCAGCATTAGATGACGCAGGCAAACAAAATCTTGTGGCCTCAATTCAAAATAATTTGCCTGAAGGCGCGACGTTTGAATATGTCTTTCAGCATGAACCACTTGGTTTAGGGCATGCTGTATTGTGCGCTAAGGAAGCCGTTGCTGATGAGTCATTTTACGTGCATTTGCCGGATGACCTAATTCTTTCCTCCAAAGGTTGTTTATCTCAATTAAATGATCATTACCAAGCACATGGATCAAGTGTAATTGCTGTTGAGGAAATCCCCGGCGAAAAAACTTTAAGTTACGGGATTGCTGCTGTTGACCCTAGTTATAAAATTAATGAAATTATTGAGAAACCGAATCCCGAGGATGCGCCATCAAATTTAGGGGTTGTTGGTCGCTATTTACTGACCCCAGAGATTTTTTCTGTGTTGGAAAATATTGGTAAGGGTTCAGGAGGCGAAATACAGCTTACCGATGGGATTGCCGAACTGATGAAAAAACAGTCTGTCTATGCACTGCCATTTGATGGCAAACGCTACGATTGTGGCGATAAGTTGGGCTACCTCAAAGCAAATATTGATTTTGCTCTAGAGCGTAAAGAGTTGAAGCAAGGTCTTCGCCAGCACTTAAGATCGATTAAATAAGCCAATTTTAAGAAAATGCGGGCACTAATCTCTCGCCGATAACCTTTAAACCGGCTATCGGATCATCAAACAATCGAATCGCGATATCCGTCAGGCCTGCCTCTTCAAACTTCTTAAGGCGATCTATTTCTTTATCGATATCGCTAAAGTCTCCAGATGAACTCAATTCATCGACTAAATGAGAGACAATTTTAGGTGGCACATTTTCAACTTCTCCGGATTTTGTCCAGTAGGCTTTAGCAAAGCTTTCCCAATTATCTATAACCAGCTTTTCCTCTTTTGGTTCCAGAAAATGCTGCAGGGAATAGGGTGGAAGTAGAGACCCTCTGAAAACTAGCTCTCGGCGAGCTTCGTAATAAGAAGCTTCTTTATCTTCTTTAATATGCCAAGCCCAAAAATTACTGATCCTGAAATCTTTAGCTGGTGTATCACGTTTAGCCAGTCCGGTTTTAATGTCTTCCATCGCGCTATCAACCATCGGTAAAGCAATATCACTCATTTGTATACCATCAGCTACCCGACCTGCCATGCGCAACATTTGCGGTTCCGTTGCACAAGCATAAATTCTGGCTGGAGTGTTCTCGATCCATTTGTATTTATGCGGACGATCAAAATTATAGAGTTCACCGTGATAAGGTTGATGGAATTCTCCCGATGCGGCACCTTGAGTAATTTCGATGGCTTCACGAACCGCCCTAACAATACGCATCTTTTTTGGATTCCATTCGGTGCCCATCACTTTGATTAATCCACCTCCGCCACCAATTGCTACCATGCTTCGTCCCTTGCTGACTTCATTAAGACTGATAATAGAGTTGGCTATTTTTACTGGATGCATTTCAAACGGACTGATTGCAAGAACACCCAGTTCAATTTTTTCGGTGGCTAAGGCAGGTTGAATGAGACTGATAAAGGGGTCCCAATTAGCCCAAAAATTTGAAGCCCAAACGGCCCGAATGCCGTAATTCTCAGCCATGACGATTAATTCAGTCAGTTTTTCAGGCGGGTAATCGGGACCAAAAATAATTTCAATTTTCATCTGTTTATCCGTTTTGCTTGAATCTTAATCATTAGCTTGTAGCGCTATTTAGGTGGAATATTGATTCAGATTACCATCTAAAGCAATGCCAGCAATCAACTAAAGAGTCGCATCTATAAAAGATAAATTTTAGAAAGATGCGTTAAGTTATTCTAATTATTTATTTTTATTGATCTGTCTAGACGCCATAATTTACCAGTTTATTCAATCAAATGAGGGCAAAATTGCAACCGGTTTTAATGGTTTGATTTTGACTAAGGTTTAGATCAATATCGGGTTATAAGAAAAAGGTTGGTTAAATATTAAATATTTACCCCGCTTAATAAAAATAACAATTAAACAAGCAATTTTAAATTTCCTTCTAAGTTGATTTTGCCGAACCAATAGTTTGGTCGATTACTCCAGCTTAGGACTTAATAAAAATAAAGATAATTATATGACCTCTACTAATGCTTCAATAAGTCCCGATTTACGTTATGCAATTTTTTTCCTTAGTGCGATTCCTTTTATTGCTTTTAACGCAAATGCAGCGGACACGACTATTCCTTCTGGTACTACGTTTACCAATTCTGGCACAGTGATCAATGCTTTCGGCGATAGAATTATTGCTGAAGGCACATACGATAATGACGGTGTTGTTGCTAACGATGGTGAGGTTGTAACTGTCCCGGGCGGATTGTTTGATAACTACGGTACGTTTAATACCAATTCAGGTGGAGTCGTTGACAGCACTGGCACTATAACGAACAACAACGGCGCAACATTGAGCACCTTTGCTGGCGGAGATTTTTTTAACGATGGGGCGCTCGACAATGAGGGTAATATCGCTAACTCAGGAACGCTCGATAACGATGGGAGTTTTGTCAATGGAGTTAATGGTGTCATTATTAATGATGTCGGTGGGTTGTTGGACAACGGCAATCTTGGTTATTTTGAAAACACCAACTCATTAACCAATAACGGCGAATTTAATAATAACGGCACATTTGCAAACGACGGGACATGGTCTGATATTGGAATTTTCTCTAACACTGGAAACGTGAATGGCGGCGGCAGCGTTGATATCTCAGGTGCATTCACAAACACCACCGGGGCATCATTTGAGCAATCTACGGTTACAGTCAACGCCGGTGCAACCTTCGACTTGTTATCCGGTTCTCAAACGATTATCTCCAATACGTTGACACAAAATGGTGGAACCATCTCTGTTTTTGGCGGACGCTTGGAAGCCACGAACATTGATCTTATTGGTGGTGCTTTTGATTTTACTGGCGGTGTTTTAAATACAACTGCCGTCAACGGTAATCTTAACAACGCTGGCGGTATTTTAGCTCCAGGTCAATCGCCAGGTATAACCACGATCACTGGTGATTATTCTCAGGATTCTGGCTCAACCCTATTAATTGAGATTGAAGGATTGATTCAGGGCACTGAATACGATTCATTGTTTGTTACTGGAACCGCAACCCTGGATGGCGAGCTCAACTTCGATCTGGATTACGGTAGTTTAGCCTTGGACGACAGTTTCGAAATTTTGTCAGCCGAGGTGATTTCAGGAACTTTTGCTACTATAAAAAATAAACGCATTAATGAAGAATGGAAGTGGGAGCTGTCATACGATCTGGATGCTGTTGGCACCACAGATATAATCACCGCACGCGTGGCATTGGTTCCAATACCAGCTGCCGTTTGGTTGTTTGGCTCCGCTTTAGGCCTTTTAGGCTGGATGCGTAGAAAATAATCTGTAGTTTTTAATTTATGATTTAAAAAGCCCGGCCTTGTGTCGGGTTTTTTGTATTAGGATTCATTTGATGGTTTTAAGAAACCTGCAAACGTATTTATTCGTTTTCATTGCTTTGTTTGCTGCCATCAAGGTCAATGCGGCGGATATCACCATTAATGCTGGAGAATCGCTGACCAATCCGAATAACACCACGTTAACCAATGCAATCGGCGATACCATCACCAACAACGGTTTATTCCTCCGTAATGATGGTACGTTATCCAATCAAGGAACGGTGCAAAATAATTCAGGCATAAATAATTATTTCTTATTTGAGAACGATGGCACATTCATCAATGACTTCGGTAGTTTTTTTGAAAATTTTGGAACACTCAACAACGCCGGCTCATTGACTAATGTTAATCAATTTCAGAATTATGATTTGATAAACAACAATGCTTTGGGCGTGATGACCTTTGATGGATCTTTTTCCAACTTTTCCGCTAACAGCAGATTTATAAATAACGGAACCTTCACCGCGAACAACAGTGTCTTTAATGAGGGCGAAATAAGTAATTCGGGAGTTTTTACCGCTAACGTAAATCTCACCGTTGCCGATCAGAGCACTTTTAATAATTATGGCACCTTCACTCTCACAAACGTTGATTTCACGAATACGGAAGGCGCAACGCTGAACAATATCATCGGTTCTTTTAATGCCAACCAGAAGATGGCTAATGAGTCCGTGCTGAACAACTCGGCTGTGCTGACCATCGAAGGTGAATTCTCTAATGACTTCGACCTTAACGGGACAGGGACTGTAACCAATAACTCCAACGGCATCATTAATGCCAACGGTGGGCTTACCAACAAACACATACTCTTCAACTACGGGGATTTGAATGTCAATGGAGATTACTCTTCCAACAATGCTAATGCTTCATTTTTTAACGAAGGCACTATGGTTATTAACTCTACTGAAGTATTTCAACAAACCGGGGAATTTCTTAACCAAGCAACCGGCGTCATTACCAATCACTCAACCTTTGATGTGTCGCAGTTAGGCTTAGGTGTCGGCAACGCCATGAGAAACCACGGCATCATTTACAATGAAAACATACTTAACATCACAGATGATAATCGGGAATTGATAAATCACAGCGGCAGTTATATCTACAACAACGGGGCATTAAATAATGCTGGTGTATTAACACAATTTGGCACCCTTGAAAATAATGACACGGTCACAAATTCACACGAGATTTACAATTCACCGAACGGCATTATCAATAACTATTCAGTACTAGAAAATGCCACCGGCGGTTCACTGCACAGCGACGGCACCATCAATAACTTCGACAGCGTGTACAACGCCATTGACAGCACCCTGGATAATGACGGAACGCTGAACAACGATCAGGTCGTGGATAATTTTGGTGAGTTAACCAACGACGGAAGTTTTGTAAATGGTGATGGTGCCAATCTTTACACCTCCGGTATTTTCAGCAATAACAGCAATCTCAGCAACGACGGTACCATTGATAACAGCGGCACGTTTAATAATAACGGCGAGCTCATCAGCGAAGGCATCATTGATAACTCAGGCACCATGTCCGTTTTTGGCGGCGTCTTCAGTGCTGACACGATCAATAACACCGGTACGTTTAATCTAGACGGCGGAACACTCAAGGTGACTCAATTTAACGGTAACCTTAACCTTAACGGCGGTATTTTAGCGCCGGGTAGGTCCCCAGGTATCACCACGGTTGATGGTGACTACACCCAAGATGCTTCATCGACCTTGTTAATAGAGATCGAGGGTCTAGCAGCCGGAACCGAATACGATGTGCTGGCGGTGACCGGTACGGCATCACTCGACGGCACCTTAGAATTTGATGTGGAATATGCCGCACTCGCGCTTGATGACAGTTTTGATATTTTAATTGCAGATACGATTAATGGAACGTTCTCAACCATCACCAATAAACGCATCAATGAAGAATGGATGTGGGAATTGGAATACCAAAGCAACCTATCCACGAACGATGTACTCACCGCGCGCGTCGCGTTAGTGCCGATTCCGGCTGCCGTTTGGTTGTTCGGTTCGGCGTTGGGTCTCTTGGGATGGGTGAGAAGACGAGATAAGCGCTAAAGCCAAGCTGCGGAGTAATGGTTTCAATTTTAGCTACTCCTTTTTGCTATCGTTTTGTATAAAAACACAATGTAAGTTAACAGTTGTTTATCAAGCGTTATATCTAAAAGACCGTCTTGATTATTATCCGCCGATTGCCTGAGTTTAAGCATTAGATTTCGATTAAACGCCCCCATATTTACATAACCTATAAGCCGACGATGCGGCAGCCATGATTCAGCTTCGGTTAACCAAAAACTATTGCAAAATTCATACAAAGGGTCAGTAGCTATTGTTACTGCTTGCTTGCAATAACCGTTAAGGAAAACATCAAACTTCGGAAAATTCCTTGCGTAACCGTCATTAATAATATCGCCAGACCATGTTTTTTCATCGAGCGTCTTGGCAAGGCTAGAAAAATCAATACAAATACTTTCATCGGTGTTGCAGGATTCTGTTTCACCGTTCATAGACAACAAATGGATGGTCGTATTGCTATGGCTCAAGTCATTCGAGTCTGTCAGGCTAAAATTATAACCTTCCCAGAATCGAGTCTCACCTAGGGTGGGGTGCTGAGATAAATGCCCAACATATTGATCATTATCACCGTAGCGATAAAAATACTCGTGCAGAAAATCACGTCTTGAGTTGAAATTAATCGCATCGGCACAATCAACGCAATCAAAATGCGCGGCTATTTGACTGGTCTGTTGAAATAAATCAACCATGTATTCGGTCCAAGCAATGTAATGCGGAGACAGTGTGGTGGAGATGGCAAATTCTTCTGCTAC
>JAYZVL010000010.1:0-58677 GCA_036155675.1 Pseudomonadota bacterium | reverse complement strand
ACTTGGCCTGAAGAATAATATGAATGGGAAGAGGTTTTATCAAAACATAATTTTAATTATTCAAATTGATTCGCTTAGACTCAAGAAATAAACTATCCAAAACAATCAATAATATCCCAACAGTAATAGCGCTATCGGCCACATTAAATGCTGGCCAAGACCAATCTTCATAATAAAATAATAGGAAGTCGACAACATGACCATAATGCAAGCGGTCAATCAGATTCCCAACTGCGCCTGACAAAACTAAAGATAGGCCAAAATGAAGCGTCAATGCCCCCTTCTCGGGCAATGAATATAAATACCAAACGATGCCAAGGCTAACGCAAGAAGCAATTACAGTAAAAAAGGAATTCTGCCAGCCGCTAGCATCAGCTAAAAAACTAAATGCAGCGCCAGTATTATGGAATCGAACTATATCAAAAATTGGTAAGACTCTTATACGCTCAAACTCTATGAGCCTCTCAACAATGATTGCTTTTGTAAATTGGTCTAACCCAACTAACAAAGAAGCAAAAATCAAAAAAAAGAATAGGCGAAAACTAGCTCCTTTCTTATCGTGCATAAGTTTGCCTTTAAAAAGCATATTGATTAAAAGTTTAATTTGAAAAATTAAGCAAAAACGCGTTGTTCTTCATTGCCAGAAACATTATCAGCGCATCGCTCACAAATCTCTGGGTGCTCCTTAACGTTGCCAACATCACTTCGACGATGCCAACATCGGATACATTTATCATAATTACTAACTTCAACTGAAATTCGATAACCGTTTGAATGCAAGGCATCATCGGGGGCATCCTTTAAAGGCATTACTTTAGCTTCAGAGGTAATAAAAACGAATCGCAACTCATTGCCAAGGGTGTTTAAAGAATTTTCAATTTCATCCTCAGCATAAATAGTTACGCTAGCCTCTAAAGCTGAGCCAATTTGCCCGGAGTCTCTTAATGCTTCGAGTGCTTTAGAAATATCTTCACGTACATTAATTATTTTATTCCAATTAGCAATTGGCGGCTCAATAGATGGTATTTTTTTAAAATCGGATAAAAATACTGAAGCTGATCTAGAGCCTGGTAATTCATTCCATATTTCATCAGCAGTAAAACTTAAAATAGGAGCAAGCCATCGCACCATCGACTCAACAATGTGGTACATAGCCGTTTGAGCAGATCTTCGCGCTAAACTTTTAGGGCCTGTTGTATAAAGTCGATCCTTTAAAATATCAAGATAAAAACCACCCATATCCACAACGCAAAAGTTATGTATATCTTGGCAAACACGATGAAAAGAATATTCTTCATAAGATTCAAGAATTGCTGCCTGTAATTCTGATGCTCTAATAATGGCCCAACGATCTAAATCAATTAATTGATTCGGTCTCACTAAATCGACATCTGCAGAAAAACCATCTAAATTCCCCAATAAAAAACGAACGGTATTTCGAATACGTCGATATGAATCTGACATTCGGCTCAAAATTTCATCTGAGGCAGTCATTTCACTACTGTAATCAGTAGATGCTACCCAAAGTCTCAAAATATCAGCCCCAAGTTTATCTACAACCTTCTGAGGGGCAATAGTATTTCCGAGCGACTTAGACATTTTTCGCCCTTTCTCATCAACGGTAAAACCATGGGTCATGCATTGCCGATATGGCGCGGAACCAAACATAGCGGTTGAAGTAAGCAAAGAGCTTTGAAACCATCCTCGATGCTGATCAGAGCCTTCTAGATATAAATCTGCTTTTTGGGGTAAATCCTTTCGGCTTCTTGAAACGCAGTAATGCACCATCCCAGAATCCATCCATACATCCATAGTATCGGTAGCTTTTTCATACTCATCTGCTGTTTCCCCAAGCAAAGTTTTTGGATCAAGGTCAAACCAGCCATCAACACTCTCCTCTCCAACCAGATCTGCCACTTTATGAATTAATTCTATGGAGTCTGGATGTAAATCCCCACTCTCTTTATTAATAAACAAAGGTATTGGCACTCCCCAAGTCCGCTGACGAGAAATACACCAATCCGGTCGATCTTCCAACATTGATTCAATACGCTGGCGTCCCCAATTAGGAATCCAATTAACTTCTTCGATAGCGGCTAAAGAATCATTACGCAATCCGTTTTGCTCTAAATTAATGAACCACTGAGGAGTCGCACGAAAAATCAAAGGCGAATGATGGCGCCAACAATGAGGGTAACTATGTTCAAAAGATTGCTGATGCAATAATTGGCCTCGTTCTTTAAGGAGCTCAATGATAGATTCACCCGCTTTATTAACATGCTGGCCCGCAAAAAACTTTGTGGAATTTATATATGTGCCATTACTGGCAACTGGGTTTTCAAGCGGTAATTTATTTTTAATGCCAACTGCAAAGTCATCATGTCCATGGCTAGGTGCGATGTGAACTGATCCGGTTCCTGATTCTGTAGTAACAAAATCGGCTTCAACGATGGGAACCTCTCTATCATAGAATGGATGTTGAAGCTTTAATCCCAAAAGTGATTCAATGTGGAATTTAGCCAATACTTCAGCATTTGCCGAATTTATTCTATTAAGAACAGTTTCTGCAAGATCGGCTGCTAAAACAAGCAACTCGCGTTGATCATCAATATCCGTGGCTATCAGCAAATAATCAATATTCGGTCCGAGAGCTACAGCCTGATTAGCTGGCAATGTCCAGGCAGTGGTAGTCCAAATTGGTACCGAAGCTTTAAATTTATCAATTCCAATGGGCTCTGCGCCGCAACGACTAATTAAATCGATAACATCCAATACGGGAAAACGCACATCGATAGCAGTGGATAACTTATCTTGATACTCAACTTCTGCTTCTGCCAAAGCAGACCCGCAATCAAGGCACCAATGCACCGGTTTATAACCACGTTGTAAATGATTATTTTCAATTATTTTGGCAAAACCTCGAATTTGATCTGATTCAAATGACTTGTCCAGAGTAAGGTAGGGATTATGCCAATCGCCAAACACTCCAAGTCGAATAAAATCTTCTCGCTGCGAATTAATTTGTTTTAGAGCATAATCTCGGCAAGCTTGTCTAAATTCTGATGCAGATAATTTTTTACCTACTCTGCCATGTTTTTTTTCAACCTGTAACTCAATAGGTAGTCCATGGCAATCCCAACCAGGAATATAAGGTGAATCGAAACCTGCGAGGGTCTTAGACTTGATAACAATGTCTTTAAGAATTTTATTAACCGCATGACCAAGATGAATTGAGCCATTCGCATAAGGAGGTCCATCCTGTAAAAAAAATAGCGGACGGCCTGTCGAATATTCACGTATCTTCTGGTAAATATCCTGCTTTTCCCATTTCTTTAATATATCTGGCTCGCGCTTTGCCAAATTTGCGCGCATCGGTAAATTAGTTTGGGGAAGATTGAGTGTTTTTTTGTAGTCCATCACTTTCTAAATCACTTAAAGCTAATTATTTATCCGCCAAAAGGGTCCTAGCTATTTCAGCATCCTTGAACATTTGCTTAGCAAGCGTATCCAAATTGTCAAAATGTTCTTCATCTCGCAACTTAGCAATAAAATCTACTTGCAAGTGCTCTCCATAAATATCCTGATCAAAATCAAAAATATGAATTTCCAATAGAGGTTCAGAGCCTCCGATTGTAGGACGTGTTCCTATACTAGCGACTCCATTCAAACAATCAATCGATGCGTCTAAGCACGGAAGGCCGCTAACACGAACAGCGAATATACCTTGCAAGGGACTTAACTGCCGATTTAATTTGAGATTAGCTGTAGGCATTCCCAGTTTTCGGCCCAGCTTCTTTCCTTCGACAACTTTACCAACCATCTGATAATAACAACCAAGCAATTGCCTAGCATCTTCAAGGTTACCGGATTCAAGGGATTCGCGAACTGCGGTGCTTGATACTCGACGTCCAGCATCAATTACGCTTGAAACCATCTCAACACTAAAACCATGCTCTGCTCCTTTTTGCTGCAAATGTTCAATACCTCCAGAACGTCTTCGAGCAAATCGAAAGTCATCGCCAACCACAACATGTCTAATATTAAGAAAATCCACAAGCAATTTAACAATAAAATCAAACGGCTCTAAGTTAGCCATAGATTGATTAAAAGCGGGGCAGAAGAAAATATCTAGCCCAAGCTCTTCTAAAACCTTAAATTTTTCTCTAAATGACATCAAGCGAGCAGGCGGCTCACCGCGATTAAAAAATTCTTTAGGCGTGGGTTCAAAAGAAAAAACCAATGATGGTAATTGATGCTCATTAGATTTTTCTATCAAACGATTAAGAATTCTACGGTGCCCAATATGCAGGCCATCAAAAGCGCCAATAGAAATAACACATCCCGACTTTAAAGAATTAATAGATTTAGATGTTCGACGTATTAGTTGCATTTAAAAAATAACATTTAAAAAATTTTTATGACTTCCAACGCAATGTAGAAGGTCTCATGCCGCATAAGAATAGCCCAAAAAAATAACATCCTGTACCGCCTAAAACTGCGACCAGCAAGCGAAAACAATTTTGCAAAAGGCTTTCTGATAACCAAACTTCGATATCAGGTAAAAACATGATTAATACAATTGCCATCAAAAAGGTGGAAAAAATAACTTGGGCTAATAACTTCGACCAGCCTGAAGAATGCTTAATTACGCCATCACGCCGCAATCCTCGATAAAGAAGAGTCGCATTTAAAATAGCGCTAATTGATGTTGCAACAGCCAAACCAGCGTGCGGCCCAATAGTTTCAGACTGATACCAAGGTATAACGATAAGTAAATTCAGAATCATATTAGCAATTAATGCAATAATTCCAATCCGGACTGGTGTCTTAGTGTCCTGACGTGCGAAATAACCAGGCACAAGCACTTTAACCATTATGAATCCTAAAAGTCCAAATGAATAAGCCATCAAACTGAGTTGCGCCATTTCAACATCTAGAGTTGAAAATTTTCCGCCATAAAAAATAGTAACTAAAGCAGGCCCAGAGAGAACAAATAAACCCACCGATGCAGGGACAGCAACTATCAATGCAATCCTAAGAGCCCAATCAAACATTGAAGAAAATCTTTCTAGTGATTCTGCTGCATGCTCTCTAGAAAGACTTGGCAAAATTACAGTGGCAAGCGCGATTCCAAAAACTCCTAAAGGAAATTCCATCAATCGATCTGAATAATAAAGCCAACTAATACTGCCAGTAGCAAGAAATGAAGCTAATAAAGTGTCAAATAAAATATTAATTTGCGCAACAGAAGAACCAAAAATTGCGGGCAACATTAATTTTACAATTTTCTTAACACCAGAGTGTTGCCAGCCCCAGCGAGGCCTTGGTAATGCCTTAACTCTTGCCAAAAAAGGTAATAAAAATATAAGTTGCACCAAGCCCGCAACAAAAACACCAATTGCTAAAATAACACCAGGGTTTGCAAATTCAGGTGCTAAAAATGCAGCAAAAACAATTAGAACCAAGTTCAAAAGAACTGGAACAAAAGCAGCAGCGGAAAAGCGCTGATAAGTATTCAGAATCGCGCCGGCCAAAGCCGTAAGAGAAATAAATAACAGATAGGGAAAAGTAAAACGAAGCATATCAACGGCAAGGTCAAATTTAGCCGAAGAATCGGCATCGGGATTAAGCAACCAACCCATGCCGGCGATACCAATAAGAATAGGTGCTGCAATAACTCCTATCAAAGTGAATGCAAATAAAATGAAACCGAGCGTACCGGAAACTTTATCAATCAATTCTTTTGTTTCTTCGTGTGTTTTTTGCTCATCATATTCAGCAAATACAGGTACAAATGACTGAGAGAATGCGCCCTCAGCAAAGAAACGACGAAACATATTAGGTAATTTGAATGCCACAAAAAATGCATCCATTACTATGCCTGCCCCAAAAAAACGCGCAAAAACCACATCTCGAATTAATCCTGATGCTCTAGAAAGAAGTGTCATCGAGCTGACCACGACGGTTGATCGAAAAGGACTGGGTCTCCGATAAGAATCTTCCGGCAGCCGAGGTTCAGGTTTTGGTGGGCTTGTGCTCAAAGGTTTCTGGTATTCATCTATTGGTGATACAAGTTTAACGGGGTTTGGATTAATTTGCTTTATTGCGAACTCAAGCAGATAAGCGTTAAGCGTTGGACAGCATCAAACTTCAATCCATACGGCTGTTTCTATTGACTTTAAAGAGATGAATGACCAAAATTCGCGCCTTATAATAAATAATAGATTCGAAAACAGAAGGAAGATCTTTTGGCTAATACTAAACAATCAGCTAAACGCGCTAGGCAAAGTGAGAAACGTAGACAGCATAATGTTGCTCTTCGTTCAAGAATGCGCACGGCTATTAAAGCGGTCATCAAGGCTATCGAATCTAAGGATTCAGCAAAAGCGAAAGCTCTTTACAAAGATGCTATTCCAAAAATTGATACACTTGTTAATAAAGGCTTAACACATAAGAACAAAGCTGCTCGCATCAAGAGTCGATTAAATTCTCGTATCCATAGTCTATCCAGTTAAATCAATTATTTTGTCGATTTCCTCCAATCGATTCATAATGTCGCCGCTAAGTTCGTAAGTACCATCTTTATTTAATGCGCTAATCTTATAAACTGGCCCAGTCCAATTTAAGGCAGAAATAATTTCCTGGATAAAATGGTTTTTTTCGGTTTCAATTAAATCTATTTTATTCAAGACCAGCCATCTTTCGCGGGTAGCTAACTCGGGGCTGAAGCTTTTTAACTCATTAATAATTGCAATTGCTGATTCAATTGGGTCTTCTGATCCTGGAGGAGGCGCTACATCGATAATATGCAGCAATAAGCGAGTTCGATTAAGGTGTTTCAAAAACCTTGTGCCCAAACCTGCTCCATCAGCAGCACCTTTGATGAGACCAGGAATATCCGCCATAACAAAACTCCGATGAGCTTCAACAGAAACCACTCCTAAATTTGGATAAAGAGTCGTAAAAGGGTAATCCGCTACTTTTGGACGGGCAGAGGATACTGCCCGGATTAAAGTAGACTTACCAGCATTTGGTAACCCAAGTAAGCCCACATCAGCTAAAACAGTAAGCTCAAGACTCAGGGAATGTTTGTCTCCGGCCCTGCCAGGAGTAAATTTTCTCGGCGTCCTATTTGTACTGCTTTTAAAACGGGAGTTACCTTTACCCCCTAACCCAGCTTTAGCAACCAATAAATACTCATCAGGCTTAGTAACCTCACCAAGCATCTCCCCAGTATTCTGCTCAGTTACACGAGTGCCCAAGGGAACATCAATTAAAAGATCACTTCCATTAGCACCGGTACGATTTTTACTTCGACCAGCCTGGCCATCTTCGGCGTGAAATTTACGGGTAACACGAAAATCAGCAAGAGTGTTTAGGCCCTCGCGTGCAACCAAATAAACGTCCCCGCCATCTCCGCCATCTCCGCCATCAGGACCGCCTCTCGGAATATATTTTTCTCGGCGAAGACTAGAGCATCCGTCTCCGCCGTTTCCGGCTTGGACTTTTACTGTAACTTCATCAACAAATTTCATAGATATTAACTTTGCAACTTTCTGTAAAAACTACTTATAAAAATAAATTATATATATATAATCGAATAAAATTTCTTTATTATTTTATTTATTATGGCGGAATTATTATGACTTATGAAATTTCTTCAATTAGAAAGGACCCGAGCTTTAAAAGCTTTACGGCTACGCCTGTTGCGGGATCACTTGGAGCAACTATAGAGGGTCTTAATATTTATGATTCATTGGATGAATTAGAAATTAAAGAAATAGAAAAAGCATTGGTTCATTTCCACGTTTTATTTTTTCATAACCTTAAACTAACGCCCGCCCAACATACATCCTTTGCAAAAGTATTCGGAAAAGTGCAAATGGGCGGAACAATCCCTCGTCTAGAAGAGCAACCGGAAGTTAAAAAACAAGAATATACCAATGAAACAAATATTGGGGGTGATGTAAATATGCATTGCGACGATACCTTCAAAAAAATTCCTTCTAAATGTTCTCTTCTATATGGAGTTGATATGCCACCTTCAGGAGGCGATACCATTTGGGTCAATACAGAAGCGGCATACGCAGGATTATCCAAACCAATGCAATCAATGCTGAATGACCTTACCGCTGTTCATGATCTTGCGGATAAATTTGGCTTAAACTCTTGGGGGTATGCTGATCATAAGACTCGAGTAAGAATTGCTGAACACTACCCTCCAGTAGAGCATCCAGTTATTAGGATTCATCCGGAATCAGGACGGAAATCAATATATGTCAACGAGATGGTTACGACTCAGATTAATGGATTGCCAAAAGACGAGAGTGATCTTTTGCTTGGATTTTTAATTAGACATCTTAAAAAACCTGAGTACCAAGTACGCCTTCATTGGCCCAAAACAGGAACATTAGTTATTTGGGATAACCGTTCAACTCAACATGTAGTCATGCCAGATTTTCAACCTCAATATCGGCTTAATCATAGAGTTGCTATTGAAGATACAATTAAGCCAGAAGGGCCGCATTAAAGAAAATGATTGAGGGGGAATTATTTAGATTGTTTGCACATTCGATGTGATTTTATTTCAAACTTTTGCTGGCTCAACGTTAACAAACATTCGCCTCTTTGGTCCTCTCTTTTGAAACTTAACAGCTCCGTCAGCTTTAGCAAAAAGAGTATGATCACGCCCAACGCCAACGTTAAGGCCAGCATGGTATTTAGTTCCGCGTTGGCGAATTAGGATATTACCGGCAATAACAATCTCGCCGCCAAACTTTTTCACGCCAAGTCTTTTCGATTCTGAGTCTCGACCATTACGTGTACTTCCAGCTGCCTTTTTATGAGCCATTTTTTATTCCTGTTTATCGCTTTCAGCAGAAGAGTCTAGTTCTTTTGATGTACCGCCCTTCACGCCTGTAATTTCTACTAATGTAAAAGACTGACGATGACCGTGTGATCGGCGATAATTTTGTCGTCTTTTAAACTTAATTACATCGACTTTTTTATCTCTAGCCTGAGCAATGATTTTTCCCGAAACTTTACCATCAGAAACTAAAGGTGTTCCAAACTTGATATTCTGACCTTCTCCAACCAACAACACTTCTTCAAACTCAATGCTATCTCCCTCGACGGCATCAAGTTTTTCAATTTTTAGCCTATCGCCCTTAGCGGCTCGATATTGCTTACCACCCGTCTTAAAAACAGCGTACATTAGTTTCCCCACTGCAGACTTATGTCTGCGAACTCATTTCTACGACCTGAAAGGAACGAAATTCTAATGAACCTGAATTACTAAATCAATGGCTTAGATGGTTTTTAATAAGTGCATAATTTTACGAAAAGGTTATAAGCCAATAGATTGGGAGAATATATGCTGACTAAAACGAATTTAAGTTTTTGCAAAAAACATATAAACCTTTAGAAAATTTTACAGCAGAGATCATTAAAGGCATCATTAGCCGCCTCATGAAACTCGCAAAACCCAAAAAAGATGGCTTCAACCTAGATGATGCTCGAGATCTAGTTGGTAATGACTGGTCTGAAGTCAACCTTCTTATTTCAAATAAACTTAAAAGCGATGTTGCCTTAGTCAACAGTGTATCGCGCTATATTGTTAATAGCGGTGGAAAACGCTTAAGGCCATTATTAGTTCTTTTAGCAGCAAAAGCCTGTGGCTATAAAGGTGATAAGCATATTTTAGCAGCTACAATTATAGAGTTTATTCACACAGCAACTCTCCTGCATGATGATGTGGTTGATAAATCATCTCTTCGAAGGGGGCAAAAAACAGCTAATGAAGTTTTTGGTAATCAGGCAAGTGTCCTAGTGGGAGATTTTTTGTACTCTCGTGCATTCCAGCTAATGGTTGAAATTGGACAACTAAGGATTATGGATGTCTTGGCAAATGCAACCAATTCAATTTCAGAAGGTGAAGTTATCCAGCTAATAAGTTGCAATGATCCAGAAACAACTGAGCGGGAATACATGGAAATAATTTATCGTAAAACAGCTAAATTATTTGAAGCAGGCATGGTTATTGGGGCAATACTTGCTGGGCAAACTAGGTCTACTGAAGATTGCATGGCAGAATATGGAAGGCAGCTTGGTGTTGCATTTCAGTTAGTGGATGATGCATTTGACTACGGTTCAAGTACATCAAACTTAGGTAAAAATATTGGTGATGATCTCACTGAAGGCAAACCCACCCTTCCCTTGATTCATGCTTTAGAAAGAGCATCAGCAAAAGATCAAGTCATAATCAGAATGAGTATTCTTGAAGGGGGCGGGGATAAAATTGATGAGATAGCTGAAATAATTAAAGCAACTGGATCAATCGCTTACACATTTAAGAAAGCTGAAGCTGCATCAATTAAGGCAATTAATTCAATTAAATCTTTACCTGAATCAACTTTCAAAGACTCCCTCATTAATCTCGCTCAATTCGCAATAAATCGCGAATTCTAAACTTGATCAAGTTTTTCAAGCGCTGCAATGCGTTGCTCTAGGGGTGGATGGCTAAGAAATAATGCAGCAAAGCCTGAGGCTTTTTTTCCGCTAATGCCAAATGCTGCCATTTGGTCAGGCAATTCAGCTTTATCAGGCGAATTCTGAAGAGACCTTAGCGCATCAATCATTTTTCTTGGTCCAACTATCGCCGCACTTCCAGCATCAGCATAAAATTCACGGCGACGTGAAAACCACATAACAATAGTACTTGCTAAAATGCCAAAAACAATCTGAGCGATAATAGAGCTAATAAAATACCCGATACCTAAGCCTCTTTGATTCTTCAGTAAAACACGATCAACGAAAAAACCCACTAATCTGGATAAAAAAACTACAAAAGTATTTACGACTCCTTGAATTAGGGCCATAGTAATCATATCGCCATTCGCGACATGACTAACCTCATGAGCTAGAACAGCTTCAACTTCATTGCGATTCATTCTCTCTAGCAAACCGGAGCTAACTGCTATCAATGCATTATTTCTGCTAGCGCCCGTTGCAAATGCATTTGGATCCGATGATGGAAAAATACCAATTTCAGGCATACCTATACCCGCCTGTTGAGACTGCTTCTTTACTGTAGAAAACAACCATCGTTCTATTTCAGAACCAGCATTTCTTTCATCAATAAGCTGAACTCGCATACTGCGCTTAGCCATCCATTTTGAAATAGCCAAAGAAATAAATGAGCCAGAAAAACCAATGATGGATGACATAATTAGCAATGCCTGCAAATTAAGATCAACCTGATTCTCAGCTAGTATGCCTTCAAGCCCAAAGAGACTAAAGACTAAGGATATAACCACCATAATAGCGATATTGGTGATGAGAAATAATCCTATTCTGAGCATAAATCACCTCTTAATAAACTAATCAATACATAATATTAAATCTGATGGAGTAGATAAAATAAAAAATTAAACCTTTTTTTCACCATCTCCAACGCGCACATATATTGACGCAACAGAAAGCAGAACCATAAAAATACCGATCATAATTACCGGCGCGGCAGGATCAATTCGATCAAAAATCTGGCCTCCAACGAAGCTCGTAAAAAGAGTGCCTATTGCTCCAAATAAGGAATAGACTCCAATTACGGAACCACGAATTCTTGCAGGAGCTTCTTGGCCAATCAATGCTCCTGAAGTGATAATTGCTGCATTTGTTCCAATGCCCATCATAATTGCTGCAGGAATAGCAGAACTGGACAAAGGATCATTTTGAAAACCCATCCAAAGGTGCCCTGCCGCTGCAATTGACATGCCGAATGCCATACCACCTACGCGGCCCATTCTATCGGCAATCCAACCTAGAAATGGGTTACTAAAGAGTGAAAACATCGCCTTCAAAAATAACAGTGTTCCTGCCGCAGCCATAGCACCAGAAGTATCTAGTCCTTGATCTCGGCCGGCAAGCACAAGCCATAAACTAAAAAAACTACCTGTAAGAGTAAGGTCTGCCCTAGATACAAATGCAGAAGCATAAGCTAGCTTTAGTCGCGGATTTTTCCTGCTCGCTTTAAGCCCATCGGTTAATAGGTCCATGAAACCTGCACGAGGATTAACTTCTGAAGGCACACCAGGCTTAAGGCCAAACATAAAAACAAAACAATTCATCACGCCAATTGCCATCACAATAGCAATTACGTATAGGCCAGCTTGTTTTGAGCTTGCCCCAGATTCCATGAATACGCTTGGTAGCTGATTCAAAACCCCAACGATTAACATAATTGAAAAGGAAGTAAGCACCGTTACTGTTGCTAGCAATGAACCTCTTGATTTGTTCTGGGGATAGTCGGACATTATTGTTGCATAGGCGACCCCGACGGCTGCTGCGCCTAAACCGAAGAAAAGACGAAAGCCTATTAAAACCCATTCATTTGGTGCAAATGGATAGAGTCCATAACCAATCACCACAATAAACATTCCAATGGTCATCATTCTTTGTCGTCCCCATCGGTCCGTCATAACACCTAGCCAGCTGGAAAGGATAATCACCAAAATCTCCTGCCAAAAAGACAACATTCCGGTCAATCTTCCTTGCTCATCCTCTGGAATACCGAAGAATTCGGTTAAAAGGAAAGGCTGAAAAAAATTCAGAAAGGTCAAAGCAAGCATCGAAAAAAACGATGCATAGAGTAAAGTCGCGCAATTAAGTGGGGTAATACCAGGTGCTAAGTGAATTGGCCCTAACTTAGCATTGTTATAAGAATCAATTATTTCCGCGTTATCTCTAGACATTATTGCGGTGCTTGAGTATCGGCAATCGCAACACGATGCATCAAGCGATGACTATCCCCGTAATCAGCTATTCCCATATGAATTGTAGAACGATTATCCCAAAAAGCGACAGTTCCTTTTAGCCAGGAAAGGCGAACCTGAAATTCCGCGCGTTGACAATGCCTAAAAAGAAAATTCAAAACCGTTTCGCTCTCAACTTTACTAAGGCCTTCAATTGATGAGGTGTTTAGAGGATTAACAAATATCGATTTTTCCCCTGATTCTGGATGAACACGAACCACAGGTTGAGAAACGGGTGGCACATCAGAGTAAATCTTAGCAAATGCTTCTGCGCCAAAACGTTTAACAATTTCCATAAGATCAGCGTTTGGCACATTAATTGCTGAAAGGTCTTCTATAAACCTTTGCCAAGGTAATGATAAAGCCTGATAAGCTTCTTGCATATCAGACCAAACTGTATCGCCGCCTTGCTCCGGAACATCAAGAGCATAAAGGATTGAGCCCTTTGAAGGAATAGGCAAAAAAATGTCGTCAGCGTGCCAAACTATATCAAGACTCTTAGTTTTACCCGGTTGTTCCTGACGCCTAACAAATGGATGATCAGGCAAAGTCGGCACAAAGCCGGCGGGTTGCGGTAAGCCAAAATTCTCAGCGAAGGCCTGATGTTTTTCAGGGGTTAGGTGCTGGTCCCTGAAAAAGAGAACTTTATGCTCCACCCAAGCAGAATGAATTATTTTTTTGTCTTTTTCTTTAAGTGATTTTGAAAGATCGATGCCAGAAACGTCAGCCCCTAAGCAAGAGGTCCTAGGTTTGATAATAATGCGCTTACTTGCCATATTGCAGCTCCATAATCTCCGGAATTCAAAAAAACCTCATCTAATTATTAAATTGGGAAAGGTTTTATAGCAGAAAGATTATTATTCCATTTAACAACTGAAGCAAATGTAATTGAATCTTGAAGATGATTAGGAAAACCACGCTGAGACCGCAGATTTAGTTTGTCGAAGACTGCTAGGCAACATTCATGATAGGGTTAAAATTGTAGAAATTTTTATGGAGAAATAATATGTTTCGCAGAGGCCTCTACTTATGTTTTTTTCTGCTGGGCTCGCAAAATATATTTGCTGATGATCTTGCCGATATTCTTGTTGCGGCTGAAAATAATAATGCCCAAGCTCAAATGGTTTTGGGGGGAATGTATGAAGCCGGCATCGGCGTTGCGCGCAACAACGATAAATGTGCTTATTGGTGGCAAAGAGCATCTGATAACGGACATGTAAATGCCACTAAGGCCCTTGGATCAATGTACTTCAGTGGTCGGGGTGTTCCAAAAGACTACAAAAAGGCGATGGAATTGTATTTAAAAGCAGCAGAAAACAATCATCCTCACGCAATCAAATACGTTGTTGTTGGTTACGAGCGTGGTCTTGGTCTTCCTCAAGACAAAGCAAAGGCAAATGCTTGGTCCGCAAGAGCAAAAGAGTTAGCCGGGCCAGATGCTGACGTCGTGTTTCTGGAGTCATATCAGTCCCGTGAAACCGAAGTTAATACGGATGCGGAGATTTTTGTTGAGTTTCAAAGACAGGCCGAAAAAGGTAACACCCGAGCCTACTTCTATATGGCTGTTGCCTACATTTCAGGAGTAGGAACTCCACAAGACTATAAAGAAGCAATAAAGTGGATGCGAAAAGCTGCGGCTACTAATCTTTCATCAGGGATCTCAGATTTAGCAATATTACTACAACTTGGTCAGGCGACTCCAATTAATCGAATTGAAGCGCAAAAATTGCATTACATGCTCGAGGCACAAAAAACTGATGAAGAACCTTTCATGAGCATAATCAATGCCAAATATATGTCGGCGAATGAAATTCAAGAAGCAAGAAAACTTGCTGATGATTGGATAGCCTCCTCGCTTTAAAGAGAAGGAATCAGATTATTATTAATTTTAAGCCGCTACTTAAGAATTAAGACTAACCACCGAATCTGAAGTTACTTCTCAGGCCAACAGTACGGGGTTCCGGCAAAATACCAAAAAAGCCATCCGTACCCAATCCAGCAGTAAAACCAAGTCGAGTATTCTGTAAGGCAAAATCAGGGCCTGAGCCGCCACTGCGAATGGTATCGTCATCTAAAGCGTTATCGATGAATAGCAAGATATCCCAATTATCGCCCTGTAGCCCCAAACGTAAATTTGTCAGCCAGTAAGAATCGAAATAGTTAAAATTGTCCTGATCGACATAGCGTTTGCCCGTGTAAGAAGCATCGCCCTCCAGAAACCACTCGGTAGCAGATCCAGGTAGCGATCGAACGTATCTGATATTACTACTGAAGGCATTTCTAGCCTGTCGGTCAAGATCGTTTCCACCAAGATCTAATCTGCAAGTGAATCCCTCATCGGGATCAGTAGGGTCTGCTAGCACGGGATCGCAACCGCCAGCTATCGCAGCACGAATTGGACTTGTGGACTTGTCAATGAAATCAGTAAACGTCGCATCCTGCCAAGTGTAAGCCAAACGAATCGTAAGACCTTCAATTGCTTCTGGTAGCCAAGTCAAGTCAACCTCTGCACCCAAGACTTCAGCACCTGAAGCATTCGTAACACGCGGTGAAGAAACTCCGTCGACGAGAACCTGAGTTCCAATCTGTTTGTCAGTGTAATCGTTAAAAAATAATGCACCATTAGCTATTAGTGCACCCGCTGCTGCCCAGGTTGACTTTGTACCGATCTCCCAAGTATCCATTTTTTCGGGCTCAAACCGCAGTTCGTCGATGGTAACAGCTGAACCACCAGCGGCAAGCTGGTTGATGCCGCCAGGTTTTTGTCCCCTAGCATAACTAAAGTAAAGCATTTTATCTTCGCTGATGAACCACTCTAAAGTTGCCTTAGGCGCAATGAAATCGCTGGATTGGGATCCTTGTATAAGCTCCCAATTCGATCCTGGTAAAGCCCCGAGACCTGTGACTGCAGAACAATTCAGGTCAGGCACTCCCACAGAGAAATCATTATTAGGTCCTGTTCCTTCTTCTAGCCATGCCCCTAGAGGTGAGGTACCAAATGGAGTGCTATAAATTGTTGAGATATTTGCACAAGAAGATTGATTGGGTCGCAAAATATCAAATTCCTCGTCCACCCAGCGTGCTTCACCTGTTAAACGAAGGGTCTCGTTAATATCTGCGGTTACCTGCATATAGACCGACTGATGCTTTGTATCAGACTTCCATGGTGCCCCAGGTATACGGCCAGGCGTTAGAACCACCCGTGGATCAATTCCAACAGTATTTTCATTAACCAAATACTGATTAATATTGTCTTGCCAAGTAGTTAAAGAGGTTCCGCTGGTAAAAACATTGTCGATTGCCACCAAAATCTCTCCACCATCACAGTTGCCTAGTGTGGTTTGATCGCTTATGGAGGGCAATCCGGTAATCACGTTCTCAGAGCCCGGGGTATAGTCAGCAACTGTTTTTTGGCAACTCGAAATAAAATTGCGGTCCAAGGTGCTGACCTTTTGATCCCAACGCAAATAGCCGACAGTTGCATTAAGGGGTCCCTCAAAATTAGTTGCAAAACGCAACTCCCCACTAATTTGCCGTGTATCAGTCTCGGTGTCAGTCTGAAGATGACCAACGCTCAAAGTACCTCCGTAATCCAAGAATGGATCATTCTGACCAACCCTGTCTGGGCGGCCGAATGCCTGGAAATCCTGGTCATGAATATCGGTCTGTTCGGCATCAGTGTAACCGCCGATAAAACTAAAAACGCCTTGATCGATCTCCCAGTTGGCACTGATGCTGGTACGAAAAAGATCCAAAGTTGAGCCAGGTTGCTCAGTTCCATATAGAGTTTCACTATGTGTAATGGAATTTTTACCATTTCGGAGATCAGAAACTTGGCTAAGATTACCGGGTTGGCATATGCCTGGAGTTCCGGGTGCGACCCCTGGAAGTGTGTTTTCAAAATTAGGATCAAGCGGATTACCGTCATTCCAAACTCCCATATCTGGACAATAGGTGCCATGGTTTACAAGGCCTAACCTTTGCCCTGCAAAGAATGGTTCGCCAACTCCGATACCGGCATCGATTGCCTCTAGAGGAAAAGGCAAGAATTCATCCGCCAGCGGCATAGCAATTGGCCGCGGGGTGTTTTCTTCTTCGCTGTAAGAAATCCGAGCTTTTACATCAAAACTATCCGTCGGCTCCCAACGAAGCGCACCAGAACTTGCCCAGCCCTCGCCTCCCCCAAGATCTGCACCCGATATGCTGTTGTTGTAACGTCCATCGGATGACCAAGCAACACTGTCGAGTCGAAACCCTAGACCATCCACAATGGGGCCTGACAATGAACCTTTGAGCTGATATTCATTACCCTGAGCCAAGTTAACACCAAAGGTGCCTTCAAGGACATCGGTTGTGTTACGGGTTGTATACGCAATCGCTCCAGCAAAAGCGGCGCGTCCGAATAAAGCACTCTGGGGACCTTTGACAATCTCTATACGCTCTACATCTGTCAATAAACGTTGGTTTGCGAGCAAACCTGAACCAGCAGCAATCTGATTTTCGGAGGTAACATCCACCCCATCGATAAGAAAAGCCACGTTAGATCGGCCGCGAGTATTGGATAACCCACGAATAGCAACTCTTGTATCTCCTGGCCCATAAGAAGTATCAAAGGAGACGCTGGGGTCAAGTTCGGCAAGCTGAAATAGATCATTAATACCTTGACGTTCAATCGCATCGGCACCTATCGCCGTCACAGCGATAGGAACATCCTGCAAGTTTTCCTCTTCATAACGTGTTGTGACAATGATTTCGTCAACAGGAGTTTGAGCTTGGCTAATCAATGGCATGATGCTGGCAGTTGATGCAACTGATAAAGCAAAGATAAACCTTGAAGATATCAACCTAAACATGATAACCGACCTCCCCCACACAGAATTTATTTATTAGATTTGTTATTACAGACAGTCTAACGAAGAGCAAATGTTGTGGAAGTCAGAACCACTGCTAGGTCATCGACCAAGATTTAAGAAATCAGCTATGGATTCCTTTCTTTTTGCCTTAATCAGATTGCATACAAAGTGCCTGTTCAGCGAGCGCGCTGTTAGACGATACGGCCGGTTTACCCGATGCACGTAACATTTCAAGGGCCATCAGTGAAGGCATTCCAGTCCCGGAGACCAAAAATCCTTCCGCCGTGGTTTCAAGTAATTTATTTACTTTCGGCTCAATATCAGAACTACCAAGCTTATAGATTTGATCGGTATTATCTGAGCCCGTAAAAACTTGTTGAACGTCGACCACTTCAAAGCCCTGTCGTTGCCAATACTCTACTGCAGGAATATTCAGCCAGTCTGGATAAGGTGAAAGTAAAGCAACGCGTTCTACACCTAAATCAAGCAAACTTTTCCGAATCGCTGTCGCAGCCAATATAAGCGGCGCAGAAAGAACATCCTCAACCTGAGACTGAATTACTTTGCTTTCCTCATCAGTGATCAGATAAGAAGAGCCGGTGCACGCAAATAGGAAAGAATCCAAACGCAGCGTTGCAAATTCCCGAACCAGCTCTGGAAGCAGTTGAATATAATCAAGGCCTCTTTGCCGAGGATCAGAACTTGAACTTCGAAGACGAAGCGTAAAACATTCTGTATCTTCAGGCATAAGTCGACGAAACTCTGGCTCAACCGTTGGATTTGCCTGAGGAACCCCCAAACCAAACCAGCCTCGCTCGCCATATTCGCGTGTGCTCATAAAATTACTCTTTTAAGCATCTTTTTGCTTTAGGGATACATAACCATAAGCCAAATTACTTCTGCCGATACCACTAGCTTGGTATTCTCGTTTCATCCGATCGACAGTATCGAATTGGATAGGATCATATCTCTTAGAAAGATCAAGATTATAAAGTGGTGCAGCATTTAGCCCGAAGATCGAGTTCTTGACTTGGCTATCCGCTTTGCCCAATGGAGCAAAGCCAAACTTCGTTTGCAAATCCTCAGGAATTTCTAATCTTCGCAAAGCCTCAATCTGCCATTGAGGAGAACCATACCAAACGGAATCGGTTCCCCATATAACTTTGTCTAATCCCATCTCCTTAATTAAGGTACCTAATAAACCTGCCGCCAAGCGCGGATTAGTAACTGCACAATTAGCAAATGCAGTGCCTATTTCAGCATAAACATTGTTCACACCGAATTTATTTGGAATCGCAGCAAGATCACTTGCCCAAGCTATGTAACCTGTTTTCTCAAATTCTGCAGCAGCTGCATCAGGCGCCTCAAGGAATGGTCTAAAGGCAGCATGGTAAATTACAAAATTGATGTCGGGCCAATCTTTTGCTGCCTTAGGAAGATCATCAACTTTTGCATATTTCCATAAATCAGGTTGAGATGTTTTGTAATCTGAAGGCAAAAGACCTTTGTGAATGCATATTGTATTGATACCGGCTTTAAGGGTCTTCTCATAGAAAGGGTACATCAACTCCTCATCGTCAAGGCGCCAAGGGAAATCAGATGGTTCAAGCGGATCGCCAACCGTATAACCTTTCCAAGAATCCGGTTGAAGTACTTCAATGGCATAATCAACCGAATCCATCCAACCCTCCTGACCAGGACTAATGACCGAATGACATAAGAGGCGCTTCGAACCCGCAACACGATTAACCAATTCACGAGTTTTGGCCATCTGCTCATTCGTAAGTATCCACATCTCCGGGTTATCAAAAGATGCGCCACTAAGAAGTCCCACCTTGGTGTCGCTATCTAAATAAACTTCCTTGATGAAGTTTTCAAACTTATAACGGAAAAGCTCAAGATCAACTTCGTCCAACATGCTTAGATTCCAATGCTCTGAAGCATATTTCCCAAGGCCCAACAATCCAGCATTCGTGTAATCATCCCGAACAAAATGCAGTTGGTTGTCAAAGATAAACTGATTGGCCAATTCTGCAGCGCGATCTGCTGCTGCTGCTAAATCGCTTGCCTCTGCATTGGCCACAGAAAACAAGGGCCCATAGATTTCATTCATCGCAAGAAATGCAACAGCCATACCAGAAGAAGTCTTTAAGAAAGATCGACGATCCATCCCAAGTTTTTGCCCAAAATCTTTAGAAATGTTTTCAATACGGGCTTGGACCTTCTTCTGCTTTTCAGTTTGAGGTAAGGGATGAAATTCTCCGTTGGAAATGATCCTTGTTGGAACCGGCGATTCTGATGCGATTTTTTCAGCAGGAGCTAATTTCTTTAATTCTTTTTTACTAAGCCATATCGACATTATAAGTTCTCTTTCCTATGGGGCTAATTTACTTAAATTAATGACAGGTTGATGTTGGGCAATCAGGAGTAGTTACACTATCAGTACCGCGGAATAATTGCCCTCCTGAATCGATACCGTTTATCTCTACCAAATCTTCAAATTCACAGTTAATACCAGTATCAAAAACTGTAAAACTCACTTCAATATCATCAAGATAATCATTATTAGCGTCGATAATATTGGCTACTGAATTAACTGAAGTTGCCTTAAGCGGACCAAAACGTAGGCTCGTCAAATCAATAAGAGTTGCGCCAAAATTCGCGTCAGAAAGAACGACCACATTTACTTCATCAGTAAAACTCCTAGTTTCAACGTAGTTCATTGGATCACTTGCCTCAATATCAATGCCTACATTTTGAAAACTCGGAAAGCAATCAATGCGGGGATAACTTAAACCAGTTACGGTATCAGTAACTGTAATTGTAGAATTTTTTAACAAGGATTCGACTTGACTGGGAGAACTTGCAACGCCGGAACTAATAAAAAGAGCTGCGCAACCAGCAGCGTGAGGTGCTGCTTGACTTGTGCCGCTATAGGTTTTTGTACCATTAAACAAACCGGCCCCAGTGATTGATACACCAGGCGCAACCAAATCAGTTGCAGAGCTTGTATTACTAAAATTTGCCAATACATCCCCATTGTTGGTTGCTGCGACTGAAACAACTTCACTTAAGCATGCTGGCCAACTTGTAAGGCCATTGGAGCTCTGATTTCCTGAGCTCGCAAAACTTATGACTCCTTGGTCACGAAGCGTGAAAATCGCTGCTGCTCCGGCTATTGCCCAAGCTGTTGCTGTATCACAGTAGCCGCTAAAAAGGGCATTGGTGCCCAAGCTCATATTTATAACTTTAACCTCAGGACGATTAACTATAATGTCATCGAGCGCAGCAACAATTTCAGAAGCAAAATAAAATGAATTGGTATCGTCTAATACACGATAAGAAAATATTTCTGCATCAGGCGCAACACCAATCGGAGCAATCTGACCCGCCGAAGAAATAATACTAGTGACATTTGTACCATGCCCATGACCGTCTTCTGCAGCACCTGAACCCGATTGTCGATCACTTCCATTTGGACAATTCCCGCTTCCATTAATCAATCCATCAGTATCAAGAAAACATTCTTCGCCCAAAAGATGATCTACTAAATCAATGTGATCTGTGTCTAAACCTGAATCAAGAACGGCAACGACTACTCCGGCTCCAGTAACTCCGCTAGCATGCTGAGAATCTGCTTCTACTAATGGAACTGACTGAGCCAAATTTCCTTTACCGCCTACATCAAGGTCAATCTTGAGTACATTTGGGTCAGCTAGTAACTTCAATATTCCTGATTGTGATGCATACCCAACCAAAGCAGGTATTGATTTGAAAGTAAGTTTTTCCTGAAATTCTTTAGTTTTTAATTTGCTAAGAACTTGAATGCGCTGAGAGGCAATTGCAGAAAGCAAAACCGATTTATCATCAAAATTTGAGTAGGAAAATTCTGCTAAATTCGGACTTTGAAGAGCGACAACCACTCTCACTAATTCTGATTTTATAAACGCCTCAACTACCTGCTGACTTAATTTGTCGTCTGCATGAGCAGTCTGAAAGGCGAGAACTAAAGTTATAAAAAAAAACCGATAGATAGGCACAAAGAACCCTCTCTAAAGCTATCGACTAAGATCAGTATAGTCCTAAATTCTGATTAATAGCATTGAACAAGATAAAAAAGCTTCAACCTCGATCAAAGACAAGAAATTTTAGGGACTTTCTGTTTTAAAGATAGTTAAGTTTATAGTTCGAATCTAGTTTTTTTGGAAATAAGGAGCATCAGCAACCAAAAAAGTATGCCCCCAATCACTCCGTAAACATGGGTATCTATTGCCACCGGTGAGCCAATAAATTTGATCGAGAAAACAGAATCGCCAAAAATAATTTCCATAATGATTTTAGCTAAAATCGCAATTAAAACCCCCAAACCAAAGATCCAATCACGCCGCAATGAAACACAAGAACAATAAATAAAAAGGCCGTGCAGCAAAGCTGAAAAACCCACAACGTAGTCAAAGTCTTGAAATACCAGCCAATTACCCTTAATGGCTAAAAACCAACAAATACCTATAAACGGAGAAATTATTATAGAGCCAAGCAGCCAGCTGAAATTATTGAGCTCGCGACCAAAAATTTGTTGAAGAATGATTAGAGCAAATATATTTAAAGATAAATGGGTCCAAGAAAGATGAACAAATTGGCCTGACCACAAACGCCAATACTCTCCACTCTCAAGGGCCTGTCGATCCATTGAGAAATATTGCATTGATACATCTGACCATGGGCCAAAAATTAAGCAAACCAAGAATAAAAGGTAAACATATAACCCCTGGCGATTAATAATTAGACGATTAAAAGGCATTTATAGATTCTGAATTCAAACATAATGAACAACTTCTTTAATATTATCCCCTCAAAAGCAGTCTGTGCTAGATTGATCAAATATAATTTTGAGACCATCAAATCATAATGTATATACGAATTTTAACTCTAATATTATTAATATCTGGCTTTCAATCCTCTGTTTTAGCTAACGAAAGCGTTTTAGGCGATCAAAGCTTTGTAGCTTTTGAAAGTGAGCATTTCCGACCCTTAGCTCTATCTCCAGACGGCAGGACTCTTTTTGCTGTCAATACACCAGATAATCGAATTGAGGTCTATTCCGTTGGGGTATTCGGCCTAACCCATAAAAATTCAATTCCTGTTGGCATGGAGCCGATTGCGGTATCAGCACTTAATAATTCGGAAATTTGGGTTGCGAATCATTTGTCGGATTCAGTGAGTATTGTCGACGTCAGTGCAGATCCGCCTAGGGTCATTCGAACGCTATTAGTTGGCGATGAACCTCGAGATATAGTATTTGCCAGCGGTAAAGCCTTTATAACTACGGCACATAGGGGTCAGAACAGTCCTTATACTGATCCAGATAATCCAATTGAGATGACTACGGAAGGTATTGGTCGGGCAGACGTATGGGTTTTTGATGTCAACGACACAGGTTTTGGCTTGGGAGGAAATCCTATAACAATCTTATCGCTTTTTGGCGATACTCCTGGCCCCATGGCTGTCAACCCTGACGGCACTAAAGTTTATGTTGGTGTTTACAAATCAGGCAATCAAACAACCATCGTAACGAGTGGGGTAGTTTGTCCTGGAGGTTCTTCAGCAGGGCCCTGTACTAGGGCAATCGGCGAACTGGAGTCACCTGGGGGTGTTCCTGCACCCAGTGAGAACATTGAGGGAATTCCAGTACCACGGGGAAACAGCGGCCTTATTGTTAAATTCGATGGTGATGTTTGGCGAGATTCGATTGGTCGCAATTGGAACAACATGATTCGTTTTGATCTTCCAGATCTGGATGTATTTGAACTAGATGCCACTCAAACAATTCCTCAAGAAATTCAGTCATTTGCCAGCGTCGGTACTATTTTGTTCTCGATGGCCGTTCATCCAAAGAATGGGCGTGTGTTTGTTGCTAACACCGACGCAAAAAACGAGGTACGTTTCCAGAAAAACGTAGTTGGAAACATTCACCAAACTCAAGTAACCATTTTAAATCCTGCTAATGGATCTGTAAGAACAAGGCATCTTAATAAACATATCGATTATTCGGTCATACCTTCGCCAATTGGCACGAAAGAACATTCTCTCTCTTATCCAAAATCCATCGTGATCAGCCCCGACGGAGAGACAACTTACGTTGCTGCAAAAGGATCAAATAAAATTGGAGTATTCAATACGCGAGAACTACAGCAGAACTCTTTTATTCCCGATGGCGAAGATCACATCTCATTGACTGGTGGCGGGCCTTCAGGCTTATTGATAGATCCTTCGCGAAATAAACTCTATGCCCTTACTCGCTTTGATAACGGTATTTCGGTGATTGATACCAACTTTAATTTAGAAATTGATCATGTAAATATGCCCAATCCAGAGCCAGAATCTGTAGTGGCGGGTAGATCTCTGCATTATGATGCAAACTTCACATCAAGCAACGGCGAAGTCTCTTGTGCAAGCTGTCACCTTGGCGGTGATAAGGATGATTTGGCTTGGGACCTTGGCGATCCTGATGGCCCAGTATTGCTTGATCCAAATCTAAGACTGGGTGGATGCCCTACTGGAGGATGCCCATCAAAGCTTCACCCCATTAAGGGCCCAATGATGACCCAAACTGTTAGGGGCATGATTGGACAGGGGCCAATGCATTGGCGTGGCGACAGAAGCGGGGGTTTTGATCCAGGCGGTGATTCAATGGATGAAGAAGCCGCCTTCAAACAATTTAACCAAGCTTTTGTAGGGCTCATGGGTCGAACTTCAGAATTAACCGACGACGAAATGCAGGCCTTATCTGATTTCACATTTAAGATAATACCGCCACCAAATCCTGTCAGAAACTTGGATGACAGCCTTACGGAAAGACAAGAAAAAGGACGTGACCACTTCTTTAGCGGAGGAGGTTGCACCAATTGCCATATGATAGATCGAGATCAGGGCTTTCACGGAAGTCGAAATGTTATGGGTTTCGCCGGTGGTAGCGAATTAAGAAAGATCCCTCACTATCGAAACCTTTATGAAAAAGTTGGGATGTTTGGCCGCCCGAACCACAATAACTTTAGGCCTACTAGAGAAGAGGAACACGGGCATACTGGTCCGCAAGTTCGAGGCTATGGTTACAGTCACGACGGTAAGCACGACACGCTGGTTCGATTCCATCGAGGTCCCGGATTCCCTTTCCCAAATGGCGACGAACAGCGTCTTGATGTATCAGTTTATATTCTTGCAACTGAAACCTATCTTCAGCCGATCGTGGGTCAACAAATAACCCTTACCTCTGGCTACGATGCTGCAGTTTCCGAACGTATAGATTTATTAATTAATCAAGCACAATTGGGTGACGCAGATCTTGTTGTTCAAGGGGTCATTGATGGAAAGCAACGGGGATGGCTGTTGCAATCTAATGGCATGTTTGCACCTGACAGTGACAGCGAATGGGAGCTTGAAGAAAGCGCCTTAATGGCCCTGGCGCAAACACCTAGTCAGCAGTTAACCTTTACTGCTGTGCCTCCTGGCTCGGGTGAGAGAATTGCGCTGGACAGAAACGAAGACGGAATTCTAAATGCAGATGAAAGCATTGAACAATCAGGTGGCAGCTCATTATTTTTCAACCCGCTGCTGCTTGCTTTTTGGTGGCTGCGCCGAAGAAGCTTAATTAAAGAGGCTTAAATCTTTTATATGCTTAGGATTGGGTTTTTAATTTGCTTTGTTTTTTTACAAATTCAAATTTCTGCGGCTGAAAAACACCAAAAAAATAATAACTTCAAATTTGAATCTGCAGGCATGCGGCTTGAACTTGAAGAAATAATTCAAGTTGATGGTGTGGTCTGGGGTATAGATTTTATAAATCCAAAAACAATGATATTTACTGTTCGTCGTGGTGAAACTTTGCTGCTGGATCTTAAGACAAAAAAAACTACCCCGCTTTCAGGAAGCCCAATTGTCCATCGAGTTATGGGAGGAGGCCCTTTTGATTCAGTTGCAAGCGGAGGATTATTTGATGTCCTAGTTGATAAATCCTTCAAAGAAAACAAATTTCTCTATTTTGCGTATGTGAAAAAAACAAAAAGGGGTCATGCTCTAGCAGTTGCGAAAGGTCGTCTTGAAAAAAATCAAATTCAAGATCTACAAGATATCTTTATTGCAAATAATGACAGTGAGGAGGCTGGCCGTTGGGGAACAAGGCTGGAAATGGATGCGAAAGGCTTCCTCTATATTGCGGTAGGTGATCGTCGAATTGGAGACAATGCTCAAGACTTAAATAATCACTTAGGTAAAATAATCCGTCTACATTCTGATGGTGCTGTCCCAATTGATAACCCTTTCTTTGGAAAAGATAACGTGGCTCCAGAAATTTGGTCTTACGGTCATCGCAATCCACAAGGATTAGCAATTCAACCAAAAACTGGCGAGCTTTTTGAGCATGAACATGGTCCGGATGGTGGCGATGAGATTAATGTAATTGAGGCAGGAAAAAATTATGGTTGGCCTATTATTAGCTATGGCATGAGTCGAACCGGAGCACAAATTGGCACAAGAGCTAAACTTCCAGGGCTTATTCAGCCAATTAGTTACTACGAACCTGGGATTGCTCCTAGCGGCATGAGTTTTTACGATGGAAATTATTTTAAAGGCTGGTCGGGGAATCTGTTTATTGGTTCATTAAACCGAATGCGATTAAATAGAATTGCGATAAAAGGTCGTGAAATTTTAGAAGAGGAACAATTGTTAAGCAATTGGGGTGAGCGCATTCGTGATGTTACCGAAGGCCTCGATGGGTTTATCTATCTTGCTACCGGCTCTGGAAAAATCGCACGAATTCAAATCCAAGCAGGATAATTTATTTATAGTGTTTGATTCAAACTACTTACCTAATACATAAAAATATACTGCTCGCTGCAGGAAAAGTCTCATTTTTGCTTCGTCAAAACCCCACATATCTCGAAAGGGATCAAGATCTATTTTATTGTGCACGGAAAGTATTGGCGTACCAATATCAAGCTCTGCTTTTACTGCTGATAAAATTTGCTCGTAATACTCTCTTCGTTCGGTAAGCGCTATAACTGGGCCGGTTGAAGGATAAATAATTGTCTTACCTGACCCATCTGGTCCAAGAACAAGATGAGCACCCACAATAGTCTTAACTTGATTACGTTCAGCCAAATCTTCAACTGCTTGGAGATATGGGCCAGCATTACCGTAATGAAAATCTGGATCGTTAAAAGCGTCGAAAGGCAGTGCTCGCCCAGTTGGTGGGCTCACGATATCAACGACAAAAATTTTGTTGGCTGGATTTACAAGCATTACAGACATGCAATTATCATGAATTGGTCCGTAATGGTGAATATCAATGCTCTTATTTCCCAATTCAACACGATAAAAATCTTTAAATGTGATGTCTGCGTCGATAACCTCTGGATTAGGAGAAATATTTAGGTTTTCAGCGCATTTCTCTTGCGCAATAAATTCTGCACCCTCTTCTTTAAAAATTGAGCCACCAGCAATATGATCCCAATGAGAATGAGAATAAATAACATATCTAACTGGTTGGTCTGTTACGCCTCTGATTGCTTTTCGATACAGCGGCGCCGATATAATTCCAAGTGGATCGGTTGCTATTACACCTTCATCGGTAACAAGGAAAATGTTGCGATAAGGGCCCCATCGGAAAGTGTACAAACCATCACCTAGGTTCTCAATTTCAGTGGGCGCTATATCAGGCATACCAGGTCCATTATGCGCCCCACTCCAAGCAACAGATATTGAGCCAAAAATAAAACTGATTAATAAATATCTTTTAATCCTTAGTAAAACATTAATCTTTTTCACGTTAGGCCCCCCTAAAAGATCATCTGAATGAATGCATTATGCTATAAATCAAATCGGATGAATGATATTCACGACTAGCTCTTGTATCACTTTTCAAGCAAAATTAGAAACTTATATTTTGTAGTGATTTTATTTAACCCTCTTTTTTTATTTACTTCCTAGAAAGATTATTTTTACTCGTGAAGAAAAATTCTACACCAGAATTCAAAACTGCTAAAGCGGCATTAGCTGGCGCTATGCAGCTTCATCAAAACGGAGATCTGGATGCAGCTAATGAACTTTATTCAAAAACCCTAGAAATTGAACCTAAAAATCCCCGAGCATTGAGATTAAAAGGCATTCTAAAAAGAGAAAATGGGGACATTAAACAATCCATAAGTCTGCTAGAACATGCTGCGGCTATTTCACCTAAAGATGTGGCACCCTTCAATGAACTGGCATTAAGCCAAATATCAGCTGGCGATTTTAACGATGCAGAAAAAACTTTTCGGCAAGCACTAAAAATTGCCCCAAAAAACCTAGTAAGTTTAACCAATCTAGGGGCCCTACTTCATCATCAGGGGCATATAAACGAAGCAATCAAATGCTATTCGGCCTTGTTAAAAGAACAACCAGATGACATTAATGTAAGATGCAATTTTGCCAAAGCACTTGTTGATGCTGGGCAAGAAACTGATGCACTTCAAGCCTGTGAGCGAGCAATTAATGATTCCAATGCTCATCCTTACGCCCTAGCAATAAAGGGAGCTGTATTAATAGACCTAGAACGCTTTGAGGAAGCAAAAAAAATACTGCTAAGCGCCACTCAAGAAACTCAAGACGATGATATTGCTTTTATTAATCTTGCGCTCTGTTTGGATGAACTCAAAGACACAAATGCTGCGATAGAGCTTCTTCAGAAAGCTCTCGAGATAAATCCTTTAAATGCCCGAGCAGTTTCTGACTTGGCTAATTGCCTCATTAAAGTTAATCAAACTGAATCAGCGATTAATTTATGTGAAGGTTTTCTGCAAAAATTTCCTGGCGAATGCCTTATCTTAGCAAGCTATGCGCTTGCGCTTTCAGCAGCGGGTAAAAATTCCCTTGCAAGTGAATTGACAGACTATAAGAGATTAGCAAAAACCTTCAAACTAAACTCATTCATAACTGATAATCAAAAAAATAGCATTAATGCAACATTAGCTCAGCTAATTCGAGAAGATCAATCTCTATTACAAAACCCTCTAAGTAAATCAACAATTGGTGGGTCGCAAACAGGGGAATTAAATCTAGATGCGACTTTAGAATTTTCAGAATTAAAGAATTTTTTAGAAAATTCAATTACCTCTGCTGTCGAAGAATATAAAACTGAATTCCAATCTACGCATCCAATTCTAAAGGCTGGCTCTGATCGATGGTCATTAAGAAGCTGGGCAACATTATTGAATCCGGGTGGAAGGCAAGCTCCGCATATGCACCCAATTGGATGGTTAAGCGGGGTGTATTACGTAGAAATACCAAATCTAACAAATGAAAAAGACGTAAACGCAGGTTCACTTTTATTCGGTCCTGCTCCAGACCGATTCAGCCAAAAAAAAACAAATCTAACCTATCATGAACCAATTGAAGGCCAGCTAGTGCTATTTCCTTCTTGGCTATGGCATCAAACCATTCCATTTCAATCTAACGGACAACGTATCAGCATTGCGTTTGATGTTCTGCCCAATAACATACTGAGACAAATTTAATTAAGCTAATTGCTTAAAGCCGGGATAACTTTTTCACCTATTATTTTTAGAGCATCCATTGGATCAGCATGCAAACGTAATGCAATTTCAGTCAATCCGCCCGCAGCGAAAAGCTTAAATCGCTCTATTTCTTGATCTAATGAATCTAACCCACCGGTAGATGTCAATCCATCACATAGACGATTAGATACTTCCAAAGGAATATTGACCACTGGTTTAGATGGATCAAAATATTCTGTAACATATTCATCATAATATTCTCTAACCAATTTAACTTCATCCTCATCCAAATACATCTTTATCATTTCAGGATCCAATAAGCGTGCTCGCCAGGGCAGCTCACGTCGAGATTCCGCATAGGCCGCATCTGCATCTTCTTTTATGTGCCAGCCCCAAAATGTATTCACTCGAAAATCTTTTGGCTTATCATCACGCCTACTTAAGCCAATCTTAACTGCATCCATTGCAGGATTAACAATCTCCGGAGGCGTGCACCCAATAAAGCAACCGTCAGCAACTCTTCCTTCCATACGCATCATCATTTGACGATATGCAGTGCCATATACTTTAGGTGGACTTGCCTTAAGCCAATCATAAGCACAAGGCAAATTGACATTAAAAACTTCACCGTCGTATCCTTTTGTTAGTCCTTTATTGGAAGCGCTAATAATAATTTCTATCGCCTCACGAACGGCAAGAACAATTTTTTCTGGCTTTTTTAATGCCATAGCTTCAAGATTGCCTTCGCCCGCACCAACTGCTGCAACCGCTCGACCATCAGATAGCTCATTAAGCGTTAACAGTCCATTCGCTATTTTAAGTGGGTGCATTTCAAATGGGCTGACAGCTAGAGGGCCCATCAATATCTTTTTTGTTGCAAGTGCTAATGGCGCCAAACTCAAAAAAGCATCCCAATGAGCAAAATAGTTTGAGGTCCAGATTGCACGTATGCCAAACTCTTCTGCTTTAATGCCTATTTCAGTGATCTGCGACGGAGTTAAGTCCGGCTCCAGAATTAAATCAATTTCCAATGTAATTTCTCCAATTTCAACAAGGGTAATTTAGGTTAGCATGTCATGTCATTTCATCTTTATAGTGATGATTGTGCGATGTTTTCTAGTGAATAACATTAAAACTGAGTATATTTAATGAATTTTAACGACAATAAAAAACGATTTGTAAGTATTCAACTCGAAAGACCAATGTCACAAATACGATTATTCTGTTTTCCATACGCTGGAGGCGGCTCATCAATCTATAGAAATTGGTCAAATTCGGTTCCAGATAGTATTGAGATTGCAGCTGTACAATTACCTGGTCGAGAGTGGCGCATTGAGGAACCATTAATGAGCTCAATCAATGCTTTAGCTAATGATGCCCTAGAGGGAATTTCATCTTACCTGGATAAACCCTTTGCTTTGTTAGGCACAAGCATGGGTGGCACATTGATTTTCGAATTAGCTCGGCGCCTACGGGAAGAAGGATTACCTGAGCCCTTATGCCTCGTTCCGTGTGCTTGCGGTGCACCGCATCTTCCAGAACCAGAACCACTGCATAAAATGTCAGACAAAAACTTACTTGCAGAAATTCGTGAATACGGAGCAATGCCTGAAGAAATTCAGCAACATCCTGAACTAGAGGAGATGTTACTGCCTCTTATCAGAGAAGATTGCAAGGCGCATGAAACTTATGTTTGCGATCATAATATTCCTTTTGATTACCCAATTTGGGTCTATGGAGGGCTTTATGATAAAACATTTGAAAGAACACGACTTGATGCTTGGTCAGAACATACGAACGCTAAATGTCAAACCCATATGGTTGATGGGGGACATTTATTTGTAGACTCAATGCCTGATTTATTCCTCGGTTCTTTATGCAGAAAATTGCTCAGCACATTAGAAAATAAATAATTTTAATTAATGGCGCTACCAGAAAAATTCGTTGGTATCAAAATAGTATCTTCAGCAATTTCGTCCGCCATAGGCTCAGGATAATCAATGGTATAGTGAAGGCCGCGGCTCTCTTTTCGACTGAGTGCGCTATCCACAATTATTTCAGCCACCGCAATTAAATTTCTAAGCTCAATAAGATTATTATTAACTTTAAAATTACTATAAAACTCAAGAATTTCTTGCTTGAGGAGTCCTACTCGATTTTTAGCGCGTTCAAGTCGCTTATCGGTTCTAACAATTACAACGTAATCCCACATAGTGCGACGTAATTCATCCCAGTTATGCGTTATAACAATCAATTCATCTAAATCAGTAACTTGAGAATCGTCCCATTCAGGGGGTTGAATATTTAAAACCGAAAGTTTGTCTTTGCGTTTCAAAATATCCTTGCTTACAGACTCTCCTATAACTAAACACTCTAAAAGAGAATTACTTGCAAGGCGATTGGCGCCATGTAGCCCAGTAAATGCGCACTCCCCTACAGCGTATAATCCTTCAATATCCGTGAGGCCATTAAGATTGGTCACCACGCCACCACAAGTATAATGAGCGGCTGGAACTACTGGGATAGCTTCTTGAGCTATATCAAAACCGAAATCTTCACACCGACTCGATATAGTAGGAAAATGATCCTTCAGAAAATCAATCGGCTTATGGCTAATATCAAGAAAAACGGAATCATAACCACCCCTTTTCATCTCATAGTCAATCGCTCGAGCAACAATATCTCTGGGCGCCAACTCCGCTCTTTCATCGTAACTATCCATAAAGGGCTTACCGTCCATCAGCACTAACTTTCCCCCTTCACCTCGCACTGCTTCCGAGATTAGAAAAGATTTTGCCTGAGGGTGATATAAACAAGTCGGGTGAAATTGAATAAATTCCATATTTGCAACCCTGCAACCAGCTCGCCAGGCCATCGCAATTCCGTCGCCTGTAGATGTGTCTGGATTACTCGTATAAAGATAGGCCTTAGAAGCTCCGCCAGTTGCAATTACAACCGCTGAAGCAGTAATCGTTTCAACTTTTTCTGTGTCTAGATTTAGGGCATATACTCCAATAACACGATTTGGTCCCGACTCACCAAGTTTCTGCGTTGTTATCAAATCGATAGCAATACAAGAATCCTTTATCTGGATATTAGAATTTTTTCTAACCTGGCTCTCAAGCGACCCTACTACTGCTGAGCCCGTCGCATCATCTGCATGCACAACTCGTCTTTTTGAATGTCCGCCTTCTTTCGCTAAATGAAGCTCATCAGTGTCATCTAATTGGGTAAATTCGACGCCTTGCTCCAACAACCAATCAATTGCATCAGAAGACCTTTCTGCAACAAATTTAACAACTTCTTCAGAGCAAAGCCCTGCACCAGCAATCATCGTATCTTTTACATGCGATTCGATTGAGTCATCGCTATCCACTGCTGCTGCAATTCCACCTTGAGCATACAAGCTTGAGCCTTCTGTTAAGGAACGCTTAGAAATTACTGTAACTTGAAAACCAAAGCGAGCTGATCTAAGAGCAACTGTCAATCCAGCGACTCCTCCTCCAAGGACCAATATATGTGGTTTTGGGCTTGACAATTTAGAAACCTAAAATATTGACTTATTTATTTTTTCCAATAGCAAGCATACGCTCGACAGATTGTCGCGCTCGACTTGCAATAGCTGGATCAATTTCTACTTCATATTGCATATTAAGCAAAGCTTTAAAAATTCTCGGTAAAGTAATTTGCTTCATATGTGGACAAAGATTACAGGGACGAATAAATTCAACTTCAGGATGTTCAACTGCAACATTGTCGCTCATGGAACATTCCGTAATCATCACTATTTGTTTAGGCTTAGTTTCCCCAACATGACGAATCATTCCAGAAGTGGAACCAACAAAATCTGCTTCTTGCAAAACATCAGGTGGGCATTCAGGGTGAGCAATTACATGAATCCCTGGATAGTTATCTCGATAATCTTTTAATTCTTGACCAGTAAATCTTTCATGAACTTCACATGCGCCTTCCCAAAAGATTATTTCAACATCAGTTTGAGTAGCAACGTATTGAGCTAGGTAACCATCGGGTGTAAAAATAACCTTATCCACGCCCAATGACTCAACGACTTCAACTGCATTTGCAGATGTGCAACAAACATCAGTTTCAGCTTTAACTTCAGCAGTTGTATTAACATAGCTAACTACTGGGACACCGGGATTTGCATTACGCATATTACGTACATCTTCTGCTGTAATTGAAGCGGCTAAGGAGCAGCCTGCACGTAAATCCGGAATCAAAACGATCTTTTCAGGATTTAATAGCTTAGTAGTTTCTGCCATAAAATGAACGCCGCACTGAACAATAATTTCAGCATCGACTTCAGTTGCTCTTCGGGCGAGCGCCAATGAGTCACCGACAAAATCTGCTACGCCATGAAAAATCTCAGGGGTCTGATAATTATGCACCAACAAAGCTGCATTCTTTTCATCTTTAAGTTCATTAATTGCAGCAATATATGGGGCATGAACAGCCCACTCTTCATCCGGTATTATTTTTTCCAGACGTTTGCGAACTCCTGATGTCGCAATAGCAACTTCAGGAGTATATTTAGGTTCCTCTATCTGTGGGCTAATCTCAGTCAAAACAGTAATTCCCTTAGAGTCCAAGATTTAGATTTGAAAACAAAGCATGCATCAAGTTCAATTTATTAAGATCTATTTGTAAATTATATAACCTGAATAACACCTTCGGACAACCAAATATGGCCAAAATCTAGAGAAAACGCTTCAGAATTTATTACTTAATAGGAAATTTTACAAAAAACCAAGCTAAGAGTACAAAATAAGGTTAAAATTAGATCAAATTCAAAAACATAGCAAAATTAATAGATTAGCAGCGAATCACTACTAGGTTAGCTAAAATAGTCCGCTAATTTTATAATTCTAGAAATAAGAAATATGGCAGCAAAACAACCTATTTTGGACATACCACAAGACCTTGAGCTCCATGAATGGCTTGAGTCGATGGAATCTCTCTTAAATGCTGAGGGACAAGATCGTGCCAAAGAAATCTTTCGCGCGTTACAGAATTATCTTGCGGATGCAAATGTCATCTTGGATGATGCGACCCTTAATACTCCTTATCGCAACTCCATACCCCTAAATCAACAGCCCATTTATCCTGGCGATATTGAAATCGAGGAAAAGATAGAGAATATTATTCGCTGGAATGCAATGGCGCTTGTTCTTCAGGGCTATGATAGTGGAACGGGCGTTGGTGGTCATATTGGTACATACGCTTCAGCGGCAACGATAATTGAAGTGGGACTAAATCATTTTTTCAGAACTCGTAGTGAAGATTATGGTGGCGACCTAGTTAGTGTTCAAGCTCATTCATCAACGGGAATATATGCAAGATCTTTATTAGAGGGAGTTCTATCTAAAGATCAAGTTAGAAATTTTAGAAGGGAGCTCCAGCCTGATGGTGGCCTATCCTCATACCCGCATCCACGCAATATGCCGGAATACTGGCAAATGCCTGCTGCATCAATGGGTTTGTCGACTCCTTCAGCTATTTACCAAGCAAGATTTGCTAAATATCTAGAAAACAGAGGTCTGAAACCAGAAAATGGTGGGAAGGTCTGGAATTTTATTGGGGATGGCGAAGCGGATGAGCCCGAAGTCCTTGGAACAATTAATATAGCTGCCAGGGAAAAGCTAGACAATATGATCTTGGTGGTTAACTGTAATCTCCAAAGATTAGACGGGCCAGTTCGTGGTAACGGCAAAATTATTCAAGAGCTTGAGCGAAGCTTCCGTGGAAGTGGCTGGAACGTCATCAAAGTAATATGGAGTGGCGAATGGGATGTTTTGTTTGCTCGAGATCATGTCGGCATCATGCAAAAAAGAATGGATGAAGTCGTCGACGGCGATTACCAAATGTATTCCGTATCAAGTGGTCCAGAAGTTCGAGCACATTGGGTCGGAGACAATGAAGAGCTATCTAGAATAATGCAAGTTCTTAGCGATGAAGAAATAAGAGCTATACGCAGAGGTGGTCATGATCAACGTAAAATTTTTGCTGCATTTAAGAAAGCCTCTGAAGCTTCTGGAAAACCTACCGTTATACTGATCAAGACAATCAAAGGTTATGGTATGGAAGGTCATGAAGGCTCTAATATAGTTCATCAAAAAAAGAGTCTAAATGCGGATGAACGTATCGAAACGGCACAACGTTTAGGAATACCTATTAGTCACGAGCAAGCTAAAGCAGCAGAATTTTATATTCCAGATAGCAGCTCAGAAGAAATTGTTTATTTAAAAGAACATCGCAAAAATCTTGGTGGGCCATGGCCGAAGCGCCAAACCAAATACCCAACTCTATCTGCGCCATCGCTAGAAGCCTTTGCAGACCAACTGAAAAGCACAGGTGATAGACCAATCTCTACAACAATGGCATTTGTTCGAATGCTTTCAAAGCTACTGCAGAATAAAGACATAGGTAAATATGTCGTTCCAATCATCCCGGACGAAGCAAGAACTTTTGGAATGGAAGGATTATTCAGAAAAGCAGGTATCTATTCTGCCGAAGGACAAAAATACAAGCCTGTTGATAGCAGCACCTTAATGCCATATCGGGAAGCAAAAGATGGGCAAATCCTTCAAGAGGGTATTTGCGAAACGGGGGCAATGGCATCATTTATGGCTGCCGGAACAGCCTATGCAATTCATGGGGTTCCAACAATACCTTTTTACATTTTTTATTCTATTTTCGGATTTCAACGTGTCGGTGACATGATTTGGGCATGTGGCGACATGCTATGCCGTGGGTTCCTTCTTGGCGGAACAGCCGGCCGAACTACACTCAATGGCGAAGGGTTACAGCATCAAGATGGGCATTCGCATGTTATTGCAAACACTATTCCAAATATGCGCAGCTACGATCCGGCTTTTGCATATGAACTCGCAGTTATCGTTTGTGATGGCATCAAACAAATGTATCAATTGCATAAAACTATTTTTTATTACATCACTCTTTATAACGAAAACTATCCTCAACCAGAAATGCCGAAGAATTGCGAGGATGGAATTATTAAAGGCATGTATCGTTTCAGTAAATCAAATTTAAATATTACAAAAAAACGTAAAGTTCATTTACTTGGAAGTGGTTCAATCATTAACGAAGTTTTGAAAGCAAAAGATTTATTAGAAGAAATGAAAATTTCCACAGATGTTTGGAGTGTTACAAGTTATAACGAGTTGGCGCGAAATGGCATAGCTGCTGAACGAGAGAATCGATTACAAACTACAAGCAAAGAAACACCCTATGTGAAAAAATTATTAGGCAAAGAAAAAGGTGTATTTGTTGCGGCAAGTGACTTTATGAAAGCTCAGCCTCTTAGTATACAGCGCTGGGTGCCTGGCGCTTTTACAGCCCTTGGGACTGATGGATTTGGCTTAAGTGAATCAAGGTCTGATCTGCGTAACCACTTTGAAATAAGCGCTGAACATATCGCGTTTTCAGCATTGGTTAGCCTAAAAAATGAGGGTAACTATTCCCCTAAAGATCTTTCCATAGCAGCAAAAAAATTCAACATTCTTGCCGATAAATTAGATCCAGCCAAAGCTGGTCCTGCTCAGATTAAAGCTTCTCATAAATAACTATTAATTTTTTACACCTAGATGCACCACTAATTGGTGAGATGTGCTGGCAATCAAATATACTTAACAATCATCAAGTGAATTAAACCCTTGTAAATATGGAAACCTTAATTAAACCTCGCCGATCTGTACTCTATATACCCGGGTCAAACAATAGAGCGCTTAAAAAAGCTATTGAATTGCCCGCTGATTGTTTAATTCTAGATCTCGAAGATTCTGTTCATCCAAATAATAAAGCGGCTGCAAGAAATCAAATAATCACTTTTCTTAAGGAGGCCGATCAGATTAAAAGTGAAATTATTGTGCGAATTAATTCACTAGAAACAACTTGGGGCTTGGAAGATATAAACGCCATTGCCAAGACAAAAGTTGACGCGATTCTTCTATCAAAAATCCAAACGCCCAATGACGTCGAAGTGGCAGCCAAATTACTGTCTGAAGCTGGGTCCACGGAGACCCCTATATGGGTAATGGCTGAAACACCAATGAGCATAATTAATCTTTTCGAAATAGCAAAACATAATAGGGTGCATGTGATTGTGATGGGTACTTCGGATCTCATCAAATCACTTAGGGTTCCCAAGCTTGAAAACCGTGCTGGGCTTAACTATTCACTTAGTAATGCTGTACTAGCAGCACGCGCAAATGGTCTTGATATAATAGATGGTGTATATCTTGAGCTCGATGATACCGAGGGTTTTCGTGGCGAATGCATTCAGGGCCGTGGACTTGGATTCGATGGTAAATCATTAATCCACCCCAAACAATTATTAGCGGCAAATGAGATATTCGGCATAACGAAAGCTGAAGCAGATCACGCTAAAGAAATTATCGATGCTTGGCAAGCGGCTAGCAAAAAAAATAAGGGTGTAATTGTGGTCCGCGGTCAATTAGTTGAAAAACTGCATGTGGATGAAGCAAATAGAGTAATTAAATTGTTTTCAAGGATTACTAAAGGTTATACAGAGTAAATAAATTTTAGAGAAAGAGTTTTATAGCAAATGTTTAAAAAGAACAAACAAACGATAGAGGAATGGCAGAAACTTGCGGCCAAGGAAACCAATGGTCTATCGCCAGATGACCTTGCTTGCGAAACACCTGAAGGCATTAAGCTAAAGGCCGTCTACTCATGCAAAGACCTTGATGAGCTTAATCATTTGGATAACATGCCAGGCTTCTCGCCTTTTGTACGTGGCCCGAGAGCAACTATGTATAAGGTTCGCCCTTGGACCGTCAGGCAATATGCTGGTTTCTCTACAGCTCAAGCTTCAAATGCATTTTATCAAAAAAACCTTAAGGCCGGCCAAACTGGTTTATCGGTGGCTTTTGATTTAGCAACCCATAGGGGCTATGACTCAGATCACTCAAGGGTAGAAGGTGATGTCGGTAAAGCTGGCGTTGCAATTGACACAGTGGAAGATATGAAGATTCTATTTAATCAGATTCCACTTGAAGAAATTTCTGTATCAATGACTATGAACGGCGCGGTACTACCTATCATGGCAATGTACATCGTTGCTGCTGAGGAACAAGGAGCAGATATAAAGAAGCTCTCGGGAACATTGCAAAACGATATTCTGAAAGAATTTATGGTGAGGAATACTTATATATATCCACCAACACCATCAATGCGTATTGTGGCTGATATTATCAGCTACTCATCTAAAAATATGCCTAAGTTTAATTCAATTTCAATCTCTGGATACCACATGCAAGAAGCTGGGGCTACTTGTGTTCAGGAGCTGGGCTATACAATTGCAGATGGCATAGAATATGTTCGAGCCGCTCTGGCAACTGGCATGAAAGTTGATGAATTTGCTCCTAGATTATCTTTCTTTTTTGGAATAGGCATGAATTTCTTTATGGAAGCAGCAAAACTAAGAGCAGCTCGTTTGTTATGGGCTGAATTAATGGAAGAAATGTTTGAGCCAAGTAATCCAAAATCACTCATGCTTAGAACGCATTGCCAAACATCCGGGGTTAGTCTCACCAGTAAAGACCCTTATAACAATATTATACGCACAACAGTTGAAGCTATGGCTGCGGCTTTGGGTGGAACTCAATCACTACATACAAATTCTTTTGATGAGGCGTTGGCTCTGCCTACAGAATTTTCTGCACGAATTGCTCGAAATACTCAGCTTGTTTTACAGGAGGAAACTGGAATTACTAATGTCGTTGACCCTTTGGCTGGCTCATATTATGTGGAAACTCTGACTGCAGAGCTTGTGAAAGAAGCTCGCAAGCTTATTGATGAAGTTGAGGAACTTGGCGGTATGACGAAAGCGGTCGAATCAGGACTGCCAAAAATGCGAATTGAGCAATCTGCAGCTCTCCGACAGGCAAAAATAGACAGGGGCGAAGAAGTCATTGTTGGTGTAAATAAATATGAGCCTGAAAATGAAATGGAAGTTGAAGTATTAGATATTGATAATACAGCAGTGCGAGAAGAGCAAGTCCTTCGGCTAAAAAAGGTTCGTAATCAACGTAACGAAAGCAAATGTATAGAGACGCTTCATGCTTTAACAGAAGCAGCTAAATCACAACAAGAAAACCTTCTTGATCTTGCGGTTAATGCTGCAAGAGAACGCGCTAGTGTAGGTGAAATTTCAGAAGCACTAGAAAAAACATGGGGCAGGCACAGTGCTGTTATAAACTCTATCAGTGGAGTGTATGCGTCAGCATATGACGGAGACCAAAATTTTATGGATATCCAAAAAAGTGTTTCTAAATTTGCAAATGAATTAGGCAGAAGGCCTCGCATACTTGTGGCGAAGCTAGGCCAAGATGGCCATGATCGTGGCGCAAAAATTATTGCTACAGCCTTTGCTGATATAGGGTTCGATGTTGATATCGGACCTCTATTTCAGACCCCAGCTGAAGCTGCACGCCATGCAGTGGAAAATGATGTTCATATTGTTGGTATATCAACTCAAGCAGCAGGTCATAAAACTTTAATTCCTAAGTTAATAGAAGAGTTGAAGAAAAATAATGCAAAAGAAATTGTAGTTATATGTGGCGGCGTTATTCCACCAAAAGATCATGCTGAACTTGAGTCAGCGGGGGTTGCTGCAATCTATGGGCCAGGAACAAATATTCCGGAAGCAGCGGCAGAAGTATTAAACATTGTCCGTCAAAACCTGGCGGAGTAAGAAAAATTAGAAAGTAATTAATAAAACCGGATGAGAAAACTTCTTTCAAATGCCAATAAATTTGAAAATAATTTCTAATACTCAGGATATTTAAATGTCTTCTAGCCTAGTAAAAAAGGATGCAAAATTATAATGCAGGAAATTATTGAACAGCTCGAAAAAATGCGCACTGCTGCCAAATTGGGCGGCGGTCAGAATCGAATCGATAAGCAGCATCAGAAAGGCAAATTAACAGCCCGGGAAAGAATAGAACTTTTATTGGATGAAGATAGTTTCGAAGAATGGGACATGTTCAAGGAACACCGTTGCACAGACTTTGGCATGGAAGATCAAAAAATTCCTGGTGATGGAGTAGTTGTTGGCTATGGAACCATTACAGGTAGGCTTGTTTTCGTATTTAGTCAGGATTTCACAGTATTTGGAGGTTCACTTTCCGAATCACATGCAGAAAAAATCTGCAAAATTACTCAACAAGCTATGAAGGTTGGTGCACCAATTATTGGTATTAATGATTCTGGCGGTGCGCGTATACAAGAAGGGGTTGCATCACTTGGTGGTTATGCTGATGTATTCCAGCAAAACGTACTTGCATCGGGAGTGGTGCCTCAATTGTCTTTAGTTATGGGTCCCTGCGCTGGAGGAGCTGTCTATTCTCCTGCAATTACTGATTTTATATTCATGGTAAAAGATAGTTCATACATGTTTGTAACTGGTCCTGATGTTGTGAAAACTGTAACTCACGAAGAGGTTAGTGCTGAAGAACTAGGAGGAGCAATAACCCATAACAGTAAGTCCGGGGTAGCTGATCGAGCTTTCGAGAATGATATTGAGGCACTGATGTTAACTCGGCGTTTCATCAATTTTCTTCCATCAAATAATAAGGAAAAGGCGCCCCATTGGGCTTCAGAAGATTCACCGACCAGAACTGAATTATCTTTGGATTCATTGGTGCCCAATGATCCTTCCAAACCCTACGACATTAAAGAGCTAATTGAAAAGATTGCAGATGAAGGAGATTTTTTTGAATTACAACCCGATTACGCCAAAAACATTGTTATTGGCTTTGTAAGAGTTGAAGGTAATAGTGTTGGCGTAATAGCGAATCAGCCAATGGTGCTTGCTGGCTGTTTAGATGTAGATGCTTCGAAAAAAGGAGCTCGATTTATCCGGTTTTGCGATGCTTTCAATATACCATTATTAACGTTTGTAGATGTTCCAGGTTTTATGCCGGGAACCTCACAAGAACATGGGGGGATTATCAAACATGGAGCTAAAATTTTGTATGCGTATGCAGAGGCAACAGTTCCTAAAATTACAGTCATTACAAGAAAGGCATATGGGGGAGCTTATGACGTAATGGCCTCAAAGCATTTGCGTGGCGATGTAAACTTCGCCTGGCCAAGTGCAGAAATTGCAGTAATGGGTTCTAAAGGTGCGGTAGAAATTATTTTCCGGGGCGATATTGGGGACCCTAAAAAAATTGCAGCACGAACTGATGAATATCAGAAAAAATTTGCAAACCCATTCATTGCGGGCTCAAGAGGCTACATTGATGATGTAATAATGCCAAGAAATACTCGTGCTCGAATCGCTCGATCACTGCGTATGCTGTCTAACAAGAAGTTAGAGAATCCTTGGCGTAAACACGGAAACATACCTCTTTAAAAAGGCAAATAAACATGTTTAACAAAATACTCATTGCCAATCGAGGTGAAATTGCCTGCAGAGTAATAAAAAGCGCTAAAAAGATGGGCATCTCAACTGTAGCAGTCTATTCGGATGCTGATCGTGATGCTCTTCATGTCAAAATTGCAGATGAGGCAATACACATTGGTCCTTCAGTTTCTTCAGAGAGCTATCTAGCTATAGATAAAATTATTAAGGCCTGCATTCAATCTCATGCAGAGGCAGTTCACCCTGGATATGGTTTTCTATCTGAGAATTCAAATTTTTCAAGTGCTTTAGAAGCGGAAAATATTACCTTCATAGGTCCCGGGAAAAAAGCAATTGAAGTTATGGGCGACAAAATAACTTCTAAAAAGCTAGCAGAGGATGCTGGAGTTAACACAATACCTGGCTACACAGACATTATCAAAGATGGGGATCATGCTGTAGAGATCGCAAAAGATATTGGTTACCCGATAATGCTAAAAGCGAGTGCAGGAGGCGGCGGAAAAGGCATGCGAGTTGCTTGGAATGATGACGAATGCAGAGATGGCTTTGAACGTGCAAAAAATGAAGCCAAATCTAGTTTTGGCGATGATAGAGTTTTCGCCGAAAAATTTATTGAGCAACCCCGGCATATAGAAATTCAAATACTTGCAGATAATGAAGGTAATACAATTTATTTAGGAGAAAGAGAATGCTCAATTCAAAGAAGGCATCAAAAAGTAATTGAAGAGGCGCCCTCGCCTTTTTTAGACCAAAAAACCAGACAAGCAATGGGTGAGCAAGCCGTTTCGCTTGCAAAAGCGGTGAACTATAAGTCTGCTGGAACAGTCGAATTTATTGTAGATGCAAACAAAAATTTCTATTTTTTAGAAATGAATACCAGGCTGCAAGTTGAACACCCAGTAACGGAGTTAGTCACAGGCGAAGACTTGGCTGAATGGATGATCAGAATTGCCGCTGGAGAAAAACTATCGATTGAGCAAAAAGATATAAAATTAAATGGTTGGGCTATAGAAACTCGTGTTTACGCAGAGGATCCTTTCAGGAATTTTTTGCCTTCAACAGGAAGATTAGTGCACTACACACCTCCAAAGGAAAGCAAATCAGTTCGAGTTGACACTGGGATAGAGGAAGGCAGTGAAGTATCAATTTACTATGACCCAATGATCGCTAAATTAATAACCCATGGTAGGAATCGCAACGAAGCAATAACAAAAATGGCATCTGCGTTGGATGAATATCACATTAGAGGCGTATCCAACAACATCAGCTTTCTGAATGCATTGATATCACATCCTCGATTTATCGCTGGAAAATTAACCACTAATTTTATTGCGGAAGAATATCCAGACGGTTTTTTTTCGGGTGATGTGCCACAAACTGATCCCGATCTATCAATTGCAACCGCAGCAGCAATTTATAAAAAAATTATGCGGCGTTCAATTGGTCTTAGTGGCCAAGTAAGTCAACAAAAAGAGGTGGAATCAGAGAATATCGTAGCAATTTGTGGAAAAGATCAATATTCCTTAAATATTGCTCGCTCCGAACTTGGATATAACGTAAGTCTCAATAATAAAGAATATGAAATTAATACTGATTGGAAAATCGGTGAACCTATTATAAATGTTGAAATTAACGGTAAGATGATTTGTTTTCAACTCGATTTACTTGAAACAAGCTATCGACTATCCCGTCGTGGAGCACAAATAGATATTTTTATTTGCTCCGAGCGAGCAGCAGAGCTTAACCATTACATGCTTGAGAAAATTGAACCGGATTTATCAAAATTTCTTTTGTCTCCAATGCCTGGTCTACTTGTAAAACTTAAGGCTGATATTGGTGATGAAATAAAGGCTGGTGAAGAACTAGCTGTAGTTGAAGCAATGAAAATGGAAAATAGTCTTCGAGCAAACGAAGATGTCATTATCAAAAAAGTACTCGCTAAGGAAGGCGAAAGTCTTATGGTTGATCAACCTATCTTGGAGTTCAAAAAGTGAGCGTTGCCTCGGCAAAGGAGCTTGCAAAAAAAGTACGTGAAGGCGATAGAAGAGCGCTCGCTCAAGCCATTACAAAAATAGAATCTGAAAACCCGACAGATAAAGAAACAGCTAAAATAATTTTAGAAGAGCTGACCCCTTATTCTGGAAATTCTTTTCGTCTTGGTGTTTCAGGAGTGCCTGGTGTTGGAAAATCAACTTTTATTGAGAATCTTGGTAATTATCTTATTGGAGAAGGTCATAAGATCGCTGTACTAGCAGTTGACCCTTCATCAGTAATCAGCGGAGGATCAATACTTGGAGATAAAACTCGAATGGAAAAGCTCTCTAGAAAGCTGGAAGCATTCATTCGTCCATCGCCAGCAGGAGCTACTCTTGGGGGCGTTTCAAGACGTACCCGCGAGACAATGCTTCTAACTGAAGCTGCAGGTTTTGACATCGTTTTAATTGAAACTGTTGGTGTTGGTCAATCAGAGACTACAGTTTCACAAATGACAGACATGTTTTTGCTCATGCTTTTGCCAGGAGGTGGAGATGAGCTTCAGGGGATAAAAAGAGGTATTGTAGAACTTGCTGATTTAATTCTTGTAAATAAATCTGATGGTGAAATGACTCTTGCGGCAGAACAGTCCGTTATAGATTACCGTAAGGCAGTATCATTGATGCATCCAAGAACTGAGGAATGGAATGTAAAAGTTGAAAGCTTTTCTGCCCTATCTGGGGCTAAAACAGAAGCAATCTGGAAATTAATCTCAGAATATAAAAATATTCAAAATAAAATTGGCGCGATTGAGATTAATCGTTCTAAGCAAGCAAGAAATTGGATGTGGAATGAAATAGGTTTAGATCTAACTGATCGATTAAAAAAGTCTTCACTTATTAAATCAAAAATAATTGAATTAGAATCAGCAGTTGCTAAGGGCAAGATGTCGCCCACAACAGCTGCTGATGGACTTGTTAAAGCCTTTCTCAATGCAGATAAAAATTAAAGATTTAAATTAGCTGGAATAGAAATGATAGGGAAATTAAATCACGTTGCAATTGCAGTTCCGGATCTCGATTCGGCAACTGCCCTATACAGAGATACTCTTGGTGCGAAAATAAGTAAGCCATTAAGTTTGCCTGATCATGGTGTCAAAACTGTTTTTATAGAGCTTCCAAATACTAAAATAGAACTGCTACTGCCATTAGGTGACAATTCACCCATTGCAAAATTTTTGGAAAAGAACCCCACCGGTGGTATTCACCATCTATGTTATGAAGTTAATGACATATATGAAGCTCGTGACAAGCTAATCAATTCAGGTGCTCGCATACTTGGCGATGGTGAGCCAAAAATTGGTGCCCATAATAAGCCAGTATTGTTTTTACATCCGAAAGATTTTTGTGGAACGCTGATTGAAATCGAGCAGATTTAAGATCCCTTAAAATAGTTATTATAAATACTGAAAAATTCAGGCATAAGAATGCGATTCTCTAAGCTGCAGAACAAATAATAAACTAGGAGGTTTATCAGGCAGCAATTCCTACGCCAGGTGCACGCATACGAATAAAGATCGCCACAACACACAATATAATTTGTAAAACACCCGCCAATACAAATGGTGCTGGCCACCACATATCAAACAACCAACCACCAACTGTAAACGCAAACATCATACCAACCGCACCACATAATTGGTTTACGCCCATAATAGCGCCACGTTCATTGGCTGGGGCCTCTTGACCGGCTAAGGTTACAGCAGCAGCAATAGCACTTGCAGACCCTATAGACAATAAACCGAATAGAGGAAAACTCGCATAGTCTAAAGGCGAAGAAACAAATGCCATTGATGAATAACCTACCCCAGCTAGCCCCATCGCAATCGCCACAGCCGTCACTCGATTAATCCTATCCATGATGTAGCCAAATACAACATTCCAGATAATGGCAATCACCTGCATAAGGCCAAATACCAAACCAACTTTCGCCATTGCCTCAGCCGGATTAATACGTTCCACCATTCCAGCCTGTATTGCCCACAAAGAAATAAATGCGCCTTTCAAAGCAAGGTCGGATCGCGCGGTAAACGCAGCAGCGAAGGAAATGGCCAACCGTGGGTTGCGGGCAGCTCGAATACCACTGGTTACCAAAACTCTAAAAGGTAAACGCTGTTTTTTTGCAGTTGGAGTACCCGGACGCAGGCCGATTCTTGCCCAAATGAGGGTAAAGATACTCAGCGCTGCGCAGGTCAGAAACATGACACGTCCCGATTCAATAGGTGTAAACCCACGTGGCTGAAGAAAACTCGGAATTTGCGAAATGACTGAAGCAATAAATGTAACGCCCAGCGAATTCATAATATTGCTAGCACCAATGAACTTGCCGCGTGACTGCTCCGCCGGATAGTCAGCACCGATAGTTGCTAGAACCGCACCCATTGATGCAGCACCGACCGCAAAAATCATTCGATACAGAATCAACTGGGTCGTAGTTTCTGCAAAAGGATACAATGCATAGGAAATACCGATCACGCCTGTAGCAAACATAAATATCGGCCGCCGACCTATGCGATCAGCAAGAATGCCAAAATAGGCAGTGAGAGGAATCGCAACGGCCTCAGATGTCAAACCAAGCAAGCCAGTTATAGCACCTTGTTGTGGCCTTGGGATACCGAGGTGTTCCTGTAAGATATAAGCCTGCAGAAAACTCATGCCAGTCAACAAGCCGATGGCAATAAATGACGCATACATGAATGTGACGAAATTAAATGTCGTCACACCATCTGCCAAGATGAATGGCCCTATTCTTTTACCTGCGTTTAAAGTTTGCAGAAGTTACTCCATCTGTAAAAACCTCTGGCCAACGAGCTTGCGCTATTTGATCAACTTGTTTTATTAACATGAAAAATAGCCCTACGCCATAGGCGATTTAATTTTTTTTCTTCTCCGAGAGAAAAATTTCTGCTGTCGTGCGCAAAGTTTCTGAATTAATAGCAGGGTAATAATCAGCTTTGTGGCCGAGAGAGCGTAAATTTTTAGTCATTATGCTTTGGAGATTAGGTTTCTTATCAATCGGTATTTCGCCTTTACCGATTCCGCCGCCAAATTCAATAACTTGATTTACTCCTAATTCAACTGCCTTTTGAACACATTGGACCCATTGAACTGGATTAAATAACTGGAAGAAAAGTTGCTTACGAATTGATTCTGGGTCTAGATCATGCATCTTACCTGTATAATTCGATAATACGTTGAAATTTCCTTCAGAAAATTCATAAGCATCAAGTTCCAAACGAAATTCTCTAGCAGCGGCCACCATTAAGTATGTGTGAAATGCACCTTCAGTTTTTAATTTTGAGGCACGTTTTTTTGGATAAAGCTCTGGTAAGGCAGCTTCTAGCTCATTTAAATCTTCTTCAACACCCCCCACGACTGTTTGAGAAGGTAAATTACAGCTAGCAATCTGGCAATAAAATTGATTAGCTAGTTTTTCAGCTTCATCCACATTTAACCCTAAAGCAAGCATCCCTCCCTCACCATGGAGGCCCATTAATTCACCGCGACGCTTTACCAAGCGAAGCCCATCCTCAAAGCTAATCATTCCAGATGCAACTAAAGCCGAATATTCTCCAAGGCTATGACCTCCTGCTATATCAGCATTCACAGCGTTATCCGTCAATTCCCGAAATATTTCCAAGCAAGCTATCTGATGAGTTAATAAAGCGGGTTGCGTATAGCGAGTTTGACTAAGTTCTTCTTCGGGGCCATTAGAAGAAATCGACTGAATATCAAAACCAAGAATTTCATTAGCCTTGGCATAGATTTCTCTTGCAATGGAATAATCATCACACAGATCGGTTCCCATGGTTACGTACTGAGAACCTTGACCTGGAAAAATAAACATTAGATTTGGAGCAGACATAGAAATCCCTAGTCAGATAAAGTTGGAAATTTTTTAAGCTGATTGTTCATACACTTTACGAACTTCTTCACCAATAATTAGGAGTCCTTGGTGAACTAGCTCTGGCTCTTGAGCATAAGTCACACGCAAACACTCATGCTGATGCGGCCATTCATCTTCTAAGCCAGGGAAAAAATGATGGCCCGATAATACAAAAACATCTCGGGATTTAAGGCGAGAATAAAGCTCCTGACTACTAATTGGCAAATCAGGAAACCACAGCCAAAGAAAAAGTGCGCCTTCTGGCTTATGCACTCGATAAGGAAGGCCATGAAATGCCTGATGAACAGAATCTAGCGCCCTCTTCATTCTCTCAAAATAAAACGGCTGAATAATCGCCTTGCTTATATTAAGAATTTCTCCTGATGCAACTAAATTACTTAGCAGAACTGCACCAAAACTCGGAACCGAAAGACTCAATACAGAGTTCATACTCGCAACTGCATCAATAATTTCTTCTCGTGCAACAATAATTCCAGTGCGAATTCCTGGTAAGCCAAGTTTGGATAAACTCATGCATAAAATCGTATTCGAATCCCAAAATAATTTTGACTTAGAAAAGATAATTTGAGGGAAAGGCATACCATATGCATTGTCAATAATTAATGGAATCTCATTTACTGATGCTAAATTTGCTAACTCTCTAATTTCATCATCTGTAAGAACATTACCGGTAGGATTCGTTGGTCTTGAAACACAAATAGCTGCAACGTCATCATTAATAGTTAATTCAGAAATATTTAACCTATATTTAAACTGTTGATCAGGAAGAAAATCTATACTGGAGCGAAGCGCTGTTAACATTCCTGACTCCAAACCCACATCGCTATAACCAATATATTCTGGCGTCAAAGGGAGCAGAATTTTTTTTGATGAACCATCCGATTGCTTACCGGCAAGTAAATTAAATAATAAGAAAAACCCGGACTGACTGCCCGCAGTTAAGCCAATGTTTCTGGCAGTAACTTCCAACCCGTATTCTCTATGAAGGAGTTCTGCAAGTGAAGTTCGAAAACGTTCTTCGCCTGCAGGCATAGAATAATTTCCAAGCATACGTCTATATTCTGAATCGCTATCAATTAAATTACGCAGTTCGTCTCTAAATAAATTTTCAATTTCATTAATATGCGCTGGGTTACCACCACCCAACATGCAAATATTGCGTTTAGTATTAATCGCAATACCTAAATCATCCATAAGTTCCCGAGCACCAGTATGGCGAGTAAAACGATTACCAAATTTTGACCATTTGTTGTTCATAAAGTAATAGTTACGTAGTGTAGAGCTAACAAATAATTAAACACAGCATGCGCCAACCAAAGAGTCGCCAACTAAATAATATTTTCGTTACATTTTGCTACAAATAAAATTTGTATTGATAGGATAATAGCCTAAGAAGATGAAAAAAATCTGATCTATAATTATTTACTATATCAATAATATCAATGATTTATCTAAAAATAATTAAGGCTCAATCAAGGTAATTTGTTTAATTACTCATTTTGGTTTTGGTGCGTAAGAGATTTTGCTGCAACATCAATATGATGGAATAATGAGAATATATTAAATGAGGGCAGATTAAGTGTTTATAAATTTTTGGTACCCAGCCGATCAAAGCAAGAATATTACTAAAGAACCCACTTGCTTGCGCATGCTTGGACAAGACTTTGTTTTGTGGCGCGACTCTTCAGATCAAGTGCACTGCCTAAGTAATACTTGCAGTCATCGAGGAGGATCACTTGGCGGAGGAAAGATCAAAGACGATTGTGTCCAATGTCCTTATCACGGCTGGCGCTTCGACGGTGATGGTAACTGCATAAAAATACCTTCACTAGGTCCAAAAGCCAAAATCCCTAAACGCACTCGAGTTGATTCATATCCTGTTGAGGAACGCTATGGTTTGGTTTTTTGTTTTCTTGGCGATCTTCCAGAATCTGATCGACCGCCCATCATGAATATAAAAGAATGGGATCAAGAAGGCTGGACATTCACAATCCAACATTATGAGTGGAATCTTAATTATCAACGCTCTATAGAAAATGGTCTTGATTTAGCCCATAACGAATTTGTTCATGATACTCATACAGCCGAAGACTTCGTGACCCCAGATGTTATACCTGAGGATACTGAAACCGGATGGGGTACAGGATTCAGCGCTTTAATGAAAGCACCTCCTTTACCAGAAAAAGAAATGCAAAAGGCTTCGGGGCGCGTCGAAGATGCAAATATCTGGGTTGGAACCGGACACGAAGGTGTATCTAGCTTATGGACATTCATTCACCCAACTGAAAATATGCATATTCAACAATACATGTACGAAACGCCGGTAGATGAGAATAAAAGTAAAATTTGGTTGATTAACTTACGCAATTTTCTACTTGAAGAAAAACACGATGGCCGTGTTATAGAAAGAAATGAATACGTAGCATTTCAAGACAGGGATGTACTTAATAAGCTCCACCCAACGTTAACTCCTCCATCCAATAATTTCGAACACTTAATGCCTACAGATATTTGTATTGGAAGATATCGTGAAAAACTTACTGATTGGGAAAGTCGTGGGTGGAAAATAAATCAATCGGAAGTTCGTAAAAAAGAGCAAAAAATTGCTTATGCAATCCCTTCTCCTGCCCGAAGAAATAGCAAGGGTTGGATTCTAGATTCAGTGCCTCTGATTGAAAAATAGAAGTGCAATTACCTCGGCTAATTACGCTTGCTTTGCTAGCCTTAGCATTGGCTCTTTTGATTCAGTTTGACCTAGAAAAAATCCTCTCAATAGAAAACTTTAAGGCAAATCAAAGTGCTATTAGTCTTTGGTTAAATTCTAACTATTGGCTAGCGCTGGCGGGCTTTTTTACTCTATACATCGGTATCACGGCGCTAAGTATTCCTGGTGCTGCTCTTATGTCATTGATTGCTGGTGCTTTATTTGGAACTGTCACTGGCACCCTAGTTGCTTCTTTCGCTAGCACAATTGGCGCATCCTTAGCCTTTTTATTATCGCGCTACCTGTTCCAAAAGCTTACTGAAAGAAAACTGAGTAGATATATTAAGAAAATTAATAAAGGCATCAGAAAGGAAGGTAATTTTTATTTATTTGCAATCAGGCTGGTACCCCTGTTCCCTTTCTTCGTGATTAATGCGGTAATGGGATTAACTAGAATCCCGCTTACAAATTTTTATTGGGTCAGCCAGCTTGGAATGTTTCCTGCTACTTTAGTCTTTGTAAATGCTGGCACACAAATAAGCAATATCAGCAAAACCCAGGATATCTTGAGCTGGCAATTATTATCCTCTTTTTTACTTCTTGGAATTTTCCCTCTAATTACTAAAAGACTTATGAACTATTCCAGAAGAAAAAAAGAACAAAGGCAATTTAAAAAGCCGGCAAACTTTGAGAATAATCTTGTCGTGATAGGTGCTGGTTCAGCAGGTTTAGTTACGGCCTATATTGCATCTCAAGCAAAGGCAAAAGTAACGCTAATTGAACGAGCTAAAATGGGGGGGGACTGTCTTAATACTGGTTGCGTGCCAAGTAAAGCATTAATCAGATCATCAAAAATCATGTCCGATATAAAGCGTTCAAGTGAATTTGGTATATCAACTATAACCCCACAAGTTAATCTAAAAGAGGTTATGCAAAGAGTAATGGATGTCATTAGCCAAATTGAGCCACATGACTCAACTCAGCGCTATTCTGAACTGGGAGTTAATTGCATTGAGGGTAATGCCGTTATCCGATCACCTTGGACGGTCGAAGTTAATGGCAAATTAATTACCACTCGAAGCATCGTGATTGCTACTGGTGGTAATCCTTCAGTGCCGAATATTCCTGGGTTAAGTGAAATTGACTACTTAACATCTGAGAATATATGGGGTCTTGAAGAAACGCCGGAGAATCTCCTTGTAATCGGTGGGGGCGCTATAGGCTGTGAGATGTCTCAAGCTTTCAAGCGACTTGGTTCCAATGTAACTATAGTTGAAACCAGAGATCGATTATTGGCGGCAGAAGACGATGAAGCATCTGCCTTCATTGAAAAATCATTTATCGATGAAGGCATTAAAGTTATAACTGATGCTAAGCCTTCTAATTTTTCTACCACTAACAATATTAAATCACTAACAATTAAGACCCCAAAAGGCAAAAAAATTATAAATTTCGACTCGGTCCTTATTGCAACCGGACGTCTGGCTGAAACAAATAATTTAGGCCTCGAAGATCTTGGAATAAAAGTTAACGAGAATGGTACGGTTCAAGTCAATAATTATTTACAAACGATCTACCCAAGCATATACGCCTGCGGGGATGCAGTTGGGTCGCAATACTTGACTCATGCAGCAGCTCACGAGGCCTGGCATTGTGCAATGAATTCACTTTATGGTCATTGGTGGAGAATAAGCGTGGATTCTTCATTAATACCTCACGCGATCTTCTGCGATCCTGAAGTTGCTGCTATTGGTCTGAATGAAGCTTCAGCAAAAAAACAAAATATAAAATATGAAGTTACTCGTTATGAAATTAGCGATCTAGATAGAGCAATTATTGACAATGAGGCAAAAGGCTTTATTAAAGTGTTAACTATTCCGGGAAGTGATAAAATACTTGGTGTAACAATTGTTGGAACTCATGCAGGAGAAAATATTCATGAGTATGTCTTGGCGATGCAAAATGATCTTGGTTTAAATAAAATATTAGGCACTATCCACATTTATCCTACATTTACTGAAGGAAATAAGTATTTAGCTGGGAACTGGCGTAAAGCAAATTTGTCTAAAACATTAATTAAAATATCATCCTGGCTGAATAATCGTCGTCTAAATTAGATTTCATCGTTAGTAATAAGGATAAAAAAACTTAACTTATTGATTTTAAATATAATTCTTCGTTACATTTTGCTACAAATCAAAAGATATATTGATGAGATCATAGTTTTCCAAAACAGCAAATAATTCAATGAACAATTCCTCTACAGAGCTCATAAAAATCAGTAACTTGCGACGCACATATAAAATGGGTGACGAAGAAATCAATGCGCTTGATGATGTTAGCTTGAATATCAAAAAAAATGAGTACGTTGCTATCATGGGTCCATCAGGATCCGGAAAAACTACGTTGATGAATATGCTGGGATGTCTTGACAGTCCTGATGGAGGAATATATGAGCTTAATGGGACTGTTGTCTCTGATCTCGAAGATAATCGTTTATCAAAAATTCGTAACAAAGAAATTGGCTTCGTATTTCAAACCTTTAATCTGCTTTCAAGAGCAACAGCGCTTCATAACGTGGAGCTACCATTAATATATGCGGGGTTTAAACAGAACGATCGACTTGAAAAAGCAAGCAACACGTTAAAGCAAGTTGGATTGAGCGACCGACTAAATCATAAACCCAGCGAAATGTCTGGTGGTCAAAGACAACGTGTTGCAATTGCAAGGGCGCTCGTTACTAACCCAAGTATACTGCTTGCAGATGAGCCAACAGGAAATCTTGATTCTCATACTGGCGATGAAATAATGGCATTATTTGATGATTTACACTCAATTGGGCAAACCATTATTCTCGTTACGCATGAGGGTGAGATCGCAAAACATGCTCAAAGAGAGATACACTTATTAGACGGCAGAATTGCCACTGACACAGGAACTAAATAACAGTGATTAGTAAAAGGTTTTTTATTCTATTAGCTTGGATAGCTTTATCGGGCTGCGAGAGTGAAAAGAAGGCTTCAGGGTTATTTTCAGGTGAAGAAAACAGTTGGAACATCGCCAATATTGTTAATCGCGATATTGTTGTATCTGTTCAAGCGGCAGGGATCATAGAGCCCGTAACGACTGTTGAGATTAAATCAAAAGCATCAGGAGAAATACTTGATATTATGGCCGAAACAGGCGATGTAGTTGAAGCTGGGGATTTGCTAGTTCAGATAGATAAAAGAACTCCACGTAATGCTCTCGCGCAAGCAGAAGCCGAATTGGAAGCTGCTATAGCACGCCGTGATATCACTGAAAGTTCATTAATACGCTCTGAAAAACTTTTTAAATCAGGAACAGTAAATCGGGTTGATTACGAACGAGGCATCCTTGAAGCAGCAAACTCAAAAGCAGAAGCCGTTCGCGCTCAAGTAGCTGTGGAAAATGCAAGAATTGCGCTTGATGACACTGAAGTTCGTTCCCCTATTCGCGGAACACTAATACAGCGGGATGTTGAGGAAGGACAGGTCATATCCTCGCCAACCATGGATGTCGGCGGCGGCACAGCACTGCTTAGAATGGCGGATCTTCGCTCCGTTCAGGTTCGAGCCCTTGTAGACGAATCAGACATTGGAAAGATTCAACAAAATCAAATTGCAGTAGTGACTGTTGCAGCCTATCCAAACCAACCATTTGAAGGTGAGGTGTTAAAAGTTGAGCCAAAAGCGGAGGATGAAGAGACAGTAACCTTGTTTGCGGTCATTGTTAACATTGATAATCTTGAAGGCCTACTTAAACCTGGAATGAACGCAGAAGTGGAAATCGATATTGCAAGTCGTTTTGGAGTTGCTGCCATCCCTTCTATAGCATTAAGAACGCAAAAAGACATTCGAGCAGCCTCTATGTTCACTGGCATAGATATGAATACTATTCGTGAGCAACTTCGAGGGGCGAGCAAGGCTAGTGAAACTAAAGATAGGCCTGGCTCAAATGGGCAAAGACCTAGCAGAAATTCCGAAGGCGCTCCAAACAATCGGGCATCTAGACCTGCAACAAATAATGAACCTTTAAGCCAACAAGGTTATCTTTTTGGTGGAAATTATTGGGCCTTCGTTATAAAAGATGATACACCTGTGGCAATCAACATTGAGACAGGATTAACGGACTTAGACTACAGTGAAGTTATTTCGGGCGTCGACACCAATGATCAAATATTAATGATGCCAAGCTCAGATCTAATTCTTTCTAGAGATGAATTTAGAAAATTTGTTGGTGGCATGAGTAGCGTGCCTGGCGTTAACCAAAGTAGAGGTAACTAAAGATGCTTTTTTGGGAAATGATTCGAGTTGCATTGCAATCCATTCGGGCAAATTTCTTTAGAGCTATTTTAACCATGCTAGGTATCATCATTGGTGTAGCAGCTGTAATTACTATGGTTGCGCTTGGAACAGGCGCGCAGACTGAGGTAAATAAACAGATATCCAGTTTAGGTGCAAACATACTCAATATAAGGACTGGCTGGGGATCGCATCGAGGGGTTTCGGCAGACAATAAACTCACTATTGACGATTTGGAAGCAATTAAGAGAGATATGCCAAGTGCAATTGCCGTTGTTCCTGAAACTTCAGGGCGTATTCAAGTTAAACTTGGAAATCAGAATCGCAATATTAATATTATTGGGACGACTCCAAATTTTGCTGATGTCCAAAAGTTTGAACTAACGTACGGAAGGATTTTTTCAGCGGCCGAAGAAGCAGCAAAGAAGCGAGTCATTGTCCTAGGTGGCGGTGTTCCATCGCTATTGGAAACTGATCCAACAATGCTGATTGGGCAAGATCTTATAATCAAAGGCACATCCTTTAAAATCCTAGGCGTCTTAAAGGAAAAAGGCTCTTTTGGTTTCACCAACAGCGATAATAATGCTTGGATACCCTTATCAACCGCTCAATACAGATTGACCGGCAGTGAAGATTTAGACTCCATTGGTGTTCAACTTCAACCAGGTATCTCGATGGAAAATGGCACCATGGAAGCGGAAAGAATAATGCGTCGTGAACATCAAATTATGCCGGGGCAAAAAAATAATTTTGTGATAAGTGATCCCAAGCTTTTCCTAACCATACAACAAGAATCCACCCAGATATTCTCCTATTTACTTGCAGGAATAGCGGGCATCAGTTTAATTGTCGGTGGCATTGGCATTATGAACATTATGCTAGTAACTGTTACTGAGAGGACCAGAGAGATCGGCATTCGCAAAGCCTTAGGCGCAACTCGCAATAGCATCATGTTGCAGTTTCTTATTGAAGCAATGGCTTTATGCATCGTTGGCGGAATTGGTGGGATTGCTCTGGGAACAACAGCCTCGAATCTCTTAGCTTCCATAGCAGGCTGGTCCACATCAATATCACTTCAGGCAATTGCCCTAGCCTTCTTTTTCAGTGCAGCAATTGGCTTAATTTTCGGGATGCTTCCGGCGCGCAAGGCATCTCTTCTCGACCCCATTGCAGCCCTGCGTTTTGAATGAAGCTTTTTGAATACCTCTTCAATCTTTAAAAGACGTCTTTTTACTGCGTCATGCTAGACTCTCAAGGCCTTAAATCAAATATTAAGCCAATGTTAGATCTGCAAACCACACTTGAGGGCAGCTAATTGATTCAAACCGGAGAGCAATACATCAATAGTTTGCGCAATCGCAATCTCAAAGTTTTTTTGTTTGGAGAGGAAGTCGAGGAACCAGTTGATCACCCCATAATTCGGCCTTCAATTAATGCGGTTGCAGAAACTTATGACTTAGCCCAAAGCAACCCGGAACTTGGAACAGCAGTTTCACAATTCACTGGTAATCGTATTAATCGTTTCCTGCATATCGCAGAGAATGCTGAGGATTTAGTTCTACAAAACAAAATGCAGCGTCGATTAGGTCAACTCACTGGCACCTGTTTTCAACGTTGCGTTGGCATGGATGCACTCAATTCACTGTTTTCTGTGACTTATGAAATTGATGAAAAACATGCAACTAAATATCACGAGCGTTTTAGATCCTTCATTTCAATGACACAAAATGAAGGCTTCGTTATCGGCGGCGCCATGACTGACGTCAAAGGCGACCGAAGTAAAGCACCGCATCAACAAGATGATCCAGATATGTATCTCCATGTAACTAAAAGAACTGATGAAGGTATATACGTGAGCGGAGCAAAGGCTCATCAAACTGGATGTATAAATTCACACTGGATAGTTATCATGCCTACAATTAGGCTAACCAAAAAAGATGAAGACTATGCAGTCGTTGGAGCTTTTCCTGCTGATAGCGATGGCATTACTTACATCTATGGGAGGCAATCTTGTGACACCCGAAGCATGGAGGGTAATGGGCTAGACGTCGGTAATCAAAACTTCTCAGGTCAAGAATCTATGATTATTTTAGATAACGTCTTTATTCCAAATGAACACCTCTTCATGAACGGTGAATTTGAATTTGCCGCTATGCTTGTTGAGCGTTTTACCTGTTACCACAGAAGAAGTTATGTTTGTAAGTCTGGAGTTGGTGATGTGCTGATTGGCGCTGCAGCAACAATTGCAGAATACAACGGTGCAGATCATGCCTCTCATATAAAAGACAAATTAGTCGAAATGACGCACATGAATGAAACAATCTACAGCACTGGAATCGCTTCCAGCTATCAAGCAAGCAAAACCAAATCTGGGGCGTATATCAATGACGATATGATTGCGAATGTTTGCAAACACCACGTCACAAAAATGCCTTATGAAATCGGTAGATTAGCTCAAGATCTTGCCGGTGGGCTTGTGGTAACAATGCCTTCAGAGCAAGATTTCAATCATCCGGATATCGGGCCTCTATTACAAAAATACCTTCGTGGCCGCAGTGATATTCCAACTGAAAGCCGTGTTCGCATATTAAGACTTATAGAAAATATGACTTTAGGTCGAAATGCTGTGGGCTACTTAACTGAATCCATGCATGGTGCAGGTTCACCCCAAGCACAGCGCATTCAAATCGGTAGGCAAATGCAACTGGATTTTAAAAAACAACTGGCAAAAAAATTGGCGGGTATTGAAAATGAGCTCGGTAATGAACTTAGCGATCAACTAAGTGATAATATTGCCGAATATTTCACTCGCGTATTTCTACCTCCTCAAAATAAATAGAGTTAATCTTATAAAGAATTCTTTTTTAAGAATAAAAAAATAAAAGTAGTTTAGAGATGTCTGCACTGAACCCGAAACAAATAAAGCTTGGCTACCTCTGGTTTCAAACTGGAGTCAATGGACTGAATGTTGCAACAATGTTTTTCGCTGCCTTCTCAAGTATGGCAATGATTAGCTTTATGAGCTTTATGCAACCATATGTTCTAACAGAAATTTTAAATGTACCTATAGCACAACAAGGGTCGTTGACCGGTAATCTGCATGCGGCACAGGAGGTGATCTATATTTTTCTTGCTGGATTTGTTGGTTCAATCTCAGACAAATTCGGAAGACCGCTGATTTTTTCTTTAGGTTTCATTGCAGTAGCAATTGGTTATGCACTTTACCCGCTAGCTAACTCAGTGGAACAATTATATTTACTTCGGGCTGTTTATGCTGTTGGAGTCACTGGCGTTACAATCATGTTAAGCGCTTGTATCGTAGACTATATTCAAGAACGTTCGCGAGGTCGCTGGGTTGGAACAACAAGCATCTTCAATGGACTTGGTATTTTATCTATGTCTTTTTTACTTGCAAAACTTCCGGCGTATTTCCAGAGCGCAGGGCAAGATGCGATTACATCCGGCCGATATGCTTTCTGGACCGTATCTTGTCTTTGTTTAATTATTGCTGCGATTTTACTTAAGGGGCTTTATCGTGGTCCAGCGGTAGAAAAAAAAACAGAAAGCATTATTAAGCAAACTATTCAGGGTTTGCGCATTGGTAAAAATAATCCTCGACTTGCAATAGCTTACGGAGGAGCCTTCATAGGTCGCGGAGACTTTAATGTCATTGGGACTTTCTTTTCTTTATGGTTGACACAAGAAGGGATTTCACGCGGAATGACTACCGCTGAAGCGTTGGCAATTGCTGGGCCTTTATTTGGTTTAATCCAGCTTTGCGCTCTCGTCTGGGCTCCAGTCATGGGTTTTATCACCGATCGGTTAAATCGTCTATCGGCAACAATCCTAGGTCTTGCAATTGCGGGTACAGGATATTTACTCATGAGCCAAGTTTCTGATCCATTTAGCTCGGAAATATATCTCGCAGGTTTGATACTTGGTATGGGAGAAACCAGCGTTATTGTCTCAGTTGCTGGTTTACTAGGGCAGGAATGTGATAAAGAATACCGAGGCTCAATTGTCGGCGTATTTGGCGGTTTTGGTGGGCTTGGGATACTTATGACTTCATT
>JAYZVL010000009.1:0-7893 GCA_036155675.1 Pseudomonadota bacterium | reverse complement strand
TTATATTTTAATTAAAATAGATGAATCTTTTATTTTTTTGATCTTTCGATCAGAATTATTAAGTTTTTGCTTGAAATTCAGATGCTTCAGGTTGACAAAAGGGTCCTTATTCCTGATTATGGAGAAGATGAATAATTTTTTACAATTTACTAGTTGGAAAAATATTGCGGATTTACTATTACTATTCGCAATCTCTAGGTGCGGGTATCGCATCGGTTGACACCCGATTTTGATCAAAACCCCGCGCCTTTTAAGTCTGCGGGGTTTTTTTTCGCCTAAAAGTTTTGAGCAAAAATTCACTGCTGTTATTAAATAGAGTTGAATGCAGTGTAATTACGGAGATTATTATGAATAATCAAACTACAGACCAAGTTGTTATTTTTGACACAACTTTGCGTGATGGTGAACAAGCTCCAGGTTGCAGCATGACCCTTGGCGAAAAACTCCGCGTGGCTAAAGCCCTTTCTGATCTAAGGGTAGATGTAATAGAGGCTGGTTTTGCGGCTGCATCACCTGGAGATTTTGATTCAGTTTCTGCTATCGCGGAAAGCATTAAGGGGCCATCGATCTGCAGTCTTGCGCGATGTCACCCTGATGATATTGAAAAAGCCGCGAATGCAGTTAAGAGTGCTGAAAAAAGCAGAATACATGTATTTGTTGCGACCAGTGAGATTCACAGGACCGTTAAACTTCAAATGTCAAAAGAAGAAGTTATTCAAAGAGCTGTTGAATCTGTTTCTCTTGCCCGAGAATATTGTGATGATGTGGAGTTTTCTGCTGAAGATGCATCTAGAACTGAACATGCTTATCTTGCTGAGGTTATTCAGGCAGTAATTGAATCTGGGGCCAGCACGATCAATATTCCTGATACCGTAGGTTATGCGATTCCTTTGGAATTTGGTTCACTTTTTACTTACTTAAGAAAGAACGTAGTTGGTATAGATAAAGTTATCCTGAGTACACACTGTCATGATGACTTAGGTATGGCGGTGGCCAATAGCCTTTCCGCAATTAATTCTGGGGCTAGGCAAATTGAATGCACAATAAATGGCATAGGCGAAAGAGCCGGTAACTGCTCTTTAGAAGAAGTTGCTATGACTATTCAAACTAGGTCTGATTTTTTCAATCTTGAGACTAGTATTGATACAACAAGGCTTTACCCAACCAGTAGACTTGTATCCAGTATTACAGGTATGCATGTACCTAGAAATAAAGCCATAGTTGGTGAGAATGCGTTTGCTCATGAGGCAGGAATTCATCAGCATGGGATGCTCAAAGATGCATCGACCTATGAAATTATGAAGCCCGAGTCCGTTGGCTTAAGCCGTTCAAATCTTGTGCTTGGTAAGCATAGTGGAAGGCACGCCTTTAGAGAAAGAGTTAATCAGCTTGGTTTCGATTTAAATGAAAATCAACTTAATAAAGCTTTTGAAGATTTCAAGAAACTCGCTGACAAAAAAAAGGAGATGTTTGATGGGGACATCGAAGCCATTATTATTAATGCGGGTGATTCTTCTATCGGACCTTGGAGTCTTGATGAATTGAAAGTTTCGGCAGGGACCGGAGATATAGCTGGTGCTGCCGTTCGATTAAAACATAATGACTCAACGATAATAGATGAAGCTGCTGTTGGCGACGGTCCAGTAGAGGCAGCATTTAAAGCACTTGAAAGAGCCGCTGGAGTATCAATGCAGCTCATAAATTTTGAGCTAAGAAGTGTAACTGTAGGTGAAGATGCACAAGGCGAAGTGACAGTAACTGTAGACTATAATGGGAACAGTTACCGTGGCAATGGGATAAGTACTGATATTGTTGAAGCTGGTGCCCTAGCCTACCTGGAAGTTATCAACCGAGTAGTTCGTAGGCAAGAAGCTAATCGTGATGAGATTGCTAATAAGAAATCTCCTGACGCAGCTGCTATATAAATTAAGAAGAGGTTAAAAATGCCGATCAATAAAAGCGATTGGATTTGGTTTAACGGAAAAATGATTCCTTGGGATGAAGCTCAAGTGCATGTTATGACTCATGCCCTACACTATGGCTCATCAATTTTCGAGGGTGTCCGTGTTTACCCAACGCCTAATGGTTTAAGAGCCTTTCGACTGAATGCCCACATCCGCAGATTGCTGGAATCTGCAAAAATTCATCATATTGATGTGCCTTGGTCAGCTGAAAATATCTGCTCTGCTTGCTATGAAGTTGTTCTTAAGAACAACTTAAATGATGGTGCTTATATTAGGCCTATTGCTTTTAGGGGCTATGGCGATATTGGCCTTGCGCCTTCAGCATCTCATCCAGTAGAAACCGTTATAGCCGCTTGGCAATGGGGTTCTTACTTAGGCGCAGATGCTCTAGAGCAAGGGGTTGATGCAGGTATTTCATCCTGGCAAAGGATCGCGCCAAATACACTGCCAGCTCTGGCTAAAGCTGGAGGTAACTACTTATCTAGCACGCTCATTAGTTTGGAGGCCAGAGAGAATGGTTTCGCTGAAGGCATTGCATTAACTACAGATGGTTTGGTTAGCGAAGGCGCTGGCGAAAATGTTTTTGTTGTTAGGGATGGAAAAGTTTATACCCCATCAGCTTCAGCCTCGATATTAACTGGGATTACTCGTGACACAATTATAACTTTAGCTGCAGAAGCAGATATTGAAGTTATTGAAACCAATATTCCAAGAGAAATGTTATATATTGCAGATGAATTATTTATGACTGGAACTGCAGCAGAAGTTACTCCAGTCAGATCCGTTGACCGCATACCAATTGGAAATGGGAAACGCGGAAAGATCACTCAACGCCTTCAAGAAAACTTCTTTGGTTTGTTTAATGGAAAAACTGCAGATAAATGGGGTTGGCTTGAAGAATTAAGCTAGCCTAAAAAAAACATAATTTTAATTAAAAATACAGAGATATAAATAAAGTTAATTTTTATCTTGGGGAGCACCCTCAACTATGAGTGGAAAATCATTATTTGATAAAGTTTGGGATGACCATGTTGTAGTTCCTGAAACTCAAGACACACCTGCAGTCTTCTACATAGATCTTCACATTATTCATGAAGTCACAACACCTGTAGCATTTAATTTACTGCGAGAAAACAAGCTTACAGTAAGGCGCCCGGATCTTGTTTTAGCCACAATGGATCATTCCACACCCACAGTAAAAATATCAGACCTAGATGCTGGGCTGGACGCTGTATCAGATCCTGAACCTGCTGCTCAAATTCGAGCGATGGTAAAAAACTGTAAAGACTTTGGAATTAAATTACATGGCTTTGAAAGCGATCAAAGAGGAATCGTTCATGTTATAGGCCCTGAAATTGGGGCAACCCAACCAGGTAAAACTATTGTTTGCGGTGACAGCCACTCAAGCACTCATGGTGCATTTGGCGCAATGGGTTTTGGTATTGGAACAACAGAAGTCTTTCATGTGCTTTCTACGCAATGCTTATTACAACGAAAACCCAAATCAATGGCAGTCAACATTAGCGGTGAACTCCAGCCAGGTGTTTCGGCAAAAGACATTATTTTAGCGCTAATTGGGAAAATTGGTGTGGATGGTGGAACTGGCCATGTAATTGAGTACCGAGGTGAAACAATTCGTCAATTGACCATGGAAGAACGAATGACAATATGCAATATGACGATTGAAGCTGGCGCTCGGGCAGGAATGATAGCTCCCGACAATATTACATTTGAGTTCCTAAAAGACCGCCAACAGTCGCCGCATGGAGATGAATGGGACTCAGCTGTAAAAAGATGGAGCAGTCTTTGTTCAGATCCTGACGCAATTTTTGATAAAGAAATTGATTTGGATGTATCTAACCTCGAACCGCAAGTCACTTTTGGCACAAACCCAGGAATGGTTGTTCCAATCACGCAGCATGTCCCTTCAGATATTGATGATGCAAGCTTTCGCAAAGCGATTAATTACATGCAGCTTGACGCTGATCAACCAATGATTGGCACTAAAGTTGATGTCGTGTTTGTTGGCAGTTGCACTAATTCACGCATCTCAGATTTACGCACGGTAGCAAATATTCTTGAGGGTAAGTCTGTAGCTTCAGATTTACGAATGCTGATTGTTCCTGGATCTCAAGCAATAAAAGATAAAGCTGAATCTGAAGGACTTGATAAGATCTTCTTGGAGGCCGGGGCCGAATGGAGGGAAGCTGGCTGCTCAATGTGCTTAGGCATGAATAGTGATAAGTTAGGCAAAGGTCAGCTTTGCGTTAGCACTAGCAATCGTAATTTCGAGGGGCGACAAGGTCCTGGCGGCAGAACTGTACTTGCTAGCCCTCAAACTGCAGCTGCTTCAGCCATCGCGGGCGTCATTGCAGACCCGCGCTCATATATTTAACTCATCTGGTATTTCTTATGGAAAAAATCACTCAATTCACTTCAACCACAATCGTTCTTGCGATTGACGATGTGGATACCGATCAAATTGTTCCTGCTAGATTTTTAACCGCAACAACCAGAGAAGGGATAGGAAAATCACTTTTTGCAGATTGGCGATATGATTCAAAGGGTAACGAGTTATCAGATTTTCCTCTTAACGACCCTAATGCAAGCAAAAGAAAAATTTTAGTAGCTGGCCGTAATTTTGGCTGCGGATCATCGAGAGAACATGCGCCTTGGGCGCTTCATGATTTCGGTATTAGAGCGGTAATTAGCAGTGAAATTGCAGACATCTTTCGAAACAACTCACTCAAAAATGGCCTACTGCCAATTGTCGTTGATTCAGATACTCATCAATGGTTATTAGATAACCCTGGAGTAGAAATAATTGTTGATGTTGAAGCCAAAATGATTCAGCTACCTGACTCAAAAAAAATAACTTTTCCTATAGAGCCGTTTGCACGTCATTGCATTATTAATGGAATTGATCAAACAGGCTTCCTTCAACAGAATATTGATTCGATTACAGCATTTGAAACGAATAGATCGTGGCAGCCATGAAAGAGAAAATAGCAATACTTCCTGGAGATGGAATTGGACCTGAAGTAACCACTGAAGCAGTCAAAATCATTGAAGCTGTTGCTAATAAATATGATCATTCATTTGAACTTATTCAAGGATATATTGGCGGGTCAGGTTTAGATAAATACAACGACCCTTTTCCAAATGAAACTGAAAGGCTTTGTAAAGATGCAGCAGCAGTTTTACTAGGTGCAGTTGGTGGACCAAAGTGGGATGATGTTGATACCGATAAAAGACCCGAACGTGGTTTATTAAGATTGCGTGCAGCATTGAGTGTTTTTGCAAATTTAAGACCTGTTTCACCAAATCCAATACTTAGCAACTCATCTCCTATAAGAACAGATCTGCTTGAAGGGGTAGATCTTATGATTGTCAGGGAACTCACTGGCGGGATCTATTTTGGGAAAAAAGATAGAACTAAAAACAAAGCATCTGATCTATGTACATATACACGAGAAGAAATTGAACGTGTAGTAAGAATTGCTGCTAACTTAGCAAGAAAAAGGCAACAAAAATTAACCTCGGTTGATAAATCGAATGTGCTTGAAACATCAAGACTATGGAGAGAAGTGTGCACAGAAATTATGGAAAATGAATACCCAGAAATCGAAGTAGAACACTTGTTGGTAGATGCTGCAGCGATGCATCTTCTATCAAGGCCTTCAGAATTCGATGTAATTGTGACAGAAAACATGTTTGGCGACATTCTTACGGACGAGGCATCAATGTTAGCTGGCTCCATGGGTTTACTACCCTCGGCATCATTAAATGATGGTAAGACTGGTCTTTATGAGCCAATACATGGGTCAGCCCCGGATATTGCAGGAAAAAATATAGCAAACCCATGCGGCACTATTCTAAGTGCTGCAATGCTTTTAAGGCATTCATTAGATTTAGATAATGAGGCAAAAGCTATTGAAACTGCAGTTAATAAAGTCTTAATTGACGGTTTAAGAACAGCTGATATTGCAAGCAAAGACAAAAAAATTGTTTCTACAAATGAAATGGGAGATGCGATTTTAGAAGCACTTGAATAGGCCTTCCTCTTACCTTAAATCTATAATTTACTTTATATAGTTATATTAAAATATTAATATTATTAACTATTTTAACCTCAATTTTTTTTATTACATCTGATTCCGCATTTTCACTTTACTTATTATTCTGTTATCTTGTATTATTACACTAATACATTATTAGGTTATTACTTTTATGAAAGAGCATAGAATTTACGATGAGGGTGAAGAGCAAGCAGCGGAAGATGAGTTATTTGAGGCGATTTTACTATTAAGAGACTCAGATGAGTGTCGAAATTTCTTTCAAGATCTCTGCACGCCAAATGAATTGCAAGCATTGAAAGATCGATGGGCCGTTGCTGAACTTCTTTCTGATGGGCTCACCTATCGGCAAATTCACGATAAAACTGGTGTCAGTGTAACTACTGTTGGACGTGTAGCACGTTGCTTAAATGAAGAACCTGCAGGATACGCCGCTGTTCTAAGAAAAATGGGACGATTAATAAAATGAATGAATCTCGAATAAAAATAGCTATCCAGAAATCAGGCAGGCTTACAGAGCATTGCATGGAGCTCCTTCAACAGTGCGGCCTGAAATATTCACGCGGAAAAGATCAACTTATTGGATTCGGTGAAAATATGCCCGTGGATTTTCTCCTTGTTAGAGATGATGATATTCCAGGCCTTGTTAAGGATGATGTATGTGATTTAGGAATTTGCGGCTTAAATGTCCTCGAAGAAAAACGCTTTGAATATATAGAAGCTGGCAATAAAGATCCTTTTAAGGTTATTCAGAAGCTTGATTATGGACATTGCCGTCTTGCTTTTGCATACCCTGAGAATGTTAAGCATAGGGGCATAAACTCTCTTGCCAACAAGTCTATTGCAACAAGTTACCCCCTAATTGTTAAGGATTTCCTTAAACAAAATAACATCAATGCAACTGTTGTTGAATTCTCGGGTGCCGTAGAAATTGCCCCAAGCTTAGGTCGTTCAGACTTGATCTGTGACCTCATTTCAACAGGTGCGACCTTAGCAGCAAATAAACTTGTTGAGGGCGAAACTATTCTTAATAGTGTTGCCTGCTTAGTTCAAACACCAATTGACATTGCAAGTGAAAAAAAGGAATGGGTAAACCGGATGATTGAACGAATCGCTGGTGTGCAAGAAGTGCGTGGCAGTAAATACATAATGATGCATGCACCTCGTTCAGCATTACAAGAAATCACTTCCCTACTTCCTGGTGCTGAATCTCCTACTGTCTTACCGCTTGAGGAAGCTGATGGAAAAGTTGCAGTTCATGTTGTTTGTCGCGAGATAGTTTTTTGGGAAACGCTTGAAGGTTTAAAGCAAGCTGGCGCAAGCTCTATTCTTGTTCTGCCTATTGAAAAAATGTTGGCCTAATTAAATGAATAAAATTGTTGAAAAATACATTTGGGCGAATCTGGACGCTGCAAAGCAATCAGAGATTTTACAGCGCCCTGCCGTTGGAGTTGGGCCAGAAATAATTTCTGATGTTCAGGATATCATTTTAAATGTTAGGCGCCGTGGCGATGATGCGCTCAAAGAGCTATCCCTCAGTATAGAGAAAGTCAATTTAACTGATTTTAAAGTTTCTCAAGATGAATTTAATGATGCAGAAAAACTTTTATCGGGCGATCAAATAAAATCTCTAAAAACTGCTATAAAAAATGTTTGTATTTATCATGAAGCTCAGCTAACAGAAGATTTGAAAATTGAAACTTCTCCGGGTGTTCTCTGTGAGCGAATTACTCGGCCTATATCATCAGTAGGTCTTTATGTTCCTGCTGGAACAGCTCCATTGCCTTCAACCGCTATAATGCTATCTGTTCCATCAAATATTGCTGGATCTTCAACGCGTGTCTTATGCACTC
>JAYZVL010000008.1:0-76384 GCA_036155675.1 Pseudomonadota bacterium | reverse complement strand
GCTTATAGACAGAAATAACCAACTTATTTGACTGCCATTTGCAGCGTTTAAAATAGCCAACGGCCAAGTGAAGAAGCCTATGCCAAATATAAATGCCGCTAAACCATGCATCCATTGTGCTCTACTTTTTATTAAAAAATAAATGCAGTAAACACCCAATGCATTGCCAAGTAAAAATAAAAAAGCCATAGGGTCTTGAGTAATCCTGTAAAGGCTATAACAGGCAATAATTACCACTATTCCATTTATTGCACGAAATGATGGATGGTTATTTATGTAGGCAATAGGATATAGAATTGTTAGGAATATCGCAGTTATTGTCATCCAAAGCGTGCTTGAGAAACCAATCGTAAACATGCAAAAGGATAGGGTCATAAGCCCATTAAAGAAAAGATCTGCGACGCTTCGACTTACTTTTGTCAAATACCATCGATCTGCTGAGTTTTGCGCAACTTCAAAAGCTGTTGCACCTAAGTAGACGGAACAGGCAAGCATCACAAGAATGGGGCTTGTCATTGAGTGAGGCATTAATTCGTTATAATAATAAACTACCCAGATAAGGCTAAGTGGGGTTGCCAAGACGAATAAATGGCTAAAAGCAACCCATATAGCCAGTGGTGTTTTAAGATCAAACTCTTCTCTGAGTTGTTTTGCAATTGATTTTTCCATTTCACTCAAAAAAGAAAATTGTCTATTTATTTAGATTGCAAGAACAATATTGTTCACAATTTTGAAATCGCTAACCAGATTTTATCCCAGGAACTTTTTTACCTGACCAGATAAAGGGACGCATTATTAGCCAGATCAGACAGACCAAAACAGCAACACCTAGATACCGCATTGAAACCATTCTTGGTATGTTTTCAAAAAATAAATCTGGGTTTCCAGAATAATATATTAACGCCGATCCAATACATGCTGTTGCGATACTAATTTTATGCCAAAGTTTTAGTTTCACACCGTGCAATTGTGTAATTAAGAAGACAAATACACCTCCAAATAAGAAACTTGACCAATGTTGGCCGCTCATTTGAATAGCTATGTAGGCAACGGTGGACCCATGAATGACAACAAAGAACTCAAGAAATAATGTCCACCATCGGTTAACGTGAAAACGCGTTAAAAACAAACTTCCTTGAAGGAAGAGCATCATCATATAGAAAAGACCCATTAAGTGACCACCAGTAATTTCTATTGGGTGATACCAGAAGGTGTAGGTGATTGCCCAAGAGAAATAATAGCCGTGATATTTTCGTGCTGATTCTCCAATTCCTTTTGGAAAAGGTATGCGTTTTCCTAGTATTAAGCCCCTTCTGTCATTTTCCATAATTAATATAACGAAGAGCATCAAGGCTACTGAGCCGAAAGCAGTACCCTCATGAACATCTTGGGCTAGCCCATCATAAGTTAAAAGGGTTTGACCGATATGCAGAGCAACGAATGTTAGGTTAAGAACGAGCATTTGCACGTTTATACGATGCAAGCCATTCACATAACGTAGTTTCATTGATTGAGCTTTATAAATTAAATACCAAACGCCAACTTGATGAAGTGCGTATAAAGACCAAACAGCAACTCTTGTCCATACAGTAGGGTCAGGAAGCTTCCATGGGTAATCAAAAATATAAGTGCGAGGGGTCAGTTCGAATTCTCTATAGGGACCGATTAACATAATCAACCCAATAATTAAGCCGCAGCCTGCTAGTCCCCACCAGGCTTCATATCTTATTGGGGCTTGATGTGTGGATTCTTTACTCACAGAAATACCTCAAACAATTCAATCAAATCACTATTAACACTTTTACAAATTGGTTCAATCTTGAAACCTTGAGTGTCCGCAGGTTGAAGCAAGATTCGTCTGCTAAGCAGATCTAATATTAGTTTATGCATAATCGCCACGATTGTCGCGATGAATTTTGGTAAATATTGATTTTTTATAAAATGCAATCAGCAGTATTTTAAAAACTTAAAGGAAAAATAATGAAGCTATATGGATCACTGGCATCTCCTTATGTCGCTCGAGTCGTAATGTTTGCCGATCTTAAGGGGATCTCACTTAATATGGAGTCTGCCCCAGGAGGTATGGGCTCAGATGATTATAAAAGCATTAACCCAACCGGGAAGATCCCTTCTTTGGAAATAGACGGGACATGTATTGCAGAATCAACGACCATTTGTGATTATCTGGAAAGCGTAAACCCCGAACCTTCATTAATTCCAAAAACTCCAATGTTATTAGCACATTCTCGTATGATTGCTCGAATGACGGATTTATATATTGCCCCTCACAATTCGCCATTAACCCGAATGAGAAGTTCCGGTAATCGTGATCAAGCTATCATTGATCAGCAAGCTGCCGAATTTGCTAAAGGCTTCGGATATCTTGAGCATTTTATGGGATCTGGGCCCTTTGCTGCAGGCGATACACCTTCCTTAGGAGATTGCGCCCTTGCACCATTTATTGTCATGCTAAAACAGTCAATCTTTTCCAATTTTGAGGAGGTAACGGATCCAACTGAAGCTGGTGGGCGACTGCAGATTTGGTGGGAAGCGATTCAAAATAATGATGTTTGTAAGAAAAACATCGATGCTTATGATGTTGCACTTGCAGAATTTTTGAAATGGCTTTATGAGATGCTTGCTAAAAGAGCCAGCAACTAATTTTTTTGCATTTGTTTTGTTTGTTGGATTGCAATCCCAAGAGCTACTAACCCTACAGCGCTGATAGCAATGACGTCATTATTCCCTAAAGTTGCTTGATCAAAAGGACCCTTAAACCAGAGCAAGATAGCAACGATAAAATTAGTCAAAGCATGCAATATCAATGGCGGCCATAAAGATTTTGATAACCATCTTAAGTATGTCCATCCAGCAAGCGTCACAAATAAACCAAGCCAGTTCTGTAAAATTTCAGGCCCCCATCGATGCGCTATCACATTTACGAATCCGATAACTAAAACTGTTGGCCAAATGCTTAAAACTTTTTCCATCCTTGCCTGACAAATTCCTCGAAATGCAGTTTCAGCAACTACGGCTGCTAAGACGGACATAAATATTGCAAAGACAATTGCGAACAATGGACTTGTTTCCATACCAAGCAATTCTGTTTCACGAACATAGCCAGTGTATTTTCCTTGCACTATTGCTGTAGCAATGCCAAGTATCGTCAATGCTGTACCAATTATATAAATACGAGTTAAAGGCAAATTTTTTGGTTGGGATAGGCCTATATCCCAGCGCTTTTGCGCCCACATCATCGAAACCACAACAAGTATTGATGCAGGTATTGGAAACCAAACAAAATTAGGTGAAACTTGCGCATTCAAAACCACAAGACCCATTCCGGTTCCCATCATCACCATTAAATATAAAACTCCTAAGAGGAGTGAGACGCTTATTGTTCCAAGGGTTTTAGTATTCATGGTACTTGCCTCCATATGTCACTCCAACTTTGCATGAGCTTAGATTTAAAGCATACAAGCATGGGCTAAGCTGTTTGTTCTGTGGATTTATCTTTTACAGGCGCAGGAATTGTTTGAGCAAAGACACCTAAAAACAACATCATAGTTCCACCCACAAGCATGGGGGCGTTTGGAGCAATGTTATAAAGGCCAGTGCCAAAAAGAGGTCCCAATATTGCACCTGTAGTGTTTGCTGCTGATAAATAACCCGCTGCGGCGCCTTGTTCATGTGGTTTCATTTTCATGCTTGCGCTGCCATTTATACCTGGAGTTGCACAAGAAAATGCCGCCCCAATAAATGCAAAGCCAATTGCAAGCATTAGAAGTGATGTTGCTGATGCCATGGTATAGAGACCGACCGCAAATAATGGCGCACAAATACGCAGTAAGAACTGAGGAGATATTTTGATAAGTTGGAAAAGCACGCCTTGAATTAACGTAATAATAACAGCCATGCTTGCCAACATTAAGCTTGCAACCCTCATTACTTGGGGTATATCCGAGATACCAAAACGATCTTGGATATAGAAAGCCGTTACAAAATTAAGCTGAATAAAAGTAACAAAGAAAAATACCCACATAATCATATAGGGCCGTAATCTTTTATCGGTAAATTTCAATGTTGATTTTGACTTATCCTGACTGACTGTTCTATTTTTATGGTTATCTGGTTCGACCAACCAGATTATGGCTATAACTGTTCCAATAAAGGAAATAGTTGCTGCTGCGTACATTGGAAACAGGACGCCCATAAAGGCCAATCCACCGCCAATGGCTGGACCTATAATTCCGCCAAGCGCATTAGCACTACCAATCAGAGCCATTCCTTTAGCTCTTCCAGTCCAATCTGTGACATCTGCAATATAACCTGATGCAGAAGGATAAATAGCTGATGCCGTTATTCCATAAATCGCCCTAGCTCCAAATATCATTGCCATCATAATTCCGGTCGCTATTGGCGTTTTCATTCCAACATTAAGCACACCAGCCATGGCTAATGTACCAATCGCGCTTCCGGCAAGACCAATAATAAATACAGGTTTTCGACCTATTACATCACTGCGCTTACCCCAAAATGGACCTCCGAATAAAAGTGTTAAATTTGCTAAAGAAAAGGCGAGTCCAAATTGTAATTCCGAAAGCCCAATGGCTCTTGCCAGCGGGGCTACAATGATAAAGAGTAATGATTGGCCTATGGCGAAAATAACCACGCCGCTGGCAAGGAGAAATTTTCCAAATTTGTAAGCTTTTTGAGTATCAATCATATTCTGCACTAGAAATTTTGCGGGCATCCTCTCATGAGAATTTATTTCTGACATCATACTTTAGATTTTATGACCATTTTAGTTTAGACGGTGTTTATTTCTTTATGATTAAGGAACCAAAGTCCTTTCATGTGTAAACTGAGGGAAGAAAATAAAATTATGGGATACTTAATTAATGCGTATTGATGTCATTATTGAATCGGATAAAACCCCTGATGAAGTTATCAAGTTAGGCCGACTTGCCGAAGAGCTTGGTTTAGGTGGAGTGTGGGTGGCTAATAATGCAAATGGAAGAGACGCATTTGTTAATTTCACACCTCTTGCTTTACAGACAAAAAAGATTGCTATAGGACCTATTGCCGTTAGCCCTCAAGAATTACATCCTTTAAAAATGGCGATATCATTGTTGACGTTTAATGAACTTAGTGGTGGTAGAGCGCAAATAGTTGTTGGCGGAGGCGGAGGAACTGCTGAGTCTATGGGCAAGAAACCTTTTCGTCAGGTTAAAGCAATGCGCGAATGCTTTGAAATTCTGAAAATGGCGGCAAATGGAGAGCGAGGGTCTTATCAAGGAGAAATTTTTCCTATTGATTGGTTAGATACAAGCTGGGCTAAGCTTGATCCTCCCATGTTCTATGCTGGTGCTAATGGACCACAAATGTTAAGAAATGCCGCTCGTCATGCGCCAGGCATTATGACCAGTGATTTTGTACCAAAGCGTATATCTTGGGTTCATGAACTGATAGATCCTATTTTGAAAGAGCGGGGGCAGAATATTCCTGACTATCCTATAAATAATTTCTGGGCTTGGCATGTAAAGGAAAGTAAGGAAGAGGCTTATCGAGAGGCTAGAATTTGGCTTTGTGTTCGTGGGACTATATATCCTGAATATATTCAAGATGTGGTGAATGAAGATGAAGCCAAAATTGTTACTGATAATCTTGGCTCATTTACAAAAGCTTTTTATCATAAAACACCTGAAATTGAAGGCATTTCAGACGAGATCATTGAGAAGATTATTGATAGGGGTACATCGTCTTCAACTATCGATAATATTGATCGTGAAGTTGAACGCTTTAAGGATTTTGAACGTGCCGGTTTAAATCAAATTGCATTAAAGGTTTATGAGAATCCTGAAAGGGCAATTCGAATTATAGGGGAACACATTATTCCTGCACTGATTGATTAATCGACTGCAAAAACCTTAATACCCACTTCTTTTGGTTTCCTAAAACCAATCCCTACAAAAACTTTTTGAATCAATTCAGGATAGTAACCTTCGGGTACTTGATAGCGCGGCGTTGTTTTAAAGTAATAGGCATCCGATGGAACAGCTTCACCGTTAAGTATCTTTTTGGTAACTTCTTGAGACGCATGTCTAATGCCAATACTTTGTGTACCAATGGTTACACCATCATTTGTACGCATGGTTGCACGAACATCGATTTCAGTAACGCCATCATTCCTTATCAATTGCCAATCAGCCCCACCTGGCAACATTTCCCCTGATGCATAAGGGCCCTCAAAACGACCGCCTAGTATGTTAAATACTAGTCTATGTCCTTCACTCGTTTTTCCAAGATCTAATGCTGGAGCTATATCTACATAACAATCGAAGTAGTGAGTTAGTTTTGGGGCAATCATTCGAATTTTCCTTAAAAATTTAGAAATCTAGGGGTTCTCCATTCCATTCAAAAACACGCCCGGTCTCATCAAGGCCCCTTTCCCTAATGGACTTACGCATTCCTGAAATACTTTCTTTTATAGGTATTAAGGTTAAACCTAAATTCATTTTTTCATTCATTTCAGTCAATATTAGTTGAGTGTCGACCAATCCAGGATTAAGTAAAATTACGGAAATACCCCTTCGCTTTACATCATCCGCGACTTGAATCATAAGCATATTTACGGCTGCCTTACTTGCACGATAGAAATAAGTTCCTTTATTCATCATGCCTGCTCTCGAAAAAAGACCCCCCGATGATGTAACTACCACAATTTTTTTTTGTTTACTTGCCTGGACATTTTTAAGAAACGCTTCGGACATTTTTAATGGCCCCATCGCATTCGTTTCCATGAAAGGATTGAATAACTCATAATTTAAACGGCGGAAAGATTGCTCCGGGCTTGGGCTACCTGATATACCGGCATTGTTGAGAAGTACATCTATTGGTTGATCTGTATATTTTTCTGCAAGCGAATCAATCATCGCAAGGTCACGAACATCAAGTTGTTCGATTGCAATATTGGTGTATTTCTTTGCTAGTTGATTTAGGTCATCCGCAGCTTCAGGCTTACGCGCAGTTGCTATTACATTCCAACCAAGCTCAGCATATTGTTTTGTAAATTCAAAACCTATTCCACGATTTGCACCCGTAACTAAGACAGTGGAATTTTTTTCATCGAAGTTTGAATTTCCAATTGCACTAGAAAAAGCTGATACCAGTAAAAGAGAAGTTAATATAAGCGACGTGATTCGTATCATTTCAACACCATTGTTTATTTAGGTTTATTAGAGGCTAACCTAATAAACTTCAAATAGGCGAGCAGCAGGTGGTCAATCTTACATCGAATTAACTCCTCACCCTTACTGGGAATCAATTATTTTTATTCATCCGTTATGATGGAAAGAAATTAAAAAGAAATGCACTCGGAGGAAAATTATGTTCCAGAGATTTAGCACATCCGAACTCGTTGTTCCCAAAACCCATAATTTCCAGCAAAGGATTAATAGGCGCTCATTATTGTCAGGACTTGGTGGTTTAGGTGCCATGGCTAGTTTAGGTGCCTGTGCAGAGACAACGAATTCTTCTGGTCCGTCTCTGAATCTTGATTTTAGTCAAGCAGAAGATAATTTAACTGCATGGGTAAAGTTGGTATCGAGTCTAGAAGACGTTGAAACTTGTGGGTTTTTTGGAGGAATTCATTATGCTGATATTGGGCCCCAAGAAACAATACAGCCTTTATTTCGCATCCAGGGATTTGGTATGAGTCGAGTGACTCGCTTGCCTGATGGGCGTTATGAAAATTTACACCGTGAAATCGTTTTCTATCTTGATTTGAAGGAAGATCGAATTCTGGAAGAATGGGAGAATCCTTTTACCGGAGAAACTGTTGAGGTATTTCATACCCACAACGATCCTGTCAATTCTTATTACTCAACGAGCTTTAAGCAACGTTTCGGAGACCCAGAAACGGGAATCGAAACTATTGAATTTCCATTTATTTTACCTTGGGATATTTTTGATGATAGGGCGGTGGTTTCATTTGCTGTGAACACTCGATGGCCTTCGCCCCTTCCCCCCCCCAAATGGCCGCGAGAACATTTTGGTGAATACTATCGTACCAGTGAGTATTTTCAGATACATTCCAGTTTAGCTAATTTAAATAACCCAGATATTCTTAAAGTACCTTATACTGGATCTTGGCAGAAAATAGCACCTTGGCATCCTTGGATGGCTATGGCCGGAATTCCTGGTGGAATTATTGGTATTTCTAGCGTTTTTTCCCTAGATAGTGTGGAGCAATTACCACCACATATTTTAGCTTACACCGAAGAAAACTATCCAAAATACCTTCATGCACCTACGGTTTGGGAGGAGCCCAATATGGCGACTTGGGAGACCTATGCAAAGGAGAGAACACCTTTGCCCGCAAGATAATATTTTAGAGGTAATAATTTTATGCGAAGCAAAAACATTTCTAGACGTAAAGCGCTCGGTTCAATTGCGAGTTTAGGCACCGCAGGGATGATAGCCGGTGGTGTGCAAAATCTTTCCGCTGCAGAGCATTCGTCAGAACTTGATTTGAATTTAAGCGATCCAATTGATTTGGCTATAGCGCGTCAGAAAGTTATAGGAAGTATTGCGGAAGAGGAAATTCATTCTTTTCTAAAGTTCCATTTTTATGGTCAAGTTCCAGGTGAAAAAGCACGTCGTTTATTATCACTTAACAATTACATCATTGATTATTGGAAACCAGTACAGCCAGGCACTTATAAGCTTCGACATTATGAGGTGGGTTATTACACAGAGTTCGATACCGATAATCCTATTGATAGCTGGATTAATCCCTATACCAAAGAAGAGTTAGAAGTATTTCATTTTACTTTAGGCCCAATCAACAGGGAATATTCGCCTGAGTCTGTTCTTGCCCCTGGTCTTGCGCCTATTCCATTGACATTACAACAAATGGGCGACCGATTTGTGGTTCCAACCGAAGCTATTTCTCAGATTCCTAATTTATTTCAACCAGAGGAATGGCCTAAATATTCCAGTGGCAGTCAAGTCAATTGGCTTTCTTTACAGACAGTTTCTGCTCTTAGGCACGATGTACTCAACCCAGAAATGAATTCCGCGCCATCATATGTTCAGCTACAGAATTTTATTTCTTGGTCATCTTGGATGAAGATGGGTGGTTTTCCGGGCGGGACTATGGCGCGAGCTTTTGGTAGTGAGATTTCAGGTTTTGATGCTCTACCTCGTAAAATATATGATGGATTTCAGAAATATAATCCTGAGATCTTTAATACAGATACATGGAAAGTACCGCGTTTTGATGAATTCGACTACTTTAAAAAAATGAAAAAGCTTCGAGAGGAAGGAAAAGTTTAAATACATTCAAACGATTAAATTGATTTATGGCTATTAGAGAAGTTTTGCAAATGGGGCATCCCTTATTGAGGGAAAAAGCACGACCAATTGAGCCCAAAGAAATTGCAAGCGAACGATTGGAAAATTTACTTAAAGACATGGTAGATACCCTGCATGACAAAGGCGGTATTGGCTTGGCAGCTCCACAAATTGGAGAATCATTGAGTTTGGCGATTATCGAAATAGAAGGTGGGCCGAGTCGTTATGGTGAATTAGAATCAATACCTCTTAGTGTTTTTATTAACCCTAAGATAGAAATTCTAAATCCTGCTGTGGAAGGTTATTGGGAAGGATGTTTGTCAGTTTCTGGTTTGCGAGGATTTGTCGAAAGACCTCAACATATTCGAGTTAGTTTTACTCAACAATCAGGCGGTTTCGCTGAGATGGAATTGAAAGGTTTTCTTGCAACAGTCTTTCAACATGAATTTGATCATTTGGATGGCAAGTTATTTATTGACAGAATGACAGACACCCATTTATTAAGTTTTGAAAAGGAATATCAGCAGTTTCATTTATAGTGAATTTTACCTTAGGAGTGCCAATGTGAATTTTGAAGGCCAAACAATCTGGATTACAGGTGCATCATCTGGTGTTGGAGAAGGCCTTGCAAAAGTATTTCATAAAGAAGGTGCGAATATTATTATTTCTGCTCGACGAATTAATGAGCTCGAGAGAGTGAAAGCAAGTTGTTCGGATGGGCCAGGATCAGTAGATCTAGTTCCATTTGATTTAGTAGATTCTGCTGCTAGAAAGCAAGCTGCCGAAAATGTTTTGAGCAAATATGATCGCCTTGATGTATTAATTAATAATGCAGGTATTGGTCAGAGATCTTTAATTCAAGATACGGATTTGGATGTGGATCGGCGAGTTATGGAAATCGACTATTTCGCTCCTATTGCCCTGTCTAAACTTGTTCTACCTCGCATGATGGAACAAAAAAGCGGCTACATGGTTGTAACATCTTCAGTGGCGGGGAAACATGGCATACCTTATCGTTCAGCTTATTGTGCCGCCAAGCATGCATTACATGGATACTATGAGAGTCTCCGTATTGAGATGCTCGATTACAATATCAAAACTTGTTTATTGGTAATAGCAGGAGTTAAAAGTAATGTCGCGGTTCATTGCTTAACTGGCGATGGAACTGAGTTTGGAAAAGACGATTGGCAATCCAGTTCTGGCATTAGCGCTGAAGAGTGTGGAGAACGTGTTGTAAAAGCGATGCTAGCAGAAGAATACGAACCAGTGATAAGCATTGATGCAGCTAAACAGGCCATGTTAATTAAACAAAAAGACCCAAAAGCTTTTACGAAGAGAATGGCGGGTATGATGCGTTGGATGTCTGATAGGCATGATGCACTGGATATTTAAATAATTATTCTGAAATCTTTGAATGATTCGTTTCAGATGGAACAGCAAGATTTTTTTCGATTAATCTACTGTACAAAGCATGCATCCCTATGCTTCTAAAAGACATAAAAGCAATTAATGCAAACCATATGGAATGGTTGCCCCAGTTTTTTGTGAAGTACCAGCAGGGAAGAAAAACAAAACATGCAGATAAGAGCATAACTAGGCACATTTCACGTGCTCTAGTGAGACCTACAAAAATACCATCATAAAGAAATGCTAAAACAGCTGCAGAAGGAAGAAAAATTAGCCACGGTAGATATTTTTCAGCAGATTCTTGTACATCTTGGATTGAGCTCAACATTTCAATAATTTGTTTGCCACTTCCAAAATATAAAAGTGTGAACAGAGCTGCTAATCCGATAGACCATCTTAAGGTTCCTCGAACTAATTGCTTTAATCCTAGGATATTTTTTTCGCCAAAAGCTTTTCCTGAAAGCGCTTCAGCAGCGCACGCTATACCGTCAAGCCCGTAGGCAAGTAAAAAAAGGAAATTCATTAATAAGGCATTTGTTGCTAGGGTCAAGGTATCGATTCTCGCGCCTTGAGCGGTGATAAATGCAAAGATAAACATTAGCGTTACCGAACGAATAAATAGACTGCCATTGACATCAAAAATACGATTAAGCGTTACTCCGCCTGACCCGTTGAGGAATTTTATTTCTAACCCAAGTTTTTTAAGGGTATTAATCACAAAATATGTACCAGTTATAAGGGCTAAGAATTCTGCAATTAGGGTTGCGATTGCCACACCATCTACGGTCATTCCCATGCCAACAACAAAGATAAGATCCATAAGAATATTCGCCCCGTTTAGGACTAAAGTAATAATCAATGGTCCTCGTGCATTTTGCATTCCCAGAAGCCAACCGATCACAACATAGTTTGCTAATGCGAATGGCGCGCTGTAGATACGGATGGTGAAGTATTCCCTTGTAAGTGAACTAACGTTTTCTCCTGGCCCAAGTACAATTAATGCTAGTTCGAGTATTGGGTATTGAAATAAGATTAATCCAACAGAAATCACCAGAGATATTATTAATGGTTGTTTTAAGCCTGCTACTTGTTTTAATTGATTTTTTTCTCCAAATGCTTGGGCTGTTAAACCAGTTGTTCCCATTCGCAAGAAATTTAAACTCATAAACAAAATACCAAAAATATTGCTGCCAACTGCAACCGCAGCAAGATATTTAGCGTCACTTAGATGCCCCATCACTGCTGTATCTACAAGCCCCAGCAAAGGAATAGATATACCGGACAGCATCATCGGACCAGCAATCAGCCAGATTGCTTTATTTCCATAAGGGTTTGACATAATTGAAACTATAACGTCTAAAAGAAGGGAAAGTTAAAAACTTCTGTAAATAACAGAGAACTTTATTTCCGGTTAGTTTTGGCGGATGCCTTGCTGAAACCTATGCCGGTTTTATTTCTTCGCGTAATTTCTTTATAGCATTTGTTTCAATTTGACGTATGCGCTCTGCTGAGACTTTATAGCGATCAGCAAGTTCATGAAGTGTTGTTTTTTTCTCACCTAGCCAGCGAGATTGCAAAATATCTTTGCTTCGAGCGTCAAGTGTTTTAAGGGCAGTAGATAGAGCATTGCTTGCTTGTTGATTCAATTCATCCTCTTCAGCTGATTTTGCTGGATCACTATTTGGGCTATTTAAATAAAGTGCTGGAGAATAATTTTCTTCTGAGCTATCAGAGGGGTTGGGATCATAAGCAAAGTCATAGGAATATAAGCGTTGTTCCATTTCGACAACTTCACTTTCCTTTACTCCAAGATCTTTAGCCACCGCTTGAGTTTCTTTTTGGGAAAGCCAACCCATATGAGTTTTAGCTTTACGTAAATTAAAAAAAAGTTTGCGTTGCGCTTTGGTTGTTGCAACTTTTACTTGTCGCCAGTTTTTAATTACGAATTCATGTATTTCTGCACGGATCCAATGCACGGCAAAAGACACCAGCCGAACACCAACATCCGGATCGAATCGCTTAACAGCCTTCATCAATCCAATATTTCCTTCTTGAATGAGATCACTTAGCGGCAAACCATAACCAGAATAACCTCGGGCTATGTGAACAACAAACCGCAATTGTGATAAAACTAATTTGCGAGCTGCCTCAAGATCACCATGATCTCGTAATTGTCTAGCTAGAGATTGTTCTTCTTCCTTACTAAGGATAGATATACTTCTGACGCCATGAACATAGCTTTCTAAGCTGCCTGAGGCGTCAGGTAAAGTTAGGTCGTTATTAATTGCTGTTAATGCTTTATTCATTGTTATTGCTAATATATTGTTATTGCTAAATATACGGACGCGAGATTCTAGCACTCTATGTATTAGAGTGCTAATACTAGTGTTAGTTCCGATTAAATATTATAAAATAACAATATAAAACAATAATTTAAATAAATTTCTAGAATCTTAGGTCAGTTACTGGGGCTCTATTTTGTGTAAATGCCTATTAACAGCAGTGTATGCTCCTCCCCAGCCAGCTATAACGCCGCCGCCAATTAATGTTAAGACTGCCCATTTATCCAAGCCTAAAAGTTGTAGTTGCGATTCGTACAAACCAATAATCTTTTCTAAGGGTTGAGATAATAAAAAACCACCAGCTAAAAGAAAGATTAAAGAGGTAAGGCTTCCAATAGCTCCATACCAAAATCCAATATATAAAAATGGTCTACGAACAAATCCATTACTAGCTCCGAGTAATTTAAGGATTTCAATTTTATCACTACGGTTTTGTATTTCTAATCTTATGGTATTGCTAATAATAATAATGACAGCCAGTAAAAGCATTGCCGCTGTTATTCCCATTGATCTTTTTAGAAAATCAAGTATGGCATTAAGTCTTTCTAACCACTGTGAATCCAGTTTTACTATATCGATTTCTTGCCGCGAGGTAAGCTCCTCAGCGAGTGATTCCATATATTCTAAACTCGTTGAATTTTTTGGTCTTATTACAAGAGTATGGGGGAGAGGATTATTATTCAGAGCATCAATAACATCATTCAGTCCAGAAGAATCTCGAAATTCTTCTAGCGCATCATCAGAAGTTTTAAGTTCTACGGACCCTATTAAATCTATTTGCCGGAGCTCAACAGCAAGATTTTTTGCGACTTCTATTTTTTGACCTACTTTAAGATAAATTGAGAAGTCTCTCATCCCCTCCCAGCCTCCAGAAAGATTTTGACCATTCTGGATTAAAATATTTAATGAAGTTGGTAACGCTAAGGCAACAGCAATTACTACTATAGTTAAACTGGTGTTGAAAGGCTGTTTGCCAAGGTCAAATAGCGCTTGTAAGCAATTTTCTTTGTGTAATTTCATCCAATGAAATAATGGTGAAAATCTTGGAATTTTTCTTTTGTTATTTGTATCATTCATTTCTAGAATACTAATGCTTCATCATTTGGCTCAACAATTTCACCGTTTTTCAGATGGATCCTTCTACCGTTGATTTGTTTAATGAGATCATGAGCATGAGTCGCAATGACCATTGTGACCCCAATATCATTAAATCGCCCGAAAAGCTTCATGATTTCAAGTGATAGCCAAGGGTCTAGATTTCCAGTTGGCTCATCAGCTATAACAAGTTTTGGCCTTATAACAATAGCCCTTGCAATACCTATACGTTGCTGTTCTCCCGTTGAAAGAGCAATAGGTTTTTTCCGTTCCTTTTTTAAAAGACCAACTTGATCAAGCGCAGCGCGGACTCTTCTTGCCATCTCTTGGGTGTTGGCGCCAGCAATTAATAAAGGAAGAGCTACGTTATCAAAAGCACTGAGATCTTTTAATAATTTATTTTCTTGGAATACTATTCCAATTTCACGCCTATGTTTTGGTACATTACGCAAACTCATCCTATCTACATTTCGACCATCTACAATAATATTTCCACGAGAAGGTCGTTCAATTAAAGCAATTAATCTCAATAGAGTACTTTTCCCAGCCCCAGATGCACCTGTTAGGAATATTAGTTCCCCGCGCTCTACTTCAAATGTCACATTTTTTAATGCGTCATTACCAGATTCATAGCGTTTTGTAACTTGATCAAATTTGATCATTGATCTCACTTATGTGGATAGTTGAAAGCGATAAAAAATATTTTAGTGTCGAATGATAATATATCGTTTAATTCTTTATCCTATTACAATAAATCAGTTGAAAAAATTTTTTGGTTTCCAAGAGCTAGAAGAATGCCACACATATGTCAGAAGCTAAACATCAAATATCTACATCGAGCTTAAGAATAATTGGTGGCCGTTGGCGATCAAGGAGATTAATTATTCCAAGTCAGGGCGTTCGTCCAACAGGTGATCGTGTCAAAGAAACGCTGTTTAATTGGCTGCAAAAGGATATTTTAGGGACACATTGCCTTGACCTTTTTGCTGGAACCGGTGCTCTGGGTATTGAATCAATATCACGAGGTGCTGATTCTGTTGTATTTGTTGAGAGTAATAAAATTGTGGCGAATTTATTACATCAGAATCTAAAAAATTTTGAATGCTCAAATTATAAATTGTTACGAGCAAATGCGCTTAAAATCGATCTTTCTAAATACGGACCTTTTGACTTAGTGTTTCTTGATCCACCCTTCGGCAGAATTAATATTGGGAACTTATTTGAAATGCTTGAAAATTCTAATTGTTTAGCGAATTCAGCCCTTGTTTATATGGAAGCTCCGATAGATCAGCCTTTAATGGCTTTACCTGCAGGTTGGGAGATATTTCGGAAACAGAAAGCTGGTAAAGTGTCTCTTACATTACTTGAAAGGCAATGTATTGATAGCTAGGGTTTTTAAAGGAGATTAATTTTGACTGCATGTGTTATTTATCCTGGTACTTTTGATCCAATAACTAATGGCCATATTGAGTTAATTAAACGTGCAGCTGGGAGTTTTAATAAAATTATTGTTGCAGTAGCTGCTAGTCCAGATAAGCAACCATTGTTTAATCTTCAGCAGCGCATCAATTTAATTGATTCTGTTGTTGGAAGTGTCCAGGGTGTTAGCATCGAAGGGTATGATGGTCTAACCGTGAATTTTGCACTTAAAAATAAAGCGGATTTTATTTTGAGGGGTATACGTGCCGCTAAAGATTTTGAACATGAATTTTCGTTAGTCTCTATGAACAGAAATCTTGCTCCTAATGTAGAAACAATTTTTATGATGCCTTCGCAGGAATTTATGTTTATTTCTTCAACCCTTGTTAAGGAAGTTTTCTCATTAGGAGGGGATATCTCAAATTTCGTTCACCCTATTGTTTTAGCAGCTTTAATAGATAAGATTTCTAACTAGCATAATTTTCTTAGATAAATTAATTTTTAAATACAATTAAACTATTCTTTAAATGATTTTATGAATGCACTAAACCCATTATATTTCCTCAAAAAATTTCTGGTGGCTTTATGCTTGTTCCCATTCGCTATTGCGTTTGGGTCTTCAACATCAACAGTAAATCAGGATTTGAAGCCCACTAGAGCAGCAATTTCCACTGCAGATCCTATTGCCACAGCTGTAGGGATGAAAGTGTTGGCCGAAGGCGGGAATGCTTTCGATGCTGCTGTAGCTATTACCTCAACATTAGCAGTTGTAGAACCAGCTGGCTCAGGATTAGGCGGAGGTGGATTTTTCCTTTTATATCTGGCTGAGACTGATGAATATCGTTTTGTTGATGCTAGAGAAATAGCACCTAAGGCTGCATATCGGGATATGTATTTAGATGATCAAGGAAAACCTATTCCTCGGGCTTCTGTAGATGGCCCTTTAGCTGCAGGCATTCCAGGAATTCCCGCAGGATTAGTTTATTTAAATAACCAATTTGGCAGTATGCCTTTATCTGATTTGCTAGCTCCAGCAATAGAATTCGCTGAGAATGGATTTTCTATTGGGAGCCGGGCAATTCGTGGCCTTAATTTCAGAACTAATGCGATTTTGCGATCCAGTGCAATGTCAGAAGTATTTTTGCCTGACGGTGAGGTGCCAGAAGAGGGCACTGTGATCTTTCAGCCAGCATTAGCGAAAACCTTAAAAAGATTTTCCAATCAAGGTTTGGATGGATTTTATAAAGGAGAAACAGCAAGCTTGTTAGTCAATGGGGTTAGAGCTGCTGGTGGTATTTGGACTTTAGACGATCTAGCAGATTATGAAGTAATTGAGCGACAACCTTTGGTCGCTAAATATAAAAATATGCGAGTTATTTCTGCTCCTCTTCCTTCATCAGGCGGGATTGTTATCAGTCAGATCTTAGATTTTTTATCAGCATACAATCTTGAAGAACTTACTGAGGCCCAACGTATTCATTATGAAGTTGAGGCTATGCGACGAGCTTATCGTGATCGCGCCCTTTATCTCGGCGATGATGACTTTTCTGAAATTCCTTTAGATAAATTACTTGATAAAAGATATTTGGCAGAACAACGTGCTTCTTTTAAATTAGATCAAGCCTCATCAAGTATTAATCTATTTAGTGAGGATGATCAGAGGGCTGAGGGTAATCAAACAACTCATTTTTCTGTATTGGATTCAAGAGGGAATCGTGTTGCCGCTACGATCACTGTGAATACATGGTATGGATCCGCCTTTATGGCTCCCGAAACTGGCGTTATTTTGAATAATGAAATGGATGATTTTTCAATTAAGCCGGGAGTACCAAATGATTTTGGCCTTGTTGGCGGTCGGGCTAACGAAGTTGTACCTGGGAAAAGACCACTATCAAGCATGTCACCGAGTTTTCTCGAATCTGACCGAGGGATTGCTATTCTGGGCACACCAGGAGGAAGCCGAATTATTACAATGGTATTGCGATCAGCTCTTCATTGGTATCAAGGAGGATCAGCAGAAGAAATGGTAAATTTGAAACGTTACCATCATCAGTATTTACCTGACAGAATAGAATATGAGCTAGGGTCTATTAGCAAAGAGGCACAGGCCGAACTTTTGGGAATGGGCCATCAATTATCACTTGCTCGAAGGCCATTTGGGAATATGAACGTTGTTACTTGGGATTATTCCAATGGTAAAGTTACAGCTGCTTCTGATTCTCGCGGTGAAGGCGAAGGCCGAGTTTATTAATTTATTTTTGACAAGTTCTGCAAAAATAAGTTGATCTTTGAGCTAAGACGCGACGTTTGATTAATGAATCACATTTCTTGCATTTAAGATTTTCACGTTCATATACAGCTAACTCTTGCTTGAAATAACCCGGCATTCCATTACCCCCTCGATAATTTCGAAGGGTTGTACCTCCCTCTTTAATTGCTTTCTTTAATACCGCAATAATTTCATCCACTAGCTTAGATATTCTTTTTTCTGAAATCCTACCCGCAATACGATTTGGATCTATTCCTGCATAAAATAAAGCTTCATTAGCATAAATATTTCCAATTCCGACAACATTCCGAGAATTCATAATATGTTGCTTAATTGGAGTTCGTTTCCCTCTTGTCGATTTGTATAGATAGTTAGAGGTAAATTTAGAATCCAAAGGTTCCGGACCTAAATTGATTAACAACGGATGATTTTCAGGTTTCTTACCAGCCCATAGAAAGCATCCAAATCTCCTTGGGTCATTGTAGCGAGCAATGATATTTTTAGATGTAATGATTTCAAAATGATCATGTTTTTCAGGAATTAAATCATTATCAACAATTCGAATGCTGCCAGACATACCAAGATGAATAATTGCTGTACCAACAGATGTTTCAAGTAAAAGATATTTACCTCGACGATTTAATGAAATAATAATTTGATTTTGAAGTTTCTTTTCTAATTCGCTTGGTATCGGCCACCTTAAGCTTCTGTTTCTGATAATTATTTTTTTAATTTTTGAACCTTCCAAGTACGGCGATATTCCTCGTCTTGTAGTTTCAACTTCAGGCAATTCAGGCATTTGCTTTTGAAAAATTATTAATTACTTTGAAAGTATTGAGCATAAGGCATAACATCAGAAATTAAGTAGCGAGTGTTGAAGCAATTTTTTAAGCAGTTTAGGGAATAGGGTTCGAGACTTTTTTAATTTTAGAGTTAAACTCACCATGGAAAACTATATTTACGGTCTAATGCACCTTGGTTTTTGGCAAATGCTCCTTGTCTTTATTTTTTCCTTTATGCTTTCGATGATGAGCATAACACTTTATCTTCATAGGGATCAGGCACATCGATCCATTGAGTTACATCCAGTTCTTCGGCATTTCTTTCGGTTTTGGATATGGATGAATTCTGGCGCTCAAACTGATGAGTGGGTTGCTGTTCACCGCAAACATCATGCACTTTGTGAACAAGAAGGTGATCCACATAGCCCGCAGATTTTCGGCATTCGAAGGGTATTATTGGAGGGTGCTGAGTTATACCAAACGGAAGCCGAAAGAATAGAAACTGTAGAAAAATATTCTGAAGGAACACCTAATGATTGGATTGAACTGAATTTATACAAGCGTTATCGTGATGGCGGGATTTTGCTTTTAGTTATTCTTAGTCTTTCTCTTTTTGGCACCGTTGGAATTATTTTTCTTGGCTTCCAATTAATTTCTATGCCGATATTTGCTGCCGGCATAATAAATGGCGCTGGACATTATTGGGGCTATCGAAATTTTGAAACCGAAGATGCCTCTACAAATTTAATACCTACAGCTTTTATTATTGGTGGGGAAGAGCTGCATAACAATCACCATGCCTTCCCAACATCGGCTAAATTTTCGATTCTTCCATATGAGTTCGATATTGGATGGATGTATATATCCATCTTTAGAACCTTAGGATTGTGTCAGGTTCGTCGTTTAGCTCCTAGACCAATTTTAAGGAAATGTAGATCAGTTGATATAGAAACACTCCAAGCAGTTTTAGTAAATCGAATGCATGTTTTAAGAGACTATACCTGCAACGTTACGCTTTTTGAGTGGCGCCGTGAGCGCATAGCTAATGAGAGTGATGTTCTATTGCAAAAGGCTAGAAAATATCTCGTATCTAGGCCAGCAAGACTGGATTTAGTTACGACTAAAAAACTCAACCTTGTTCTCGAGGCTAGTGATAGATTGAAATTAGTTCATGAACTTCGTGAGAGGTTAGCGGATATTTGGGAGCAAGCAAATGTGAGTAATGATCATTTAGTTGCTCAGCTTAAACAGTGGTGTACGGAAGCAGAGGCAAGTGGAATTAAATCTTTAGAAGAGTTTTCTACCCGGTTACGATGCTATATTCCACAATCAGAAACCGCTTTAATCACATAAAACAATTAATTATTTTATTTTTGCTTCTTTATATATGACGTGTTTTCGAACCACAGGGTCATATTTCTTTGTTTCTAACTTTTCTGGGTGTAGACGTTTATTTTTATCAGTTGTGTAGTAGTGACCCGTTCCGGCAGTTGAAACAAGTTTAATTTTATCGCGTTTACTATTGCTCATAATTAAACCTTAACACCACGAGCACGTACTTTAGACAGAACTTTATCAATGCCAAGTTTGTCTATAATACGTAACCCTTTTTGGGACACTCTTAATCTTACATAGCGATTCTCGCTTTCAACCCATATACGCTTGTAATGCAAATTGGGCAAAAAACGACGACGCGTCCTATTATTTGCGTGAGATACATTGTTACCTGACATTGGTTTTTTGCCAGTGATTTGACAGACGCGCGACATGATTAACCTCAGATAAAACAAAAAAAATTTCGCCAGAAAGCGTTTTCAGGCGCGTTTTATACCAATACCAATGCTTTCAGGCAAGTGCTATAAGCTATTTAAGCACGTTTTAATGAAGTATTTAATAGATTATCTATTAGCCTGAGGCCTATATGAGCAGGTTTTTTCTCAAATATTTTGCCCTAAACCTATTAAAACCATGCAATTTAGAGCTTTCTCGCGCTTCAGAAAGGACAGCGTTGAATTTTTTACTTGGTAGTCGAATACTATGATTTAATTTGAATTATTTAATTTTTTTCTCATAATCTGCCTTGCCCAATAGAAATATTCCTAAGTATGGTTACAAAATCAATTAATCAAGTACGATATAACTCACTAAATAACGAAATATTTGTTATTAATTTTTAAGGTTAATCAATGTTGAGTCAAATTAATGGGCGCCGTATCCTACTTGGAGTTACAGGCAGCATTGCCGCTTATAAAAGCCCAGATATAGTTAGACGTTTGAAGGAGCAGGGCGCTGAAGTGCGTGTTGTTATGACTGCAAGTTCAGAGAAACTTGTTTCTAAAGCAGTCTTTCATGCTGTTTCAGGAGAAACTGTTCGAAGTGATCTATGGGATTCCGAAGCAGAAGCTTCGATGAGCCATATTGAATTAGCTAAATGGGCTGACTTAATACTTATTGCTCCCGCTACTGCAAATACTATAGCGCAACTTGCTTCAGGGTCTGCCGAAAGTTTACTTTCCACTTTAGTACTTGCCGCTGATGCAAAAATTTATATTGCGGCATCAATGAATCAAGCTATGTGGAATGATTCCGCAACTCAAGCAAACGTAAATGTCTTAAAAAAAAGAAGGATTGATTTTATTGGTCCAGATAATGGAGCTCAGGCTTGTGGAGATATCGGGCCTGGAAGGATGTCTGAACCCACAGATATAGTTGATTACTTGCTATCTGGAGGCATTAAGGGCTCCTTGGAAGGGATGAAAATCATGGTTACTGCTGGTCCAACACGAGAAGCCATTGATCCAGTGCGTTTTATAAGTAATCGAAGTTCAGGGAAAATGGGCTTTGCTTTAGCGAAAGCCGCAGCAGAAGCAGGTGGAGATGTCATATTAATTGCTGGCCCGGTAAATATTTCAACACCGCCTCGAGTTAAAAGAATCGATGTTGAAAGCGCTGAACAAATGAATGAATCGGCAATGGAATATATTTCCGGGATTGATATTTATATAGGCGCTGCAGCCATTGCGGATTACCTTCCTGAAGTTACATCTAAACAAAAAATCAAAAAGACTGACGACACAATGAAACTGGGTCTTAAAAGAGCACCAGATTTATTAAGGAATATTGCTGCGCTTAATCAGTCTCCTTTTACAGTCGGTTTTGCTGCAGAAACAGAGATGCTGGAAGAGTATTCTCTAAAAAAATTGATTGATAAAAACCTCGATATGATAGTTGCTAATAAAGTAGGTGAAAATTTGTGTTTTGATTTAGATGAAAATGAAGTTTCAGTTTTTTGGGATAGTGGTCGAAAATTATTTCCAAAAACATCGAAAATATCTTTGGCAATAGATCTTATTGAGCTTATTGCAGAAAGATATGTTTTGAAACATTAACAAATTTAGCAGCGAGTCAATTATGGACTTATATAAGATTCAACTAAAAATTCTTGATGATAGATTAGGAAAAGATTTTCCATTGCCTGAACCGGCAACTGATGGCTCAGCTGGGATAGATCTTCGTGCTTGTATTGATGGGCCTATTAAACTTAGGCCAGGCCAGACTGAGCTGATTCCTACAGGGATGGCAATTTATATTGGCGATCCTTCTTTGGCAGCAATTATTCTGCCAAGGTCTGGGTTAGGACACAAACATGGGATTGTTTTGGGCAATCTAGTTGGACTAATAGATTCAGATTATCAGGGCCAATTATTTGTATCTTGCTGGAACAGAGGAAAGGAGATTTTTCTTTTGGAGCCTGGTGCAAGGCTCGCCCAATTAGTGATTTTACCAGTTATTCAGGCAAAATTTGAGCAAGTTGAAGAGTTTCAAGAGAGCAATAGAGGGTCCGGCGGTTTTGGTCATACTGGCCAGATCTAAATCAGCGTTAATATATTTATAATTTAGACTCCGTATTCATCTTGATAGGCTAGAAGAGAATTGAGAAGTTTGGGATCTCCTGTTGAGTCTTTTAGATGAATAATTAGATCACTTAATTGAATTATGCTAAGTACAGGGATCTTGAATTCTTTCTCAACTTCTTGAACAGCTGAAAGTTTACCTTGGCCCTTTTCCTGCCTATCCAGCGCTAGCAAGACTCCTGTTGTATTGCCACCTGATACTTCGACAATTTTAATTGCCTCCCTAATTGCTGTACCAGCTGTGATTACGTCATCAATAATTAGGATTTTCTGATTGGGCGACTTACCAACAATAACCCCGCCTTCTCCATGAGCTTTTAACTCCTTCCGATTAAAACAATAGGCTAGGTCAATATTATGATCCTGTGACATTGCAGCTGAAGTAAGAGCAACTAGCGGTATGCCTTTATAAGCCGGACCAAAAAGCATTTGATAATTTATTTTGCTCTCAATTAATGCAGCCGCATAACATTGCCCTAAAATAACTGCTGCACGACCACTGGTAAACATGCCCGAATTAAAAAAATATGGACTAATTCTTCCTGATTTGAGTTTAAATTCTCCAAATTTTAAAGCTCCAACTTCAAGAGCGAGCTTAATAAATTTCTTTTTGTAGCTAAGAATCATACAAAAGATGCCTGTTTAGTTTAGTGCTGGTAGAGTATTGACTAATTCAATTTTAACTATAATTTCAATCCTATTCTAATTTATAAAATTTTAGCTTTTTTATGCGGATTATCAGTCTCAATGTGAATGGCATTCGGGCAGCAGCTCGAAAGGGAATTTTTAATTGGCTACAGCGCCAAGCTGCTGACATTATTTGTTTTCAGGAAGTTCGTGCATTACCTGAACAACTTACTGATCCAATCTATACACCACGCTCATATTACAACTTCTACGAACCAGCTTTGCGCAAAGGTTATAGTGGTGTAGCCATCTTTGCTCGTCAGGTACCCGATAAATTGATCCATGGCTTTGGCTCAATTGAATTTGACTCTGAAGGTCGTTATTTGGAAGCGCGTTTCGGTAATCTAAGTGTAATTTCCGTGTATTTACCATCAGGATCCTCAAAGGAAGAAAGGCAGCAAGCAAAATATCGTTTTATGAATGAATTTTTTCAACATTTGAAGAAGCTTAAAAAATCTGGGCGCGAATATATAATTTGTGGTGATTGGAATATCGTTCATAAAGAAATAGATATTCGTAATTGGAGGTCAAACCAAAAAAATTCGGGTTGTTTGCCAGAGGAACGCGCCTGGTTAGATTCAGTATTTGATAAATTAGATTTTGTTGATGCTTTCCGTGTTATTAATAAAAAGCCTGACCAATATACTTGGTGGTCAAATCGAGGAAAATCATGGGAAAACAATGTGGGCTGGCGAATTGATTATCAAATTGTTACTCCTCGCATTGCTAGTTCAATTAAAAAGGTTTCGATATACAAGAGAAAGCGATTTTCAGATCATGCACCTTTGCTAATAGATTATGACTATGACTGATCTTAGAGAGATACATTTCTTAAAGTCGTGGTTAAAAGAACTGGGGGTTTATAAACAGCCTAAAATCCTAGCTATGTTGTTTCTTGGTTTTTCTTCAGGACTTCCTTTTGCGCTTGTAGCCGGCACTCTCGCAGCTTGGCTAACAGTTTCAGGCGTAACCATGACCGAGATAGGAATGTTTGCTTGGATAGGCATTCTTTATGCCTTCAAATTTCTGTGGGCGCCATTTGTAGATCATATTTCGATACCATTTTTATCTAGGGTATTTGGCCGTAGAAGGGGCTGGATGTTATTGGGCCAAGTTGGTGTGGCTTTCGCGCTAATAGGTATGGCCTTAGCTGACCCAATTGATAAGATCAGCGCTTTGGCATGGTTTGCTGCTGCTGCTGCTTTCTTTTCCGCAACCCAAGATATTGCTGTTGATGCATGGCGGATAGAAATTGTTGAAACAAAAATGCAAGCCGCAATGGCTGCCAGCTATCAACTTGGCTATCGAGTTGCATTGTTAATTGCTAGTGCCGGGGCGTTAACGATTGCTGATTCTTGGTCCTGGAAAGTTGTTTACCCTATCATGGCATTGCTGATGCTGGTTGGTATCATAACCGTGGTGTTAATTTCTGAACCCAGCGCCCCAAAGAAATCTAATCTTCAGGGGTTTTCATTAATTACTGAACCTATAAGCTGGTTATCATCCGCTGTTTTTGATCCAATTTCTGATTTTTTCCAACGCAATGGGAAGCAAGCGCTAATTATTATTTTATTTATTGGAATATACAGAATTAGTGATACGGTTTTAGGAGTAATGGCAAACCCTTTCTATTTGATTACCGGCTTCACTGAGGCACAAATTGCCCTTTACGCAAAAGGCGTAGGGTTTTTTGCGGTTATTATTGGAGCGGCTTTGGGCGGTGCTGCTGTTATTAGAAATGGATTAGGGCCATCGCTTATTTTTGGGGCAATTATTTTAGCATTAACTAATTTGAGCTTCGCGCTTCTTGCATTTTTAGGCGCCAATGTGCCATTACTCGCGATAACAATATGTGCAGATAATCTTGCCCAAGGTTTCACGGGGACCATTTTTATTGCTTACCTTTCAAGCCTTACAAGTATTTCATATACGGCCACACAATATGCTTTATTTACTTCACTAATGGTGCTTCCCGGTAAGATACTTAGTGGTTTTTCTGGCGTAATTGTAGACTCCATAGGATGGATTAGTTTCTTTACCTATGCGGCATTTATGGGCATACCAGCAATTTTTCTATCCTTTTTTATAAGTCGTCGTCTGCAATAGCGTGGAATATTCGAATCAATTTATAGCCAATCTCGATGAGATGGATGATCCATGTACAATTGAGTTTTCTGGTTCACACTCTGGGTGGCCTTTTCGTGGTTTTCTAGTGCATTGGCAAGGCAAAGTTCATGCTTATGCAAATACTTGCCCTCATGCTGGGCATGCCCTTAATCTTTTTGATAATCGATTCTTTAATAAAGATCAAACTTTCTTAATTTGCTCATCACACGGCGCCTTATTTCAGCCCGAGACTGGACTTTGTGTTGCTGGGCCTTGTTTAGGTAAAAGATTATCACCTTTAATATGTCAAATAGAGAACAATAAAGTTTATGTGACAACACCTAATACAGTAGAGAAAGAACGATAGTAAAATTTAATTTAAATAATTTTCTCCCAAGCCCTTTCCCAGTTTTTATGCCCAAGTTTTGCTCCTCGCCTATCAAATTTTGAAGTAATTCGCTCCATCGGTATTTCTTTTAACAATCGAAACCCTGAATTCGCTTTCATGAGAAATTCAATATGTTCAGCATAGTTAGGCCAGTCAGTCACCACATGAAAGACACCTTGTGTTTTTAGTTTATCCAAAATTAGACTGATAAATTCAGTTTGTACAAGTCTGCGTTTATTATGTCGTTTCTTATGCCATGGATCAGGAAAAAATAAATTCACGCAATCGATAGAATTATTTGGAAGATTTTTCCTAAAGACTTCTACCGCATTACTTTTAATAATTCTAAGGTTATCGAGACAGAGCCTTTCCGCTTCAAGCATGCAGTGACCTATTCCAGGATCGTATACTTCTATACCCAGAAAATTTGTATTTGTATTCTGCATTGCAGAATAGGTAATATTTTCACCATTGCCAAAACCTATTTCGACAGTCAGAGAACCAGATCGTTGAAACACCTTTTGAAGATTAATCTCTATATCTAGGTCCTCAATGCCATAAATAGGCCAGAGCCTATTCATCGCATTACGCTGCCCGGCAGTCATTCGGCCGCGACGAATTACATAACTTTTAATTGATTCCATTCGATTAATTAAACCTAATTTACTCTGGTTTTTTGCTAATTAAATAAGTAACCATAAGATCCAAAGGTAATTCTGTTATAAAGAACCTAAATCATCTTTCAGGGCTTAATATAAAAAAAACTTAACATCGTGTTCAGACAAATATTAGAATAAGGGTTAAATATTAAACCTCTAATATGGATTAGAACAAATTTTTAGTACTCCATTTTTTTGTATCTTGTTGTTAGATAATTAGGAAGAATAAATTAATCAAATGAGATTATCTTCACCCAGTTTTATATTTTTAATCCTAGTAGCTAAAGGTTTATCTAGTTGTGGCGGTGATAGTAGTAATATACCTCCGACTAATCCTGATTTTTCAGACTCTGCATTACGATTGTTAATTGATAATCGAAAATTGGTTTTTGAATGGGATGAAGTTACTGACGCAAGCTACTATAGGCTTTTTGAAAACTCTGATGGCGCATCAGGGTTTGAGCAAATAGGGTTTGATATTCCGTCTGGAGGATCTCCAGAGGTTGGATTTAATATTGATACTGGAATATATACAGCGGAGTTAGATATTTCTGTCCACCTACAAGATTGGGAAAATGCTCGATATCTTGTTGAGTCTTGTAGAGTCGATGACGTTTGTGTTTTTTTGGGAGAACAGGGAGCCCCTGGCCTTTCTGCTACGGCTATTCAATACGTTAAAGTTTCTACAGCCAGTCAGGCGTCTTTCGGATTCTCTCTTGCTCTCAGTGAAGATGGCAGCACTTTTGCCAGCGGAGCTATCGGGGAATCCACGATTGAGTTTGACGAGGAAGGGAATTCAGCAGAGTGTTTTAATGACGATGATGAGCAGATTGCTTGTCCATCTTCACCAAACTCAGGTACGGTTTTCATTTTTAACCTAGACGCTGAAGAGCTTTTAATTGATTCGATTATTAAGGCTCCTAACGCAGATGATTTTGATGGATTTGGCGCTGATCTTGATTTGAGTGATGATGGAAATTTACTTGTTGTGTCAGCCATTGGTGAGGACAGTAACAATATTGAGGCTCGAGGTAATGATGATGCAGAATCGGCAGGCGCAGCTTATGTTTTTAGTCGGGGTGAAGATGGTGTATGGCCACTACCAGGAGAGCAAGCTGATTATTTAAAAGCTTCTAATGCTGAGGCGGAAGATTTTTTTGGAAGTAAAGTAGAGATTTCTGGAAATGGCGCTTGGATCGCTGTTTCGGCCATTGCTGAAGCGAGTTCATCAACAGGTATTAATAATAATCAAGAAAATAATGATTCTCCTAACGCAGGAGCGGTTTATTTATTTCGAAATTTTTTTGGAAACTGGTCTCAGCATTCTTATATCAAAGCATCAAATACTGACCCAGAAGATTTTTTTGGGACATCTATTGCTTTAAATAACGCTGGCGATGTTCTTGTTGTAGGCGCTTCAGGAGAATCTTCTTCTGATGTTTCTGATCAGTCTGACAATAGTAAACCAAGTTCAGGCGCAGTATATGTTTTTACCAGGGATGGATTAGATTGGAATCAACAGGCTTTTATTAAAGCCCCTAACGCAGATCCTGCTCAGCATTCCGGAGATGTAAATGGCGATTTATTTGGGGCTTCAGTTTCACTAAATGATGATGGATCGATTTTATTAGTCGGTGCCCCTGGCGAAGACAGCATTTCTAGGGGTATTGATGGCGATTCATTGGATAATAATTCCCGAAATTCTGGTGCTGCTTATTTGTATGTTAGGAATGGAGATAACTGGGATCTTGAAGCCTACATTAAGGCTTCAAATACGGGACAAATTGATGAGTTTGGATCAAGCGTTATGTTGAGCAGCAGCGCTAATTCAATGGTTATTGGCGCTCAGAGAGAGGCAAGTTCCTCAGTTGGAATCAACGGGACAGAAAACATAGATAACACTCTTGGATCCGGAGCCGCTTATTATTTTGAGAATACAATCTCAGGTATTCAGCAGGTAGCTTTTATTAAAGCATCCGTAAGAAATCTTGGCATGCAGTTTTCTTGGGACACAGAACTTGCTGAAGATGGGACAATACTTGCTGTTTCAACCCCATTTGAGGATGCGATTAGTACAGATTCAGGCGCAGTTTTTATTTATTGATATCGATTGTATCTAAGAAGAAGCTGATAATTTTCTTTTTAATATTAGTAATGCAGCTAAACCGCTTAAAAACATCAATATTGCAGGAGGTATTGGCACCGTTGTAATAGAACCGGATTGAGTAATCCAACCATTTGTTCCATCAATATCTTCGAAATCTGGTATATCTGATCCACCAAAAAGATAGATACTTTCAGAATCAAGACAGGTTTCTATGGCTGCATTGCAAACAATATCGTCAGTCTGGAGACCGATGATTGAGCCTTCAGCTTCGCCAGTAATTATTTCTCCGCTGGCTAATAAAGTTGATGACAAACCTAAACCTGGAATACTTCCACCTAAATCAAAACTACCTGAAACCACGTCACCCCCAAGAATGGCGACAGAAACAGAAAGAAAACCTTCGCCCTCATAAGTTGGCCCGCCCTGTGTAGCCTGATAACTAAAATTACCGCTATTTTGCGAAGCAAGAATATAACCTGGGCCAGCAGGCTCGATATAAGTATAATTTGTGAACCAGCTTGCAAGACTTGAGCTTGATGAACTTGCTTCAAAAGAGAAACTTGGGCTACCAGCTCCAGGTATACCGTCCAGAGATACGCTTGGATCTATAGTTGTGGCATAAAGAGAGACATTGCCCCCAAGAAGCACAAAAAAAACTGATAACAAAGATGCTATGCGTTTAGCAATATTTTGAAATAACATCATGATTTCTACCCAAATCAACATGTTTACAACAACTGCTCAATACTGCCGAAACAAGGCATATGTGTCAAATAAACCGACTGCTGCGATGCAGTATATAGCTGATTTTGCCTTATACCTTATGAGAATTAGCTTTAAGAAGGTTTATTGACTAGCTGTTCAAATGGATATTGTCATCTGAGCTCTGATATCAGATTATTGAACCATGAATTCAATTGAATTATCTGAAGATCAATTGACGCGCTTGAAAAGTCCCGGAATTGGGATTTTGATTGGCTTAATTGGCTCATTTGTTACCTGTATTTTGTATTTAAGCACCATCTCTTTTGGTCTGAATTTTCATGATTCAGCGGAATTAGCACTTCGTGCCGATAAACTTGGGGCATCACATTCGCCCGGCAGTCCGTTGCATTCAATTTTCGGTTGGTTATTTATTCAATTTTTTATTGAGCCAATAAGGGCAACTAATCTACTCAGTGCTTTTAGTATGGGTATTTCGGCTGGAATTCTTGCTATGTTTACATGGCAGGTAAGCGGAAGATTTTTTTATGCTTCGATGCTTTTGTTTGCTTGTAGTTTTCAAGTATGGGGCAATGCGGTAATTACAGAGCTATATGGTTTAAGTACATTATTTAGTTTATTGAGCATCGTTTTATTTTGGCAATGGCATTTGTTGCAAAAGAAAACCTGGTTAATTTTTGGAGTGTTAGCATATTGTTTAGCCCTTGCTGTTTGGTTTGCGAATTTAATGTTAGCCCCAGTAATACTGCTTTTAATTGTTATCGAGCAACGTCGGGTTAGCCGAGACTTCTATATTGCTCTTGGGTTAATTTTCTTTGCGGTCATTTGTATTGCGCTAACTAATATTTGGTTGGCCGAAAGATTACTTCCTTATGGCCCAGATATTCCAAACTCATTTAACGGTATTTTCCGCTACATGTCCGGCGCCATGCATGATCCTTTAGACGTGAGTAATTTAAGTTTTATCGTCAGCAGGATATTAGATCATTTCACGATTTTTTCAGGAAATTTCTTATGGATTGGCATCCCATTTGGTTTAATTGGCCTTTATTTATTCGTTAAGAGAGATTTTAGTTTTGGGATTTTTCTCACCAGCCTCTTTCTTATTCAAATGACTTATTTCTCTATTTTTGGCCCTGGAGATTACTATTCAATGGTAATTTTAAGTTACGCCATCTTTTCCTTTTGGATTGTGTACGGCGCCATTCAAATATTTGATAAATATAATATTATCCGTGTGCCAATGATATTTTTATTATTTGCATTGCCCATGATACAAATGATTTTTCAGCTTCCCGGTCGAATTGAAAATAGTCAATTATCTTTAGCCCAAGAATTTATTGATCGCAGCTTTTCCGTTTTACCTAAAAATGCTTTAATTATTACTGGATGGAATCATTTTACGGCTCTTGAATACGGTCAGAAAATTCAAAATCTAAGACCAGATTTAGCAATAATTCTGCCGGCTTTGACAGTTAGACATTATGGGGATAAATCTATTAATAACTACTTAGATTATGTTCTGCTAAATTTTTGTAAACGACCGATACTAACAAATAAGGTTACCACTGAGATGAGTATTCAATTCGACTTATTGCCGTTTAAAGAAGATATAAGTTGGTTTATATTAAAAGATAAAAGCAATAAGTGTTTTGATTTTTAAAAAAATTGAAGATTTTTTAAAAAATTTGCTATAAAAACCCCTAATGAATGTTATTCAATTTAATCAATTAGAGCAAAAATTACTTCATTGGATTGACAGTAATACATCGAATCCATTTCTATCGAAGCAGATTGAATCAGTAAGCTTAAAACGAAGAGATTACACAAGAACAGGCTTCTTCATTTACCTCAATGTAGATAGTGCTTGTGCTTCTGTTCCAGCAAATGTTCAGCCAATTTGTCCGCTGATTAAAAGTCAGGAGCTTTTCGATGGAGCAGGATGCAACCTCTTTCTACGAGAAGGTCAGCTTCATTATCTTGAGATTTATGCGAGAGGAGGTTTTTTGCCTGAGAATCTTGAGAATTTTCAGCTTCAGCCCGATGTATAAAACAGGTAGTATAGCTCCCTCTTTGATATCTAAAATAATCGATGGCTTAAGCTGAAAACTATTATTGCTAGTAAACCTTAAATTAAAGAGCAACTAAATTGAGTGCAACTTATACACTTGGAATTTCTGCCTATTATCATGATGCAGCAGCAGCATTGTTGGTTGATGGTGAAGTGATAGCTGCTGTTCAGCAAGAACGATTTACCCGAAAAAAGCATGATGAAGGTTTTCCAAGAGATGCTATTGAATACTGTTTGTCAGAAGCAGGCATTACTTTAAATGATCTGAATCAGATTGTTTTTTATGATAAGCCACTCGTCAAGTTCGAGCGCTTATTGGAAACTTATTTAAGCTATGCGCCTAAGGGATTTCGTTCATTTCTTCAGGCTATGCCAATTTGGCTCAAAGAAAAGTTATATCTCAAAACTACTCTTAAGCGAGAACTATCTGATTTAGCTGGTTGTGATGTGAAAGAATTGCCTCCATTGCTGTTTGCCGGGCATCATCAGTCACATGCTGCATCGGCTTATTATTTTAGTCCATACGATAATGCTGCTGTCCTATGCTTAGATGGGGTGGGAGAAGGGGCAACTACTTCAGCTTGGTTAGGCGATGGGAAAAAACTTGAACCACTCTGGGAAATAGATTTCCCTCATTCACTCGGTTTACTTTATTCTGCTTTTACTTATTTTACTGGTTTTAAAGTAAATTCTGGCGAATATAAACTGATGGGCCTTGCCCCATATGGAGAACCAAAATACACGGATTTAATTTTTGAACATTTAATTGACCTTAAGGAAGATGGAACTTTCCGGCTCGATATGCAGTATTTCAATTACTGTACTGGTCTTACAATGACTAATAATAAATTTTCCGCTCTCTTTGATGGTCCACCGAGGGCAGCTGAAGCCAAAATTACTCAGCGAGAGATGGATATTGCAGCATCAATTCAGAAGGTGACGGAGGAAGTTGTGCTGCGGCTAGCTCATACAATTAAAAAAGAGACTGGCGCAGAAAATTTATGTTTAGCTGGCGGAGTAGCGCTGAATTGTGTTGCCAATGGCCGTATCGAGCGCGAAGGCCCTTTTGAAAGTATTTGGATTCAACCTGCGGCTGGTGATGCAGGCGGTGCCTTGGGAGCCGCATCTATTATCTGGCATCAATATTTAGATAATGATCGCGATTCAAATGGCGAAGATAAAATGAAGGGTTCGTACTTAGGACCAAGTTTTGATAGCGCAGAAATTCGTTCTCAGTTAGATGCGGTTGGTGCAGTTTACAAAGTAATGCCCGATGAGGAATTATTTCCAAAGCTAGCAGGCATTCTGGACACTGAGAATGTAATTGGTTGGATGCGAGGAAGGATGGAATTTGGCCCAAGAGCCTTGGGAGGCCGCTCTATAATTGGTGACCCTCGAAGTGCAAGGATGCAATCCATAATGAATTTGAAAATTAAATATCGCGAATCATTCAGACCTTTTGCACCATCCGTTATAGATTATCGTGTTAATGATTATTTTGAGCAATCTTCACCTAGTCCTTATATGCTTATTGTGGCTCAGATTAAAGAAGAGCATCGTATTGCGCTTACTGAAGATCAACATCAACTTTTTGGCATAGATAAATTAAATTTGAAAAGATCGGAATTACCAGCAATCACTCATGTTGATTATTCTGCTCGTATTCAGACTGTTCATAGGGAAACTAACCCAGGCTATTACGATCTTATTAATGCCTTCAATCAACTTACTGGTTGCGGAGTAATTGTGAATACATCTTTTAATGTTCGTGGAGAGCCAATTGTTTGTTCGCCGGAAGATGCATACCGATGTTTTATGAGAACCGAAATGGATTATCTTGTTATCGAAAACTTTATTTTGGATAAAAGAGATCAGCCGTCTTGGGAAGAGAAAGATGTTTGGCAGCAAGAATTCGAATTAGACTAAGGTTTATGGTTAATCAAATTAAAATTCCTGAGCTCGATGCTAAAGGTTACAGAGATTTTGCATTCATTACAGGTTTAATTGTGGTGGCTTTATTTGGCTTGTTTGTACCGTGGTTATTTGATCAAAGTTTCCCTAGTGGATTCCCGTTATGGCCTTGGGTAGTTTTATTGATTTTGTCAGTTTGGGGTTTTTTTAATCCAATGTCCTTAAGGCCTATATATATAGGCTGGATGAGGTTTGGTTTATTTATGGGAACATATATTATGACCCCACTAATTATGTTTTTGGTATTTTTTGGTATGTTTATGCCCATGGGGCTAGTTATTCGTCTTTTTAAAAATGATTTACTTAAAAGAAAGTTAGATAGTAAAATTGAAAGTTATAGAGTGCCAAGCTCATCACCAACAGCTAAGAATTTGGAGAAACCTTTTTAATGATTGAATTTCTTGTAGATTTATGGGACTTCATGAGGGAGCGTAAAAAGTTTTGGCTTGCGCCTATAATTTTGGTAATGCTTTTATTAGGCTTTCTTATTGTTGTAGCCCAAGGTTCTGCTGTTGCACCATTTATATATACACTTTTTTAAAATACAATCTTAAATGTCTCATGATTTTGGAATAATTTGACTATGACTACACAAACTAAATGGGTTGTTATTTCGATGCTTTTATTGCCTTTTATGGCGTGCTTAGGAGTTGCCATTGCGGCCAATAATGGAGTATGGAATCCTTATAGTGCGACATATACAACAGTTTTCGTTATGAATCTTATAGTTGTGCTGGTGGGTGCTGTTATTAGTTGGTTATTACTTCGTCGAGCTGAGGGTAATCTTGCACGCTGGACTGCTACACTGCCAACAATAGGACCATCAATTTATGGGACATTTTGGTACTTAGGTCGCGCATTGTTTCCGGCTGAGGTTGCCCCAGGAGCTGAATATATTGGAGCACCTCAATATCTGATTATCTCAGTTTTTGGTTTGGGTATTATCGTGCTTTTATTACGCGTAACGGGATTGGTTTCAAGAACGCCATAGATTAGCGATTCAGAATCATATTTTTGCCTAAGGTTTTATTTACTGTCTTCAATGTCTATCGCTGAACAATAATGTCAGCGAATAAAACAAAAGTTAATAAAAAATTACCTAAACCGGCGCGTTATTTTCCTTATTCTCAGTTAGGAAGCAAGCCTAATATTATCGTTGATGGAAGCCCCCAGAAGGCAACTCAACTAACCCTTTCTCATTGGCCGTGGTCGCCTACTTCCAAAACTCTTTTAAGAGATACTTCTACTGAAACCGTTTTTGCTTATATTGATTCGCCCGATGAACACAAAGAAATAGATTTAGTTTCTAATAGTCATTTTGACGAAGATGGTGTGCTTAGCATGTATGCTTTGTTGGATCCTAAGAATGCATTGTTTTATAGGGATTTAATGATTGGGGCCTCAAGGGCAGGGGATTTTGGAATATATACAGATCTTGAGGCTGCAAAACTTTCATTTGTTATGGCTGCTTTCGCAGATCCAGAGTTGAGCCCTTTTCCGTCTGAGGTTTTTTCTGGTTCAGATGCCAAACAAGTCGAAGGTTTATATTGCAATATGCTTGATGTTTTACCTAAATTACTTGACAGCTATAAAAATTATTCAGAATTTTGGCAGCCAGAGTTAACTCATTTAAAAGATAGTGAGCAAGAAATTCGTTTAGGCAACGTTCTGATTGACGAAATTCCTGATCTTGATCTTGCAATCATTTCGATTCCAGAAGACATTCCAGTAAGAATTATTCGTCGTTATTTGCGACGTTGGCAAAGATCTATACATCCATTTGCAGTGCATAATATTACTCAATGCAGTCGTTTAATTTTGATAAAAGGAAATTCGCTTGAATTTCAATATCGTTATGAGAGTTGGGTAAAACTTGTAAGCAGGAGACCTCTTTTGCGAATTGATCTAACTAACTTGGCCGAAAAACTATCAGAAATTGAAACCCGAGGGGGTAAATGGGTATTTGAAGGAGTTAATGATGTCGCTCCCAGGTTACATATTATTGGCTCCTGTAAGTCTTCAATTCCCGCAGAAAAATTTATTTCCTTTGTTGCCGAAGATTTAGTTCGGCTCCCAGTTGCATGGGATCCTTATAATAAGACTTAATCAGGAGAAGGGCATGTCTGAAAACAATCAGAATAATCTTGCAGGCGTTTTGCTAGCAGCTGGTTCTTCAAGTAGGCTTGGCCAACCAAAACAACTTGTAACTTGGAATTCTAAAACTTTACTTGATATTGCAATTGAAAAATTATTACCTATTTGTGATGCTGGCGTTTTTGTAATTACTGGAGCTTATGCTGAAGAAATCGAATCCTCTATTCTACATTATCCTTTGACAATAATACGGAACCAGGACTGGCGAAGAGGTATGAATAGTTCGTTGCGTTGTGGACTTGAAGCCGTTTTGCACTCAAATGCTATTGCGTCTTTGATTATGCTCTGTGATCAGCCACTATTAAAGAGAGAGCATATTGAAAGTTTAGTGAAAAGTTGGAATGAAGATATCAGCCAACCAGCAGCAACGCGATATAATAATAGTAATGGTGTGCCAGCGATTCTACCAGTTTCTAGTTTTAAAGAAATAAATAAAAGTTTTGGGGATGTTGGTGCGCGCAAATATCTTGAAAAATTACCTAACAACCGTTTAGTTGTTGTAGGTAACTCAGAATTTGATATTGATACAATCGAAGATTTAGAAAAACTTAATGAGAAGAAATAAAAGGATAATTTCCATTAAAAATTAAAACCATGAAAAATATTTATATTGATTATTTTGCTTTATTAAGAGAAATAACGGGTTTACCCTCGGAGGCTTTACAAACTGATGCTAATACTCCTTCAGATGTATATGACCAGCTTCTAGAGCGCTATAAATTTCCAGCGCAATCTTCTCTAAAAGTTGCTATTAATGATGAGTTTTCTAGCTGGGATGTTAAGTTAAGTGATGGTGATAGAATTGTTTTTATTCCTCCTGTCGCCGGAGGTTAAGATTTATGACTTTTAAGATTTCAGATAAAGTAATTGTTCCCCAAGATTGGAGATCTGATCTTGAAAGTCCAAATTGTGGAGCATTTGCTACATTTGAAGGGTGGGTGCGTAATAATAATGATGGATTCGATGTGACTTGCTTAGAATATCAGGCTTACGAAGTCTTAGCTCATAAGGAAGGCGAGAGAATACTTACTCAGGCGAAAAAAGATTTTCCTATAGAACAGGTTTTTTGTGTTCATAGAGTCGGTTTATTGGAGATTGGAGAAATAGCTGTTTTTGTAGGGGTCAGTTCAAAGCATCGTGATGAGGCATTCAGGGCCTGTCGATTTATTATTGATGAAGTTAAATATAGAGTGCCCATTTGGAAAAAAGAGTTTTATTCCAATGGCGATTCAGGATGGGTTAATTGTGAAGCTTGTGCAGATCAAAATTGAAAAGTCTAGATATTTCAGCCTTAATCATTCCGTCTTTCTCTTTCAACCAGCTCTTCAGCAGTGTTTAGCATGTCGTTAAATGTTCTACTTTGAGGCCCATCTACAGCATACTTCCCATTAATAATAAGCATCGGAACTGAAAGAACTCCATATCGACCTGTCAAAGAAGCCGCACGTTTAGTTGCGCTCTCAACACCAAAGGAATTGTATGCTTCGGTAAATGCATCATTCTCAATACCTAATCTTGCGAAAAAGGTTGCTAAACCTTCTTGGCTTGAAAGCTGATTATTTTGAACATGTATTGCTCTAAAAATTTCTTCATGTGCCTTTTCTAAAACCCCAAGCGCATCAGCTGTATACATTGCTCTTGCATGAACTTCATTAGTAGGATTCCAAATAACGGGAATTCTGACAAATGAAACATCATTTGGAAGTTTTCTCTTCCAATCTTCGAGCAGTGGTTCGAAGTTGTAGCAGTGTGAGCAGCCGTACCAAAATACTTCAGCAATCTCAATTTTATCTGGCGAACTACTAGTTCCTTGACTTGAAGTCATTCTGCGAAAGTGATTACCTTCTTTAAATTTATAGGCAATAGGCGGAAATGATTTTTTAGCTGCTGGCTCTTCGAAAGTGATTGCATTTTCAGTATTATTGGTATCTTCTTCAATGCCTTCAGTTTCATCAACATTATCAACATCTATTAGTAAATTCGATTCATCATTATTTCTATCAATGTCGCCGTTAACTTGATCATTATCGTTTGTATTATTAATTGAGGTATCTAAAACTAAAGTTTCATCTGAACTATCAGGATTACTGCAGGAAGCAATAAAAATTGTTACAAATAAGCATGCAAAGATTTTACGAAGGCCCATAGTTTAACCCCTTGTTTGCCGCAGACAGTTTAAATGTTTGCAAGATTTTACCTTTATAATCAACGTAGTCCCTGAATATATGAGGCGACTGCTTTGATCTCTTGATCTGTTAGAGTTGATGCAATCATTCGCATAATCTTTTTATCGCCATCTGTTTTACGCACACCATTCTTATATTTTTCCAATTGTTGTGCTGTGTAAACCGCAAACTGCCCAGTTAATGATGGATAACGAGCAGGCTTATTACCTCGACCTTTAGGCCCATGACATGCAATACAGGCGCTCGTATTATTTTCTTTATTGCCTCCACGATATATACGTTCGCCAGAGGAAACAAGTTCTTTATCTGCTGAGTGAAGAGTGATCGTTTGACCTTCATAGTAGGTAGCTAGGTCTGCAATGTCCTGATCTGACAAGTTTAAAGTCTGAGGGCTCATTACAGGGTCTTCGCGGCTCCCATCTTTATATGAAAGTAAAGCTTCTTCTAGATAATTAGCATGTTGTCCAGCGATACTAGGCCACATTGGGACAACACTATTGCCAGTTGGCCCATGACATGCCATACAAGTGGTTGATTTAACTTTTCCATCTGATGCATTACCTTCTAAAGCAAAGGCAGGCAAAATTGATGAAAATAGAAGGATGTGCGAAAGAAATAGGAGTGTATTCAAAATTTTAATATTCACAACCAGATTTTTCTTAAACCTAAACATTGGATAGACTTTCCTTTGGCGAATCTCTAAATTACTCAGCATGTTACACTGTTTGAAAGCAGCGAATTTTACACGAAAAATCATTACTTCGGGCCATATATAGAAATTTTTGGAAATAAATAAAAGCCAATGTCTTACTATCCCGATGCCAGTTTTTTGATCAGCGCTAACCATCCAAGACAATTTTTTGATGATATTGGTATAGAAATCGTTTTTGCAGGCCGCTCAAATGCTGGTAAATCTAGTGCAATAAACTCCATTGTTAATCAACGTGGTTTTGCTCGTATAAGCAAGAGCCCTGGACGTACCCAGCTCATTAATTTTTTTCAGCTTCGAGATAAGCAACGTTTAGTTGATTTGCCAGGGTATGGATTCGCAAAAGTCCCTAAAAACGTACAAGATCATTGGGCCAAGCTTATTGAGAATTATTTTCATAATCGTCATTCTCTCGCAGGTATTTTTATTATAGTTGATATACGTCGCGGCCTTAGTGATTATGATAGAAAAATGTTGCAATGGTCTGAAAGGTTAGGCTGTTCTGCACATGTTTTATTATCAAAGTCAGATAAGCTAAAACGTAATAAAGCATCCCAAGCTATTTAACTGCTCGAAAGCAATTAGAAGGTAAAGCTGAAGTTCAATTATTTTCTGCGCTTAAACGCCAAGGCGTAGAAAGGGCAAGGCTTGCTTTAGATGAAATGCTGACTGCGAATTAATATAAAAATTTATTAGATTAATGTGCTTTGTCCCAATCTTTTCCTATTCCTGTTGATACTTTTAATGGAACCTTGAGTTTTGCTGCATTACGCATAAGGTTACTAACTTTTTCAGTAACAAGTTTTATTTGATCATCCTTGACCTCAAGTACTAATTCGTCATGAACCTGCATAATTATTTTTGCATCTATATCAGTATTTGAAAGCCACTCATCTACATTTAACATCGCCATTTTAATTATGTCCGCTGCAGTCCCTTGCATCGGAGCGTTAATCGCGCTTCTTTCAGCATATTGTCTTCTCGTAGCTTGCTTGGCATTAATGTCTGGTAAATAGAGTCGACGACCGAATACCGTTTCAACAAAATTTTGAGTTTTCGCAATTTCTCTTGTTTCTTCCATGTATGAATGAACACCTGGGTAACGGTCAAAGTATAGATCCACATATGATGCAGCCTCTCCCCGAGTGATATGCAGCTGTTTTGCAAGCCCAAAGGGAGACATTCCATAAATTAAACCAAAATTAATAGCTTTTGCTGAACGCCTCTGTTCATTACTGACTTTATCCAATTTAACTTCAAACACTTCTGCTGCTGTGGCCCGATGAATATCTTGGTCATCTGCAAATGCTTTTAATAGCCCCTTATCTTCTGATATATGTGCCATTATTCTCAACTCAATTTGAGAATAATCAGCTGCAAGTAAGCTATAGTTTTTCTTTGCAATAAAGGCTTGTCTAATTTTACGACCCTCTTCAGACCTGATGGGTATGTTTTGCAAATTTGGCTTGGTTGAAGATAAACGGCCTGTTGCTGTCACAGCTTGATGATATGAAGTATGAATTCTTCCTGTCTTTTGGGAAATCTGTTTTGGTAGTTTGTCAGTATATGTGGATTTAAGTTTGCTGAGTCTTCGATGCTCTAGTATCAGTTGAGGTAAATCATAGTCAACTGCTAGTTCTTGGAGTACATCTTCAGCGGTAGAAGGTTGACCTTTTGGCGTTTTTCTCAAAATAGGTAACCCGAGTTTTTCAAACAAAATTTGTTGCATTTGTTTAGGAGAGCTAAGATTAAATTCTTGACCAGCTTCCATATAAGCTTCATTTTCGAGTTTAGTAAGCTTTTTTTCTAACCCTTTACTTTGTATTTTAAGTTGATCGGCATCAACAAGAACACCGTTTGCTTCAACTCGTTGTAATATTTTAACGAGCGGTTGTTCTATATTCAGATAGAGATGTTTAAGAGTTTTTATTTTCTTAATCTTACCCCATAATTTTTGGTGTATTTGGAGAGTTACATCAGCATCCTCTGCTGCATAATCAGAAGCTTTATTGATTTCAACTTCATCAAACCCAATTGCTTTTACACCTTTTCCTGCAACGTCTTCATAATGAATAGTTTCAATACCAAGGTATTTTTTGGCAACAGAATCCATATCATGACGAGTTGCAGTGCTGTCAAGGATATAAGACTCAATCATTGTATCGAATGAAATGCCCCTCAATGTAATTCCGTAATTGGTTAAAACATGAGCATCGTATTTCAGGTTATGCCCTACCTTTTTTTGATTTTTATCTTCCAACCAATGTTTTAGTTTAGATAAGACCAACTTACGATTCAGTTGTTGTGGAGCACCAGGATAAATATGTTTTAGTGGAATATAGCAAGCATCTCCGGGAGCCACTGCAAGTGAAATTCCTACGATTTCTGCATCCAAATAACTAAGACTCGTAGTTTCAGTATCAAAAGCTACGAGATCTTGACTGTCGATTTTTTCCAACCAATTACTCAGCTGAGCAGCCTTTAAAATTGTTTCATATCTATTCTTTTTCTCGAGCTTAGTTGTTGAAACTTCGGGTTTTGCATCTATTTCATTTTTAGAAGCTAATTTCTTTAATAAAGAGCGTAATTCCAACTCTTGATATATTTCACTTAACGCCTTCTTATCAACTTTTGAACGTTTTAACTTTTCAACTTCAATTGGTAAATCAAGATCGCATTTGATTGTGGCAAGTGTATAAGATAAAAGAAGTTGTTCTTGGTATTTTAAGATACTTTGGGAGATGCTTTTAGCACCTCGGATTTTTAGATCCGCAATACTCTCTATGTTTGCTAAAATTGATTTAACATCCGGAAATGCAGCGAGCAATGCGATCGCAGTTTTTGCACCCACCTTCGGCACGCCTGGAATGTTATCGGAACTATCACCAACAAGGGCGAGATAATCTATAATTTGATCCGCCCGTACCGAGAATTTTCTAACAACACCTTCAGCGTCCATTGCGCTGGGCTCACGACTTCCTCCTCTGGGCATTGTGTCGAGGAGACTGATGTGATCATTTACAAGTTGCGCCATATCTTTATCGCCGGTAGAGATAATTGTGTTTATCTCATTTTCTTCGGCTTGAGATGCAAGTGTTCCAATTACGTCATCTGCCTCAACTCCCTTAATACTTAAGAGCGGAAGACCAAGCGCTTTAATGGATTTTTCTAATGGCCCAATTTGCTCAATTAATTCCTTTGGCATCGGCGGACGATTAGCCTTGTATTCGGCGTATAACTTATCGCGGAATGTTTTTCCTGGGGCATCCATCACAACGGCTACAAGATCAGGGTTTAAATCTTCTAGAATGCGATGCAACATATTAAGAACCCCAAAAATAGCACCGGTTTGAGCACCTTTGCTATTTGATAATTCAGGTAGAGCGTGAAAAGCTCGATAGAGATAAGACGATCCATCAATGAGTAATAAGGTAGTTGATTTACTCATTGCCTTGATTGTCTTTATTTGAATTCCTTTTATTTGCTGACGGCAGTTCTTCCTTTTCCTGCTTTTCTTGAGTATTTAAATCATTGGGCGTTGAATTGGATAAATATAGATCACCTTTAAAGCCACAGCCATTGGCACCAGAAAGAAATAAAATCAGGGAAATTACTATCCATATAAATCCTTTTGGCAAGTAATTCATTTTTTCTTTAGCTTTTTAGCAATACGTAAATATGCATCACGAAAACTAATGCCTTCATTAATTACAAGTTGGTTTGCTTTTTCAGTTGCAAAGATTGATTCATCTAACTTAATATTTTCTTTTCGAAAATTAACATCTTTTATTAGGTGCTGCATAATTTCTACTGAATCATCCGCTAAGTCGATCGCACGAAATAAGGGAGCTTTAATCCGTTGCAGATCACGGTGGTAGCCGGAACTTAGTTTTGATGTAATTCCTAATATTTCTGACAGAGCTGCATTAATTGTTCCGGTTGCACCACGAACCAGTTCCAAAACATCTGGATTGCGTTTTTGAGGCATGATCGATGAGCCTGTTGTCATATTCTCAGGTAAGGTTATAAAAGCAAATTCCTTTGTGTAATAAAGAAGTAAATCAGTTGCAAGCTTCCCAAGGTCTTGCAGTAGTAAACAAAGTTCAAATACCAATCCTGCCTCAGCTTTACCACGGGATAATTGGACTGAAGTTACTGGTTCTTGAACAGTTTCAAAACCTAGGCTTATTCGAGTTTTTTCTCGATCTGTATTTAGACCAGGGGTTCCAAATCCAGCTGCACTGCCAAGAGGGTTTTTGCTTATTCGACGACGCGTTTGCGCTAAGCCCAATGCATCATCTTTGATTTCATTTGCATAAGCTTTAGCCCATAACTCGACACTACTAGGCATAGCTTGTTGCATGTGAGTGTACCCTGGTAATGGCAAGTCTAAATTTCGATTTGCAAGTTTATCAAGTGATTTTGCAAGTTGAATTGCGCTTTTTTCTAGAGCGATGCTGGCATCAATAAGATACAGTCGAAGCGCTGCAAGAACTTGATCATTTCGAGATCGCCCTAGATGGATGCGTTTACCAGCATCACCGATCGCTTCTGTTAGTTTTTTCTCCAGCGCAGTATGAACATCTTCATCCTCTAGACTGATTTTCCATTCATTATTTTTGTAAGCAATTTCAAGTTTTTCTAAACCATCACAAATAGCTTCAAAATCTTTCTTTGATAATAAAGATTCCTCACATAGCATTTTTGCGTGCGCTATCGATGCAAGAACATCGTAGTGAATCAAACGATTATCTAAAGTATGATCCTCGCCAGCTGTATAACGTAAAACCCGTTGGTCGAGTGGTTCTCCTTTGTCCCATAGTCGTTTCATGATTTCAGCCCTAGTTGCCTGTTGCTTGTTCGGCTTCAGTAAGAGCTTCAATGCTTTCTACTATAAGGGTACCTGTTCCCTCGTTAGTAAAAATTTCAAGCAACAAACTGTCCGGTAAAGAAAAAGAAATAACATGAACCCGAGGGACGCCTCCAAGTATTGCATCCTCTATGGATTTTGCTTTTGGCAGCATGCCATCTGCAAGGGAACCATCTAATTCCATTTTTTTTAGTCCACTAATATCAAGGTATGAAACCAGCGAACTAGGGTCTTTAACATTTTCAAGAATTCCCGATGCTCCTGTAGCCAGAATAATTTTTTCTACGTTTAATTTTGAAGCCAATGCTGCAGCTACAGTATCAGCATTAATATTCAACGTTTTCCCTTCAGCATCAGCAGAAATCGCACTTACGATAGACAAACTTCCTTCATCAAGTACCTTTTGTATAGCCTGATGGTTAATATCTTTAATATCTCCTACAAACCCATAATCAACAAGGCCTATTCCTTCAACTTCAACTTTAGGCCGGCGCGAGGCAATAATAAGATCTTCATCCGCACCAATCATACCAACAGCCGATAGCCCTAATTCTAAACATATCTCTTGGATTTGAGTGTTTAGTTTTCGCGATGTTTCATTAATGATTTTTATCATGTCGTGATCTGTTACTCGACGACCTTTTATCATTCGGGTGTCTAAGCCTAATTCAGTGGCACGTTTTGTGGATTGTGGTCCGGCACCATGAACCAGAACGATCCGGATTCCGACTTGATGCAGGATAGCAACTTGTTCGAGAAATTTACGTGAATTTGTAAAATTCTTGAACAAAGCCCCACCCACCTTTATGACAAAAGTTTTACCTTTATACATACGAATATAAGGCGCAGCATGCTTTAAAGCCGCGACTACGATATCTCGATTTTCAATATTGGTGTTCACGATTCTTTATCTAAGCTGAGGTTAACATCTGGTGAAGAACGGCCATTTGTGCATTCATTCGATTACGTGCCTGATGTATCACAATGCTCCGAGAACTATCGAGAATTCGGTCCGATACCACTACGCCTCGTCGAACAGGAAGACAATGCATAAATCGAGCATCTTTTTTTGTATTTGCAAACCATGGCTCATCAATACACCAATCTTGTAGATTCCGACGTAATTCTTGGTCGGCTGGATCGTTGCCATAATATTTTGTTGAACTCCAAGACTTAGCATAAATAATATTTGCTCCTTCAAGCGCCTCCGAACGCTCTGATGTTTCTTTGATAGAGCCCCCATTCATAACAGCAGTTTGGTTTACTTTTTCCATAATACTTACAGGTAATTCAAAACCTTCCGGGCGCAATACTGTTACATCCATGCCGCGCATCGCTGCCATTTGAATTGTGGATGAAGGAACCGCAAGCGGAAGAGCGCGAGGATGATAAGCCCAACTAAGAACAAATTTTCCTCCATTGGAAGGAATTTTAAGATCATCCAAAGTTTTCCAGTCCGCTAAGCTCTGGCAGGGGTGATGAATTGCAGATTCCATATTAATTGTTGCGATGTTGCTGAGTTTTCGTAGAGCATTGAACTCGGAATCAGCAAGGTCATTTTCAAGGTTTTCTCGATCAGCAAATGCCCGAATCCCAATGGCGTCAGCATATGAAGCAATAACTGGAATTGCTTCATTGATATGCTCAGCTGCAGATCCATCCATAACTATTCCAGATCGAGTTTCAAGCCCATGGATTGACATACTTGGCGAAATCACAAATGAGCCTCCACCCAAGCGTGTCATTGCTGCTTGAAAAGAAGCCAGCGTTCGTAACGATGGGCTTAGAAACAATAAAGCCAGAACTTTTCCAATGAGTGCTTGTGGTTCAGGTTGAATTTCCAATCGATTTGCTAGTTTTAGGAGCTCCTCAATTTCTTCTTTTTGGAATTCAGCAAGATCATAAAAATCGTTCATATTCGGTCCTTATTTATTTTTTATTTAACAGTTTTTAGAGCCGCGATGAACATATCCACGTGTTCATGCTGAAGTATTAATGGTGGCAACAGACGCAATATATTTGGATTGCTGCTACTTCCCACTAGAATGCCCTGTTTCATTAACCCATCTATAACTGGTTTAGCACCATCTGGGCAGTGAAGACCTAAAAGAAATCCTTTGCCGCTGATTGCCTCTACTGGTCCAGTAACGCACTCCTTTTTTATACGCTTTGATAGAATATTTACGCTTTCCATCAGATTATCGCTATTGATTGTGCTAATCACTGCATCAATAAGCGCGCATGCAATTGGCCCCCCTCCAAAAGTGCTGCCTAGATCACCATTACTTAACCCTTCTGCCATCAGATTATTCATTAACAAGGCACCACAGGGGAAACCTGAACCTAATCCTTTAGCTGTCGTTATTATGTCAGCCTCAATCCCATAAAAATCAATCGCGAAAGCTGAACCGCAGCGACCGACTCCAGTTTGTACTTCATCGATAATAAGTACCGTGTTGGTGGATTTACACTTATCAGCTATTGTCTTAATAAATTCTGGAGATAATTCAAAAGCACCTGCGATACCTTGCACGAGCTCTATAATCACCGCACCGACCGTTTCATTAATCATTGAGCTTGCTTTAGATTTATTTTCACGTGGGATGAAATCAACATCAAAAGGCGTTGAGGGAAATCCGTACCATTTATCTTTTGCCCCCCAAGATACTGAAGCTGCCGCAGCAGTTCGCCCATGAAAACCATGCTCAATGGCAAGAACTTTTTTTCGCCCCGTTTTCTTTAGCGCTATTCTCAACGCATTTTCATTTGCTTCTGCTCCACTATTAACTAGAAAAACTGTATTTAAGTTTTTCGGAGAAAATTCAGAGAGTTTTTCTGCAGCTTGCGCCCGTATTTCTAGAGCGACAGCATTACTTTGAAAAAATAAAGTTTGAGCTTGATTGCCTAGAGCTTTAATTATTGCAGGATGATTATAGCCAAGCGATGCAACCGCATGACCGCCGTACATATCCAGAATCTTTTGGCCATCTCGAGTTTTCAACCACACTCCGTTTGCGTTTACAGGTTCAATTTCATATTGATCATAAACTTGTAAAAGATGTTCCTGTTCCGCAAGAATGGCGTTAAAGTCACGATTTTCCATTTCTATAACCACCCTGAAGATGTTGAATCTAGACCGATTGTTTCGTCAATATTCAATATACGATTCATCCATTGAATAGCACCACCAGCAGCACCTTTTATTAGATTATCAATGACGCAGAACATGACAAGCGTGTTTCCATTCACTTCAACTCCAATTTGGGCATAGTTGCTTCCTACTACATCTTTCAGCCGAGGAGCGCCGCTAACAATCGAAACAAAAGGACTGTCAGCATAATATTCTCGCAATTTCTCCTTAATGTTTTCTGTCGTTGACGTATTTCGAAGAGTCGCCTGAATTGTCATATAAATTCCACGAGAAAACGGTCCAGAATGAGGAATAAAATTTAATTTTGGTTTAATTCCTATGGCTGTTGAACACATCTCTATTACTTCATCGGCATGCCGATGATTGAGTGGTTTATAGGCGTAAAGATTCCCATGACGAAATGGATGATGTGTCGTTTCTATAGGTAATTGCCCTGAGCCTGAACTACCTGTAATTCCAAAAGCGTTAATATTGGGATCAACTAAATCTAGGTCTAAAATAGGTATAGCGCTCAGTAGCATTGCAGTGGCAAAACAACCTGGGTGGCCAATATGATTATTAATTTCACCATTTGAATGTTCAGGTAGACCAGTTGAAAATTTTTTAAACAGATCTGGCGCTTGATGTTTTTGGTTATAAACTGATTCCCATGCTTTCGCAGAATTGAAGCGAAAATCCGCCGAAACATCTACTATGTTTAATTGACAATTTTTTTCTTTAGCTTTATTCAATGCATTATTGATCACTCCAGCGCTTGCACCATGAGGGGCAGCAGAAAAAAGAGCTATTTTTCCACTTAGGTGCTCAGGAAGCGTTTTAATGCTAGTAAATTTCTTATCCTTTAAAGCTTGTGAAAGATGCGGAAATACAAGGCCGATTCGATTACCCGCTTGACTTTGAGAAATTACAGCCGATAACTCTAATTGTGGGTGACTTATTATCAATCGGACTAATTCTGCTGCCACATAACCAGAACCACCTATCACAATAGTTTTAACTAATTTTTTAGGTGCGGTATTCATTCTGACTCCAACCCTAGTTTTTTGACCACCGCATCACCAAGCTTTGAACCATTTGTGATCGCATTTATGGCTTCGATACTCAGTCGTTTTTCAATAATATTACAACCAACTTGATTGTCCGTGGATGGACCAGTAACAAGATCTGTTGAAAGAGAGAAATCATTTTTTAGTAATTCAATTCCTCCTATTGCGCCGACAGGATCATTAGCGCAAAGAATGAGGCAGGATAAAGCTGATGAAATTTTTTCATCCTGTAATATGGCATCAACTCCATATGTGCCGAGTAAACCGTCACCTAACTCAAAAACAACTGCATCAGGTTTTTCACTACATAATTCATTGAGCATAATGCTAGTTACTTTCGGGCCATTGGCCGGAGTGGTTGTCACAACGCCATAGTCAGTAAAGATAGAGGTATTCCGGGCGCCTGCATCTTCCATGGCGAGAATATCACGTCGCAAAGAGACGCCAGTTGCTTTGAATGCATCTACGGTATAACCCAGATGGCTTAAACGACTTACAATTGCACAAGCAGCAGCAGTTTTTCCTGAATCCATACAAGTGCCTGCTAGAGCAATAACCGGAACACCTTTAGTGTCTAATTCATTTGCTGTCGGTAACTTTTCATTACCAACACGAGCTGGCACACCTATTCGTTCGCCAAGATAAGGAAAATGCAATATAGCGCCAAGCACTTTTGCATTGAAGGGTTGTCCGAAGTTTGCATTCACTGAATCACATATACCCAACACACCGCCAATATTTAGCAATTGCAGCTCATCTCCGGGTGAAAGCTTTTCAGGTAAATAACCCGAATAACCAAATAGAGCTTTACGATGCCCGAGAGCGCCGATAATGATATCGCCGCGTTTAACTTGGGCCATCCGACCGCTTGTTAGCTCAAGTGTGTTGTAAGTTGCTTTATTATTTTGAATCTCAGCAGCTATTAGAACGCCTTCCTCACATGGGATTTCAGAAGAAACACGAAGTTCGCGTTTCAACCCTGCATGTTGAGCAACTGATGCTATTTTATCTGCGATTATAGTTTTCATGATTTTAATCGGTGTCCTGTTTGCTAGAGTCGGCACGCGATTGAAATATTCCTGGCAAAGAAAGTATTCGTGAGAAACCTAATGCGTCCTCTGCGGTCCATTCACCAGCTGCTTCGCCATATGTTCCCTTAGATGCGTCCATAAGGGAGTAGGGTGAGCTGACTCCTTCAACAAAAAGATTACCAGGGCGTAATTTCAGTTTTACTTCTCCTGTGATTTTTTGTTGTGAAGAAATTAAAAGTGCTTCAATATCACGACAGGCTGGATCCAGTTGTTTTCCTTCATGTAAAAAATCGCTATAACTTGCAGAAACAGAGTCTTTAACTCGGGATTGCAATAAACTTAGGTTGAGTTTTTCGAGCTCACGATGAGAATTAATGAGGATTTCAGCAGCTGGAGCTTCAAAAGCTACACGACCCTTTGTACCAAGCACAGTATCGCCAAGATGTATTCCGCGTCCAATTCCAAAATTACCACCAATAATTTCGAGCGACTCAATTAAATCTACTGGCGACATTTTTTTATCATTTAATTCTACAGGTATGCCCTTTTTAAATTTTATTGACAAAGACTGAGGGTTTTGAGGTTCACTGAAAGCTTTCGCAGATAGAACCCATTCTGATTCTGGAATTGTATTAAGAGAATTGAGCGTTTCTTTCCCCCCAATAGTTACTCCCCAAAGGCCACGATTAATCGAATAGTCCCCACCGGAGGGAGGCATCGGAAAGTTATGATCTTTAAGATATTGAATTTGATCCTCGCGGATAAATGATTCGTCTCGAATAGGTGCAAGCACTTCTAAATCCGGATTAATTGAATGAAGTGCTACCTCAAAACGTACTTGGTCATTACCCGCAGCTGTGCAGCCATGAGCTACGGTTTTTGATTTACGTTTAGTTGCTAACTCTGCAAGCATGGCAGCTTGAATTCCTCGTTCAGCGCCCACACAAAGAGGATATAAGTGACCACGACGGGCATTAGCTGCAATTAAAAATCGCAAAACACGCTCGAAAAATATTTCACGTGCTTCAATAAGGATATGTTCGTCAGCACCTAGTTCTATTGCACGTTTCTCAAGACTCTTGGCTGCTGTTGCATCAATGCCTCCTGTATTAATACAAACCGTTACAACGGGCCGATTGTATTGTTCACGTAACCAAGGAACACAGAAGGAAGTATCCAATCCGCCGGAGTAAGCTAAAATAATGGGAGATGAAGCAGTCATGATTTCTTAGTTATCCTTTAGGGTAGCTTGTAAATGAATAATCAGTTTAAGTTGATCTTGTTTATTTCGAGTTGCAATAAAAATTGTGTCATCTCCAGATACAGTCCCTGCAATTTCAGGCCAATTACTCCGATCCAAAAATACTGCTACACGTTGTGCAGCACCAATAGCGGTATGCACAATAGTTAAGTTATTCCCAGCAGTTTTTATATCGCGAATAAAATCAGATGCTGTTGTAGTAAATTTAATTCCCATTGTTTCCAGATCAGTATTAGTTTCTATTTGCTCGTAACCTTCAGCTAGTTTACTGATACCGAGTTCACGTAAATCACGACTGACACTCGATTGAGTTGCTTCAAACCCTTTTTTTTTCAACAAATCCACAAATTCAGTTTGCTTTGACACAGTTTGGCTAGAAAGTATGTCTATTATGGCTTCACGGCGTTTTAATCTATTGTCTGCTGGCTGAGGCATATGTGTGTTCTCTTTTTATTATGCGCATATATTATATTTATTGCGCATAATATCACATATAAGCCATTGGTCAATAGACTGCTAAATATATTTTTGGTGAATTTAATCTTTATTGATTATTAGTTTCTTTATTGTTTTCAAATGGTCTCGAAACATCAAAGGCTTCAAGATGGTAGCCCTCTTTAGCGTCAAACCAGTTTTCTATCAGTCGATAAGCAATAGAATTTTTTGGCGGAAGTATTACTCGGCCACTTGATATATCATCTCGATTGAACCAATCAGCTTCAGCCAATTCTTTGTCAAGTAAGTTAATATTTTTTGTCATCGCCTCTGCTTGAAAGCCGATCATAAGGGAGCTTAAGAAAGGCCATGGTTGAGATCCTAAGTAAGCGATTTTTTTGATTTGGATAGTAGTTTCTTCATATACTTCGCGTTTTACAGCATCTTCTAGCGATTCCCCAGGCTCTACGAATCCAGCGAGTGTTGAAAAGCTTCTTTTAGGCCAATCAAATTGTCTACCTAGTAAACAGCTTTTACCATCAGTAACAAGAACAATAATTGCAGGATCTAAACGAGGAAAAATTAGATGATTGCATTCAAAGGACTGACATTGCATTATTTTCCCACCATGTTTTGGGATAGTAGGGGAACCGCAAAGACCACAAAAATTTTGCCTTCTGTACCATTCAATCATGCCTTTTGCATAGGCTAATAGAGCAGCATGATTTTCTGAAAGCTCATTAGCTAAAGCCCTGAAGCTTGCCTTTGCTTTTAAAAAAGAACTATGGATAGAGTGTTTTTCAGAAATACTTAAAACAAATATATCTTGCTCATCAAGGTTGCCAAGATAGATAGCATAATTATGATTTATGATCGATTCTGTTTTTTCACTTCTTAATAGGAGTGGAGATTTTCCTTCAATGAGAAAGTTTGAACCACAAATTATTAGAAATCTTGCGCTTCTCGAATTACGTTTTCTCTCCAGTAATTCTTCGTCAGCACTAAGCCAGTTTTGTCGGTTGATTTTGCCACCAGAGAAAAAGATATTATGAAGCACAGAATTTTCCATTGAATTTATGATTAAGTATTATTATGGTTTTAGCTAATTTAGATCTCTAACTTCTATAAGTGACCAAAGCATGATTAAAAATTAATTTTCAGATCTACTTGGTTTGTGGCTTCAAGCCATGCACAATCGCAACCTATGCATGCACTTTCTATTAAAAATCTATCCAAAACATATAGCAATGGTGTTGTGGCACTTAATGGCATCGATTTAGATGTTGAAGATGGAGATTTCTTTGCTTTACTTGGACCTAATGGTGCTGGAAAGACTACTGTAATTGGTATTTTAACTTCTCTGATAAATCGAACCAGCGGTGAAATCACTGTTTTTGGTCATAATCTATCAGTAGAGCGAGAAGTTGTTAAGAACTGCATTGGAGTTGTCCCCCAGGAACTTAATTTAAATCAATGGGATAACGTATTTAATTGTGTTCTTCATTGCGCTGGCTTCTATGGCATCCCTCGTAAAGAAGCAAAAGTTCGAACTCAACAGTGTCTTGAAGAGTTACAGCTTTGGGATCGACGCACTGAAACAGCCCGTAATCTTTCTGGCGGAATGAAACGAAGACTAATGATTGCGCGCGCACTGGTTCATAAACCACGTCTTCTTATTCTTGATGAACCAACAGCAGGCGTTGATATCGAAATTCGTCGATCTATGTGGGATTATCTTAAGCATATTAACGAAATGGGAACGACAATTATTTTAACTACCCATTATCTTGAGGAGGCAGAGAATCTTTGTCGTCATGTCGGCATTATCGATGCGGGAAGAATCGTTGAGAATGATCATATGTCAGCCGTTCTTAGAAAATTGCATCAAGAAATGTTCGTTTTGAGCTTAAAGGAACCTCTATCGGATCAAAGAAAATTAAAGGGTTTTAATTATAAAGAGCTCAATGAAACTGAAATTGAAGTTCAAGTTTTTCACGACCAAGATTTAAATACTTTGTTTGATGCATTATCGGAAGCAGGAATTTCTGTTCTAAGTATGAGAAATAAGAGAAACCGACTTGAAGAATTATTTATGCGGTTAGTCGAAAGGCGTGAGCAAGAGCATATTCAGAAGGTTATCCATCCGGAAATTAACGTATAAAATTATGCAACAGTTTGTCGCCCTTAAAACAATAGCACGCAAGGAAGTTGTAAGAATCCTTAGAATCTGGATGCAAACTATTGTGCCTCCTGTAATAACTATGTCACTTTATTTTATTATTTTTGGTAATTTGATAGGCCGACGCGTTGGGGAAATGGGTGGCTTTGAATATATGCAATTTATGGCGCCTGGATTAATAATGATGTCTGTGATTACTAATTCTTATGGCAATGTAGTTTCTTCTTTTTTTGCTGCTAAATTTCAGCGCCATCTTGAAGAGATGCTAGTCGCGCCAGTAAGTAATTCTGTCATTATTATTGGGCATATGGCTGGGGGTGTGGCGCGTGGGTTAACTGTCGGCGCGGTTGTGACTGTTGTGGCCCTTTTTTTTACCGAGGTAAATGTCCAGCACCCACTTATTGCTTTCAGCATTCTTTTTTTGACATCTATGGTATTTTCACTCGGCGGCATGATTAATGCGATTTTTGCTACAAAATTTGATGATATTTCTATTATACCTTCATTTGTTCTCGGCCCATTAACTTACCTTGGCGGTGTATTTTATACGACTGCACTTTTACCCGATTTTTGGGCAAAACTATCGGCTCTTAATCCAATACTTTATATGGTTAATGGATTTCGCTACGGAGTAATTGGTGTTTCGGATATTGACATTGTTACTGCTTATACGATTATCATAATTTTTCTTCTTTTGGGTTTTGCCACTTGTTCATTTTTATTATCTAGAGGAATCGGTATCAGAGAATAAAATCTACCTATTGAATTTTATTTAGAAGCATCTTCTCTGATAGCAATCACTATTGCATCCATTCCAGCATGTATTCCTAGGGCGGCTCCAATATCAGTTGTCCAAGATAAATTTAATTTATTGTTTTGGTGTTTGAGTGCTTTTATGATTACATCGGCCTTATTGTTTTGATTAGGACTATGAGAGATTGCTATATCCCAATGAAGATTCTTGTTTAGCTTTTTTGATATCAGCTTTGCAAAACGTTCTACTATATTAAAGCGGCCAGGGATATAACCACAAATACCAATTTTTCCAGATGGAGTATTGGTCAAAATTGGTGTTATATGGAAAATATTTGCAAGTGTTTTTAAGGATGAATGAACTCGACCGCTTCGAACTGCAGCATCAAGATTAGCCAACAAAACAAAAGTCCGAATTTTAGTTTTTTCAGCCTCGATTTTTTTTAATAAATCATCACCTTCATATCCTTGGTTTACTAGCTCTGAAGCTTTTGCTACCAGTAACCCTTGACCTGCAGATATATTGGCACTATCTATAATTTTTATGTTGTTTTTTTCAGGGAATCTTTTGATAGCCATTTTTGCACCACGAAAAGTACCGCTAAGATGACTACTAAGGTTTATTGAAATTACTTGCAGATAGTGCGATCCAAGAAATTCAAATGTGCGTGTAAAGTCGCCTTGAGAAGGTTGTGAAGTGCCAGGATTTTCAAATTTATTTTCTAGTTGTTTGCGAAATTCATCTGAGCTCATAACGCTTTTATCAAGGTAGCTTTTATCACCTAATTGAATTCGAAGTGGAATCATGTGTATATCTTGTTCCATCATAATCTTTTCAGGAATATCACAGGCCGAATCAGTGACAATCACAGTATGCCGATTAAGTTTTTTTAAACTGCGGGACTGGCCAATCATATCGTCGGCTTTAGTTTTGCTAATTTTTCCATACTGCGACGCTATATTGAATATTTTGTTTGGATTGTTGCTATGAATATGGATTCGCATTAGGTTTTTTGATCCAGCTATTACTAGGCTTTCCCCAAGTGGCTGAAGAAATTTTCTCAAGTCAGCTATTTCCAGAGTGGCATCAGATACCAAGCATTCTATGCAATAACGAAAATTTACATCTATTTTATTGTCTGTAGGTTCCGGGCTATCTATTCGATCAATTTTTATTTCAGATGCTTGTTTACTAATTAACCCTTCTTTCAGGTATTTCATACATCCATCAAGGATACTTACAAACCCATGTCCACCAGCATCAACTACACCAGCAATCCGCAGTTCCTCCGGTTGATCAGTTGTGTCCTGTAGTGAATCTTTAGCTCGCAAGAGTAATTCAGGGAGTAATTCAGCAAAGTCTTCGCTTGAATTAAATTGAGCAGTTTCGGCAACTTTATCGATCACACTAATAATGGTGCCTTCACGGGGGTTTTCGATGGCATCACGAGTAGTTTTGGCAGCATTAATAAGCCCAAATTGGAAATCACTAGTGGCTAATCTTTGATTATTTTCGAGGCCTTCTGCCAGTCCAAGAAAGTACTGTGCAAGAATGGTTCCGGAATTTCCCTGAGCTCCATCTAGTGCTGCATATGCTACATCGTTCAATAGATTCTTAACTGTTTTGTGATGTCTATTTTTCAGGGGAATAAGAGCGGCTCGAGCAGTTTGAGAAAGATTGTTCCCTGTATCCCCGTCTGCAATAGGGAAAACGTTGATATCGTTTAAAAAGTCTTTTTCTGAAATTAATGTATGTAAACCTGCTGTTAGTGCACGCCTCATTCTATCAACATCTATGTATTGCACCTTTAATTGCATTAATCTAAATTATTCTCTAGTAAGCAAAAAGCGGCGATTTTCATATTTTAAAATAACGCCAAGAGGATTAATTTCATCTATTACGAGCCCTTCCCTTGTGACTTCAGCCTCCCTATATTTAGTTGAGTTTATAAAAACAAATCTTTCGTTGGAGTTTTGACTATAAACATGAATATCGAGGTTTAATGTAGGGAGCGCAATGGCTTCATCTAGGGATAATTCAGCAAGTGTTGGCACATCGATTAATTTAGGCTCTTTGGAAGTAATATTTATTTCAGAATTTGATACTGAGTCAAGATTAATATTTTCTTGATTAATTTCTGAAATATCTTCAATTTTTGGTAGCTCTTTAGAAAATTCATCTTTTTGAATATTCAATGTATCTAATATGGAATTGTTTTCTTTAGAGTTTATATACCATTCAATGGAGATTATTATTAAATTAACCCCTAAAAGTATTGCAACCAAAGGAAGCCATACTGAGCTTTTATTAGAAAGCATTCGGGTTGAATTATCCGCAATATTTGGAGCGGTATTTCTCTGCCGTTCCTTTTCTGATTTACGTAGAGCGTCAAGTATGAATGACATCTCACTTAACCTTTTTTAGCCTAGGACCAGTTATCCCAATGTCCGTATTAATATTAATTTGAGTTTGTTGATCGATTAAGCCGTTTGCACTTAATTGATTAACTATTTGATATTGTCTAACTTGCTTTCCAAGTTCTCCATCAAAATATTCTAAATTTTCCACTGTTTTTGAGGCCCCAAGAATTTTTTTTAAGCTCTCTCTTACCCATGCTATATCTTCATCTAGCATTCCTGGAGAGAAAGACTTTATTTCAGAAATTTGGGGTTTCCATAAAAGTAGAAATTCACCAAACCACATTTTCGAAATAGCCTCTAAGGTCACTTCGATTAAATTTTCATTTATTAACAGTTTTGCTTCAAAATTATTAATTTCAGCAAGTACAACTTGATGTATTTCGCCATCATTATCTTGAAGGGTTAGAATGGCGGGCCTGTTTAATTTTTCAATTTGGTTAAATGATCCCCGATGAAAAAAACAAGATAGATTCTTCTCAAGAGCATACTCACATGCTTTTCTTTTAGTTGGCTTATATTCAATATCCCATAGAGAGAATAAATTTTTAAAAGCCGCGTTTTTTGTAGTTTCGAGAATTTTATTCTTTAGCAGGTTTTCAAATTGTATTTTGTTTAGGATGACCCCTGATTCTTCATTGGTTATAGGTAGTAATTTATTCGAATATTCTGATTGATTAATATCACTTGTGTTTTTACTTTTAAATGAATTCTTGTTAAGGATAAAATCCGATGAAAGAAATGTTATACCGATTAGTGTCATTGCTGTTACAAAAAATCCAGTTATCTTAAGCCATTCTTTTTTCTTGAGTCCTTCATTATTTATTTTTCCATAGACTTCAATGCCAGCTTGCCTAATTAATTTTGGTTTGATTTTATTTTGTTCTGATGAGAATGCTCCTAGTAATGCGCGGTCGGCAATTACATTGATTATTCTCGGTATTCCTCCAGAGAGTCGAGATAGCTCTCTGCAGGATGCTTTATCAATAATAGAAGTGCTTGAACCAGCAACTTTTAGTCGATGCTGGACATATTCGTATGTTTCCTTTTGGCTTAGGGGCTCTAGGTGATAGCGTGCAGTGATTCTTTGCGCAAGCTGACGTAGTTCTTGTTTAGCAAGCATAGTCCTTAATTCTGGTTGCCCAATAAGTGTAATTTGTAATAATTTTTGTCTTACTGTTTCTAAGTTGGTTAGCAATCTAATTTGCTCTAGAACTTCAAAAGAAAAATTTTGCGCTTCATCTAAGATTAGTAAGGTGCGTTTACCATCACTGTAATTTTCTAGGAGGTAGTTATAAATTGATGCTGTTAGTGTTTGTAAACTAGATTTTTCATCTGGAAGCTTAATATTAAGTTCTTGATGTATTGCACCAAGAAATTCGATAGCATTAAGTTGCGGATTTAAAATTAATGCAACTTCAACATTATTTGGTAATTGTTGAAGTAGGCCACGTATAAGCGTGGTTTTACCAGTTCCAACCTCTCCCGTTAATTGGATAAATCCGTTGCTTTCAGTAACGCCATATATTAAATGTGCTAACGCTTCCGTATGCCGTTCACTCATATAGAGATAGCGAGGGTTTGGTGTGATTGAGAAAGGTTTCTCGTTAAGGCCAAAAAAATTGGTATACATAAATAGAATGTCAGATGATTAAGCTATTTTATTCTATCTTAGATTGGTTAAGATTCATTTAGTTCTATTAACAATATAGTAAGCTATGTCACGCAGTGGATCAGCTCTTGGCCCAAATTTCTCTATTTCTTTCAGAGACTGATGGAGCAGTTCTTCTGTTCTGGCTTTAGCTTTATTGATACCTAATATTCCTGGCCAAGTAGCTTTAGACCTTTTTTGGTCAGAGCCTTTAATCTTTCCAATAGTATTTGTTTCTCCTTCTATATCAAGAATGTCATCATGAATCTGAAAAGCTAGCCCTATTTTCTCAATAAAGAGAGATAGTTTTTCTAGATCAATATCTTTACAGTTTTCTCCGCAGGAAGCTCCCATCAAGACACTAGCATGTAATAATTCACCAGTTTTTAATTTATACATATGCTCTATTTCATTTTTACTTAAAGTTTTTCCTTCCGCCTGAAGGTCAATAGATTGGCCACCTGTCATACCTGATGATCCGCATGCTTTAGAGAGAATTGAAACAAGTTTTAATCGTACCTTATCGTTAACCTTCAAGAATTTATCTGTTGTAAGTATTTCAAAGGCTAAAGGTTGTAGTGCATCTGCTGCAAGAATTGCAGTTGCTTCATCAAAAGCAATATGTAATGTTTCTTTTCCGCGCCTCAGAGGATCATCATCCATTGCTGGTAGATCATCATGAATTAGGGAAAAAGCATGCATAATTTCTACTGCTGCTGCAGGGGCATCCAGAATTTTTGGCGAAACGTTGAAAGAATAACCTGCTGCATATACTAATAATGGACGTAGTCTTTTTCCATTCCCAAGAACAGCGTATTGCATTGCTGCATGTAATTTTTCTGGGGGATCAGTAATATGCGGCAAGACCTCTATGAGTTTTGCTTCAATTCTTTTCTGACATTCTTGAGTAAATTGCTGAAAATCCATAATACTTAGCTATCTTATTTCGAATAATATTACTCTGTAGAATTATTCGATGTAAATTTTTCTTCGTTCTATAATTAAGACCAATAGGGAGACACTTAAGAAAAATGAAAGCAACGGCCTTAGCGCACCCTAATGTAGCGCTAATTAAGTATTGGGGTAAGAGCGATTCTATTCAGAATCACCCTGCAGTTGCATCCTTATCTTTAACACTAGAAGGACTTGAGACTCGTACTTCAATTAGATTTGATTCTAATCTTCAATCTGATCAAATCCAAATAAATGGTATAAGAGATGATTCATCTCTTCAAAAAGTTACCCTATGCCTTGATGTATTTCGCAAGAAGTTTGGAAAATATATTTGTGCTGATGTTAAGTCAACAAATAATTTTCCTACCGCTGCAGGATTAGCTTCATCAGCTTCTGGTTATGCTGCTTTAGTCAAAGCTGCTGATTCTGCTTTGGGTCTTGAGCTCGACAGAAATGAGCTTGCAAATATTGCATGTTTAGGTTCTGGATCGGCCCCTCGTTCTATATACCCCGGTATTGTTTTACTTCAGCCTAATCATGAGAGAAACACCATAGTTTGTGAAACAATTTCTGATGTTGAGCAATGGCCTCTTAGTGTTGTTATAGCTATAACAACTGAAGAGCCTAAATCAATCCCGTCTACATATGGAATGGAAGTTAGCCGTAATACATCACCGTACTATGAAAATTGGTTAATTTCTCACCCTGCTGATTTGCAGGTTGCCTTAACTTATATTGAGAACCGCGACTTTAATGGGTTAGCTGAAATATCAGAGCAAAATTGTTTGAAAATGCATGCTGTTGCAATGAGTTCAGATCCGCCATTAATCTATTGGTCAGGAGTGACTATTGAATTAATGAGCATTGTTCGTCAATTACGCCAAGATAAGATCCCAGTTTTTTTTACTACTGATGCTGGGCCGCAATTAAAGGCTATTTGTTTGCCTGATGTTGTTTCTCAAGTTCAGCATGCCCTTCAGTCTGTTTCTGGAGTTCAAAAAACCATAATTTCGACATTGGGCTTGGGTGCTAGAGGATTATCAAGATGAGTGATTTATTAAGAGCAACTGCGCCAGGTAAGCTAATATTGTTTGGAGAATATGCTGTTCTTCATGGCGGTCCGGCACTTGCAACTTCAGTTGGAGTTAAGGCAATTGCAGAAATACGACCATCCATGAGTAATTTCGATGAAATATACATTCAAAATTCTAATAGTTTAATTAAATTTAGAATTACACAGGATGGAAATTTAGATTGGCATACTGAGCCCAGTAAAGACACTTTAATTTTTTCTTCATTGTTTTCTCTTCTGCATGAAAGAAACATTTGGGATATCCCTAAAAACTCTACTCGTATAGTTCTTGACAGTCGTGATTTTTTTACTCTCGATAAGAAGAAAAATTTACAAAAGCTTGGCCTTGGTTCTAGCGCTGGTATTTGTGTTGCATTGACAGGAGCAATTTATAAGTTAATCGATATCAAGCCTGAATTTGAGACTATGATTGCTGCACATCAAAGATTTCAGAAAGAAAAGGGCAGTGGAATTGATGTTGCTTGTAGCTTTAATGGAGGAGTGATTAGTTATTCTATTGATTCTCAGAATTCAGCTACGGTAAAAGAATTAACTTGGCCTAAAGACCTTCATGTTTTGCCTATTTGGTCAGGTTTATCGTCTTCCACAACAAAATTGCTTGCTCGTTTGTATGCTTTTAAAAATCAGAATCGTTATGACTATGAGCGATATATAGAAGATCTAAGTGCAGCTAGTTCTTATTCTGTTTCCCAGTGGGAAATTGGAAAAACAGATATGATTTTAAAAGCCATTAAAAATTTTAGTAAAAGTTTAAAATCTCTTGATAATGTTGCAAAAATTGGAATTTGGTCAGATGTTCATCAATCTCTAGAAAAAATAGCTAATAAATTTGGAGCCATTTATAAACCTTCTGGTTCCGGCGGAGGTGATTTTGGGTTAGCCTTCACTAATGATAAATCTAAACTAAAACGCCTTTCCAAAGCATATATTGATGAAGGGTTTAAATTGCCAAAATTGGAATTATCAGTAAAAGGGCTTCAGGTTGAAGAATCTTAGATTCTTGATTTAATTGATAAAACGATAATATTCGATCCCATTATCTTCAAAATCGTCTTGATTTTCAGAGCCTATTCTATCAATGACAAATTCTTGATTTGGTTCATAATTAAGATCTAATCCTTCCTCATAATTCCTTAAAGCTAAGTACTGATCTTCTGAAAGGTTAATTGGATTTTTCATTACATTATTCATTTTTGTTCGGGCTGCAGCTTTTTGCCATCCATCAACAAGATGAATTGGTATAGCTTCAGCTGCATCACCACTTCCATAGCCTATTAGAAGAATTTCCCCCATTAAATCGTATTTATTTTCTGCCGCTTCTTCTAAGCCAGAGGCTAACCATGCAAATAAAGCCCCCGTATATAGGTTGCCTAATTCATCCATATATTTTTGGCCAAGTAATATCTTAGAGCCGATAATTTGGTCGTAATTATTTTGCTCTCGCAATAATCTGAGAACTTGGGTAAGAAGAGGAAAAGCTTCCTTACGGATTTTTTCTCTTACTCCAAATGCTGTTAAATCAGGACGATTATTTATCTCTAATAATAAATCATCTAAATTAATTGAAGCGTTTTCACACAGGAGACTTAATTGGTTTTCATTTCCTGAGGAGATTGAATTTAGGTCAAACAGATAGGCTACACCGAGAGCATTTTCCGCCATTCTTCGAAATGGACGATGCATAAATACTGCTGCAAGATTATTAAAATATTCTGAATCTTGAATTTTTCGCCGCATATACATATTTTCAAGTGCATATAGCATTTCATCGATATAACATGCTGCAGAATAACGTCCGTTAAAAACAGGAGCATGATCGAGTTTTTTAGAATTAGAATCGTTTTTTAGAAATTGTATAGGTTTTCGAAAATCTACCCCACGGTAACTTGAAGCAGAACCGGACTCTTCCAAATCAATGGCAGCAATTTTTGGATTCCTTTCCAGTAATATAGCTATAGCACCAGCACCTTGGGTTGGCTCCCCACTACTTCCTTTTTTATAAATTGCAAAGTCTGAACAAACTACGATTGCTTTTGAATTAGCACCATCGTTGTTTAAAAATCTTATAGCACCTTTTAATGCATAAACACCGCCTAGACAGGCATGTTTAAATTCTGGAACTTCACAATTTCTTGATATAGGAGATTTGCCTTGGTCTTTAAGTGCTTTATCAACCATGCCCTTAGCTATTATAGCGCCAGCAGAATTATCACTACTGGATTCAGTTCCTAATGCTAGGTAATGGATTTCTGAAGGATCTATATCAAATTCTTGAATTAAATTTAAAATTGTATTTGATGCCATTGTATAAGTATTGTGTTCAACTCCAGGTAAGCGAAAGCCACTTCCGACTATAGAACGAATTTTATTTCGATCCGCTCCATTCCATTTGCACCAATCTTCTAAATCAATACGGAAAGGCGGAGCATAAACACTGAATCCGCTAATTCCTACAAGTGGTTTATTCATGATTATTTATAGTTTGCTTAGGGAGCATTTAAATGCTTCTGCATTCACAATAGGCCCAGTTAATTATTCTACTTTGATCGTAATGCGCTCAGATATTATTGGAGGATTATGCGGTATATGTGAGCCATCTCCTAAAACAAGTTGAAGTGTATGTGTTCCTTGCGGTAGTTCCAGACTAGTTTCTGTTTGTGCTTTACCAAAATGAAGATGATTTTCATCAGTAGGTATCGGTCTATCCATTGGAGGGAGTTCAGTATTAACTAAAAGATGATGATGACCACTCCCAGCTGCAAATGTTCCAGCCGGAGCTAACAGAAAATTTTCAATACCAAATTTTATATTAACAGGAGAGTTATAGGTCTTAGAATCTAATGGAGTTAGTATAGAAATTTTTGCCGCTTGATTCGTTTGTTCTGTGTTATTACCACAACCATGAATAAAAATAACTATTGTCGCTAATAGAAACCAATTCTGATTCATTATTTTCCCCTAAGCATTTTTAGACTGGTAGTTTATGGTAAACCTATTAAATAAAACTTTCATTCGCATATTTTTTTCTAGCTATTCTTTCTGGTGCAAAATCGTCAACACTAATCAGTCCCATTACTTGGATTAACTGATCACGAAGTTTCTGTGCTTCTTCAGTTGTTATTATTCCCGCATTTTCCGCAGCATCTATAGCTTCCTGCTCACTTTGTGCAATTATAACTTCATTTTTTAAGGCTTCTTTAAGTCTTCTACTAAGTTCTGAATTTTCTTCAACTATCTCAAGTGCGGATTGCAAGTTCCCTAAATGATTACTCAGAATTTTACTTTTAAAAATTCTATTACACAGTCTTTCCCTAGACATTGTTGGCCTTATAAGTAATCTAACAATGTCCCTACTTAGTTCATCATTTGGGGAAAAATAGGTTCTGCCACGTGGAAAAATACAAATACGTAATAGAGTTGCAATGAATTGATTTGGAAAATTACGCAGAAATCCGTGTAGTTGTTCTTGAGCTTCATAAAGAAGGCTCCTGCAGCTCCATTCAACAAGTGGTAGATCCTCTTCAGGACATCCCTGGTCTTCAAAATATTTGAGCACCATGCTCGTAAGATAGATATTACTGAATACATCGCCAAGTCTACCGCTGAGTTTTTCTCGTCTTTTTAATTCTCCACCCAGTATGAGCATGGCTGCATCTGATATTAGAGCGAAGGCTGAACTAAAGCGATTTACATGTTGATAAAATCTTTTAGTGGGACCATTTTTTGGTACATTAGTAAAACGAGCATGAGTTAGCGCCATGACAAAACTTTTGGCGGCATTACTGATTGCATTTCCAATGTGGCGAAACAATAAGTGGTCAAAATCTCGAAGGCCTTGATCGTAGTCGTTGTTTCGTGCTGCTTCCATTTCTTTTAGTACAAATGGATGGCATCTAATAGCTCCCTGTCCAAATATTATTAAACTCCGTGTAAGAATATTCGCACCTTCAACAGTGATGCTAATAGGAATGGAATCATATGCTTGAGAAAGATAATTCTTAGGACCCGACATAATTCCTTTGCCGCCCTGAATATCCATCGCATCATTTACAATCATGCGGCCGTATTCAGTGCAGTGATATTTCATAATGGCGGATGGGACAGCTGGCATTTCACCATGAGTAATTGTATTAGTGGTAACACTTACGCCTGCATTAATAATGTATGTTCTACCTGCCATTCGTCCAAGTCTTTCTTCAATTCCTTCAAATTGGGCGATTGGTAAACCAAATTGTCTTCGGATTCGGGCATAAGCACTGCTTGCGTATAATGCTGCTTGTGATGAACCTTGGGATTCTGCTGGAAGTGAAATACCGCGCCCAGCTGATAATTGCTCTATGAGCATTCTCCATCCTTGTCCTGCTCGTTCAACGCCTCCTATAATAGCGTCCAGAGGAACAAAAACATTTTTGCCACTGGTTGGTCCATTTTGAAAGGGAGTATGAAGGGGAAGATGTCTACGGCCAATATTAATACCATCTAGATTGGTGGGAATGAGTGCTGCTGTAATACCATGGTCTTTAATTTCACCAATTAACCCGTCTGGATCATAGAGTTTAAATGCTAAGCCAAGCACAGTTGCCACTGGAGCAAGAGTGATATAGCGTTTGTCCCAATTAAGTTCAATGCCAATAATTTCTTTACCCTCCCATATTCTCCTGCAAATAATTCCTCTATCTGTAATAGCCCCTGCGTCTGAGCCTGCCGTAGGACTTGTTAACGCAAAACAAGGAATCTCATCGCCATTTGCCAATTTAGGCAACCAGCGCTGTTTTTGATCCTTAGTGCCATAGTGCATAAGCAGTTCTGAGGGGCCAAGAGAGTTTGGAACCGCTACTGTAGACGCAAGGACTACCGATCTACTGCAGAGTTTTGCCAGCACAGAAGCATTGGCAGTAGCAGAAAATCCCAGACCACCGAATTCAGTTGGGATAATCATGCCGAAGAATCGTTCTTTACGGATAAAATCCCAAGTTTCTTTAGTTAAATCACTGATTTCATAAGTAACTTCCCAATCATTAACCATCTCACATAATTTTTCGACTGGACCATCAATAAAAGCTTTTTCTGCAGCTGTTAATTTTGGTGGGGGTATGGACATTAGTTTTGTCCAATCAGGTTGGCCCGAAAATAGTTCGCCATCCCAAGATACTGTTCCTGCTTCAAGTGCATCCCTTTCAGTATCAGAAAGAGAGGGCACCATAGTTTTGTATATATTGAATAAACGAGTTGTTAAATATTCTCGCCTAAATCCAATTATAGTAATTGCTAATAGCCCAAAAAAAATTAGCCATAGGAATAGAAACCAAATCCAATGGCCATATCCAAATAGAGAATAAATTACAAGGCCAAAGCCTATCATTAAAGTTGAGGTACCAATATCAATTCGCTGATAGGCAATTGTTATCAGTAGGCCAAGGAACATTAAAAAAAGAATTAAACCTATCAAAAATTCAATCACGCTTCCAACCCTCTGATTTATTTGAACCTAAGTAATTTTAAAACTTATTAAGTTTATGTAAAAACTTGAATTAAAGTAAATCTTCAACTGCGCTCCTCTCTTCTGATAGTTCTAAGGCAGTTTTATCCATAAGTTTTCGACTAAATTCACTTATCTCTAGGTCCTGTACGATAGTGTATTTACCATTTGAGCACATGACTGGATATGAATAGATTATCCCTTCTGGGATACCGTAGCTTCCGTCTGAAGGGACAGCCATACTTATATATTCCCCTTCAGGGGTTCCCAAAATCCATTCACGCATATGATCAATAGCAGCTGATGCAGCCGAAGCCGCACTAGAAAGGCCCCTGGCTTTAATTATTTCTGCACCTCTTTGTTGGACAGTTGAAATAAACTCAGTCCTTAGCCAATTTTCATCGCATATTTTTTCAGCAGGCTTTCCCATAATTGTTGTATGTGAAACATCTGGGTATTGAGTTGCTGAGTGATTTCCCCAGATTATGAGTCCTTTCACATCATTAATGTGTGTATCCGTTTTATTTGCTAACTGAGACATTGCCCGATTATGATCAAGTCGAGTCATTGCCGTAAAGTTTTGTGAGTTTACATTAGGCGCATTTTGCTGAGCAATTAAAGCATTCGTATTTGCAGGATTTCCAACAACGAGTATTTTCGCATCTGGTTTAGAATTATCATTTATTGCTTTCCCTTGAATAGAGAAAATTTTTGCATTGCTTTGTAATAAATCAGCACGTTCCATTCCCTTGCCTCGTGGTTTTGCGCCAACGAGGAATGCGTAATCGGTATCTTTAAATGCAATATTTGCTTGATCCGTTGTAACAACATTATTAAGTGTTGGGAATGCACAATCTTCAAATTCCATAGCTACGCCATTTAAAGCTTCAAGGGCCGGAGTTATTTCCAATAATTGAAGAATAACCGGTTGATTTTTGCCAAGCATTTGCCCGGATGCAATTCGGAAAGCAAGTTGATAACCTATTTGTCCTGCAGCGCCGGTAATAGTTATTTTGACTGGAGGGAGGGGCATTGTATTTTGTCCTTTGTTTTTTTATCGTTCTTTTTTTCAGTTAATTTTAAGCGCTATTTTAGCATCCGCTTGCTTAGCAGGACAGACATTGACACGCTTTCCTTACCAATCTAGCTTATGATTGTGTTCTTTGAGAGAAATATCTGAATTCAGATAACTATAGTTTTGTACCTGATTATAGATCAGTATTCGGTTCTAATGCTTTTTGATTTACATTAATTCTGGGGTTAGCCGTTTGAGAAGTTTATTTGAAAGACGCATAGATACTCTTTCTAAATCCAGTGGCGACATTTTTAATGGTCGTCAATTAGGAATAGAGAAAGAAAGTTTGCGAATTACTGAAGAGGGTAGAATTTCGAAGGCTTCCCACCCTCATGCTTTGGGCTCAGCATTAACTAATCGTTATATCACCACTGACTATTCAGAAGCTTTGCTTGAATTTGTTACACCTCCATTGAAGCATGGTTGGGCTTCGATTCAGTTTTTATACGAGATACATAGCGCTGTTTATTCTTCTCTCGATGATGAATTGCTTTGGCCCTTTAGTATGCCTTGTAGATTGAATGATGAGTCTGATATACCAATCGCTCACTATGGTTCTTCAAACATTGGGCGTGTTAAGAGTATATATCGTGAGGGTTTAGGTCACCGTTATGGTAAATACATGCAAGCAATTTCTGGTATTCATTTTAATTATTCACTTCCTAGGTCTTTTTGGAAATTGTGGCAACAACTTTCTTTGGAAGATAAAAAAAATAAGAGTGGTGAAGATATTATCTCCCATGCTTACTTTGGATTGGTGCGGAATATTAGAAGATTAGATTGGTTACTGCTTTATTTATTTGGAGCATCACCTTCGGTTTGTGGAAGTTTTCTAGAGGGAACCCCAATCGGTCTGGAGAAAATGAGAGATAACACTTTTTTTGGTAAGAATGCTACTTCATTGCGTATGAGTGATATTGGTTATCAAAATAGCAATCAGGCATCTATATATGTTTCCGCTAATAGTCTTGAAGAATACGTTAACGATCTCTCAAAAGCTGTTGCTTCAACAAACGATGACTATCGTTCTCTTGGGATAAAGAAGGGTAATGAATATCTTCAGCTTAATGCCAATCAGTTACAGATTGAAAATGAGTACTATAGTACGATACGGCCTAAGCGTGTCGCTTCTTCAGGAGATACTCCTACTTCAGCATTACGTCAGGGCGGAGTCGAATATGTTGAATTACGTGCTCTTGATATAAGCCCTTTTGATCCAATTGGGTTCAATACTCAGCAACAGAAATTCCTTGAAGCCTTTCTTTTATATGCACTTTTGATGGAATCTCCTCCAATTTCTGACGCAGAAAGAGATGAGATTAGAGAAAATCAATTACTTGTTGCGATGTCTGGCCGAAAGCCCGGGTTAAAGCTCCGTCGTAACGACAGCATGGAAAAACTTGATGATTGGGCAAAAGAAATTTTCGAACATTTAGATCCAATCTGTAAATTACTCGATGATGAAGATGAGTTGGAGGATGGTTTCAGCGAAGCTTTATCAAGCCAATTGGCTGCTGTTCAAGATTCTGATTTAACCCCCTCATCTAAATTAATTTCTGATCTCGACGAATCGGGCCTTGAATTTTCAGAGTACGGTCTAAAAGTTGCTTTAGAGTATAGGGATTACTTTAATAATCTAAGTGATGATTTTAATAATCATAAATTGGTATTTACTCAAGAAGCAGAGGATTCTCTTAGACGGCAATTAGAAATTGAACAGAAAGATTCAATCAGCCTAGATGATTATATAAAACGTTATTATTCCTAAATCCCCCTTTTAAGGGCTTGTTCTGCTAAGAATTTAAAATCTGTTGTACTGTCGGCAATTTTTTCGGGGTCAATTTCTACTCCAGCTGAGATCAATTTTTTTGCTAACATAAATTCTCTTGGCTTATTAATTGCGTCTACTGCGAGAATCTTTCTGTTTTTCATATAAAACCCTGAGAAAGATTTTGATTTAGGGTTACCACGAATAATGAGCTCATTATAACCTTGGCTTAATCCTACGATCTGCAGTTTTAAGTCATATTGATCTGACCAAAACCAAGGTATCTGGTTATAGGCATTTTTAGTTCCCGTAATTGAAGACGCAGAAGTTTTTCCTTGTTCTATTGCATTATGAACGGATTCTAGACGGAGATTCATTCCAATTAATTTGTTTGGATGATTTGTGCAATCGCCAGCTGAGAAAATATTTTCCTCTGAAGTTTGACAATATTCATCAACTAAAATTCCATTCTCATAATTGATACCAGATTGAGCCGCAATCTCTTGATTAGGAAGATTTCCAATACCAATGATGCACAAATCTGCGGCGTACCGTTTACCTCCGGAGCAAAGCACTTCTTTTAAGCTTGTGTCTCCAGCAAAACCCTCGACTTTTTGTTTAAATTTAAATTTAACACCAGCTCTTTTATGAATTAACTCAAAGAAATTTGAAATTTCAGAAGCAACTACTCTATTCATTACTCTTGATTCAGTTTCAAGTATGGTTACATCAAGCCCAAGTTTTACTGCCACTGAGGCTACTTCAAGGCCTATGTAGCCTGCCCCGATGATAACTAATTTATTACCAGCAACCATTTGGTTTTGAATTGTTTGGACATTATTTATATTCCGAAGATAGTGGATCCCGCTTAAATTGATTCCGGGAACTTTTAACTCCCTTGCTCTTGACCCAGTTGCAATTAGGAGTTTGCTGTAATTTAGAGAGTTTCCATCTTCTGTTAGAATATTTTGATTCTTTGGATCTATTGACGCTACTTTAGAATTGAGCAATAGTTCAATCTCTTGTCTTTGATAAAAATTTTTAGACCTAATGAATAAGCGGTTTTTATCTAATTGGCCCGCTAAAAATTTCTTTGATAATGGAGGTCTTTGGTAGGGTAAAAAAGGTTCCTCGCCGATAATCTTAATATTCCCTTGATAATTCATTTGACGTAAAGAAATTACAGCTTGAATAGCCGCCTGACCTGCACCAATTATCAATAAAGTTTCCTTCAATTTTTTTTACCTTATTTAAAAACCGGATGTAGACTACGAAAAGATTGTACTTATAGTTAAAATATATGACATCTACTTGATAGTCGAGATTATACTAACGAAGTAAACAATTGTTTTGAGAATTAAATAATATAAATGGCTAAAGCAATCCAGATAGAAGAATTCGGTGGACCAGATGTTTTGAACTGGTGCGATGTTAAACCTTCAAGCCCCAAGGCAGATGAAGTTTTATTAGAACATACCGCTATCGGGGTTAATTTTATTGATACGTATCATCGATCAGGCCTTTATCCACTAAATTTACCATCTGGACTGGGAACTGAAGCTGCTGGAAAGGTTCTTATGGTTGGCAATAATGTTAAGAATTTTAAGTGTGGCGATGATGTTGCTTATGTTGGAATGCCTATTGGCTCTTACGCTGAGCAAAGAGTTTTCCCTGCTGATCGACTCGTAAAATTGCCTAAAGAAATTAGCGCTAAGATAGCCGCGGCTTCTATGCTTAAAGGTTTAACAGCGTGGTACCTGATAAAACGAAGTTACTGTGTTAAGCCCAAAGATACTGTATTGCTTTATGCGGCCGCAGGCGGCGTGGGCTTATTGCTTGGCCAATGGGCAGCAAGTATAGGAGCAAAAGTAATAGGAGTAGTTAGTAGTGAGGAAAAAGCAGATTTGGCGAGGAGAAATGGATGTAATGAAATTCTTATGTCAAATCAGAAAAACTTTGCTAAAAATATCCGAGATCTAAATCATGGTAGAGGGGTGGATGTTGTTTATGATTCAGTTGGTAAAGAAACATTCTTCCAATCACTTGATTGCCTTAAGCCCCATGGAAGCATGGTGAGCTATGGGAATGCTTCAGGCGCCGTAGAACCAATAGCCCCGTTGGAATTAACAAAACGAGGGTCTTTACATTTAACACGTCCAGTCTTATTTGACTTTATTCAAGAGAGAGAAGAGTTACTAATTGCTAGTAAGGAATTATTTGCGATGATTAGATCAGGAGCTATAAAGATAACTATTGGTAAATCTTTAGAATTAAAATATGCTGCTGAGGCACACAGAGCTATAGAGTCAAGGCAAACAGTCGGTTCTACATTACTGTTACCTTAGGCGTATATTTTTTTTAGGAAATCTGAGGCAATGATTTAGTTAGATTTATTTGGTGAAATTAAGCATTAAGATCAGGAATGATTTCACTTTCTAATTTTTTGATAAGGCCTTTAATTTCCAGCTTTCTTTTTTTCATCCTACGAAATTTTAATTGATCTATCTCTGGTTGCTTGGACATTTTATCGATTGATACATCAAGATTACGTTGAGCAACTCGAAGCTTTTTGAGCTCAATTTTGTTATCAAACGAATGTTTGTCTATTGATGCTGTCATATTCTAGATTGAGATCTTTTATTTAAAAATTATTAATCCCATTGATTTTTTTAAACTCTATGCCTTATCACTAAGAAATTCAGTCCAGTCCTTGTTTGGATCGCCATATACCAAAAATTCTGGATTAAGGATATCAGCCTTAGTGTTATAAAGTAATGGTTGTTTATCTTTAGTTACTACAAATCCTCCAGCAGCCTCTACAATTGCTTGTGATGCTGCAGTATCCCATTCAGAGGTTGGCCCGAGGCGCGGGTAAATGTCGGCTGCACCACTCGCAACTAAACATAGCTTTAGGGAACTACCCATAGTAACTAATTCATGTTCACCCAATCTTTCTAGGTACTTATCTAAGGATTTACCTCGATGCGAACGGCTTCCTACTACCCTAATAGGTGATTCTGATGGGTTAGCTACAGAAATCTTTTTTGGCGCCGAAGTAGTATTTTTCTCAAAAGCTCCATAGTTATGACAGCCATAGAAACATTGGTTGGTAGTTGGCACTACCACTACTCCCAGAACAGCCCTATGATTTTGAATTAGGGCTATATTGACTGTAAATTCACCATTTCTATTTATAAATTCTTTAGTGCCGTCCAGTGGATCAATTAGCCAATATTCATTCCAATTTGAACGTTCAGCCCAACTTTTTATGGATCCTTCTTCAGAAAGTATTGGTAAATTAGGAGATAATTTTTTAAGCGAATTTTCTATTATCTTATGAGAAAAACGATCAGCTTCCGTTAATGGAGAAGTATCTTCTTTTTTTTCAAGTGTGTAGCCCTTGGAATAAATATCTATGATTTTAGAACTTGCTTCCTCAGATATTTCTATGATTGTATCAATTAACTTTTCTGGATTTTTCTTCATCGAAGTTCCATTTTTTGAGTAAAATTTCTTTCATAATTTTTCAGAGGTTTAAAACTTAAATTCTTTTTGATTTTTAAATTATAAAATATGTTAAAAAAATACGACAAAAATAATATCTTATTTGATTGGCGAAATTTTGAGACTATATTGCTAGACATGGATGGAACTCTCCTTGATTTAAACTTTGATAACTATTTTTGGCAGGTACTTATTCCAAAAATATACTCTAAAAAATTTTTTATTTCTGAAGATGAAGCCATTAAAAATATTCATTCTATGTATGCAAAATATCAAGGAACATTAGATTGGTACTGTCTTGAATTTTGGTCAGATAAACTTGATCTCGATTTGAAAGAACTTAAATATAATAATCGACATCTTATTAGGTTTCTTCCAGGAGTTGAAAAATTTCTGGATACCATGAAAATTAACAATAAACGTATTGTTTTAGTTACTAATGCTCATCCTTTTGCACTTGAGATAAAGAAGAGTCATGTTCAATTGGATAAATGGTTTGAAGAATTTATTTCATCTCATCAGTATGGTGTTCCAAAAGAAGACCAGTATTTTTGGAAGAAACTTAAGCTGCAATTGGGCTTTAGTCTAAAATCTACACTTTTTTTTGATGACAGTATTACAGTATTAGATGCAGCCAGAAAGTTTAGGATTGGAGGTTTAGTTGCTATTAGGGAACCAAGTTCAGTTTGTTTGCCCAGGAATATCAAGGAATATCAATCTATAGATGGGTTGAGATCCTTGATATAACGCTATCAATCTCACTTTTTGTATTTATTGAATTTAGTTTTCTTTGGTTTTGGCGGGATTTTGATTTTTACTAATAACGATGAATCTAGAGGTTGAACAGGAATTCTCTCACTAATAAATTTTTCAATTTCTGGTAATGATATAGCAAAAGATTCACAAGCAAAGCTGATAGAGTCACCAGTTGATCCAGCCCTAGCTGTTCGACCAATGCGATGAACATAATCCTCAGGGTCTTGAGGTAAATCATAGTTAATAACATGACTAACATTTGGTACATGAAGGCCACGTGATGCAACATCTGTAGCAACTAAAACCGGGAGTGTTCCATTTTGAAAGTTTTTTAACATCCGCATACGTTTTTTTTGCGGGACATCACCTGATATCGCATTAGCTTCTATACTATTATAGCTTAGAAATCTTTCTAGCTTTTCTGCTTCACGTTTTGTATTCACAAATATCATAGTTCTTTCTGCGTTTATTTTTCTTAAAAGACCTACAAGAAGTGGAATTTTTTCACGATTGCTTGGGAAGATTACTGCTTGAGTTACTAGTTCTGTTGTGACCTTTTCAGGTTTTATTAAGATCGGCTCCGGATCATTCATATGCTCAAAAGCTAACTCAAGAACCTTCTGACTCAGAGTTGCCGAAAACAGTAAGTTCAATCTTTTATTTGGTGGGGGCAGTTTGCGCATTATGTAACGAATATCTTTGATGAATCCAAGGTCAAACATCCTATCTGCTTCATCAAGAACTACTACCTCTACTTGATTTAATTTGAAAACTTTTTGTTTGAAGTAATCGATAAATCTTCCTGGGGTTCCTATTAAAATATCTACTCCTTTCTCTAGGGCTAGACGTTGTTTTTCATAATCGGTGCCGCCAAAAACTACTTGAAATCTTAAGTTAGTAGCACTTCCCAAAATTTTTGCATCTTCATTGATCTGAATAGCGAGTTCCCTTGTTGGCGCTAGAATAATCGCGCGAGGATTATTAACTTGAGCCTGAAAATTATTATTACTTTTGAGTAGTTGGTTCATTGTGGCAATTAGAAAAGCCGCGGTTTTACCTGTTCCAGTTTGCGCTTGGCCAGCAATATCCTCTCCTTTTAGAGCTTTTGGAAGGGTCATAGATTGAATTGGTGTGCAAATTTCAAAACCTGCAGCTGATACACCTGACACTAGCTCTGTAGGCAATTCTAGGCTATCAAAGCGTATATTTTCTGAACTACTCATCTTAAAAAGATACTCAAATATTTATAATTATGCTTGCATTATTACCTTATAGGGGTCCAAAATAGACACAAATCAAGGGGCTATTCCGCTTCTGTCGATCATCTTCCAGCGATTCCCAAGTAAATGCCTGAAGAAACCTAATTTCAAGCTAATCGTCATAATTCCGAGGAAAATTCGGATACCACGGTAAAATACTTAAGGGTAACTTGAAGAAAAATTGATCTTCTGATGCTCCTTTTTACTTTGTCGTAGATATTTAATCAATATAGATTTAGCAATATGAGTTTATTACATACAACAGATGATAATTTTGACAGTGATGTTTTGAAGTCCGAAACTCCTGTTCTTGTAGATTTTTGGGCAGAATGGTGTGGTCCTTGTAAGGCAATAGCACCGATTCTTGAGGAACTTGAAGGTGAATATGAGGATCGCCTAAAAATAGCTAAATTAGATGTCGATTCTAATCAGAAGATTCCACCTCAATTTGGAATCCGAAGTATACCTACTTTGATATTATTCAAAGATGGTGTAGTAGAGGCCCAACACGTTGGGGCAACTTCGAAACGACTACTAAAGGAATTTTTGGATTCAAACTTGTGAGGGGATACTTGGGTAATTCAGCACGCACGCGATCGAAATCTGGGAATCGCTCTAATTCGGGAGACGGAGGACAGTCTCGCAACGGAGGACAGTCTCGCAACGGGGGACAGTCTCGGAATAAGAAAAAGTCACGTCGCCGAAGAGTTTCTTCTGAGGAGACTGGCAATTTTACTGATGATGATGTCGTTAGTAAAAGCGAGTTAGAGAAGGCGGAAGACCTTCTTTATTTAACTAAACTTAAAGATATGCAGGCGGCAGAGCTCGTTGCAATAGCTGAGTCAGCCGGCCTTGAAAATCTTGCCAGATCTCGTAAGCAAGATATTATTTTTGCAGTGTTGAAAGCCCATGCCTCGAAAGGAGATATTTATGGTGATGGAACCTTAGAGATTCTTCAGGATGGTTTTGGATTTTTGCGCTCTGCAGATAGTTCCTATTTAGCTGGGCCTGATGATATTTATGTCTCACCAAGTCAGATTCGCCGTTTTAACTTAAGAACAGGGGATACTGTTGGCGGATTAATTCGCCCACCAAAGGATGGAGAACGTTATTTTGCTTTACTTAAAGTTGCGGAAATTAATCTCGATGAGCCAGAGAATGCTCGCCGTAAGGTTTTATTTGAGAATCTTACGCCCCTTTTCCCAAAAGACGCGCTTAAACTAGAGCAGGGTAGTGGCAGTACAGAAGATCTGACAGCCCGTATCATCGATATGGTTGCACCAATTGGTAAAGGTCAGCGTGGTTTGATTGTTTCCCCACCTAAGGCCGGCAAGACAATGTTATTGCAGAATATTGCTACTGCAATATCAACCAATGATCCTGAAGTAGTTCTTATGGTTCTTTTAATTGACGAAAGACCAGAAGAAGTGACTGAAATGGAACGTACTGTTCGAGGCGAAGTAGTTTCAAGTACTTTCGATGAGCCAGCTAGTCGTCATGTCCAAGTTGCTGAGATGGTTATTGAGAAAGCTAAACGACTAACAGAGCATAAAAAGGATGTTGTAATTTTATTAGATTCTATTACACGACTTGCTCGTGCCTACAATACTGTTGTTCCTTCTTCCGGAAAAGTTCTTACAGGTGGTGTTGATGCAAATGCGTTACATCGACCAAAACGTTTTTTTGGGGCTGCACGCAATATTGAGGAAGGGGGTAGTCTCACAATTATTGCAACCGCTTTGGTTGATACTGGTTCAAAGATGGATGATGTGATTTATGAGGAATTTAAGGGCACAGGTAACATGGAGATTCATTTAGATCGTCGTATAGCAGAGAAAAGAGTCTATCCTGCGATCAATATTAATCGTTCAGGAACTCGCAAAGAAGATTATCTAACTGACCCGGAAGAATTACAAAAAATATGGGTTTTGCGTAAAGTTCTTCATCCAATGGATGAGTTAGCCGCAATTGAATTTTTGTTAGGCAAAATGCAAGATACAAAAACTAATACTTCCTTCTTCGATGCTATGAAGAGGTGACATCTGTAAATTTTTCGGTGTTTAAGTAATCGCTTTGTAACCAATGTCTTTTCGAAAGTATTTATTTTTCCAATCAACCTTGTTTGCTAGATCGTAGGCCCTATCTTTTGCTTCTTTCAGAGTGTCTCCTAGTGCCACGCAGCAAAGAACCCTCCCGCCATTTGTTAATATTTGGTTATTATGAATTCTTGTGCCCGCATGGAAAATCTTTAGGTTATCTGACTCATTATCACAATTAAGACCAGTTATATTATCTCCTTTATGGTATTTATTTGGATAACCATCGGCTGCAAGAACTACCCCAAGTGATGGCCTTGGATCCCATTCGCAATTTTGCCTATGAAGTGTCTTATTAAGTGCAGCTTCAATTAAGTCAACCAAATCTGTTTTTAATCGAAATAAAATAGGTTGTGTTTCTGGGTCACCCATTCTGCAGTTAAACTCAAGCACTCTAGGAATTCTATCAGCACCAATCATAAGTCCAGCATAGAGAAATCCAATGTATTCTTCGCCTTCTTGCCTTAAACCATCAATAGTGGGCTGCATGATATCGGACATTATTACTTCGGCGATAGAATCATCAATTATCGGGGCCGGAGAATACGCGCCCATGCCCCCGGTATTAGGTCCCTTATCACCATCATCACGTGCCTTATGATCTTGGGAAGTTGCAAGCGGTAAGATGTTTGTACCATCTACGATTGCCATAAAGCTAGCCTCTTCTCCTTCAAGGAAATCTTCTATAATAATTTTTTCCCCAGCTGAGCCAAAGGCTTGATCGGACATCATAAGTTTTATAGCGTCTAAAACTTCTTTTCGAGTATTTGTAATTATTACCCCTTTACCGGCAGCAAGACCGTCAGCTTTTACAACCGCAGGTAAATTACATTTTTGACCATAATTTATTGCTTCTTCAACATTTGAGAAATGCTTATAACTTGCTGTAGCAATATTGAACCGCTCAAGAAATTTTTTAGTGTATGTTTTTGATCCTTCTAGTCTCGCGCCTAAAGCAGTGGGCCCAAAGCAGCGCATTCCTAAATTATTAAATTGATCTACTATCCCTTTAACTAAAGGGGCTTCTGGGCCAACTACAGTTAAGTCTATTTCTTCTGCTTTTGCTAAATTAATAAGTGCAGTAATATCTTCGGGGTCTATATTTATATTACTTACTTTTTTTTCTGATGCTGTTCCACCGTTACCATTTGCGACGATTACTTTAGTTACTTTTTCTGAACGAGCGAATGACCATGCTAGAGCATGCTCTCTTCCGCCACTACCAATAACTAAGATTTTCATATTTTATATTTCATAGT
>JAYZVL010000007.1:0-10939 GCA_036155675.1 Pseudomonadota bacterium | reverse complement strand
TGTCAGTTTGCACCGCAATTTTTTCGCCATGCTTTTTAACAATCCAAGCAAACCGCTCAGGTAATGAAGCATCTATGGAATTTTCCGGAATCGGCTCAAAATTATTTTTAAATTGTGGCTGTGAGTAGTTTGCCTCAAGAGAGATATTAGCAATAGAAATATCTGGTTGATCAGTTATTGCCCTTAAAATCTTTTCAAAATGCTCCAGCATACGTGCAATAGTTGATCGCTTAAAAAGGTCGGAATTATATTCAAAACCAATTTGAAGATTAGAATTTCCTTCAGCCAATGCAACAGATAGATCAAATTTTGATGAGTGCCTATCAACATTAAATGTTTCTATATTTAAACCTTTAAGTTTAACTTTTTCGTTCTTGTTGTTCTGGAGAGTAAACATAATTTGCACAAGCGGCGGGTGGGCAACACTACGTTCGGGTTTCAGTAAATCCAACAAGCGTTCAAATGGAATATTCTGATTGTCAAATGCATTCAATGCTGTTCCTCTAACATCTTTTAGCAATGTTAAAAAATCATCGTCTTGATTTATTTGAGTCCTGAGAATAAGTGTATTAAGAAAACAACCAATCATCGGTTCGAGTTCTGTCCTTACTCGACCAGCAACGGATGTTCCAACCAATATATCTGTAATTCCTGAATGACGAAAAAGCAGCACCTTAAAACAAGCAAGAAGCAGCATATAAAGACTGGACTCATTCTGAGTGGCAAGACTTCTTAAACGATTGAGTAATTTTTCATCTAAATTAACCGATACCCATTCACCGCGAAAACTCTGGACGGGCGGTCGTGGGAAATCTTTAGGTAAATCAATCAGTGCGGGAGCGTTTTTTAGCTGCTTAACCCAGAATTTTTCCTGATTCCTTAATTTGTCCCCGGATAGCCAATTGCGCTGCCATACTGAATAGTCAACATACTGATAGGTTAAATTATTTAAAGCGACTGACTCCCCTAAAAGTATACCGTTATAAACCTTTGATAATTCATTGCAGAGTAATCCCATAGACCAACCATCAGCAACAATATGATGCATTAAAAACATCAGAATATGATCTTGGCTATTAATTTGTAAGAGATGAACCCGAAAAAGCGGACCAAGACTTAAATCAAAAGGCGTTTCTGATAATTCAATTAAACGTAAGCGAGTTTTTTCGTCGATGCTTTCATCGTTATTTTGATGAATTTTTTCAAGTTGAATTTTTAAATCAAATCTTGGGGCAACAATCTGAACAGGTTTTCCATGCTGCTCAGCAAAATGTGTACGTAAAACAGAATGCCTCTCAACAAGTGTATTTACGGTTGCCTGCAATGCATTTATATCTAAATGCCCCTTACATCTTGCAACCCAAGGTAATGTATAAGCGGGATTATTTGGTTCAAGCTGATCAAGCAACCAAAGGCGCTCTTGCGGCCAAGATAATGGTGGTAAGCCCTCTGAAGATTGGTAGCGATCAACAGGTCTTAGTTGATCAGACTCTTTTAAAGAGTCCAGTCGAGCGGAAATTTCAACAATGGTTGGGTGGTTGAATAACTCCCGAAGAGGTAAGTCAATTCCAAGAGCATCTCTGACTCTAGAGACTACTCGCGTTGCTAAAAGAGAGTGCCCTCCTAAATCAAAAAAATTATCTTTTATGCCAATTTTTTCTCGATGAAGAACGTCAGCCCATATTTCGGCAATAATCTTTTGGGACGAATTTTCAGGGGCCGTATAGTGGCCAGAGGTATCATAAACCAACTCTTTTGAGGCTAAATGCACTCGATCAATTTTACCGTTTGGTGTCATCGGAATCTGATCAACTGCAAAAATCGCTGTAGGCAGCATATAGGAAGGCAAGATTTTAGATAAATCATTTTTAAGCTTATTAATATCTTGATCGCCTACTACATAAGCAACCAACTGCTGATCGCCTCTTATTTGGTCATTCATCACGACCGCTGCCATCTCTATACCATCTATTAAAAGAAGAGCCGATTCAATTTCTCCCGGCTCAATCCGATGTCCTCGTAATTTAATTTGATGATCCTTACGGCCAAGAAACAGCAAGCTGCCATCATCTGAATAGCGGGCAAGATCGCCGGTAAAATAAAGCTGGTCAGTTGAATCTGAAGAAAATGGATCGGGAATAAATTTTTCTGCTGATAGTTCTGGACGATTACGATAGCCACGAGCCACCCCAACACCAGCAATACAAACCTCTCCAGGAACGCCAACAGGCAAAGGCTGACATCTTTCATCAACAACCCAAATACGGGAATTTGGAATGGGTTGACCTATTGGAATTTCGCCGTGGTGATCTGGGTCAAGGTAAGTTAATTCTATCCAGCTTGCGACAATAGAAGCTTCAGTTGGTCCATAAGTATTAATTAGCCTCAAAGATGTTCCAACTTTTTCATGCCATTGACGAAATGATTTTTGATTAACTTTCTCGCCGCCAATCAGAATTAGTCGTAATTCTTTAGGTAATTCGAAATAAAGCTTATTTAGCTCATTGCATAACTCATGCCACCAAGCCGTTGGTAAACTAAGCCAACTAATTTTCTTTTGGTTGCAGTAACTAAGAAAAGCTTGAACAGAACTTGTCATTTCATCATTGCGTAAAACAAGTGTCGCGCCATGCACAAGGGCTCCGAAACACTCCTCTAATGCAATATCAAAACTCAGATTTGCAAATTGCAACACTCGGTCGCCTGGCAGCAATGAAGTCTTAATACCAAGTTGATGGATATAGTTCACCAGCCCTCGGTGTTCTAATTCAACACCTTTCGGCTGACCTGTTGAACCAGATGTATATAAAATATAAGCAACATCATTAGGTTTGGACTGCGATAAATTAGAAAATTTTTCGAGTCGAGAAGAGGAATTTATGCTCTCGGAAAGATATAGAATATTTACATTTTCTTTCATGCTATTAATTATTTTTTTGTTAAGCCCATCGCCAAAAATAACGTATCTAGCATCCGAATCATTCAGCATAAAATTAAGCCGATTTATGGGATAACTTGGGTCAATCGGTAAGACCGCAGCCCCTGTCTTTAAAATCGCGAGTTGTGCAACAAAATAATTCAAGCAACGATTTGAGCAAATCGCAACCGTTTCATTACGCTTCAGACCCTTATTAATTAATAACTGAGCAAACTGATTTGCTCGTTTTTCTAGTTGCACATAAGTCAATAATTTTTGCTGACATTCAATCGCAATAGCATTTGGCTGACTGATTGCTTGCTCAGAAATTAAATCTGGTAAAGCATTAGCGGCGGGAAAAGCAGTTGAAAGACCGTTCCATGACTCCAATAATTTGGATCGTTCTTTCTTTGCCATTAATGGCAGATCGGCAATGGGAGTAGAAATATCAACTATTATCGATTCAAGTAAATTCTGATAATGGCCAGCCATACGCTCGATCGTGGTTTCATTAAATAGATCGGTGTCATATTCGAACATTGCGTCAAGCCCATTCTCACTTTGCCGAATGGATAAAGTTAAATCGAATGTAGAAGTACGACTGCTAAAAACAACTTCGGGAATGACTTCAAGGTCTCTTACAGGTAAACGCCATCGAGGTTCTTCCTGCAAATCAAACATAACCTGGAAAATCGGGGAATAACTTAATTCTCTTTGGGGTTTGAGTATCTCGACAAGTTTCTCGAAGGGTAATTCCTGATTAGCGTGCGCATCCAGTGCAATACTTCTAACATTGGCTAATAGCTCTTTAAAACTTGGATTTCCACCAAGGTTTGCCCGCAAAACAACCGTATTGATAAAAAAACCGATTAGACTTTCAAGTTCTTTGCGCGGCCTCCCCCCAAGTGGCGATCCAACCACCAAGTCAGTTCTGTCGGTATAACGCATCAATAAAACGTAAAAAACGCTCAGCATTACCATAAATAATGTACAACCCTCTTCTCGGCCTAGCTTCCGTAATGCATCAGCTACACCTGAAGGTATAACCTTCAATACCGATGCGCCTCTATAGCGCATTGCTGCAGAACGTGGTCGATCGGTTGGCAATTCAAGTAAGGGTGGTAAGCCTTTAAGCTGATTAAGCCAATATTCAGCTTGACGAGATTGTTCAGCGCCGTCTAACCATTTTCTTTGCCAAGATGAATAGTCAGCGTATTGGATTGATAATTTATCCAAATCTGCAGCGGAATCGTTTAACTCTGCTTCATAAAATGCAGCTAATTCACGAAAGAGAATTCTCATCGATGCTCCATCAGCAACGATATGATGAATTAAAACAAGTAATACATGCTCTTCGTCAGAAAGTTTAATTATCGTCAGTCTTAATAATGGACCCACGGATAGATCAAATTTTCTAGAGGCCAATTTATTCAAATGAGATCTAAATTGTTCGTCAGGTATGCCAATTAAATTTTCTTCTACAATATTAATTTTTTGTTTAGCAAGAATTCTTTGCTCTGGATCCCCATCGAGTGATGGAAATACGGTTCGCAAAGATTCATGGCGCTTAATAAGCTTATCTAAAGCCCTTTGCATTGCAGTAATATTAAGAACACCTCTTAATCTAACCGTCCAAGAAATGTTGTAAGCAGGGCTTCCAGGCTCTAACTGATCGAGAAACCAAAGTCTTTGTTGGGCCCACGACAAAGGTAATTTCACATTGCGATCAACTGGTTCCAAAGGAGTATCGGCAGAAACTTCTGAGCGGCGTGACCAAGACAATAAACGCAATAATTCAACCTTTCGATTAGTCAGCTCATCCAATAATTCTGATGAAAGAGCACCATGGGGTGCATCAATTTCTAATTCTTCGCCATTGCTACGAATTTTAATGCCTTGCTGGCGAAGTTTGGTTATGAGCTCAGCAACAGTCACAGTTTTAAAATATCCCTTGGCCTCTTATCTTGAAGTTCAGCATAAGGTTTAGAAAGATTTTGAATAGCATTAATACTTTCAGCAATGCCTGCAACTGTTCGTTGCTCAAACAAACTTTGAAGAGGTAAATCGATTCTACAAGTCGCTTCTATTCTTGCAATAACTTTTTAAGCCAAAAGAGAATGGCCTCCTAAAATAAAAAAATCATCAAATATACCAACAGAATCAATCTCTAAGACCTCTAACCAGATATCTGAAATTGTTTTTTCTAATTCATTTCTAGGTTCAAGATAAATTTGATCTAGAGGTTTTTCTTTTACTAAAGGAATCAATGCCTGAAGATTCGTTTTACCACTAACTGTTGTGGGCCAATCTTTTAGGAATCTGATGTCTGAAGGGATTAAAACTTGAGGTAATCTTTGCCCTAGAAAATCCCTTAATTTATTCAGACTCAAACTTTTTTCAGCGGCAAGTTGAACAAAAAGTGTGGGCTTCAAATATTCCGATCCAATGTCGAAAATTAATGCAGCATTTTTTACAGCAGGATGAGCAATCATATTAATCTCTATGTCAGCTGATTCAACACGAATACCATTAAAATTAAATTGTCTATCAGCACGGCCAAGAAACTCTAAAGCTCCATTTGGAAGCTGATTGCCTAAATCTCCAGTGCGATATAAAGTTTTGCCATCGGCATTAGAGAAAAAATTTATTTCATTTAATTGATTATGCGAAATATAACCAAAGGCTAAGTTAACTCCAGAAATAATGATCTCGCCGGGCACGCCTACAGGAAGCACTTGATTTTGTGAATTCATAATTTGAGAATTCATATTAGGTATAGAGTGCCCTATCGGCACTCTCTGCATATCAACTATTTCAAGCTGATCAACACGAGCACAAGTTGCATCCAAAAACTCACTTGCGCAATAAGTATTAAGCAAACGACAATTTGGTAACTCTAATTTAAATTTTTGTAATAAATCTAAAGAAAGTAATTCACCGCTCGAAATTACCGTATGTAAAGTAACTACTTTAGAGAGCTCTTCTTTAAGTAAAGCATCCAATAAAATCGGAACAGTCACCAAATGAGTAATATTCTGCTCGTGAAACCACTGAACCATTCTAGCCGGATCATTAGAAAGTTTCGGTGACATTAGAGTAATTTTACCGCCATGAATTAATGGGCCATATATCTCCCAAGCAACATCAACAAAATTCAAACCTGTTCGTTGCGCAAAACAATCTTTAGTCCCAAAATTATATTCCTGCCACATCCAACGACAACGATTAATGATTCCCGCTACCGGTAAGGTCACCCCCTTGGGCTCTCCGGTTGAACCTGAGGTAAATAATACAAATGCCTCAGAATGCTTATAAGAAGAAGTATGCTCCTGATCAGAATCCAATAAACGATCTAAGCTTGAAGATTTAATATCTCCAAAAATCTCATTATCTTCTTCTTGTATAACCAATGATGGTTGTGCGATGCTTAGCATGCTATGTAATCTTTTTATTGGGTATGATGAATCTAATGAAAGCCATGCGCAGCCAGCCTTACTAATCCCAAGTAGCAATGGAATTACTTTTAAATTTCGAGCAACAGCAATACCAACTACATCGCCTTGCCTTATGCCTTCATTGATTAATCCAGAGCTAAAAGAATCGGCTAAATCTATCAACTGCTTATACGTTAGTTGACTATCTTGATCGATCACTGCGATTGCATTGGGATTAACTGAAGCCTGTTCGGCAACTAGATCGTAAAAACTATCTGCATTTTCAAAATCTAATTCTGGAATATTCCAATTAGAAAAACTTTTAGGCAAAAAATTTGTAAGTGGTATTTCACGCAATAAAATATCCGGATTAGAAACTGCGGCCTCAACCATCATAAGAAATGAATCAGGCCAAAACTTTGATTGCGCTGCATCAATAAGATCCTTGCGGACAGATATAACACCCTTTAAAGGAACATCAGGCCCATAATCAGAAATTGTAAGATCTAAATCCCAAAAACTATCTCGTTCAACTGAAAGCACATCCGTACTAAAACCGGAATGATTAAAACCAAGTTCATCAAAAAAGAACATTGATTGGAACAATGGGTGCCTTCCTATAACTCTTTCAGGTTGAACTGCTTCAACAACACGATCAAAAGGTAAAAATCTATGCTCCCACTCCTCAAGTAATGCTGAACGCTCGGCAATCAAAGCCTCACGAAAAGACTGATCAGGCTTTAATGTATTTCGAAGTACAATGTTGTTGACCAAACAACCCGGAAGCTCTGCAGTCACTTTATCTTCTCTTAATGTCATTGGCGTACCCAACAACAAGTCATAGGAATCAAAACAGCACGAGAGCCAAATTCTCCAAAGAGAAAGCAAAACCATAAAGGAAGAAGCTCGTTCAGATCTAGCAAGTAATCTAAGATCCTGACTTAGTTTTTCTGAAATAACGAAATCATGGCGGGCAGATCGTGGTTTTTGTGCAACTTCATTTCTAGATGGCAATAAAGGTAGATTACTGGCGCCTTGAAGATGCGAAAGCCACCACTGACTTTCCTTTTGCAGAAAATCATTCTGCAAAAGATTATTTTCCGTGTAAACGTAATCGCCGTATTGCATTTCAGGTTTTATAAGTGAGCTGTCAGATTTTTTATAAAGCTCAGCTAGCTCTTTACATAAAATATTTACGGTCAAGCCATCAGCTATGATGTGGTGCGCTGTAATTAATAAGACAGTTTCTTGGTTTGGCATAGAAATTAATACTGGTCTCAATAATGGCCCTGTTGAGAGATCAAATCGAGTAGAAATCTCTCTCTCCGCTAACTGATTCAATTGTTCAGAGGCAATTTCTTCGCTCAAATTCTCCCAACTAATAATTTGAGAAAAATTAATTCGATCAGAAAGAATAATTCTTCGAGGTTCCCCTTCCACTTGTTCAAATACCGTTCGAAGTATCAAGTGCCTAGAGACTAAATTTGTCCATGCTAAAACGAGCCTATCAAAATCAGCTTCAAAATTAATACGTATTAAAAACTGTTCATTTGCTGCAGAACTTTTGGGATAAAGTTGATGCAAGAACCATAAACTCTGTTGTGCATGAGAAAGCAACATTGAGTCTTGTCGGACAAATTGTTCTTCTGCTGACTGATTGAAACCATCACCAAAACGTTGCTCAATCTTGTCTAGATGATTATCACGCAGCCATTTGGAGTATTCCTTAATAGTGGGTGAGTCAAACAATCCAGCCAGAAAAACTGTTTCATCGAGATACCGCTGAATCTCTGTTGTCAATCTGACGGCTAAAATCGAATCGCCACCAGATTCAAAGAAATTCTGATTGAGACCGATAGAATGGCCTAAAACCTCAGACCATATAGTTGATATATCAGATTCAAGTAAATCAAAAAAATCATCCCCTGATTCAGCGCTAAAGTCTTCTGTTTTTAATAACTCAACTAAACGGTCTCGATCAAGCTTACCGTTAGAGTTAATTGGTAGTTGATCAAGAAACTCCCAACGACTAGGGATCATATATGTTGGCAGATGTTGTTTTACCCAAGAGCTGATGTTTTTTTCGTTTATCGTTGAAGTTAAAACTTCATTCGAAGCGAGCATACGGTGTAATTTCGTTTGGCCAAATTTAACGGGCTTATGGGGTGAATCAAATTCAAATTTTTCGCTTGTACCGTCTAACTTATTTAACTCAGCTTCAATACTGTAGTCTGGAAACCCAGAATTTTGGCTTGTCGAACAAGACCAACTGGTTGAAATAGTATCTCCCGGTTTTACAAGAACTCCTTCTTCGGCAACAGGCAACCAAACAGGCAACCAAGCCTGCTGATTATCCAAGAAATCCACTGAATCGATATTCTGATTAGAAAGTCTCGTCCAAAGCAAAAAACCATCAAATGATCCAGGGTTTTTAATAACAAATTTATAAGACCCTTCGTAGTTAAGCTCTAATTCTTTTCTAAAGTCTAGGTGCTCAAATGCTGTTTCAACAGCGAGCAGGTTCTCTGGAGGAAAATTTCGAACACAGAGACGAGGATCAAATTCATTTTTACTCGCATCGAAAAGTTGGTCTAAATAATTACGTGCAAGTTGAGTAAATGCAGGCCTCTCTCTAACATCTTTAGGTAATTCAGCGGGTGCAATTAATGTTGTACAGCTCTCAGGAACAGCAACAAAATCATCAGCAAACCACTTTCTTGCCTTATTCCACAATGGCACGACACCATCCGAACTGCCAATGTTTCCAACTACACCCTGAGTGCAAACTTCAATTTTTTCAGGAAGTTTAATATTTGAAATATCACCATAAATAACTTCAATCTGATCATTTAATCCAAGTTCATTAAGCAGTTTTTTAGCACTAATAAATGCGCTTTCAAGTAATTCAACTGCATAGACTTTTTTTGCGCCCGCCTGAATACACATTCTCGCTAAAATAGCATCTCTACCAGTTCCAATATCCAAAACAATTTTGTTTTTTACAGAACTTAAAAAGGCTTTTTGATAACTCGCTATTCTTACTTTATCTGCTGACATCAATCCATAGAGCAGTTCATCATAAAGCAAATGTTCACCAAGTGATGGCCAAAACTCAAATGTGGAATAATTAGTTTCATCCGGCACAACAAAAGCAGTCATTGCATCAATTTCTGAAGCAGATTTATTTACTACAACGGCTGCATCAGCTATCCCAGGAAATTTACGTAAAGCGGCTTCAATATCCCCGGGTTCAATTCGATAACCTCGCAATTTAAACTGTTGGTCAATACGTCCGAGAAACTTTAATTCACCGTTTTTATAAAAACGTGCCCTATCACCGGTTCGATAGCAACGACGTAAAATTCCATCTCCGGGGTCAAAATTAATAAAATATTTTTTACTCAGGTTGTTTTCGCCAAAATAGCCAGGACTCAGCATAGGCCCAGCAATAAGTAATTCTCCCTCATTGGATAATTTGCATTCGTCAGGTTCCACAATAAATAGCTCGGCATCTATCATTGGCTTTCCGATTAAACTATCTGAATTAGGGTCAATTTCAGACAAATCCTTGATTGCAATTCTTCCCGCTGATTCGGTTAATGAAAAAAGGTTTATTAATCTAGGATTAGAACTTGGAAAGGCACCCTGCCATCGCTCAACATCATCCGAACGCACTTCTTCACCGCTCAAAAACACATATCGAACTGAGCCTTCTAAAGAAGCTTTAGGTATAGGAGATAGTTCAAAAAATTGACGCAACGAGGAAGGCGTTAAATTTAGAATGGTTGTATTCGTTTTCTCAACAAAACCAGCCCAAATACTCGGATCTCTTCGAATTTCTTCTGGGGCAATAACGAGACAAGCACCATGACTCAAAGCACCCCATATCTCCCAAAAAGAGAAGCCGAATGATAAAGAATGCAGCCAAAACCACTTATCTTGGGAGTGAAAATAAATTTCGTTAAAATTATCAAATAAGCCTTCGATATTCTGATGAGTAACCATCACACCTTTTGGTTTCCCAGTAGTTCCGGATGTATGCATTATGTAACATAAATTTTCTGGCTCTATATTAATCCCTCTGTTTTCAAAACGTATTTCAGATTCCTCAAGCTTCGTTATTAGTTCATCAATAGCAATGGCTTGACACTGAATATCATCAAAGAATTTACTTTCAACTTTATCGTAAAGGACTAATTTTGGATTTACGTTTTCTATTAATGTCTTTACTCGTAACTTCGGCCAATCTTGATTAATCGGAACAAAAGCTGATCCAGTCTTAAGGATTGCCAACATTGCAACAATGCAATCGATTGATGCGGATATTGCCAAAACAACTGAATCGCCTTTATTAATACCCATATCAGAAAATAATCTTGAAATCTGATTTGCTTTCGAGTTTAGTTGTGTATAACTGACTGAATCATTTGTTGCTTCAAGGGCAATTGCGTTAGGTTTTTTCGAAGCAAAACTCTCAAAACGATCGATGAGTAAAGTAGATTTTGATTGAGTTAAACCTTTAGTGCTACTAGGGTTTAAATTGATATTTGTTTTGTGTTTCATAATCTGAGGGTAAACTTCTCAATCA
>JAYZVL010000006.1:0-26223 GCA_036155675.1 Pseudomonadota bacterium | reverse complement strand
GATTTAAATAATTCCCCAGTCCTCGTTGCAAAAGATCCGCTGATAGCCAGTTATGGATTTGGTCAAGAGCATCCATTTGGCCAGGATCGTCATGATGTTTTTCATGATGAGCTTGAAAGGAGCAATCTTTCTGATCAAGTCGTATTTACCAAAGCCTTTCATGCATCAAAAGATGAACTTTTAAGTTACCACACTGATGAATATATCGAATTTGTAAAAAAAAGTTGCTCCAATGGCTTAGGCTTCTTAGATGACGGAGATACACCAGCTATTAAAGGTCTTTTTGAGTCAGCATCATATGTAGTTGGGGCTACTTTAAGTATGGTGAATGCAATTATGGCTCAACAAGCTCGGTTTGCCTTTGTGCCTATTGGAGGCTTGCACCATGCTTTTCGTGATCATGCAGCTGGATTCTGTGTTTTTAATGATGCAGGAATTGCCATAGAAATACTTCGTAATCAATATGGCCTCAAGCGGATTGCTTACGTTGATATTGATGCGCATCATGGTGATGGAATTTTTTATGCTTTTGAACACGACCCTTTAATTTTTATCGCCGATATTCATGAAGATGGAAGGGCTTTATTTCCGGGAACAGGTCATAAATCTGAGTCAGGTAAAGGCGATGCCGTTGGAACAAAACTGAATATTCCTTTAAAGCCAAGAGCTAACGACAATGATTTTTATTTAGCATGGGAAAGAATTGAGGCTTTTGTTGATGCTTGCGCACCTGAGTTTATTCTTTTTCAATGCGGAGCCGATAGTATTGAAGGGGACCCCATAACCCATCTCCGTTTTTCTTCTGAAGCTCATGCTTATGCTGCCAAGAGGTTATGTTACCTTGCAACTCGTCACGCATCAGGACGGCTTTTAGCTATGGGTGGAGGCGGCTATAACCGAAAAAATCTTGCTAAAGGCTGGACCTCAGTTGTTCGAGAGCTTGTTAATTTTTCTGATGTTGATTAATTACACCAAAAAGTCAACGTTGATGTTTTTTGTGGGTACAATTGCGCCACTTCATTGAATGTGTATTAGCAGGAGTTCAAAATCATGTATGACAATGGATGGAAGATCGCAGATTTTGATCCAGATCTATATGAAGCTTTAGAGGCAGAATCTGAAAGGCAAGAATCACATATTGAGCTGATTGCATCGGAGAATTATGCAAGTCCCCGTGTGCTTGAGGCTGGTGGCTCCAAGCTGACCAATAAATATGCCGAGGGTTATCCACGCAAACGTTATTATGGAGGATGTGAGCACGTTGATTTAGCCGAAGAATTAGCTATTAATCGTGCCTGTGAGTTGTTTCATGCAGATTATGCAAATGTTCAACCACATTCCGGTTCTCAGGCAAATGCTGCCGTTTATATGGCGCTGCTTGAACCTCATGATACCGTTTTGGGAATGGCGCTAGCTGATGGCGGGCATTTAACCCATGGAGCGCCTGTCAATTTTTCAGGCAGAATTTATAATTCTGTTCAATATGGTTTAAATCCTGAATCTGGCCAGGTTGATTATGATCAAGTTGAAAGGCTAGCGATAGAACATAAGCCAAAAATGATTGTTGCTGGGTTTTCGGCATATTCTCGAATATTGGACTGGCAGCGGTTTAAAAAAATTGCCGATAAAGTTGGAGCTTATCTGATGGCTGATATGGCTCACGTTGCTGGTTTAGTTGCAGCTGACGAATATCCAAGTCCAGTTAATATCGCAGATGTTACCACTACAACTACTCACAAAACTTTACGTGGGCCTCGAGGGGGATTAATTTTAGCCCGCAATAATGAAGAGATAACTAAGGCTCTAAGCTCTAGAGTTTTCCCTGGTAGTCAGGGTGGTCCACTTATGCACATAATTGCAGCTAAAGCAGTCGCATTAAAAGAAGCGATGCAACCTGATTTTAAGAATTATCAGCAACAGGTAAAACGGAATGCTTTCCGTATGGCCGATGTTCTGAAGGACAGGGGTTATAACATTGTTTCTGGCGGCACGGATTCCCATATGTTTCTAGTTGATCTTATTGATAAGGGCATTACGGGCAAGGAAGCCGATTTTGCACTAGGCAAAGTAAATATTACCGTTAATAAAAATGCTGTACCAAATGATCCCCGTTCTCCTTTTGTGACTAGCGGTCTTAGAATAGGAACGCCTGCCGTCACAACCAGAGGTTTTTGTGAGAATGAAGTTGCTAATTTAGCTGGTTGGATCGCCGATATTTTGGATAATACGGATGATGTGTCTGTTAGTTCTAGGGTAAGGAAGGAGGTTGAAAAGATTTGCCTCAGTTATCCCGTTTATCGTTAATTTTTTAGTTACTGCTAATTTATAGGCCTTTAGAATGCATTGCCCATTTTGCTCACATCAAGAAACCAAGGTTATTGATTCTCGTTTAGCCGGCGAGGGGCATCAAGTTCGTAGGCGTAGAGAATGCTCAAGTTGCGAAGAGCGTTTTACTACTTTTGAGTCGCCAGAACTTGTTATGCCTAGGCTAGTTAAAAGAGATAAGAGCCGTCAGCCATTCGATGAAAATAAATTACGTAATGGAATCGTTCGAGCGCTTGAGAAACGTCCAGTTAGCAGCGAGAGGATTGAGGAAATCATTGCCCGCATTGAACACAGTCTGCAGTCACAAGGCGAGCAGGAGGTTCCAGCAGATTTAGTTGGCGAGCTTGTTATGGAAGAACTTCAGGCGGTTGATGAAGTTGCATATGTGCGATTTGCATCTGTCTATAGAAGCTTTCAGGATGTCACTGAGTTTCAAAAAGAAATACAACACTTGCAAGAAATGACTAGTGAGCCGGCGACTCGTGAGCAAATGTCTCTCCTTTCAAACATCAAAGAAGAAAAGAAAATCAAAAAATAAAACTTATTAATAATTAGAATGTAATCGTGAAAGAATTTACTCTCAAGGATGTCGAATTTATGAACATCGCCCTGCGCCTTGCTCAGCGTGGGATAAATACCGCTCGCCCTAACCCTTCAGTAGGTTGCATTATTGTAGATTCTGATAATCAAATCGTCGGGCAAGGTTGGCATGCTCGAACAGGGGAAGGGCACGCTGAGGTATTAGCTTTATCTGAGGCAAAAGATAAGGCAAAAAATTCAACTGTTTATATAACTCTAGAGCCATGCAGCCATCATGGAAGAACACCGCCCTGTGTAGATCAATTAATTACTGCTGGTGTAGATAAAGTGATTTTCGCTTCTGAGGATCCTAATCCTCTTGTATCGGGTGAAGGAGCTAAGATGTTAATTGCGGCAGGCATCCAAGTTAAGTCGGGATTATTATCAAATGCTGCAATTGAAATTAATCGAGGTTTTTTTAGCCGTATGCAACGAGGTAGGCCATGGGTTCGATCTAAACTCGCAGTAAGTTTGGATGGGCGAACCGCTTTAAAGAATGGAGTAAGTAAATGGATTACTTCCGAATCTTCACGCCAAGATGTTCATCGTTGGCGCGCAAGGAGTGGAGCAATATTATCTGGAATTGGAACTTTGCTTGCTGATAACCCATCTTTAAATGTTCGACATCAGTCAAAAGATTTGCATGATCAGCCTTTGAGAGTTTTGCTGGATAGTGGTTTACGTATTCCAGGAGAAGCTAATTTTCTTAGTGTTTCAGGCCCGAAGATGGTAATGCATTGTCGAGGCGAAGCCTCAATGATAAGGGCACTTAAGGATAAAGGTGTTATTGTAAAAAAAATTGAAGAGAGTAATAGTCGACTCAATTTAAATGCCGTTATGAAGACGTTAGCTGAGGTGGAAATAAACGACGTTTGGGTTGAAGCAGGTTCAAATTTAAATGGCGAGTTATTGAACAATCATTTGATTGATGAATTGATTGTATATCAGGCGGCGAATATTCTTGGTTCAACTTCAAAAGGTATGTTTAATTTCGCTCCTCTTGAAGATATGCAAGAAAAGTATAAGTTTGAATTGACAGATATTCGAAAAGTAGGAAGTGATCTTCGTTTATCTTATAAGTTTTGCGGTTAATTGAATGTTTACTGGAATTATTAAAGCCATTGGTTGTGTTGATGATCTTCAAAGACAAGAAGATCAAGCGCGTTTCGTTTTTTCAACCGGAGCCCTTGATCTTTCAAAAAGCGAACTCGGCGATAGTATTGCTGTAAATGGAGTTTGTTTGACATTAACAAAGATTAACAATAAAAATTTTATTGCAGATTTATCTCGAGAAACCCTAAAAAATACTACTTTTTCTGAACTTTCAGTTGGTGATCCAATTAATATTGAGCCAGCATTGGTATTAGGTGATTCTCTAGACGGCCATCTTGTTTCGGGTCATGTTGATGCCGTGGGAAAAGTATTATCTGTAAACAAAGATGGCGAGTCGCTCTTGATTGATATTGATATCCCTAATGGTATTTCGCATTACATTGCGCGCAAAGGATCAATTTGTGTTGATGGAGTTAGCCTTACGGTAAATGGTATTACAGAGCAAAGTTTTACTCTTACCATTGTTCCGCATACGCTTGAAAGTACTATTATTAGTAATTATCGAGTCGGAACAAAGGTTAACCTCGAAGTGGATATCATCGCCCGTTATCTTGAGCGATTTGGGCAAAGCGCAGAAAATTAAGCATATGCAACTAGTTAAATTCAGGATTTCTTATGAGTATTGATAAAGCTTCATCTAATGATGCAGATTTAAATCCAGCGTTTAGCAATGCAGAAGATATTATTCAAGATATACATGATGGCAAGATGGTTATTATTGTTGATGATGAGTCTAGGGAAAATGAAGGCGATCTCCTCATGGCAGCTTCCAAAGTTGAGCCAGAGCACATCAATTATATGTCTAAATATGGCAGAGGTCTGATATGCCTCACCCTTACAAGAGAAAGATGTCGTCAGTTGCGATTACCATTAATGGTAAATGATACAAATGAACAACAAACTACTAATTTCACTTTATCTATTGAGGCAGCAGAAGGTATAACTACTGGTATTTCAGCACACGATAGAGCAAGAACAATACGTGCTGCTGTGGAGCAAAACGCTACGCCAGAAGATTTACGTCAGCCAGGACATGTTTTTCCATTAATGGCTCAACCAGGAGGCGTTTTAACTCGGGCTGGACATACAGAGGCGGGTTGTGACTTGGCCCGCCTAGCTGGTTTAGAGCCAGCGGCTACAATTGTAGAGATATTGAATGAGGATGGAACCATGGCGAGGCGCCCTGAGTTGGAGGTTTTCGCTGGCCAGCACGGTTTGAAAATAGGAAGTATTGCTGATCTTATTCGCTATCGATTGGAAAAAGAAAAATCGGTTGAACGCATTCACGAAACCTCTATTCAGACTGATTTTGGCGATTTTAAGCTTGTTTGCTTTGAGGATTACATTAGCAGTAATGGGCATGCGGCACTTATAAAGGGGGATATTAACGGCAATGAACCACCATTGGTTCGAGTGCATGTCCAAGATACTTTAGGCGATCTTTTGGGGACTCAAAATCATAAGTCAGCGTGGCCAATTCGTGAAGCTCTCGCGAAAATTTCTGAAGAAGGTCGTGGCGTCATCATTGTTCTTCGATATCCAGAATCGCCTAGGCAATTTATGACTGCGGTAAAAAATCTTGATGCACCAATAAATGAATTAAATAGCCGTCGAGATGGAGGTATTGTCTTGAGGAGTTATGGCACAGGCTCGCAGATTCTGCGTGATTTAGGTGTTACTCGTATGAGGGTTATGAGCGCCCCAAAACAGATGCATGCAATATCAGGTTTTGGGCTCGAAATTGTTGAATATATTGACAGGTCTATATGAGTAAAGCTATTTCCAAAAATAAACCTATTGAATCTGATCGGATGCTGCATGATGCATCTTTCTGTATTGTTGCTGCTAGATTTAATTTAGAAATTGTTTCATCTCTTACTGAAGGCGCGAAATCGGCATTGATTCGTCATGGGGTTTCAGAATCCGCTATTGAATTGATAGCCGTTCCTGGCGCTTTTGAAGTGCCACTTGCGGCGCAGCGTGCAGCTAAGTCCGGAAATTATGATGGCATTGTTGCTTTGGCTGCAATAGTGCGAGGAGGGACACCGCATTTTGATTATGTATCTTCTCAGAGTATTGGCGGATTAGGGAGAGTGTCACTTGAATGCGATATTCCAGTTGGAAATGGTGTCTTGACCGTAGACAATATAGAGCAGGCGCTTGATCGCGCAGGCGGCAAAGAAGGGAATAAAGGCGAAGAAGCTGCATTAGCAGCTATAGATATGGTGCATTTGCTCCGTTATTTGGGGCCATAGCATGCCCCCAAAAGGTAGGCGCGGTTCAAGACGTTTGCTGCTGCAGGCTCTATATCAATTTCAGATTTCCTGCGATTCTCTTGATCAATTGATTGAGCAGTTCAGTTCAAAACCTCAATATCTGCAAGTTAGTAAGAGTTATTTTAAAGAACTGTTAATTGTCATTATTGAGCAAATTGATTTGCTGGATGGGGATATTGATGCGTGTGGTGATATTGATAAGAGTAAGCTTGATCCAATAGAGCGAGCTATACTTTGGATTGCAATGGCCGAGTTTCGCTTTAGGCCTGATGTGCCAGAGAAGGTTGTAATTAATGAGGCTATTGAATTAGCTAAGGAATTTGGCGCCGAGGGTAGTTATCGTTATGTTAATGGCCTACTAGATAAGCATATTGCGCTTAAAGATAAAAATTAATTATTTCTAATGAAAGTAATTGCGAAAGAATTTAACTTAATTCAACGTTTTTTCGCTCGTGAAGCTTCTAATAAAGATATTGTTCTAAGTATTGGCGATGATGCAGCAATAACAAAAGTGCCAACAAACTACGAGCTAGTAACTACAACTGACTCATTGGTTGCTGGCACTCATTTTTTATCAGACTCTGATCCTTGTTCTATTGGGCACCGAAGCCTTGCCGTCAATTTAAGTGATTTAGCTGCTATGGGGGCTAACCCTAGATGGGCTAGTATTGCTTTGCATCTTCCTGAAATTAATGAAGCGTGGTTGGCTGATTTTGCTAAGGGGTTTTTTAAGCTAGCAAACAGATTTGATGTTGATTTAATTGGCGGTGATACAGTAAAAGGGCCTTTAGCTATCACAGTAACATTGCAGGGATTAGTGCCTGAAGGGAGCGCCGTGAAAAGATCTGGCGGCTCCAGCGGGGATATTATTTGCGTCACTGGCCATCCCGGGCTGGCTGCTTTTGCAAGAAAGCATAACCATTCTGATTTAGTTGCTTGCTATGATTATCCTGAGCCCCAGCTTGTGATCGGAGAGCAAGTTAGAGCAATAGTAAGCGCAATGATTGACATTTCTGATGGGCTTGACAGCGATTTAAGACAACTTTTATTAGCTAGCAATTTGGGTGCATCTATTGATGTTGAATCTTTACCAATTGAGGCAAGGGTTAAAGATTCCGTAGGGTTTTTAGATGCTGTTGAGCTTGCGTTATTTGGCGGAGAAGATTACGAACTTCTGTTTAGTGTACCTCCTAGTAAATTAAATGATTTATTGGAAATGAGTAATAATTGGGATAAATCATTATCACTCATTGGGCAGTTTAATGAAGGCAAGGAATTAAATTGGTTATTAGACTCTAAACCGTTTAATTCTAATCAATCAGGGTTTAAGCACTTTATCTAATTATGAATCAGTTAACTCAAGGCGAGTTACTTGATCGTTTTAAAAGCGATCCATTGCTTTGGCTTGCTTGTGGATTTGGATCTGGATTGCTACCTAAGGCACCAGGTACTTTCGGTACAATAATTGGCATCCTTTTTTGGCTATTGTTACCCCATGATTTTATATTGCAGGTGGGCTTTGGGTTAGCTTTTTTCTTTTTTGGCATTTGGGTTTGCGACTTAAGCGCTAAGCGCCTAGGCACTCATGACCATCAAGCTATCGTTTGGGATGAAATTGTTGGCGTGTATATCACGTTAATTTTTATTCCATCTGAACCGTTATGGGTGCTCATCGCTTTTTTACTGTTTCGCTTTTTTGATATTTGGAAACCTTGGCCAATTCGAGGTATAGATTCAAGCATACAGAATGGTTTGGGTATTATGCTGGATGATGTTATTGCAGCCTTTTATTCGATAGTGATTTTAATATTTCTACAATCATTAATACCCTAAATTTATTAATTATTTGTTTTGATGTATTTTAGAGGAAAGTTAAACGGATAAGGTCTAGACGATGATTTTTTCTAAGCTGTGGAGAAGAGTATGAATAAGCAAATTTTTCGATCGCTATCTAAAACAACACTCTTATCAATTATCTTTTTTTCTGCGGTGATGGGAATAGCAATGACCTCTGTTGCACTTAATGCAAGGTGGTCGCCAAATTTTGTATGGTTCCCAATAATAGCGATTGGGTTGTTATGTGGAACCACATACTGGCTAGAAAAACGTTGGGATATAGGTTTATCTCACGCACCTGATTTGCCATGGGTTCGAATTTATGCCATCGGAATTATTTTGACGCTTTGTGGTGCCTGTTTTTCAGCTGTTAATGGAGTCTTTTCAGAAAAGGTTCGATCGGCATCAGTTTTTTCTAGCGATGCCAGCATATTATTTAATGTTTTTTATGCCTTTTTTATGCCTGTTTTCGCAGCCATTCTTGCAGAAGTTACTTTTCGAGGCATCCTTCAGTCTCGCATGCAAAAACTTCTAAGCCTCTGGCCAACTTTAGTAATCGTTACTTTGATTAATTTAATGGCTCATTTTCCTTACAACTCTCTTAATGAGTTAATAGATAATTTTTTAGGCATTTTCTTTATTCTTGCTACCTGGACATATCTTCGTTGGCTTTCTCAATCACTTTGGCCACCCCTTATAATGCATGGTTTGCATAATTTTATTTTTGCTGCTGTTGCATGGTTTGGTGGGCCAATTCCACATGCTGAATTTTCAAGCGCCACAATTACATTGATTGTATTTTTGGGTTTGGCTACATTGGGCTTAACAATCTTTTTGGCAAAAGATTTACATCAATCACTGCTAGAATAAAATTTGCTTATAAATTTTATTCTAGTCTTCATGCTCAAGCTCGCTAGGAAAATCTTCAAGTTTGTTGTTGAGCAGTATTTGAACCTTTTGTTCAGCTTCTTTTAAAGCTGTCTGGCATTCTCGACTGAGCTTAATGCCCTCTTCAAATTTCTGTAATGCTTTTTCTAGAGGTAAATCGCCTTCTTCAAGCTCTTCTACAATAGTTTCAAGCGATGCTATGGACTTTTCAAGATTGAGTTCCTTGGATTTCTTTTTCGGCACGATTGAATCGCTCCCTTTGCTTCATATGTGGAATAAATATCCTTGCATAAAATTGACATTATGATCAATTTTTTGTTGATAGATATAGATAATTTTAGGTCAGAGTAAAATTTGGTTGACAGCTGGATGCTACGAAACTATTCTTAAAATATTAGACTAAGTCTAAACAAATTTTCACAAAAAGAAGAGGAAAAAAATGGATCTCAAGGGAAGCACCACCGAACAGAATCTTAAAGATGCATTTGCCGGAGAATCTCAGGCTAATCGACGCTACCTTTATTTTGCTGGTAAGGCTGATATTGAAGGACTCAACGATGTTTCAGCTTTATTTCGTTCAACAGCTGAAGGTGAAACAGGTCATGCTCATGGACACTTGGATTATCTTGCAGAAGTTGGCGACCCAGCTACTGGCTTGCCTATTGGCAGCACATCAGAAAACCTATCTGCTGCAGTTGCTGGTGAAACGCATGAATACACTGATATGTATCCTGGTATGGCGAAATCAGCTCGAGAAGAAGGTTTCGAAGAGATTGCCGATTGGTTTGAAACTTTAGCTAAGGCTGAACGATCTCATGCCAACCGCTTTCAGCGAGCATTAGACGCTCTTTAAATCTAATCTATATCGATCTCTTTTGAACTGCGATCAATATATCAACGACCCGAAATTATCGTCGGGTCGTTTTTTTTAATTTGTTCAAATATTAAGCTTATTTATGACTTCTGAATCTCGAAAAGAGGGTAGTTTGGATGCTCCTCAGCGTCACCCCTTGGATTGGCAATCAGAAAGTTTTTATGACTCTGAAGAGCTGAACAACGAGCTTGAGCGTGTTTTTGATGTTTGTCATGGCTGCAGGCGTTGCTTCAACCTCTGTAATGCATTTCCTACGCTTTTTGATGCTGTAGATGAGTCTGATTCTGGCGAATTAGATACTGTACCTAAGAAGGTTTATTGGGAAATTGTCGATCAGTGTTATTTGTGTGATATGTGTTTTATGAGCAAGTGTCCTTATGTTCCTCCTCATGAATGGAATATAGATTTTCCAAAGTTAATGCTCCGCGCTAAGGCAAAGAAATATAAAGATCAAGGCGCGCCTCTTAAGGATAAAATCCTAGCATCTACGGATACAGTTAGCTCTATTGCAGGCATTCCCGTTATAACAGAAGCTGTTAATGCATTAAATGCTTCCAAAATTGGTCGCAGCCTATTAGATAAAACATTAGGTGTTGACCCTCGTGCTCATGTGGAAAAATATTATAGGAATGATGCTCGCAATCGTTTAAATAGCAAAATTAATCAAATAAATAGAGACGCAGTCGCGACAAAAGAAACAAACGGAAGGGCTGTTTTATATACAACCTGTTATGGCAACCGAAATGACCCAGAAATCGTAACTGATCTTGCCTCTATCTTTGAGCATAATAATATTCCTATAGCTTTGACCCAAGATGAAAAATGTTGCGGCATGCCTAAACTTGAGCTAGGTGATTTAGAAGGAGTTGATCTTGCAAGGCAAGCTAATATTCCTGCTTTGCTTAATTGGGTTGAAGCCGGATGGGATATTGTCGCCCCCATCCCTTCTTGCGTTTTAATGTTTAAGCAGGAATTACCACTTCTGTTTCCCGATGATCCTGCAGTTGCTGCAGTTGCCAAAGCTTTTTTTGATCCTTTCGAATATCTGGATTTGCGCCATAAGGACGGATTTTTAAACATTGACTTTAATCATAGTTTAGGCAAAGTGATCTATCAGATTCCTTGCCATCTTCGCGTTCAGAACCTTGGAATGAAGACGCGAGACATTTTAAAGCTTATTCCTGATACAGAAATTAATGTGATCGAGCGCTGCTCAGGCCACGATGGAACATATGGAGTTAAATCTAAATTTCGAGATGCAGCAGAAAAAATTGCAAAGCCCATTATTAACCAGATAGATCGAAATCAACCTGACTATCTAATTAGCGACTGCCCAATGGCAGGTAAGCATCTTGATGATTTAAGCTCAGGCCCGGGAATTTATAAACACCCTTTGACGTTATTACGTTTCGCTTACGGCATTTAAACTATGCAAAAAAAACTTTCTATTTCAGATCTATTTTCTTTGGAGGATTATGCTTTAAGTAGGAAGGATTTTCGCGACAAAGTACTTAAGCATAAAAAACAAAGGCAGATTATTTTAGGCGCTCATGTCTTATTGCAATTTGAAGATAGACTAACCATGCAATATCAAATTCAGGAAATGCTGCGAATAGAGAAGATTTTTGAACCTAATGGTATTCAGAGTGAATTGGATGCTTACAATCCTTTAATACCTGACGGTCAAAATTGGAAAGCAACCATGCTGATTGAATATGAAGACTCTAATGAGAGGCAGGAGGCGCTTCGCCAATTAATTGATATTGAGAGTCTAGTTTGGATTGAAGTTGACGGGTTAAAGCGCAATTTTGCAATTGCAGATGAGGATATGGATCGAAGTAATAGTGAAAAAACTGCGGCTGTTCATTTTTTGCGTTTTGAGATTAGTGATTCTGAATTAGTGAGCCTAGAGGCTGGAGGATCCCTCAGATTGGGGATTGATCATCCTGAATATAAGATTAATGGGATTGAGGCTGATCAGTCATTAAGGACATCACTTTTATTAGATCTGGATAAACCTTAATCATTCCTATTACTTAATCGTTGCATATTCTGTAAAGTTAAATAATATTCTCTTGGGTTTTTGTTGTGCATAATTTATATGCATGTTGAGCTGCTAGATTTGCTTATTTTGTATTAGATATTCTAGCGCGGATTTTTTAAAAAGGGTGTTCTTGCTGTGAGCAAAAGCTACAGCTCCTCTGACATAGAGGTATTGAGTGGACTGGAGCCAGTAAAGCTCAGGCCTGGTATGTATACCGATACCGCCAGGCCTAATCATCTTGCTCATGAAGTTATTGATAACAGCGTTGATGAAGCGATCGCAGGCTTCTGTAAGCGTATTGACGTTAAGCTTTATAAAGATGGTTCATTAGAAGTTTCTGATGACGGCCGAGGTATGCCCGTAGATAAGCACCCTAAGGAGAAAATTCCAGGTGTTGAATTAATTCTAACTCGACTGCATGCCGGCGGAAAATTTTCTAATGAAAATTATCAATACTCAGGAGGTCTTCATGGTGTCGGGGTATCAGTTGTTAATGCTCTTTCCAAGAATTTAGAAGTTTGGATTAGGCGTGAAAGCAAGGAATTCAACTTAAGTTTTATCGATGGTAAGAAACGTGGAAAGCTTGAAGTGGTTGGAAAGGTTGGAAAACAAAACACTGGAACTACTATTAGGTTTTGGCCTGACCCTAAATATTTTGATTCACCAAAAATTTCGGTTAATAGGCTCAAACATATACTTCGTGCAAAAGCGGTTCTTTGCCCCGGATTAAATGTCAGGCTTTACGTTGAAAAGACAAAAGAAAAAGAAGAATGGTTATACGAAGGAGGCCTTGATCAGTACTTAAAGGAATCTATAGGCGCTAAAGAGACATTGCCTTCAGAGCCATTTAGCGGAAGCGTAAAGACTGAAAGTGAGGAGGTCGATTGGGCTGTTGCCTGGGTAGTTGAAGAATTGCCACAATTAACTGAGTCGTATGTAAATCTTATTCCTACGGTTCAAGGAGGTACTCACGTTAATGGTTTTCGATCTGGGCTGACTGATGCATTACGTGAATATTGTGAGTTCCGAAATTTACTTCCACGTGGAGTTCGAATATCACCTGAGGATGTCTGGGAAGGCTCAAGTTTTGTTCTTTCAGCAAAAATGCAAGACCCGCAATTTTCCGGACAGACCAAGGAAAGATTGTCATCTCGTGAAAGCGCAACATTTATATCCAACGTTGTAAAGGATGCTTTTTCACTATGGCTTAATCAACATTCCGATACTGGTGATCAAATTGCCCAGCGTGTTATTGAAATTGCATTGAGTCGTATCAAAGCCGCACGAAAAGTAACTCGTAAGAAAGTCCTTAGCGGCCCAGCCCTTCCCGGAAAATTGACTGATTGTCGTAGCGATGAGTCTGAGCAGGCAGAGTTATTTTTGGTTGAAGGAGATTCCGCAGGTGGCTCTGCTAAGCAAGCTAGAGACAGAGAGTTTCAAGCCGTTTTACCTCTAAGAGGAAAAATTCTAAATACTTGGGAAGTTGAAACAGCCGAGCTGCTCGCTTCACAGGAAGTTAATAATATCAGTTTGGCTATTGGGATTGACCCCGGTAGCAATGACCTCTCTCAATTGCGGTACCACAAGGTTTGTATTTTGGCTGACGCAGATTCTGATGGCTTACATATTGCGACATTGATTTGCGCGCTATTTGTTAAACATTTCCCAAGCCTTATAAATGCAGGTCATGTTTATGTGGCAATGCCACCGCTTTACCGGATTGATGTTGGTAAGAAGGTTTTTTATGCCCTAGACGAAGCTGAGCGTCAAGCTGCAGTTGATCGAATCGCAACAGAAAAATTATCTGGCAAAGTTAGCATTACTCGCTTTAAAGGTTTGGGCGAAATGAGCCCAAGTCAATTAAGGCACACTACAATGTCTCCAGATACTCGACGATTAGTTCGTTTAACGATTGAAGGTAAACAAAATACTCATCAATTAATGGATATGCTATTAGCAAAGAAGCGGTCAAAAGATCGTCGAAAGTGGCTTGAATCCAAGGGTAATTTGGCTGAGATTTGAACACTTCATTTAGCAAGTTGATATTTTATTATTCGGAGTAATTCAGTATGGCAAAACAGAATCAACTCGACTTCGAAGGTATTGAGACTCTGCCTTTATCGACTTTCACGGAAAAGGCTTACCTCGATTATTCAATGTATGTCATCCTCGATCGTGCCCTACCGCATTTGGGAGATGGCCTTAAACCTGTCCAGCGACGTATTATCTATGCGATGAGCGAATTAGGTTTAAGCGCTAACTCAAAACCTAAAAAATCAGCTCGTACAGTTGGAGATGTTCTAGGTAAATTCCATCCTCACGGAGATTCAGCCTGTTATGAGGCCATGGTGCACATGGCTCAAAGTTTTTCTTATCGATACCCGATTGTTGATGGTCAAGGCAACTGGGGGTCATCAGATGATCCAAAATCATTTGCAGCCATGCGTTACACGGAAGCAAAGTTGACTCAATTTTCTTCTTTATTGCTTAAAGAATTAGGAGAAGGTACTACTGATTGGGTTCCAAATTTTGATGGCACCATGCAGGAGCCTATTCTGCTTCCAGCTCAGCTACCAAATCTTTTGTTAAACGGAGCGACTGGAATTGCAGTTGGCATGTCTACTGATGTCCCACCTCATAATCTAAGCGAAGTTGCAAGTGCTTTAATTCATTTAATTGATAAACCTAATGCAAATTTACGTGGCTTAATGAAGCATATTAAAGGCCCTGATTTTCCTACTGGAGGGGAGATAATTTCACCGAAGAGCGAAATTGCTCAGATATATAAAACTGGCGTTGGCACAATTAGAGTCCGCGCTAGTTGGGAACAGGAAGGTGAAGATATTGTAATCAAATCATTACCTTACCAAGTTTCGGGAAGCAAAGTGTTAGAACAGATTGCGGCTCAAATGCGCGCTAAGAAATTACCAATGGTTGAAGATCTTCGAGATGAATCTGATGAAGATAATCCAACTCGACTTTTGATAACTCCAAAATCAAGCAGAATCGATTGCAAGGAGCTGATGAGTCACTTATGTGCAAGTACAGATTTAGAAAAAACACAGCGAATTAATCTTAATGTTATTTCTTTAGATGGCAAGCCATCTGTGCATAGCCTGCATGATCTATTAACCCAATGGCTAACGTTTAGATTAGCAACAGTAAAGCGCAGGCTTGAATTTAGACGCGATCTCGTTAAAGAGCGCTTAGAAATTCTCGATGGATTATTAATTGCCTATCTTAATATTGATAAGGTTATCAAAATAATTCGTACCGAGGAAAAACCTAAATCTGTGTTAATAAAGAAATTCAAGATTACTGATATACAGGCAGAGGCCATTCTCAACCTTAGATTACGTCACCTGGCAAAACTTGAGGAAATTAAAATTAAAGGTGAGCAAAAGGAATTGGCAGATGAACTTAAAGATCTCCTTACGACCTTAAAAAGTAAGACGCGGATGAAGAAGCTTATTCGCGGTGAAATTTTAACTGCAGCTGAGCAATTTGGTGATAAAAGACGAACCCTGATAGTTGAGCGTGATGCAGCCCAATCAATCGATGAAGCTAATTTACTTCCTAATGAGCCAGTTACAGTTATTCTTTCTTCTAGTGGCTGGGTAAGAGCTGCTAAAGGGCACGATCTTGATCCTAAATCGTTGAGCTATAGGTCAGGCGATGAGTTCTTATGCGCCGGGAAAGGGCGAAGCAATGAGCAGGTTGTTTTTATTGACAGTAATGGGCGTACCTATACTTTGCCTGCCCATACTTTACCATCAGCACGTGGCCAGGGTGAGCCTTTAACTAGCAGTTTTAATTTAACTGATGGCGCAAGTTTTTCTGGCGTAATGACCGGAGACCCAGAGCGCTGGTGGCTTGTAACAAGCGATGCAGGATATGGGTTTTTTGTTCAACCGGGTGAAGTTGTTTCTCGAGCAAAGGCCGGTAAAGCAATGTTACGCGTTCCAGAGGATAGCAAAGCTCTTGTTCCTGCTTGTCTAGATAAGGATGAATTTCCAGATGATGCTCTGGTTGCAGCAGTGGGTTCAGCAGGGCATTTACTTGTATTTTCAGCATCTGAATTACCAGAAATGTCTCGAGGTAAGGGTATTAAGGTTCTTGGTGTCCCAACCAAGAAATTCAAGGCTGGTGAAGAGCGGATGGTTGCAGTTTGCTTATTGGAACCAAAACAATCCCTAGAAGTTCACTGCGGTGAAAGGAAAATGACTCTCAAGCCAGCGGAGATAGAAAACCGATATTTAGGCGAGCGAGGAAGGCGAGGTAGTTTGCTTCCTAGGAATTATCGGAAAGTTGATTTTTTGCAGACGCAAATGCAAATAAAGAAAGATTAATTTTTAGGATTATTAAATTGATATGGCTAGTTACAACACAAATGAATTTCGTTCCGGATTAAAATTACTTATTGACAATGATCCCTATGAGATCATAGAAAATGATATTGTAAAACCTGGTAAGGGCCAAGCATTTAATCGGATTAAGATTCGTAATTTAAAGACTGGTCGGGTGGTAGATCGAACTTATAAATCAGGGGAATCAGTTGAAGCAGCTGATGTCGTTGAATATGAGATGCAGTATTTGTATAACGATGGTTCCCAATGGCACTTTATGGATAATCAAAGTTACGAGCAATATGCTGCCGATGAACCAGTTGTTGAGGCAGCTAAAATTTGGTTAAAAGAAGAAGATATCTGCAATGTGATTTTATGGAATAACGAACCATTAGTGGTTCAGCCGCCAAAATTTTCTGAGTTGAAAATCATTGAGACTGACCCCGGCCTTAAAGGAGATACTGCTCAAGGAGGCATTAAACCAGCTAAATTGGAAACTGGTGCAACCGTTCGTGTTCCGTTATTCATAGAGCAGGGTGAGGTGATACGAATCAATACGCGAACAGGAGAGTACGTTTCGCGTGTTAAGTAATAAGTTTTATTTAGTCAGCCTCCTGGCGTGAATGTTAAAGTTTTTTCAATTCTTTTATGATTTAAAATTGCCATTATCAATCTATCCAGTCCTAGCGCTACTCCGCAGCAATCAGGTAAGCCTGACTTTAAGGCATCAAGTAATTGCGGATCAGCAGCCATATCCGGAAGACCTAAATTTCTTCGCTTCTTTCGATCTTCTTCAAACCTTCTGGATTGTTCTTTTTCATCACAAAGTTCATGAAAACCATTTGCTAGCTCTAAACCATTAAGAAAAATTTCAAATCTTTCCGATACATTATTTTCTCCTGGTTTTAGCCTAGAGAGCATTGCCTGTGTAGAAGGGTAATCAGTAATTACATGAATCTCATTTGGCTGAAGTGCTGGGTGAATCAAATGGCTTGAAATTAAATCTAACCAGAATTCACGATCCTCGCCCGAATGCTCGCATAGTCTTTTCATTGTTACGGAGTCTAAAAAACGCTTACTCGCAGATTGGAGCAACTTAATATCTGCAGTCATCGGGTCTAAATGACAATGTTCTTTGAAAGACTCAGCATAACTATGAACCTTAATTTTTTTGATTGGTTTGTCAGAATAATTGCTTAATTCCTTAATTAATTGACAGCATTCTTGATACATTTCTTCAAAAGTTATTTCATGCCTATACCATTCAACCATTGTGAATTCAATTTGATGTTTTGATCCAGATTCTCGACCGCGGAAGCATTTTCCAATTTGGAAAATATCACCACTACCAGCCGCAAGTAATCTTTTCATATGGTATTCAGGAGAGGTCCTGAGCCACAATTTTTCTCTACCTATTGATAAAGGTATGTTTTCAACATGAACCTCAGTGACCCCAAAGGCATTTATAATAGGCGTTTCGACTTCCATAATTTGCCGTTTATTAAAAAACGACCTTATGTGTTGAATGAATTTAGCCCGCTGATAAATAGATTCTTTAAGGCTAATCGGTTTCCAGCTTTCAGATTGATTCATTATTTATCTGATAGCCCCCAATGAACTACCCATTTTTACAACAGAACCATTTTCTAATTCTTCCGACCAATTCAATGCTTTTGGAGGGCCAATAAAGACAATTGTTGAACCAAGATTAAAGTGTGCTAAATAATCACCTTTTTTAAATTGTATAAGCTGATGTTCTTTTTTAAATTCCTTTTTAGAAATAACACCGTCCTTCCTTCCTATTATTTCGCCTGACCAAGCAGTAGAAAAACTACCAACATTCATAGCGCCAACAAGAACCAATGCGAACAAACCATATTCGCTATTAAATATGAGATTTAGCCTCTCATTTTTTACATATAGCTTATCCAGTGAAGAGGTTGTTTCCCTATTAACAGAAAATAATTTACCAGGGACATGGACTGACTGTTCTAATATTCCATTAATAGGCATATGAACTCTATGATAGTTGTGGGGCGCAAGATAAATTGAAACAAAACCACTATTCGATAATTTTAAAGCTGTATCAGGGCTTACTAGCAAGTCATTCAGCGTGTAACTTAATCCTTTGGCTTGAATTAAGTTGCCATTTTCTCCAAAACCTATTTGAGCAATTGTTCCGTCTGAAGGACAACAGATATTTTTTGATACATTATCAATTGGGCGAGCCCCGGGTTTTAATTCTCTAGTAAAAAAATCGTTGAAGGATCGGTAATCCTTTTGAGCAGCTTCATCAGTATTTATAGAGTAAATAGAGCAAAAGCCTTTAATTAATAAATCTTTTAGAATAGGTTGTTCTGCTCGGCTGATTTGGTATATCAATCGAGCAAGCGCTTTTGTAGGGATTAATTTTTGCACAAGGACTACGAACTTTTTTTTGATGGCTTTTATCATAATTAACTGAAATGTTGTCTTCGGGCCTAATGATTTTTTTAATAAATACCGATAATCGAGTTATTCTACACTCTTGGTTTGATGTTACAGATTTAATAATTGAAATTTAATGATGAGAACAACGGAGTCAACAATTTTAATGACTGCTGGCGAATTAATTCACAAGATTGCAGCTGATTTTTCCTCAGCTGATCTTTTTTTTGGCCATGGAACTGATAATGCCCATGATGAAGCAGCAGCACTTGTGTTTAAAATAATGAATTTGGATCATCAGGGTGAGGCCGAACAATACCTTAGAAAGGCAACTGATTCTGAAATCAAGACAATATTCCGTATTTCAACTGAGCGTATCCAAACTCGGCAGCCACTTCCATATCTGCTTGAGGAAGCTTGGTTTGCTGGGATGCCTTTTTACGTTAATACTTCTGTTCTTATCCCTCGTTCACCAATAGCTGAATTAATTACAAGCAGTTTTTCACCCTGGTTTCATGAAAAGCCTATAAAATCGGTTTTAGAAATCGGAACCGGAAGTGGTTGTATTGCAATTTCTTGCTCCCTGAAACTTCCAAATGCTGAAGTTGTTGCTACTGATATATCTGAAAAAGCTTTGAAGGTGGCTAAAAGAAATATTGCACGTTATGCTTTAGAGGATAGAATTCGATTAATTCAGGCTGATCACATGGATGGCTTAGATGGCAGATTCGATCTTATTGTTACTAATCCGCCATATGTACCTAATCATGAAATTGCATCTTTGCCGTCAGAGTACCTTCATGAACCAGAACTTGCTCTGGGAAGTGGTTTTGATGGTCTGGATTCAGCAAGAAGGATTATTAAGGATGCGCCAAAATTATTGGCTCCCGAAGGTCTTTTGGTAATTGAAGTTGGTGAGCAGTGGGAAGTTTTACAGAATGCTTACCCAGATCTTCCTTTTCAATGGTTGGATTTTGATTTTGGTGGTATTGGAGTAGGTGCAATAGAGGCATCTGCACTAAAAATTTAGTTTTATTTATTCAAGTGATTTAATTTTTTAGGGATGAAGAACGATGGCCGGTAATAAGATAGGAAAAATGTTTACCGTAACAACTTATGGCGAGAGTCATGGTTTAGCTATAGGCGCTATCGTCGATGGCTGCCCTCCTGGTATGAAGCTTAGTGAGGAGGATATCCAACCATTCATGGATCGTAGAAAGCCTGGGACATCGCGTCATCATAGTCCTAGAAAAGAAGCAGATTCAGTAAAAATACTTTCGGGTGTTTTTGAAGGAGTGACAACCGGAACACCAATTGGCTTAATAGTTCATAACACCGATCAAAAACCTAAAGATTACAGTGAAATCAAAGATAAATTTCGTCCAGGCCATGCAGATTTTAGTTATTACCAAAAGTATGGCCTTAGAGATTATCGTGGCGGCGGAAGAGCGTCTGCTCGTGAAACTGCGATGCGAGTTGCTGCAGGCGCAATCGCAAGAAAATATTTATTGGAGCGCTTGGGCTTGAGTATTCATGGATATCTTGCCCAGTTGGGCTCAATTAAACTTGAAGCAAAAGATTTTAATCAAGTAAATCAAAATCCGTTTTTTTGTGCTGACCCTGACCGTTTGCCAGAACTTGAATCTTTTATGGACAAGCTTCGCAAGGCGGGGGACTCCATAGGCGCAAGGATTAATATTGTTGCTACTGGTGTTCCTCATGGCCTGGGCGAACCAGTATTCGATAAGCTTGATGCAGAAATTGCCCATGGAATGATGAGTATTAATGCCGTAAAAGGTGTCGAGTTAGGAGATGGGTTTGCTGTCATTGAGCAGCATGGTTCCGAACATCGTGATGAGATCTCTCCAGAAGGTTTTCAATCTAACTCAGCTGGCGGTACTTTAGGGGGAATTTCCTCAGGTCAAGATATACTTGTCAGTATTGCGCTTAAACCGACTTCTAGCATTCGTAAAAAAGGTGAAACCATTGACAAGAAGGGTAAATCGGCCGAAAGACAGGTTAAAGGCCGGCATGACCCTTGCGTAGGTTTACGCGCAACTCCTATCGCTGAAGCAATGTTTGCAATCGTTTTGATGGATCACTATTTACGCAACCGCGCCCAGAATGCGGATGTTGAGCTTAAGTAACAAATAGATGAAAAAAGAAAAATATAATGTTGCTGTAGTTGGTGCCACGGGAATGGTTGGCGAAACTATAATAGATATTCTTGCCCAAAGAGATTTTCCTGTTAATCAGCTTCAGCCTTTAGCCAGTGTTCAATCAGTTGGCAAGAGCGTTGATTTTAAGGGTCTTTCAGTTCCAGTTAGTGTTCTTGACGACCATGATTTTTCGGCAACGGATATTGCATTCTTTTCTGCTGGCGCAAGTGTTTCAGCTGAACATGTGCCCAGAGCTGCTTCGGCTAATTCTATTGTGATTGATAATACATCTGAATTTCGGCGCGAAGAAGATATTCCTCTCGTAGTCCCAGAGGTAAATCCAGAATTGATAGCTCATTATAAAAATCGCGGGATCATTGCTAATCCAAACTGCTCAACCATTCAGATGGTTATGGTACTTAAACCGATACATGATGCAGTTGGAATTGAACGAATTAATGTCTCCACTTATCAGGCTGTATCAGGAGCTGGAAGAACCGCCGTGAAACGCTTGGCGGAAGAAACAGCCACTTTGTTGAACGGAAGACCTTTGGAGGCTATAGGAGACAATCAAAAACAAATAGCTTTCAATACTGTACCGCACATTGATACGTTTCAATCTAATGGTTACACACGAGAAGAGATGAAAATGGTTTGGGAGACCAGAAAGATTTTAGCTGATGAGAATATTCAAGTTAATCCCACTGCGGTTCGTATTCCCGTTTTTATTGGACATTCTGAATCGATTCACATTGAAACTCGTAAAAAGCTAGATATTAACCATGCTCGAAAATTGTTAGAAGCTTTCCCTGGTGTGGAGTTGTTAGATGAAGCAAAAAGCGGTGGTTACCCAACTCCAGTTACAGATGCTTCAGGCTCTGATGATGTGTATGTTGGCCGGGTTCGCGAAGATATTTCACATCCCCGCGGAATAAATTTATGGGTGGTAGCAGATAATATTCGCAAAGGAGCGGCCTTGAACAGCATCCAGATTGCAGAAGTTCTGTTAAGAGATTATCTCTAGTTTGTTTGATCTTTTCTAGCCTAAATATTAATTTATCTTTCTTATTTCAGCCATAAAATATTTACAAATTAAAAAAAGCATGGAATTTTTGATGCACCCAATCAAGATCATCCTCTGCCATCTAATTTTCTTTTTCCCAGCATCCTATGCCTTCGCATTAGAGTTGGGAGAAATAAATGTCTTGTCTAATATGAATGAACCCCTTGAGGTAAAGATTGAGATTAATCTTTTAGCGGGCGAAGATATTTCTGATTTAAAAATTATCCTTGCAGATTCTGATGCATTCTTAACCTATGAAATAACAAGGTTGGATATTTTGGATGATTTTGTATTTAATCTTTACAAAGATGAAAATGATGTCTCATTTATTCTTATTAGCACATCAAAACCTATAGTCGAACCATTTGTAAATATATTATTTGATATCGAATCATCAACTAATCAATTTTTTATAAATCGTACTCTATTAATTGATCCGGCTTTATATAAGGTTCAACCTGGCGATACATTTTGGAGTATTGCTAATTTTTCCCGAAATGATATTGATATAACTGTAAACCAGATGATGCTTGCATTGTACCGTTTAAACCCTTCTGCTTTTATTGGAAATATGAATGGACTGCAGGCTGGGGCAATCCTCCGAATCCCTAATGAAGAAGAAATTTCTTTGGTTAGCGCTGAAGAAGCAAATGCTGAAGTTGTTAATCAGAACACTGAATGGCGATCAAAATCTTTCCCACAATTAGATGTAGATCTTGAAGGCGAACAATCTAATCTTGCTTTATCTGTTTTCGATAGCAATTCCAATAATTCTTTTCCAGAAGTTGTTGATTATGCTTTAAATGATTTAGAAATAAATAATGATCAAGTAAAAGATTACGAGGCTTCTTCATCATTGGAAGAAGAATTAACAATAAGCGACCAGCTTCTATATTTAACAGATCAGGGCTTAAGAGTCTCCCAACTCGAACTTGAAACTGATTTGATTGATCAATCTAATCTAGGAATAACTAAAAAAGTTCACCCAGATTTATTTGACGAAGAAATCGTAACTGAAAATACTATTAATATTGGGCAATTTTCTAATTCGGAAAATTTTTTTTTAGCTACTAGTAAGCTTTTGGAAGATTCTTGGGTTTGGGTCGTCACTGTCTTAATAAGTTTTATTCTTTTGATTTTGGTGTGGATGAAACCTAAAGTGTCTGGAAAAAATGAATTAAAGGATACTGACGCACTTCATACTCAAACAATTCCTGAGGTTGAAACTAAACTGGAATTGGCCCGAGCATATATTAATATTGGTGATTTTGATGTTGCCAAAAGCTTGCTTTTAGAGGTTATTGATGAGGGAACAGACAGTCAACGCCAACAGGCAAATGATTTACTCCCATGAAGCAATGGGCTAATTTTGTATGAGATTAGCTATTGGCGTCGAATATGATGGAAGTAGGTATAGTGGTTGGCAATTCCAACCGCATGCGCCAAGCATTCAGGAAGGCTTAAATAAAGCTTTATCTTTCGTCGCTTCTAGCGATATTAATTGCGTTGGTGCGGGTAGAACTGATTCAGGGGTTCATGCAACTGGTCAAGTGGCTCATTTTGATGCCCCAGTTTATCGCGAACCTCACGCTTGGTTGATGGGGGTTAACAGTTATTTACCTGATGATATTTGTGCTCTTTGGGTTCAGCCAGTTGAAGATAATTTTCATGCAAGATTTACCGCTATAGGAAGAACTTATTTTTACAAAATCCTAAATAGAAAAGTTCGTTCACCCTTGTCTAGAGATAGAAGTTGGTGGATTCATAAAGAATTAGATGCCAGAAGTATGCAATTAGCAGCAGAATGCTTAATCGGCGAAAATGACTTTTCTGCATTTAGAGCTTCCTCATGCCAATCTCATAGCCCATTCAGAAATTTGAGCACCTTAAAAGTAGTGCGCGATAGGGAATATATCCATATTGTTTGTAGCGCTAATTCTTTCTTACATCACATGGTTCGAAATATTGTCGGCTCTCTTGTTAGGGTGGGCAACGGAGACGCCGACCTGAACTGGATAAAGGAAGTGCTTGAATCTAGAGACAGAAGGCTTTCAGGAATTACTGCTCCTGCTTCCGGGTTAACATTAACGCATATCGATTATCCTTCTGGAATACTCGATAATTAATTTTTTAAAGCTCTGGGTGCACCTTGCACCTCCCTCGTTTATTATGTGCATTCTATGAATTGGTTCGAAAAAATTATTCCTTCCCGAATTAAAACACAACGTCGCAGGCGAAGAAGGTCTGTGCCTGAGGGGATATGGCAAAAATGTAATGGCTGCAGCGCACAACTCTATCGCGCTGAACTGGAACGTAATTTATTTGTCTGCCCAAAATGCAATATGCATATGCGAGTTTCTGGTCGCCAGCGCCTTGAGCTATTTCTTGATCCAGATAGTGGGAAAGAATTAGCCGAGAGACTTACACCCGATGATCCGCTTAAATTTCGTGACAGTAAAAAATATCGTGACCGTTTATCACAAGCTCAAAAGTCAACAGGCGAAAATGATGCTTTAATTGTAATGATTGGTAATTTACTTAATCAGCGAGTTATCGCCTCAGCCTTCGATTTTGACTTTATGGCTGGGTCAATGGGTTCTGTTGTAGGTGAAAAATTTGTTCGTGCAGTAAACTATAGTCGAGAAAATCGAGTACCTTTGATTAATTTTTCTTCTAGTGGTGGTGCACGAATGCAAGAAGCGCTGTTTTCATTGTTACAACTTAGTAAAACTAGCTCAGCTTTAGCTAGGCTTTCTAAAGCTGGAGTTCCATATATATCTGTACTTACTGATCCTACTACAGGTGGAGTTTCAGCAAGTTTAGCTATGTTGGGCGATATTAATATTGCAGAACCTAATGCTTTGATTGGTTTTGCTGGCCCAAGGGTTATTGAGCAAACTGTTGGTGAGACTTTGCCTGAAGGTTTTCAGCGCAGCGAGTTTTTGATAGAGCACGGGGCCCTAGATATGATCATCGATCGTCGAAATATGCGAGAAGAAATATCAATGTTATTGACAAAGATGCAAAAAATTTCAATTACTACTGTATAACCTAATACATAATTCCCAATTCTTTATGCTGCGTAAAACTCTAGAAGAATGGCTACAATGGCAGGAAAATGTTAATCCTTTTGAAATTGATTTGCAGCTTGATCGTGTTAAAAAATTAATGTCAAGCCTTGATATTAATCCTCCAAAAGGCCGAGTTTTTACTTTGGCTGGAACTAACGGGAAAGGTTCTTGCGCTGCAGTAATAAGTGGAGTCTTGAGGCATAACGGCTATAAAACTGGAACATATACCTCTCCGCATTTGATTAAATATAACGAACGTATCTCAATTAATGGCAAACCAGTTTCTGACATTGCGCTTACTCATGCATTCGAAAGAATAGAGGCATCTAGAAATGATATTCCGCTTACCTTTTTTGAATTTGGGACTCTTGCAGCTTGGTTAATTTTTCAAGATAGTGATTGTGATGCATGGGTTTTAGAAGTTGGTTTGGGGGGGAGACTTGATGCTGTTAATGCGATTGATCCTGATTACGCGCTTATTTCAACAATTGGCTTAGATCATCAAAATTGGCTAGGAAATACCATTGAGGATATTGCTGCTGAAAAGGCGGGTATTATTAGACCAAATAAACCCGTTATTTTTGGCGATAAGCCTGTGCCATTGGCAATTCGCCAGCAAGCAAAAAAAAATCATTCTAAACTGTATTCTTTAGATGATCATTTTACATTTAAGGTAAAAAATGATTCCTGGTGTTGGCAGGGTTTAGATGTAGAGTTAGAAGAAATTCAATTACCATTTCCATGTTCGCCTGCTCAGTTACGCAATATTAGTGCTTCTCTTGCAGTATTGGCTGCGTTTGATAAGAATCTGATTTTAGATAAAAAACTCAGTGGTCTTTTATCTAAATTTGTTAGGCTCCCTGGACGATTCCAAATTTACCGCGACAGTCATTTATGGGTTCTTGATGTTGCGCATAATACCCAGGCAGCAATTGAACTTAAGGCGGGCCTGAAGTTAATGTGTAATGAATCGCCAACTATTATTTTAGGAATGTCTGCGGATAAAGACGTATCGGAATTTGTAAATGTTTTGTCAGATATCGCTGGACAATGGATTTTTAGTTCTATTGAATCTACAAGAGGTGTATGCTCAAAAAACCTTGAAGATTTTTTAGTTAATAAAACAAAGGATTATGTTTTGACTGAAAGCATTCATGAGGCGTGTGATATAGCACGCAGAATCACCCCAGTTAATGGTCATATTTTGGTATGCGGATCTTTC
>JAYZVL010000005.1:0-50189 GCA_036155675.1 Pseudomonadota bacterium | reverse complement strand
AGTCGCATTTGGTTTGCTGTTCGTTACAAGTTTTGCATTTGCAGCTGGGTCTGATGAGCCAAACACTTACCGCATGCTTTTATTTGTGCATCAGGTTTTGTTTGTTTTCTGGTTAGGTCCTGATATTGGTATCTATATGTGGGGCACTAAAGCTGCCAACACAGAGTTATCAATTGCGCAGCGACTTGCTGCAGCCAGAATTATGCGAGTTATCGATATGCTGCCAAAGGTTTGCATGAGTCTTATGCTAACTGTCGGCGGAGTCTTAACTGAACTTAAGGGTATTCCTCACCCATGGTGGCAGATGGTCGGCATTGTTTTACTTGGCCCTGTTTGGCTCACGCTTACCTGGTTAACTTTTGCGCGTTCTGGAACTGATGCTGGAGCGAAGCTTGCGCGTCTGGATGAGCAATTTCGTTATGTGGTGATTGTGGGCGTTGTGCTTTCTGTTTTGTTTTCAACCGCTACTGATAGGCTGACAGATTTTCCTTGGGTCACTGCAAAGTTAATGATTTTTGCAGCAGTTGTGTTGTTTGGTGTTCTGGTTCGTAGACGTTTGCTTCCTTTTCATTCAGCAATAGAGCAATTGGATGACGATCAAGTTAGTGATGATGCAAATAAAACCATGGTCAATAGCTTGGCTTCCAGTCGACCTTTTGTGATTGCGACCTGGGTTGCTTTAGCTGTCGCGGCTTGGATGGGTATGGTTCAACCCGGCGGCACTTCAGAAGATTTGACACCAACTGCAATGATTCAAAATTATTGATTCAGATTAAATAATTTTGGTTGTAGCTATAAACCCAACAATCAGAATAAGCGCATAGGTCGTCCAGATAGTCACAGTGGCACGATCCATGATTGTTGATATGGTTGTTTCTATTTCTGGGGTTGAGCCTTCTACAGCCAATCGACCGAACGCAATTCCCATTGGGTCAAATACGTAAAGCATTAACACGATCATTAAATTGATTGCGCCGTATATACCGATTTTCCAATGCAGCCAAGTTGCTTCAACGTTAAAGGGGCCATCTCCTGTGGCAGATGTGTAGGCTAAATAAATTAAACCAATACCTACGACGCTGGTGACAGCATTGTTTACTTTAGTTAGCGTGTGACCAATAGGTTTGTCATAGTGCCATGCACCATAAACGCTTAAAATCAACCAAGCAATACTAAACATCCAGACGACTGCAAGCCCAACCGAGGTAATGGAAATTAAATCCATTGTTGCTGCTAGTGTGACACCTAGAGGAAGCGCAGCTTTCCACATCGTTCGTGGTAAAAGCTCAATTCTTAAGGCCATATGCAGCAATAAAAAACGAGCATCAATAGGTAATTTTGGATCAGTCGCTTTCTTGCAGGAAAGGAAGACACCCATGTCGGTGCCAACCCAGAAAACAAACATTAATATGTGCAGATACTTCCAGCTCAGATAGGGATCCATAGTAAAAATACCACCTTGCCTGCTTTTAAATAGAGCTACAGGATAGCGTCTCTGAAGCGCTATGCAACCACTTAAATCAAAAATAATGACATGAGTCGCATTTTACTTCGTTAAATAGCAGAGATTAATTTAATACGCGCCACAGACCGGATAGCCTTAATAATTGCTCGACCAATTGATAGCTCGAAGATATAATTTAGAATTGAAGTTATAATAAATTGTTAAGAATAACCAAATCAAATAATACTGGCTAACTCTGAGGAGGAATCAGGTGTCAGAAGAAAAGGTAGATTTATCACAAATTCGAGGTGATTGGGATTTCCATTCACGTTATGTCACTAACGCTATGAATCAAACGCTTAAGCGTGTTAATAAAGATTGGAAGGCATTAAATAAAGCATCCAGAAAAAAAGCCCAAGTTCCGGTTGACGGACCTTTGATGGAGGAATTCATCGAAGCTATTTATCAATTAAAAGGTATTACTGACGATTACCATATTTTATCTGATTGCAAACCCGCTAAGAAAAAAGCTAAGAAAAAAGCTAAGAAAAAAGCTAAGAAAAAAGCTAAGAAAAAAGCTAAGAAAAAAGCTAAGAAAAAAGCTAAGAAAAAAGGAGCGCGCAAGTGAGACCTCATGTAGAAATGATTCAAGAGGCCGACCTTTGTTGGCATGAAGCAGAATTACCACGTGGCCAAGGTAAAGGCGTTAAACAAAAAAACCTTTCTTATGATGAAGAAGATGGATCAGCGTCATTGCGAGTGCTTTTTGATAAGGCTTGGAGTCGGCCTGCTGGTTATCATAACGCGGATACCGAGTGGTACATAGTTGGTGGACGCATCCGCATTGGTGATCGATATTTAGGAAAAGGTGCTTATTGGCGTGCCCCAGCTGGCCTTAAGGTTCCTAAAATTGAAGTTGATGCTGGTACAGAAGTGCTCTTATTCCGTGAGTATGGGGATTGGGGTTTTTCTGTTTCCCGAAAAGATCGGACTAAGCACGTTCTTCGAGGAGGTAATACTGCATCTCGTGCACGAGGGGAGCTCTCTATAGTTGAAACTAACCGTATGGAATGGATGCCCAATGCATACGAAGGTGACACGCAGCGATTTTTAAAATTAAAGCTCTTGTTCCTTGATCCCGCTGATCCTAAAGATAACAACACAGGTTTTGTGACCATGTTAGCTTGGGCACCTCCTGGTTGGTCCGATAATCGGCTAGTTCATCATCCTGTTTTCGAAGAAGCTTATAGCCTCGAAGGCACATTGGATTACAACTTTGGTAAATTGGACGATGGCACTTATTTTTTTCGTCCCGCCCTAGTTAAGCATGGTCACTTTGTAGCTGGTGAAGAAAGAGGTTGGTATGGGTTCTTCCGTCTTGATGGCAGCCTGATCAATTGGATTACCACTGGGACAGAAAAGATTATCACTCCCGGTCACGCAGTTAATTACGACCCTGTAACTCAAGCGCCGGTAGTTTCAGGTATTCCTGTTCGTTCTAAGAATACTGGTCCTTGGGATCTTGACGGCCAATAATTCTAGATCAAAGTTAGTTCGTCATATATTAGGCTCGCTGAGGGAATAGTATGTCAGGTGCAATTGATATTGTTTGCAATCTGTGGACTCCAGAGACTGTGGAGGGCGGGCAAACCGGCCTCGATGATGACTTTAAAGAACAGGTACGCATGCCAAAATACATGCGTGGCGGCGTCAGCATTGATGACTATTTACTTAAGATGGATAAGGCGGGCATAGAGCGCTCACTCCTTATAGCTGTTCGAGCTGGTGACATCAATAAGAAGGGCGGTTTTGAGATTCCTTATCGCCAGGTTTATGAAATATGTCAAGCTCATCCCGATAGATTTTCGGGCTTGGCAGGTATTGATCCTTTTCGAGGAATGCAGCAATTACGTGATCTAGAGGAAGCAGTTAACGAATTTGGTTTTGTTGGCGCTCATCTCTACCCACATTGGTGTGAGCTGCCGCCCGATCATGCGAAGTATTACCCAACTTACGCTAAATGTTGCGAGCTAGATATACCAATTATGATGCAGGTTTGCCACAACCTTGTATATTCGCGCGAAAGAAGACTCCCAAGCGTTGCCCGTCCAATTACATTGGATCAAGTTGCAATAGATTTTCCTGAATTAAAGCTCTTAGGTATTCATATCGGTATTCCATGGACCGATGAAATGATTTCAATGTGTTGGAAGCATGAAAATATTTTTACAGCGGGAGATGCCTATGCTCCAAAATACTGGCCAAAGGAATATGTTCACTACGCAAATAGTTATGGAAAACATAAAGTTTTATTCGGCACGGATTGGCCGGTTATAGATCCTGAAAGAGCTGTAAAAGAAATTGAGGATCTCGGCTTTAAAGAAGAATCAAAAAAATTGCTAATGCGAGAAAATGCATTGCGTATTTTTAAATTAGGTAATTAATTCAAACTACGGAATGCCAGATGACTGAAGCATTCGATTTACCCTTTTCCTTTCAACATCTATCCTTACCGGCTGGTGTTCGTTCTGCGATGTTGCGCGATCCAGATAAAATCGCATTAAGACATCGGGAAAATCAACAAAGCTATGGGCAATTTATGGCACGGGTGGATAGTGTTACATCAGGAATTCTTGAAGATGTAGGCCTGAAGCGCGGAGAGCATTCAGCCATTGTAAGCGCGAACTCGATCGAATATTTGGAAATTGTACTTGGCGCTTCTCAAGCAGGTATTGGCTCCGCAACTATCAATCCAAGATTAACACCGGATGAAATCGTTGCTATTTGTGATGACGCTGAAGCCAAGCTGCTTTTTGTTGACGATGCTGCTGCAGAAGCCCTTAAGGGTAAAAATTTTGCGACTGTGCATCGTATAATTATCATCGGAGATGATTATGAAGCTTGGCTCTCAAGCTCACCTGAATTAAAAGCAATTCCTGTTGTGGAGGAGTGGGATACATTCACAATTCCTTATACATCGGGCACAACAGGAAAGCCAAAAGGTGTTCTTGTTCCCCATCGCTCGCGAGTAATCAGTTTATTCAGCATGGCTGTTGAGTACGGATGCTACACACCTGACGATCGATTTTTGGCCATTGCTCCAATTTGTCATGGAGCAGGAATGATATTTGCCATAGCCCCAATATTTTTTGGCGGTTACGTAGAAATTATGGATAAATTTGAACCCGAATTGGTTGTTCGGAAATTCAAAGATGAAAGTATCACTGGTTTCTTTGGTGTGCCCACTCATTTCCATGCGATATTTTCACTAGAGAAAAAACTGCTTGAAGAATTTCGAAGTGAAACACTTCATACAATTATCAGTAATGCTGCGCCTTTACCCCAAGCGATGAAGGAAAAAATTATTGATCATTTTGGGCCAATTCTTCATGAGACATACGGATCAACAGAAGCCAGTATTGTGTCAAATCTTCGACCGCCAGATCAGCTGAGAAAACAAGCTTGCGTTGGCCAACCTTTCCCAGGCACCCAGCTTGAAATTCGTCGTGAGGATGGTTCAATTTGTGAAGCGGATGAGGTTGGTGAATTATTTACGTCGAGCCCTTGTTTGTTTAACGGCTACTGGCAAAAACCAGAGGCAACTTCCGAGGCATTTAAAGATGGCTGGGTTACGGTTGGGGATTTAGCTAAAAGAGATTCTGAAGGTCACTTGTATATAGTTGATCGGATAAAGGATATGGTGATTTCAGGGGGCGTAAATATTTACCCTCGGGATATAGAGGAGGTTTTAATTAAGCATCCACAGATTAATGATGCTGCTGTGATAGGTGTACCCGATGAGAAATGGGGAGAGCGTTTAAAAGCTTTCATTGTTGCTTCCGCGGCAGGTGCTATAACCGAGGAGCAGATTTTGAATTATTTAGAGGGTAAAATTTCCGGCATGAAGACACCTAAAGAATTTGTTTTTATTGATCAACTTCCTCGCAATGCAAGCGGTAAAGTGCTCAAGACTGATCTTCGTTTGATAAAATGATGCCTTTAACTCATTTTGAGCGCTTTGATGGATAATATTGAGATCGAATGTTACTTAGATTTTTCTTGCCCTTGGAGTTATATCGGTTTACTGAGGCTTCATGATGTCGCTTTACGCAATGCAGCAAAGATTAAAATTAAACCAATATCTTTAAATACATTATTAGATACTGAAAATCCTAGACTTATTCACTCAAGATGGGCTGAAAATCCAAATAAATCAGCTTGGGAGCAAAAAGATCTTCAATTATGGGCCGAATTGTGGGGTATTGTCATTAAATTTCATGAAATGTGGCCTTTTGATGCAAAAAATTGTGCTGTAGCATGGCTTATTGCCTCAAATGAGACTGATCCCATTAAATTTGCAACCACATTATTTGAAGCGCATTTCCGTAGGGGTGAAAACCTCTCGGATACTGATGTGTTAATTAATATAGCAACCAAGAATAGCCTTGATCGTAATTCTTTTGTTGATAAATTAACTGATCAGGCTTTGCATAAACAGATTGATGGCTATACTGAAGAACTAATTCGTCGTGGTGGTTTTGGTACTCCAAGTATGTTCTTGGATAATCAATTGTATTTTGGCAATGATCGTGTTTCTTTATTGGAATGGCGCATTTCTGCGATCAGCGACGAAGAATTTGCAATGCCAGGCCAGCATGGTTATATGGGTAATTAATGTTCATTAATTTATTTCAGGAGTGTAAATGTGACTACATTGCTTGAGACTTCCAGAAGGAAATTTCTTGTTGGCAGCAGTGCTACTTTATTAACATTGAAGTACGGCGTTTCTGCAGCTCAAATTGAAACCCCAACTTATAGACGTTGGGAAGATCTCATGCGAAATAAATGGACTTGGGATCGGGTTGTCCGTGGAACTCATGGCACCAATTGCACCGGTAATTGCGCGTTTAATGTTTTTGTAAAAAATGGAATTGTTTGGCGGGAAGAACAGCAAGGTGAATACGGCCATTCAACCACTGATACTCCTGATTACGGACCGCGAGGTTGTCAAAAAGGTTTGCGGCATGCGAAATACATGTACGGTAAGCAACGAATCTTATATCCAATGAAGCGTTTGGGAGAGCGTGGAGAAGGCAAGTGGGAAAGAATAACCTGGGATCAAGCGATGGAGGAGATTGCTGATAAGTTCATTGACTATACAGTAGAGTTCGGACCAGCTTCGATAACGCAGGGTGCAGGCACACAGGCAGCAATGAAACAAACGGTTTTTCCTGCCATGGGTCGTTTTGTCGCAGCTTCTGGAATTGAATATCCTGAGGCTTTCGCTGGCGTAGGTGATTTACCTACTGGACTCTATATGACAACTGGAGTACCTCTGCTATGCGATACGATGGCGGCTGTTTTTAAATCAAAGTGTTGTCTTGTTTGGTTTTGTAATCCGGCTGTGACGCGCATACCAGACGCTCACTTCTTTTGGGAAGCTAAGTATAACGGTACAGAAGTGATTTCTATATCACCAGAATTTACACCAACCTCTATGCATTCAAGTAAATGGCTTAACCCCAAACCTGGTACTGACGCCGCACTTGCACTTTCGATGGTTCAGGTGATTCTCGATTCAGGTTTACACGATTTAGATTTCATTCGTGAGCAGACCGATCTTCCTTATCTTGTCAGAACTGATAACGGTAAATTTCTCCGTGAGACTGACGTGATTGGAGGTGAGCAAGCCCGAAATAATCTGTTCTATATATGGGACGAGTCAACCAGCTCCATGATTGAGGCCCCAGCAACCGGTCAACCACCACCCCCCCCTGGTGTTCCTATACCGGTTATGAATAAGGGAAGTATAGAGCTAGGCGAGCTTATTCCAGCGCTCGAGGGTAAATTTAATGTAGAGACAGCGGATGGCAACGTTGAAGTTACTACCGTTTTCGAAATGACTCGTCAGAAAATGCAGGATTATAGACCGGAGATTGTGTCCGAGATTACAGGAGTTAATCCTGATGTTATTCGGCAAGTAGCCAGAACTTTTGCCACCGCAGGGCCTGCGATGATCTTCACGGGTTATCGGGTTTGCAAATGGTTACATGGCGATCTAATTCAACGCGCGTTCATGCTTCTCCTAGCGATAACCGGCAATCAAGGTAAGCCTGGTTCGGGTTTACAGATGTCTAACTATGATTTTGAAACTCAGATTGCTTACATGATTGCCGACCTTCCGCCACCACGAATAACGACAACTTCTCGTTGGGATTATTCACAGGCAAATCATAAAGAGCTTAATCGTCAGGTTTATGGCTCTGAAGTTTCCGAGCGAATTGATAAGTACTATCAGGAATCGGTCGAACGACGATGGTTTCCTGATTATTCAAAAACAACCTGGAAAATGGGTATTTATACAGGCAGCAATGCAGCTAATTGGCGTGTTTCGGGTAAACGTTGGCGAGAGCAGGGCTTTGAAGCTCTTGAAACTATTGTCACAATGTCACCAGACATGAGCGCTACAGCCATGTATTCTGACTATGTTTTACCCATAGCATCTCACTATGAACGCAAGGATTTTATGCTTGAGTCGAGGACACCTTACGCTCAAGTTTTGGATGCAGCAGTACCACCGTTGGGTGAATCTGTTGATGATTTCGAGTCCTATCGACGACTTGCCGAGGCCATTAGTCGTCGAGCGATGGAACGCAACATAGATCCAGTGCAGGACAACATGTTTGGTATGCCTATTGTTAGAGATATGACGAAATACCTCGACCAATATACGATGGGGGGCCGATTCCAATCCGCGGAAGATATTGCACAGTGGCTCATGGATAACAATCATGGTGTTCCGGATATGAAGTTCTCAGAGCTTGCTCAAAAGGGTATTGTGCGGGTTAATGATTCAGATGGCATTATCTACGGACCAGATTCACCATACGACACATTGATTAACCGATCATTGCACGATAAGGAGGCATATCAGACGCTTACTTCAAGACAGCAATTTTACATCGATCACGATTGGTTTATGGAGGAGGGTGAGGCCTTACCAGCCTATCGTGAGCCTGTTGAAATTAAGGGTTATCCTTTGCGAATGGTAATGGGTCATGTGCGCCATGGTATTCATAGTATGTGGCGAGATGATCCGTTGTTGATCAGTTTGCAGCGGGGAGAACCGGATATTTACGTCAACCCTGATGATGCGGCGCAAAGAGGCGTTGCAGACGGCGACCTGATTCGTATGTTTAATTCATTCGGCTCTTTTATCGTTTTGGCGCATATAAGCTCAATGGTTCAGCCAGGAATGACTTTTATGTACCACGGTTGGGATCCCATGATGTTCCGTGATCGCCAAAATTTCGGTGCGGTGATTGCCAGCGGTGGACTTATTAAACCGACATCACTCGTCGGCGGTTACGGGCACATTACGTTTCGCAGCTTCTATTATGAGCCCAATGCGACGTTTCAGGATGTAACTTGTGACTTCGAGTTATACGAAGAGGCGAAAAGCGCTTAGCCAAAGTTCTATTTATTTTTAGAATGCGTCGTATAGACTTAAGCAGATATAGATACTACTTCAGTCTCGGATCTGTTGACTCACGACTTTTGATGTCCTTGTAGAATTCATCCCAGTCATCACCGACAAGTTTTTCCGTCATCCTTCTTGCATATGTATCAGGGCCTAAAGGACATTGCGCGTAAAGTGACTGGCGCCATCCGTCATCGCGCAAGTTATAAATTGAAAGAACTCTATCGAATCCATGACGCGGAACTGAAAGAGGCCCAGTTTCACGAATTTTTATCTCAAACCAGTGGTCGTAAAGTGCAAGTGCGACTCCAGGAGCAAGGTATTTAACGAATAATTTTGAATAGCCCCAGCGAAAAGCATCCATGCTTCTGTTTTCAGGGAAAATATATTCGTCAAGTACGTCCCAACCAACCATAACGTCATAAAGCTCTTCAGCAACGTAAATTGGGTTCGGGTCTTCGCGATCCCATATCTCTGTGGGGAGGCGCCACCATTCCTGAGCTGCCCAAATTTGCTCAGTTCTTTTGAGTACAGCATCGATGGCTTTAAACAATTCGGGATCACTTGGCGGATAGCTAACTTCTTTTCGAGCCGCATGAGCGCCTGCTTGAGCCGGGTCGGTTGTGATGGTAGCAGTTCCGAACAATGTTGCAGCAGCAAAACGGCTGAGAAGTTGTCGGCGGTTCAATTCCGATTCTGAGATACTGCCCATAAATATTTATTTCCTGCGGGAATAAATTGCCACGACAACCAGTACAGCAATGATTACAGCAATTCCGCCTTCTCCAAGAGTTTGAACAAGCGGTTGGAGATTACCAATAACATTACCAAAAAAGGGAACGTCTGGCCCGAACAAGACGGACATGATTACGGATATGGCTGCAAGTAAAGCGGTAATCTCTGCAAGATCCCACAACCACTGTTTGATAGTTTTCAAATCCATTGGCATATGCCCCAAAGTGATACGTTGAAAACAAATGACTGCGAAGTTATTAAAGATATCAGACGGCCATCAATAAACTGATGGCCGTCTGTACCTTAATTATTTTTATCTTCGTAGCAAATCAGCAAGAATTACAAGTGTTACTAAACCGACAAGTCCAGCACCAGCCAGGCTGTCGATAATTGCAGTAATATTGCCAATTACATCAGGAACAAACGCACCGCCACCAAATGTCACATTAATTGCAACACCAAGAGCGATGAGGCCAACAGCCACTTCTGTTAGGTCCCCGAGCATACTTTTAACACTATCCATGTGAACTCTCCATTCTCATCGCCATGTCGGCGACCGCAGTTATCTAAGTTAAATTTAAGTGATACGTCAAGTTTTATCCTGAGTCTAAAATGGATATATTGATAAATAGTTATAAATAACATGAACTTATTCAATAGTATTAAGAAAAAATAATTATACGATCTTTCGATCCAATGCTAGAAATTAGCGCATTTTTGGCGATCATCAAAATTTAGGTGTTATTTTGAACTATTCATCTATTTTAATGCAGGTATAACTCTCTCACCTAATAATTTAATTCCGTGTGCTTGATGCTTCTTAAGCTCCATACAAGTGTGAGTCACTCCAATCTCTTTGAACTCTAATAGATGTTCTATGATTTTATCAACCTGATCGAGGCCGCCAGTTAAGGTGAGTTGGTCAACACATCGATCAAGAAGCTCATCAGGCAAACCATCTACAGAATCTTCGTCCTTTGCTGCCATTGCATAGATTTGAGGAACGTGATCTACGATTTGCTGGAATTCATCGGCACTGAAGAATTCGCTCATCATGTATTCTCGAAACAATGCACGAAAACCGATCCATCTTTTTGCCTCATGTCTTGCTTCAGATGGATCATCGTAAACATACCAAGCCATAAAATTATTAAAGCGATAATTTTCAGAACTTAAACCGGATTTTTGTCGTGTTTCGCGAACACTATTAATGGCAAAGCTTGAACGACTTACCGACAAGTCGCTCATAAAAACGCCTTCAGCAGCAGTCGCGGCCATGTGAAGCATTTGAGGTCTATTAGCTCCAGCATAAATAAAAGGTGGCTGGGCTGTTGTCCATTGCGGGTTGTAATTATCAATGCTAAAGAGTTCACCGTTATAATTGAAAGGTCGCTCGCGCGTGGCCCCAGTTACAAGCTCAATGCACTCTCTGACGTAACGGACACGCTTTTCAAAAGGAATACCGAGACCCATAACAACTTCTCCACCACCACCAAGCATCGTTTCCACTCGACCTTCAGCAAGTTCATTAAGAGTTTGGAGGCCCATAGCAATTCTGAATGGATGCATTTCATATGCATTTAGTGCCATCGGGGCAATCTTAATAGTGCTTGATTCCATGGCCAATTGCGCCATATTGGTTAGAGGGTCGCGACCATCAAGGTAGCTTGCATTCCAGAGAGTATTGATGCCATATTTTTCAGCTAGTAATCCTAGCTCAGTGAGCTCTTGGGAGTTGAGATGTGAATCAAGGACGATGTCAATTTTCATATAATTTCTTCTAAATAATTATTTAATTATAAACAGACTTTAAGAGTGGGCCATTTTCACTCGTGTTTGCCATTATCGATTGTGCGCGAGTAAATCTTGTGTAAGAAGATAACCCCGATCTGCTAGCACCCATACCTGAGAAGCCAAAAGAGTTGTGTTCGAACTCATGTATTAAGGCTGTTAAAGATGCATCATTAAGACTTATGGCTCCCGCTTTAATTTTTGAGCCAAAATTTCTAGCTTCCTCAAGTGTTCCTGCAAAAACTGATGCTGAGAGACCATATTTAGAATCATTTGCGAGGTTAATTGCTTCATGGTTATTCTTAAACGGCGTAATTGGAATGACAGGGCCAAAAGTTTCTTGTTGCATCAATTCCATATCGTGATTAACTTGAGTTAACACAGCTGGGCTCATCCATATTCCGCCGTTATTAATCAGCTCGCCACCACAATGGAGTATAGCGCCATCTTTGATTGCTGAATCAATCTGAGCTTTAACCTTGTTGGCTTGATCGCGTAAAATAAATGGACCAATAACACCTTTGTCTATGTCTGGATAATTTAATTCTAATTTCGAAGTTAGATGAATAACCATTTTAAGGAACTCATCATGAAGACTATGATGAACATAGATACGTTCTAGTGATTGACATGCTTGGCCAGAACATTGGCAGGCGCAAAAAACAATCGTCTCGGCGGCTTTTTTTACATCAGCGCTAGCCAAAATTACTGCAGGGTCCTTACCGCCTAATTCTAAAAAAGCAGGGATAAAATTTTTTGCCGCATTTACCGCTACTTTTTTTCCAGTGGAGACACCACCTGTGAAAACTAACGCATCAATATGATTGATTAACTCCTTGCCAGCATTACCTGTACCAGGAATTATATCTAAAACTTCTGCGATTTTTGGGCATTCGCCAATTGCTTTGAGCATTGGCTTTATCCATCTTGGTGTCACTTCACTAGGTTTAATGATTACTGCATTTCCAGAAACTAAGGCAGGTAGAGTATCAAGGAAAGATAAAATTATTGGGAAATTCCATGGTGAGATATTACCTACTAAACCATAAGGAGTTTGCAAAGTAGAACCCTCAATATTTTGAATTGATGATGGTTTGGAAGTGCTCGCCTCTAAGGCGTTTGTGGATTCGTTTGATAAACGCTTAATAAAAGCAGATATTGACTGAACTTCAAGCCTAGAGATATGTGAGCGACCTGTATCTACTTGCAGTGCTTTGATCAATTCTGAATTGTTACGATTTATGGCTTCGCCAAATTCATTCAATGCTTCTATTCTTTCTTGAATTTGGAGTGATGCCCATGATGGTTGGTTTGACTTAAGTAATTCACAACGTTGAGTAATTAGACTCGAATCCGGCTCATTAAAACTGTAGTCGGTGCTACCATTATATGGGTTAGTTACCTGGATATTTCGGTTCATATACTAAGCTCTATTTAGATTGGTTTGTTAGAAGCATTCGTGATGATCCAGGATTTTTTATATTAAGTTTAAGTTAAGTGCCTGAAAAAGTTCTCATCCAGGCAATCAAATCCTTTATCTCTTGGTCCGAAAAAAAATCTCCCCAAGGAGACATGACGACTGATTTACCAATCCCAGCTCCACCTCTGCATACAGCAATATATAGATAGGCATCTGTGAGTTTCTGCATGTATTCAGTATCTCTTTGGTCGTGGGGTGTTTCATCCATATGCATCACGACAACATCTGCAGCACCAGTTAAACCATGGCAGTCAGCACAGTGCTCACGATGCAATATTTTTCCATTGTCTAAATTGCCTCTTAAATTACCGCTAGGACCGCAACTATTTTCATCTAGAGCAACAATTTTAGCTTCTTGAGCAAGTAAACCGATCGATATTAACGATAAGATTAATAATCTTATGACATACTTAAAAAGAGTCATGTATAAATAATCATTCCCAGTTTAGACAGCTATCCAGCCGTATTGGGTGTTACTTGGTTCAGCGCCATCATTAATGTAAGCAGTTTTCATCGCGCTTAAACTGTCAGCTGGGATTTCTTTTCTCGCGTCATCTAAATTAATTCCATATAGACCTGCTAAGTTTTTGCCGAAGATTAATTCTTTATCAGCAGCAGTGATTATTGGATAATCAAATTCCCTTTGAAGCGATTCAGGCATCTGAAAGCGTCTTAGTGCTTCAATTTGCCACTGAGGAGAACCCCACCAAATACTATCAGTGCCCCAAATTAATTTTTCTGCACCAAAAGTACCAATTAGTTGCCCAAGTAAATGAGCGCAAATATCGGGGTGAGTAATCACAGAATGGCCGAAAACAGCTCCAAGTTCAGGATAAACGTTATTGACCTCAGGATTATCCTTTTGCATTTGAACGAGATCGCTAGTCCAGGGAAGATAACCATTTTCTTCAATACCATTTTCTCCAGGAGGAATCATTGTCATCATGTGCTTCATGCCGGAGTGATAAATAATGAAATTTAGATCGGGAAAAGCTTTGGCGGCAGGGTAAATATCATCTACATTAAAGAATTTCTCGAATCGACCGGGTAAGGGAAGCCCCTTATGAAAACTAATATTTTTGATGCCAAGTTCTTGGCATTTTTCAAAAAAAGGAAAAGCAATAGCCTCATCATCCATGCGCCATGGCCCAGTTGGATTACCTGTGTAGCACTTAAAGCCATCAACTTTAAATTCTTCAGCCTGCATTTGTATCTCTTCTTTTAGAAAGCTTTCAGCTGTTGGGTCTGCAAGGCCATGACTGAGCATTCTTTGTGAACCAGCAGCTTTATTAACAACGTTGCGGGTTTCAACCATATCCGGTGTTGGTAAGGCGTGCAGTTTAGGAGGGCCAATTACAGCACCAGTCATGATCGCCATAACTGTATCGCTATCAAAGAAAATCTCTTTAACAAAATTTCCTCTGTGTAGAGTGTCTTCATTTGGAACTATGCCATCAAGGTCTGGGTTTAAACCAGCTTTACCTGTCATGGTTCTAAACATAACGGGGCCTTTAATGCTGTCCTTCACGTGATGCGTTTGAGCGTCGAAAATAAATTCTTTTTTAGGCCATTTTTCTCGATACGCATCTGCCTCGAGCGCTTCGCTGGTGCTAACATTAAATGATTCACCAAAAACTTCATTCATGGCAAGAAAGCCTGTCGCCATTCCACCAGAAGTTTTTAAAAAATCTCGCCGACTCATACCAAGCTTACTGGCAAATTTATCAGCTAAAGTTTTAACTCGAGCTTCAACTTGTTTTTGATCCGGAGTTTGGGGAAGAGGCGGAAATTCTTCATTCGAGACAATTTGAGTAGGGATTGGAGAATTATCGCCACTCTCATCATCTTTAACAGTTTTTTTGATCCACATAAGAGTTTTAGCCTAATAAAAAATTGAAGAAAATTTAAATCTTTAGTTTCCAGAGTTTGTCAATGTAGATAAAACAACGCCCGACGTTATTAGCCGGGCGTTACTTATCACTCAATTGATTTTTTACATATATTCTTTACGGTACCAGTCATTGACATCATCACCTGTAGTTAGCCAGACATCTTTATGGCTTGCGATGTATTCAAATGCTCTTGCAAGATGTTTAAATTTATTTGGCTGACCAACATGGAATGTATGCAAACATATCGGCATGCAACGCGCATTGGTTGCGCCTTCATCGTAAAGCACATCGAATTGATCAATAATCATGTCGCCAAATGCCTCTGAAGAAACACCTAGATTAAGAAACGCTGGAATGTCATTAATCTCGACTGTGTATGGCACAGAGATTAAATTATTTTTAGGCGTATTGAATCGGAAAGGGTGGTCATCTGCAGTGTAATCGCAAAGATACTCAACACCATATTCCTCTAGCAGTCTTGGCGTATTATCTGTATGAGTTAAGAATGGGCTCAGCCAGCCTTTAGTGTTTCGGCCTAGTGCTTTCTTCATTCCTCCAAGTGTGGCCTCAAGTATTTTGCGCTCATTCGCTTCGGATAGCTCAGTTAAGCTGCCATCTGGGTTCCTGACATTTCCTATGAAATTAGCTGGGGCGTTATTAACTCCATGTCCTATCCATGCCCAGTTACGTTTTTCACCTTCCTCAATGATTCGAGGATATTCACGAATGATTTCGCCGTTAAGGCAAACCGTTCCGCGCATCCCGCAATCGTCCATCAGGTCCATCATTCTCCAAAGTCCAACACGATTACCATAATCCCGCCAGCCATAGTTTAGAGGATCAGGAGAAAATCCCGCGGTTCCAGGCACTAAGGGGGTGCCACCAATCGCTGCAGGGAAATGCTCAATGTTGATGTAAGGCATAACAGCAACCCGTGCACCGTTTGGAAGCTTAAAGGGCTCCCGATCGATAATGGGCACATAATCGTAGTGCGCAGATTGAGTAAGGATGCTGGCTTGCTTGACCGCTTTCTTTTTAGCTACTTTCTTTTTAGCTACTTTCTTTTTAGCTACTTTCTTTTTAGCTACTTTCTTTTTAGCTACTTTCTTTTTAGCTACTTTCTTTTTAGCTTTCTTTTTCGCGGCCATATCTACTGCCCCTTAGAATAAATGTGAATTATAAAAATATTAAAGACTGTTTATGTAATCTAGAGCTTCGGTTTTGCTAATAACATCGCCGTATTTAGCATTGATATCAAATAAATTTGCTTCATGAGGGTCATCGTGACGATCACCAATACACTCTCTTACACAAATTGGTCGGAACCCGTTTTGTACTGCATCAACTGCAGTTGCTCGAATACAGCCTGATGTAGTGCAACCAGTGATCATTAGTGTATCAACGCCCGCAGCAGTTAATGTCGCAGCTAACGATGTCCCAAAGAATACACTTGCATAGTTTTTGGTGATTAATAACTCTTCAGGTAATGGTTCACAACCTTCGCAGAATTGCGCATAAGGGTCTCCATCCACCAAGCTTTCTAAGACGGGTGCTTTTTTAATCCAAATACCCCCATCAATAAAAGTATGTTTGTTGTAACGAACTTGCGTGTGTATAACTGGCATATCTGTTGCTCTTGCTGCTTTTAACAGTTCCGGCATCTCTGCCACACACTTAACTACACCTGGAGCATATAGTGGACTGCCTTCCGTCGTATAACCTTGGAGCAGGTCAATTACAACTAAAGCTGTTTTATTACCGAAGCCGAGTCGACCATCCCATACACCCGAGTAGTTGCTATCTTTATCAGCCATTTTTTATCTCCGAAAGCATTACTGACAAGTAAGCTTATGGTTTAATTTTTTAATAATTAACAATCTGTTTTATTACAGATTGATCGTAGCTGCTGTTATTAGCGAAAGACTTTTTGGAAAAAGCTTCATGTGTTAATTTTGCAGCATCCAGCAAATTTTTATTTTACTGATACTAACGCATGCTGTTTACCAAAATACAGCCCCTTTAAAAAGCAGAATCACATTGACCACAGCATGGTAGTGGTAATATAACTAGAAACCTATGATAGCCTGAATAGGGACAACAATAACAGGATTAGGAATCATGCATTTACAATATTCAGCAGTCGGAATTCAGAACCAATCAACCATGGCCGTTAGCCGTGATGACTACATGAAAGATTTAGAGCGATTAGCGACGAGCATTGGATTTGCCGTCTGGAACGCTAATCTAGATCTACCTGTAAGGTTGGTGGCGATTTCCGAAGGCGGGATTGGTGGATGGGCCCTCGGTGGCGGGGATGAGCATCTGAAGATTTATCAAAATGTTGTGCCTGAAATACATGGACCAGAAACGAGATTCCTAGGCGATATTGCGCGACAAATGAATATATTCATTATTGCTCAAATGGTTTGTAAAGACCCAGAATTTATGGAAGACAAGATCTTTAATATTGCATTTATTATTGATCCCAATGGCAAGATTATTCATAAGCATTACAAAACCGCTTTTTATCAATACGAACCCAATGTTGCGCCTAGTGATATATGGGATCACTACTTGGAAATTTATGGCGATGATCCAATTAAGCTTAGCGAGGTTATTTGGCCTGTCGCTAAAACAGAAATTGGAAATATTGGTACTTTAATATGTGCTGAGGGTAGTTATCCGGAAGCCGCTAGAGGTTTAGCAATGAATGGCGCAGAGGTTATTTGGCGAACCCAATATCCTGAACCTTGGATGGGAAATGGTATGGCAGAAATGCAAAACCGATCTCACGCCATTTTTAATACTTGTTACGTGCTTGCACCTAATATTGGTGCAATATCACTTCCAGGCTCTCCTGATCATGTTCTTTCTTGCGGGAAAAGTCAGATATTTGATTATCGAGGTGGGGTTATTTCGCAATATTTAGGCGGCGGAGAAACCTCTATAAGTGGAATTCTTGATATAGAAGGGCTTCGAGACTTTCGTTTGAGGGGACAATGGCAGAATTTAGTGAAGGATATTCGCGTTGAGGAATATAAAGTTATTTATGACGCTATGATGAAAAAAGGTGGAATTTATCCGAAGAATCTTTGTATGGATGATCCGCCTTTTGATGAGCAGGAGCAAAAGGAATTGGTTAAGCATCAAGTCAACAAAATGGTTGATTGGGGTGTTTACACTCCTTCTCGAGACTGGGAGCCCTATAAGATTTCTGAATCTGTAATGCAGCGCATAAATAAATCGGGGAATAAATAATGAAGTCTATCCTTTTTAAGGATCTTAGAGGGTTAACTATTTTTATAACCTTCATAGCTTTAGTTAGCTGCACAGGTGGTTCTAGACTTTCAAAAGAAAATTTTGGACCATTAGAAATCAAGAGGGTTAGCGACGTTGTAATTGATGTCATCGATAAAGAAAAACCGCTTAATCTTAGTATTCATTACCCTATTGCAAGGGGTAAATACCCTTTAATTGTTTTTTTTCATGGGGCTCTATGTGAGCCATCTGGTTATTCAGATTTAGCTGATTATTGGTCTAGCCGTGGTTATGTTGTCATCATGCCAGGTCATCCAGATTTTGGTAATCAAGGGCGTCCGGATTCTCAGCAGGCATTGTTAAATTTCTTTGGCCATGTTGAAGAAATGTCATCTATTGTGGATTCCCTTGACGAAATTGTTGCACGCGTAGAGCCATTGCAGGGCAATATCGATTCGAATCGTATTGCGGCTGCAGGTCATTCCATGGGTGCATTAATTTCATCAGCTGTTACAGGTTTGAAACGAAGCGGTATTAATAATGAGACGCTTAATTTTAAGGATGATCGATTTGATGTCGCTGTTTTATTAAGTGGTCCTGGGCCATTACCTAATACTCCCAAAGGTGCATGGGACTCTATGACTGTTCCTACTTTGGCAACAACTGGGACTAAGGACCATGCCAATCGTGGCGGTGAGGGCGCAACATGGAAATGGCGCCTTGGGACTTTTGAATTAACTCCACCTGGGGATAAATATGCATTGATTGTTGATAAGGCAGACCATTTTCTAGGCGGCATGTTATGCCCTAAAAGAGCTACAGGTAATCTTGACCAAGAAGCCTTCTTAATTGTGGCGGACACCTCGATTAAATTTTTAGATGCCTATCTAAAGAAAGATGAAGAGGCCCTTCAATTACTTAATAACGATAGAATTTCTGATAGTTCTTCTGAAAGAGCAGAGTTAAGAAAAAAATAAAGGGCAGATAAATTATGAAGATTTTTAAGGCTGGAATTTTAATATTTTCAATCTCCGCTTAAATTAGCTGCACCACACGCGAAGTTTTAATAAAAAGCGGCTCTGATTCGTTAACAGCAGATCAGAAATTATTTGCGAATCGTTTCCTTGAGTTCCTTGATCGAATTGACTCAAAGTCTTTTGGGAAGACTGCTGAAATGAATGGTAGTTATCAATCCGATAATCGTAGTATGAGCAGTGAGTTTGCTGACTACGATATAAGGGTGGCTAGAGGTGATGTAGTTGAAAAGATTGGCCGAACGAGGACGATCACTAAAAAACCTACCCGTGAATTCGAGCGACCAAGTTTGTGGAGTCGTTACTACTTAATAGATTTACATCCCAAATCACCATTAGTGGGAATGCTGCATGCAGCAATTGTTGTTCAGTTCTATGATGACGGCAGTTCTGTAATTGCTGCATTTCTTGATGTATTAGAAACAGCAAATTTAGAAGAGGATTTAAACTACATTCGTTCAGCTATGGATGCCGTCTATGATAAGCATGGTGTTGATCCAACACCACATAGAAAGCTAAGCAAGGAAGGGCATGACGAAGATGATCCATTATCTGGAGATAACAGTAAACGAAGAAAAACTACAATGGTTGGAGGTAGTTTTTACGGCTATCCATTAAGAAGTGTGACCGAAGAAAACTTCACCTTCATGACAGAAGCTTACGAGACGATGATAGATGCTTATTTGAGTGTAGTGGAAAAACGCGCCAATCAAACTTTCTCCGAAGATGACTTGTTAGCTCAAGATCGCATGAGAAAAAATTGGCTAGAGGATCGATTCTTTTCTGACCCTTACACTACATCGGTTACGCCATACGAAGCTTGGTCAATGTACTCCTTGCCACCTAATGTGAAGTTTTAAGTTAACGCTTTTTGTAAGATCCTCGTTTTTGAAGCTCTTTAATTACGTCATTAAATACAACTTCTGCATCTTCATGCTGCATATTAGGTAGATTCTTTGGCCAAATCGGTTTTTCATAGAGGCCTTTAAAAATTTCAGATCGAATATAAGGAATCCAGTTTTGAAATTTGGCATTTTCTCGAAAGTGGCGTAGGGCATCAATATTGATTTCACCAGCAATATAGGTATCCCCAGGTATCGTATTTTGAGCTAAAACATGCCCCTTATAATCAATGACTGCCGAATGCCCGCCTAATGCACCATCTATTGTTGAGGACGGTTTTTTACCATCACCAGGGAATATTAACGAGCCTGTATTAGGTGCAACCATATAGGCCGTGTTATCCATAGCTCTGGCCCGGTTTTGTACAGTATATATTTCTCTTGAAACCCAAGGCTCAGGAAGAGCTGATCGATAGAGTATTTCGGCGCCATTCAGTGCAAAACCGCGGTAACTTTCTGGGAATGCACCCTCAACACCAACACTTCCTGCAATATTACCAATTTCAGTTTCAGCAACTGGAAAAAAAGTATCAATTCCGTCTCCATGGAGCTTGACCCATTCATCATAAACATCATGTGGTGTTGAAGAATGCTCAACAAAAAGCACAATGTTTTTATAATGCGTGTAAATAATTTCTCCATTGGGATCTATGATGAAGATAGCATTGAAAAATCTATCTGGAAATTCTGGCAATTTAACTTTAAGTTGACCCATGATGAAACAACCTTTTTCTTTGGCTTTCTCACCAAGGTATTCAGTTTCCCAACCAGGTATCTCAGCAGCCATGGTATCAGCATATTCTGCAGGGCTTAGGTTCAAGATTTCATCGACAAAGCCTTGTATAGCCCCTTCACCAAAACATATTAATCGTACAGGTAATTCAAGCGAACAAATATGCGTTACCAAATCAATCATATCGCCAATATGATTAAGATTGAGTTCGACTTCAGAGCGCTTTACAACGTGCTGAACACTAGTTTGTAGCGCAACGGCAATATAAGGGTCAATCATCAGAATTTCTCACTTTATATTAAGTTCTATAAAACTACTTTTAAGCTTAAAGGTAATCTTTAAGCTGAATATCTGACGCACCAGGAATTAAAGGTTTAATTAACTTATCAACCGACTCAATATCCATAGTGGCATCAATTCCTACTCGCATTGATCTCATTTCATCATCAGCGCAACGTTCAAGCTCCCAGCTTTTTACATCAGGAATTATTAGCATTTTGCTTTGTTTAGAAAGCCGAGTCCAAATAGCCCATTCAACTTCTTCTAAGCTAAAAACGTCAACATCATCATCAACGATTACGATACGTTTCGTAATGGTGCTGACAGGGAAAATTCCAGCCGTTGCAGCAAATGCTGCATCCAAAAGCTTTTGTGGCTCATCATCATTCTTTTTGTTTATAGATATAAATATATGCAGCATCGTGCCTAATTGAGGGGCACTGGCTACATTAATGTCTTTAATATTAGGAAATTGTGCTCGAAGATTATCTTCAATAACTCTTTGCATTCCATAGGTGGATACTGCTCCAATAGTATTGTGCTCAGGGTTTCTTCCGGCCATGATTGAGTAAAACATGGCATCTTTTCTGCGTGTTATTGCTGTTACACGAGTTTTTGGTGCGATTTCAGGTCCATACTGATCAGCAAATTCTCCAAGCGTATTCCATATTTTGTCATGCGGATCAACAATACCCTCGATAATGATTTCTGCATTGGCAGGTACCATTAGGTCATTGGTTTCGCATTTAATTAGTTCAATTGGTTTACCCATTAAACTTCCAGCAATATCAATTTCAGAAACACCTGGGGGAGCTTTACCTGATGCTGTCATGAGTAGAGCAGGGGGAACGCCAAGCGCTAAGGCAATTGGCATAGGCTTGTCTGCTTTTTCAGCCGCAGCATAAATTCTTCGCAAATCGCTCATTGAGCTGGCATTAATAACAATGTGCTGATCTGAAACAACCAAGCCTCTGTAGAAACCCATGTTAAGTTGCTCGTGATCGGGGTCAATGCTAATACCAACAGCGCCAGTTATAAATGGCCCACTATCGAGCTCAAAGAAGGTTGGGACAGGAAGCTTATGCAAATCTATTGCATCACCTTTTATGATGACATCCTTGACAGGAGAATTATCTGTGATTACGTGCGCTAAAGGGTTATTAAAAGCCTTGCTAAATATTGCTGCATGGTTATGGTGGGCGTAATCATCACTTACTTCTTTTCCAATGGACTGAGACATTCTCATCGGGCTATTCAGGATGCCACCGATGAGAGGAACGTCAGCACCCTCAATGGATTCAAAAATATAAGCTTTTCTTTGCTTTTCAAGCTGCCTCATCAGCGCCGGTAATTCGAATTTTCGATTAACGGTTTTTTTTACACGGATGAGCTCACCTTTTTTTTCCAGGTGAGCAGCAAATGATCTTAAGTCATGCACAGTAGTAGTTTCCCAATATATTGATTTAGAGTTTATTTGTTGTAGTTCTGACTATAGCGCCATTTTTTTTTAAATTTCATTTAAATTTCTTTATGCAGTAGTTATACCTTGCATTTATCCAGAACGATAGAGTTTTAAAACTGCAAGAAAATCAGCTGCGCTGACGATTTCTTTTGTATTACTTGTGTCCTGATCAATTGAGCATCCTTGCTCAGGAGGTGATTGAGCGGCATGACCTTCAGAAAGCTTTTCAATCCTATACCAGTGATACCAACGTTCTAAAGATAGATATTCTCCGGTTTCTTTTTCGGTGTAATTTTTATACATATCGTATCGCTTTGAAACCTTTTTGACATCTTCTGCGTCTAGATTAAGACGATCAGTTTCTATTTTCCAATTTAAGGTATTTGAATCAGTCATGATTAATTAATCCAATCTAACCCCGAAGGCTTTTTTGTAGAAAAGGGAGACTGATATCCATTCGTGAATCAATACCAGAATGCGTTCCGTCAAATTCATTGTAGCGATGCTTTATTCCAAGGTTTCGCATTTCTGTAGAAAGAATTCGCATGCCATAATGAATATGGTACTGATCACGCCAGCCGCAATCCATGTAGATGCCTCTAAGGCTATTTAAATTTTTTTTATAACGTTTTATTAGCCTTATGGGGTCATTATCTAACCATTTTTTCCAACGTTTAGAAATGATTTCCCCTGTTTCAAAATCAAATGGAACTCTAAACCCATTTTTTACTGACTCATCAGGATCATAAGTGGCAGCCATACAGAGATTCATAAGGCAATGCATTTCATTGTGATCAAGTTTATTTTTCTTCCAAACGTAATTAAGAAAAGAGTTTATTCGGCCATCATCAGCGCCATCGTTTTTAGACTGTCTAGAGCGCTTCCAAATTCCTTCTTTACTTTTAGGTGATTTAAATCGAGACAGTTGAGTCAGAGTATTTGGCCAATCTGATCTGTAAATAAAATCAAAATAGCAATCACCTGAATGGTTTGCGATTGCTCCCCAGTATTTAGTGTATTTCATGCCGTGAATTATGGCTCCATAGCCACCCGATGATTTCCCAAATAATCCTCGACTCTCCCTGGAAGGATAAGTACGAAATTCATTATCAATGAAGGGAATAATTTCTTGAGTTAAATAATCAGCATAATTACCAATAGCCGATGAATTAATGTATTGATTTCCTCCTAATGCTGTAAAGCAGTTTGGAAAAACAATAATGCAGCCAGACATTTTATTTTCGTGAATTAGGCGGGCTGCTCGTTCGGGTACATTTTCATCAAAACCTCGCCAATTGGTATGAGACTGACCAGCGCCGGAATAGCCAACAAGATCATAAAGAACAGAAAAGCGTTTCTTATTGTTATCATATCCAGGAGGAAGCCATACAGGAAAGCGACGATCAGCAGGATCATCGAGAGGGTTGCCCGCAAGAATTTTAGATTGATAGCTAACTTCTACCAATCGACCTGAATTTCCTGCGATGCGTTTCAGAGACATCTTTAGATCTCAAGAATTGCAGCTTTAATAAAATTGAAATCAGGAACTATAAAAGGCTTGAATCATCGCGAGTCGCATCTGGATCGCCAAAGCTAAAACCTGCCGTTTTAATTTTTTGGTTAGACAGACTTTTGGGACCCGTTCCTGCGCCAACCCAATTAATCGGTTCCTTACCTTCGGCTTCTATCATTCGGCCAAAGAAACTCTCTTTGGTTTCAGAAATATCATTAATAAGATTATAAATTCCATTAAGCTGACTATCGATTGCAAAGACAAGAGCACGAACGACATCATCACGATGCACAATTGCTGCGGGTGCATTGCCGTCAAAAGGAACAGTCTGTCCCGCCATTGGAAGTGTTTGCGCTTTTAAACCACGAGGAACATAACCAACTTGAGGGCCGTAAATAGTGCCTGTGCGATAAACGCAAACATTTCTTTCGTCAGAATTTATTCCAAAAAGAAGATTTTCAGTGTCGATAAAAACCTGGGCAAATGGAGAGGCAGGTGTTGGAGGGGTATCTTCATTAACATCATCAACACCACCAGCATTTCCATAAGCACTCCATGAACCTGTAAAAATAATTTGTTTTACGCTGGGCGCTGAATCAATAACATCAACTAGTGTTTGAGCTGTACCGACATAGGCATCTTTGTATAAATCAAGATCCATAACGAATTCGCCATCTCTTTCAAGCATTCCTCCTGCCATGGTCAATAAAATGACATCCTGACCATCAATAAGGGAGCGCATTTTTTCCTTGTCGCTGCCCTTCATGACGAAAACTTCATCAGCGACAGCCTCTAGCTCAGCAACTCTATCTTCTCTAGTGGTTGTAACCCTAATTTGATGCCCCTGTTCCTTTAAGAGTCCCGCGGCAGCAAAGCCAGTGTAGGCAGCTCCAACAATAGCAATTTTCATAAAAATTCCTTATTAATTATTAATTTAAATAGATTATTCTCGAAATATCTTTAATTAAGGGGATTAAGCATAATGTGCTTTATTTGCATTCCCATTTTCTTACCAACTACACGATAGACGCCATTCCAAGCTCTAGGATCAAGCTCATCAGAAAGAAAAAGATTTAAATGTTTTCTGTCTCTTTGTTTCTGAGCGCTCGGGTCTTTTGACGACCAATCTGATTGAGATGTTAGATTCAGATAGTGTTTCATATATTCATTCAATTGAGGCTCAACTCTAAGTAACTCATCGTTATCTGTCCGTTGGCTGGCGATACCCCAAGGTGACATTAAAACCGCAAGCGCTGGATTTGCAGGCGCTTGAGCACAACTATTTTGTTCTTCTTGTGTTGCTTTTCTGTATGGTCTTCTTAATTGACGATAGACACGATTAAACCATTCAAAGTCTTCAATTGGGTCAATACGAGGCAATATATCAATATTATAAACTAATCCTTCACCGGGTAAATTAACAAGCTGAAGATGCATATGCGGAAAAGTGCTCTCAGGTTTACCAAAAATAAATAATAATTGCGTTAAGGCAGGACCTGCAGAAAGATGAAGGTAAACCATTCGATCTAATGGCGAACCATCAATGCTTTTCCATAGCCTTAGCCACCCAGCTGATAGATCAGGCTTCTCTTCAAAATTTATTTTCAAATAAGGATCGTTATTATGTTTACCGAATTCCTCCAATAAAAGTCCAGTTGACTCACAAGATGAAATTGCATCAGTTACAAAGTTAACTGGGTTATCTGTATTCAAAAAGTTGCCCTCATTAAAACTATTAAATAGCTCCAGAATTCTTAAGCTTTTCTATTTCAGCAGATGAAATATTAAGTAACTCTTTAAAAACCTCTTCATTGTGAGCACCAATCGCAGGCCCTGGCCATCTTGTTTTGCCAGGTGTATCTCCAAGCTTAGGAATTAGCGCGGGTATTGTTCTTGTTTCGCCATTAATTTCGACTTTTTCGAATAGTTCACGCGCTTGGTAATGCTCATCATTAAACATGTCAGCGACACTATAGATTGGTCCTGATGGCACCTCAGCTCTTTCAAGAACTTCAAGCGCTTGATCACTAGTCATAGTTTTCATCCACTCAGCAATTTTGGCATCGATCTCTGGCTCATGCTTAACGCGACCAGCATTATCTGCAAATCTGGGGTCATCACCCATCTCTTTTTGCCCCATAGCTACAGTAAGACGTTTAAAAATCGTATCTCCGTTAGCGCCAATAATGACATCCTTTCCATCCATGCAGCGATAAGTGTTTGTAGGGACAATGCCTGTGAGGGTAGAACCTGAGCATTCACGAACCTCTCCAGAGAAATCGTACTCAGGAACAACCGACTCCATTAAGTTAAAAACTGCTTCATAAATTGCAACATCAACAATTTGTCCGCGATTTTGCTTATCGTTCAGCTTTCGAATACAAGCCATCGTTATTCCGAGTGCTGCATGCAGAGCCGCTAAAGTATCCCCTATACTTAAATTAGGTCTTACGGGAGGACGGTCTGGAAAACCATTTAAGTAGCGAAAACCTCCATAGCCTTCACAAACAGAGGCGTAACCAAGTTTTGAAGAATTAGGTCCGTCCTGGCCGTAGCCGGATACACGTGTGTAAATCAAACCAGGGTTTGATTTGCGAAGAACATCAGGGCCTAACCCCCATTTTTCCATTGCTCCAGGTCGAAAGTTCTCAATAAGCACATCGCACTCATCAGCTAATTTACGAACAAGCTCGCGACCTTCTTCCGTGCGAAGATTTGCTGTGATGCATTTTTTGTTTCGTCCTAAGCTAGTCCACCAGACTGATGTATCGCCATCCATCATTCGCCATTTTCGAATTGCGTCACCTGTCCCAGGCGGTTCAACCTTTATAATTTCTGCGCCAAAATACCCAAGTATCGAGCCAGTAAAAGGTCCTGCAATGAGTTGCCCGAGCTCAAGGACTCTTATGCCTTCTAGAGGCCCGCTATTTGATTGATTGTTATTCATATTATTGTTATTAGAGGAGATGGTTCTGTATTTGAATGCCAAGTCTAGCTGAAGGCCAATCGAGATTACAGCTTGTATTTAAATTAGATTCATAATCGAGGTGCTGGTTAAGCGGAAAGATTTAAATTATTTGTAACCACTTTGATAAAGCATTGACAATTTCCACAGCTGAATCCTCTTGAATGAAATGTATACCGGGCACAGTAACTTCTTTTTGATTTAACCACTTACGGCAAAATTCACGCTGATTTCCCACCAATATGGCTCCAGGTTCAGCATTTATAAATAATTTTGGTATGTTATTTGTATTCATCCATTCAGCATACGATTGAACTCGCCTGCATACATCAGCAGGATTATTATCAATTGGCAATTCCCTTGGCCAAAAAAGAGTTGTAAGGCGGTTTGCTGGATTTATAAACGGACGCCTATATTCATTCATTTCGTCCTCTGTAAGAGAGCGCTTGATAGAGCCAGGTAAAACCCGTTCAACAAATATATTTTTATCAAGTATTAACCTTTCACCTGATGAGCTTCTTAACGCTTTAAAAAGATCACGGCTTTCATCAGGCCATTCTTCCCATGATAAAGGCTTAACGATTGCTTCCATGTAAGCAATTCCTTTAACAGATTCCGGGTTTGATTTTGCCCAATCAAAACCAAGCGCTGAACCCCAATCATGCAAAACTAAAGTTACCTTTTTATTTAACTGAAGCTCATGCATAAACTTAGAGAAAAATTCAGCATGAGTCGAAAAAAACCCGTGGTTAGTATTATTAAATGGTTCTGAATCACCCATACCTAGAAGGTCAGGAGCCACACAATCTCCATATTCTTTTAAAGGCGGCAAGATATTTCGCCACAACCAAGATGATGTTGGATTGCCATGAAGGAAAACGATTGGATCGCCTGAGCCAGTATCTATGTAGGCTATATTACGATCATCAATATTAATGAACTTTTTTTCCAAGATTTAAATTTCCAACTTATTGATAATTATTTTTCGCCAATAGCATGTTCAATAAGTTGCAAAAAATCTTTTTCGTTTGAAACATTCTCAGCTTCATTAGCGCTAATACTGTAACCATATTTATCAGCAAGAGCCTGGTAAAGAGGTTTCCGGTGTTTCACGAGGGCAGGGAATATCCAGGAAGCGAAGTGCTCGGGTATGATTTCATCTGAGCTTTTAAGGTTCTCTTGCTGTAAGTAAAGCTCCAGCTGCTCGTTAAGAAAGAGCGCATTATAATAGAGGGGTTTTGGATCGCTTTTTGCCCTTGCTATAAGTTCCTGCTCCATATCATCATCAGCGCGGATGTAAAGTATTAAAGTATTTTCAGCAAGAACTTTTTCAGCTTCTGGACTGCTTAATTCGCAAACACTTCCGCCAGTGTCGTTTATGAAATGTTGATAACCATATATTTCTTGCGCTTTGGCTATAAATTTTTTGACATCAATCATTGCTTTGTTTTCGGCATCACGATGAAGTTTTTGCCGTCTTAAGAATTCTTCTAAAGATAGGCCATCGAAAGAATCCGACCCCAGCTTTCCCAAAAAGGATGAAATTGGTTCAAGATTATGGACGGTAATATTATTAGAAATAAAAATCGAATCACTCCGTAAAAGATCTCGCAGGAACTCAACTTTCATTGCTTGCTGTTTAATGTTATCCATGATCGGCTCATCAAGATATCGAGTGCCAATGCGATAATCACCAGAATAATGAAACCAACTTTTTTGTGGAAGGCTATTAGCAAGGGTAGTTTTACCTACACCTGACATACCAATAAGGGTGATGGCTTTATGGTTCCAGTTTCTAAATTCTTTAGCGCTTAGATGCATGGACGGCATTGTTGCCTTGGGTTAAGCCTCATGCAAGTGGAATTAATCAAAATTGGCTCTAATATTAATAATATTTGATGCTTAGCTGGTTAGTGCCTCATCAATTTAATGACTGTATGCGCACTTTTTATCATGTTTAGCTTATCATAGGTGTTTAATTCGCTAATGAATGGCGATTAAATGAAGATCATATGTTTCAGTGCATACACAGAAGGGTTTTCTCTAAATAATCGGTAATATTTTGAATCAGGTTAATTTGAAAAATAAATGGCATGTTCATAAGTTTGGCGGCAGCAGTTTGTCTGATGCCGAATGTTTCTTGCGCGTAACAAATTTATTGCATTCTCAGGATGGTGATCGTCAAATTGTGGTTGCTTCAGCGATGGGTGGTATGACAAATGCGCTTGAGGCTTTAGTTGATAGTGCTGAAAAAAATGATAAATCAATAACTAAGGAAGTTGGTTTAATTCGAGATAGGTATATTGCCGCAGTTGCTCAATTGATTAAGCAGCCGGAAAAAAAACAATCTCTGCTTGATTTGTTTCAAACTGATCTTACAGATCTTCAAGACATATTGAATGCAGTGTCATTGGTTGGTAATGCTGCGAAACGAAGTCATGACATTATTTTAAGTTTTGGCGAGCTTTGGAGCACTCGACTTCTGTCTTCATTGCTCGAGCAGATGATTATGAAAGATGATCTGAATAGATCAGTAAGATGGATCGATGCAAGGGAATTGATTGTTGTTAAGCATGGCGAGCTAGGCCCCAATATCCTTTGGGATGAAAGCAGCAAAAGGTTTAGCAGTTTTTTTAAAGAGATTTCTGATGGTTTCGTCGTTATACCTGGCTTTATTGCATCTGATGATCAGGGCTTGCATACAACTTTAGGCAGAAATGGCAGTGATTTTAGTGCCTCAATTATTGGTGCTTTAGTTGATTCTGAGGATGTAACTATTTGGACTGATGTAAGTGGAGTCATGAGCGCTGATCCTTATCGAGTGCCTGAAGCTGCTGTCATTGGTTCTCTTACGTATAGCGAAGCGATGGAGTTAGCATATTTTGGCGCTAAAGTTATTCACCCTCAAACTATGTCGCCTGCTGTAATGAATAATATACCTATTTACATTAAGAATACCTTTCAACCTACTGATTTAGGATCAAAAATATCTGAATTTTCAAATCCGGATCGTAGCATCAAGGGTATAACTACAGTCGAAGATGTTGCTCTAATAAATGTTGAAGGAGCTGGAATGATAGGCGTGCCTGGAACAGCTGACAGGCTGTTTGGCGCATTGCGCGATGCAGGAATTTCTGTGATTTTAATTTCACAGGCGAGTTCGGAACACTCTATATGCTTTGCTGTACCTGGGTTTATGGCTTCTAAGGCCGATTCAATTGTCAAAAAAGCATTCAACATCGAGCTTAAGCAAAATCAGATTCAGAAAGTGGAGGTGAGACCAGAATGTAGCATTATTGCGGTTGTCGGAGATGGCATGGCTGGAATGCCAGGTATTGCATCAAGGTTTTTTAGCACTTTGGCAAATGCCGGCATTAATGTTCGTGCAATTGCTCAGGGCTCTTCTGAGCGCAACATTTCAGCAGTTATTGATTCTAATGTTGCAACAAGGGCGCTAAGGGCTGCGCATGCGGGATTTTACCTCTCGACTGAAACTATTTCAGTTGGATTGATTGGTCCAGGTAATGTAGGCGCGACCTTGCTCGAGCAGATGGCTCCGCAAACATCCAATTTAAAAGCCAATTTTAATCTTGATTTCAGGGTTCGCGGAATCGCAACTTCCACCAAAATGCTGCTTGCTGAGCGCTATATCGATTTAAATTCTTGGCAAAGTCTTCTTGAGTCAGACTGGCAAGAACTCGATATGGATCTTTTCGTTCGGCATATAAATGCCGACCATTTGCCTCATGCTGTTTTAGTTGATTGCACTGCTAGCGATGAGGTTTCACGTAACTATATCGACTGGTTTGATCAAGGTATTCATGTTGTGACCGCCAATAAAAAAGCTCAAAGCGGATCATTGGATTATTATGATGCGGTCAAACATGGTCGAAAGGCTAATAACAGTCATTTTCTTTATGAGAGCAGTGTTGGAGCAGGTCTACCAATTATACAAACTCTAAGAGATTTGAATGAAACTGGCGACGAAATTATTTCAATAGAAGGAATTTTTTCTGGGACGCTTGCTTATTTATTTAATGTATTTGATGGTTCTAAGCCATTTTCCACAATCGTTAAAGATGCTCGTGATGCTGGATATACAGAACCTGATCCACGCGATGATCTTTCCGGAGTTGATGTTGCTAGAAAGCTAATTATCCTAGCTAGGGAGCTTGGCTTAAGGTTAGAGCTCAGTGATATTCATGTAGAAAATCTGGTCCCTGATGAATTACGCGATGTCTCAATTCAGGAATTTTTAGATGCGTTACCAAATTTTGATTTTGAAATGTCAGAGCGTTATCAGAAGGCAAGAGATCAAAGTTGTGTTTTGAGGTATACCGGCAGCCTTGATAAAAAAGGGCGAGCTCAGGTCAAACTTCAGTCACTTCCCGCTGATCATTCATTTGCCCATATTAATCTCACTGATAATATAGTTCGTTTTGCTACTGGTCGATATAGTGATAACCCGCTAGTTGTTCAGGGTCCAGGAGCTGGACCAGGTGTCACTGCGGCAGGTGTTTTTTCAGATTTATTGCGACTTGCGCGATATCTTGGTGCACGTGGGTAAGTTATGGATTTTATTAGTACACGTGGTGCTGGGCCCGTAGGTATAGAAGATGCAATTATGTCAGGCACCGCTACTGATGGAGGTTTATATGTTCCTTCAAAATTGCCAAACCATAAGGTCGAAGATTTTTCTTTAAATGACCCGATTCACGTTTTCGCATCAAGGTTTTTAAGCCCCTTTTTTCATCGTTCTTACCTAGAGCCTCATCTTGAGGCTATTTGCGAAGAATCATTTAATTTCCCACTTCCTCTTACAGATCTTAATACTGAGCAGGGTCAATTATCGCTCCTTGAGCTTTTTCATGGTCCAACGTTGGCTTTTAAGGATATTGGCGCAAGGTTTTTAGCGGCAACAATGTCAAGAATTATCTCCAAAAATCAAATTAGTGAGCCCACAACAATAATCGTTGCGACTTCTGGTGATACCGGTGCTGCAGTCGCATCAGCCTTTCATCAACGTAGCGGAACACGAGTTGTAGTTTTATTTCCAGAGGGACGTGTTTCAGAACGACAGCAGCATCAATTAACTTGTTGGGGGGATAATATAATTTCCTTAGCCGTTAAAGGCGAGTTTGATGATTGTCAGCGCTTAGCTAAAGAGCTTTTTTCTGATAGGCAGCTTGTCGAGAGGTATAATCTTTGTTCCGCAAATAGTATTAACGTTGGTCGGCTTCTGCCCCAATCTGTTTATTATGCTTACTCAAGCTTTATGAATTTTTGTTCTGATGCTTGTGTTAGTAATTATATCGTTCCAACTGGCAATCTTGGGAATGGTTTCGCATGCGCATGGGCAAAGCAAATGGGTTTTCCTATTGGTGAGTTAGTGCTATCCACCAACTTTAATCAGACTATTCCAGATTATTTAGATTCCGGATTATGGGAGCCAAGAAAAAGCATTAAAACACTTGCATCGGCTATGGATGTTGGTGACCCAAGTAATATGGAGCGATTGAGATTCTTATGGGGTGAGGCTGAAGATTTAAGGTCTCGAATAAAATCCTATTCTGTCAATGATTCAGAAATTCGTGAACAAATAATGAGTGAATTTAATCAATCTGGCGTAATTATTTGCCCTCATACAGCTACGGGTGTTTATACCTACCGCAACAACATACCTAATAAAGATAAAAGAGATAAGCATTGGGTTGTGGTAGCAACGGCCCACGCCTCTAAATTTAATGAAATTATTGACCCTATGATTGGTGAAAGGCCTAATACGCCTGATCAATTAATGAGATTATTAGAATTGCCTTCTGAGTTTGAAGTTATTGATCCATCAATAAATGAAATCCTCGACCGTTTTTAATTCTGGTTAAAAATTATTTAGACTTCTAGCTTAAATAATTTGATCGCATTTTCTGTTGAAGCCTTTGCTATAGAATCAATGTCTTTTTCCATATAATGGGATAACGCATTTAGAATATGCGGCAGATTGCTCGGCTCATTTCTCCTGCCTTGTTTTTTATTGTTTAAATGCTTAGGCATAAGGTAAGGCGAATCAGTTTCTATCATTACTCTATTCAAAGGTAAGCTCTTTACAGCATCGCGCAACTCTTGACCGCGTCTTTCATCACAAATCCAACCTGTAATACCAATAAATAAACCTAGATCAAGGTAGCATTCAAGTTCCTTTTTGCCTGCAGTGAAGCAATGAGCGACTCCACCAGATATAGATCCTATGTAAGGCTTAAGCAAATCAAGGAAATCTTTATGGGCATCTCGCTGATGCAAGAAAACGGGTTTATTAAGATCCACAGCTATCTCTAGTTGCTGCTTAAAAGCTTTTTTTTGATCAAGGGATGGGGATAAATTACGGAAATAGTCTAATCCGCATTCGCCTATAGCAACTATTTTTGGGTGGATGGCTGTTTTGCGTAAAAAACTATCTATGCTGGAGTTGTATTCGCTTGCATGATGCGGGTGGACGCCAGCTGTAGAGTAAAGTGTTGATGGATACTGATTGGAAAGATGAAGTGCTTTTTCTGTGCTTTCTCTATTTGCCCCAGTTACCAGTATCTTATCAACTCCAACCTTTTTTGCCCGAGTAATTGAGCTTTCTACGTCATTATCAAAACTACTGTGAGTGAGATTAGCCCCAATATCGATTAGTGAGTTCATGCTGAAATGACCAATTATGTTATTAAATGAAATCTTGAGGCTTTTAGGTGGAGAATGTTATAAGTGTTGACTCTATTCATAATACTTCAATAATGCTCCAGAGAGTTCGATAATCATAGCGATGAGCACAAGAAAACAAAATCATATTTTGTCTCTCCTAAATTTTAAATTTCTAGATACTGCCGTCCTGAATCATGGATTAGACCCTTTTAAATGGCACCCTGTTGTCAATAAACAAGCGCGAAACTTATCTTTACGTGTTGAGTTTAATGGCTCAGTAAAATTAATAATCCCGCCACATGCAGAGCTTAGCGAAATAAAGTCATTTGTCCGAGAAAATTTAGATTGGATTGCAAAGTCGCGAGCATATTATGCCAGTCGAATTAAGAATCATGATCTGTTGCCAAGAGAGATTTTTCTACGGGCGACTAATAGCGTTGTTAAAGTTATTTATAGCCAATGCTCAAAAGATCGCACACCGTATTGGGGGCAAGATGAAGATAATCTTTATCTAAGAGCCCCAATCATTAATCAGGATTTATGTTGGCCATTACTTAAGGACTGGTTAAAGCTCACAGCAAGGAATACTTTAAGGAAACAATTAAACGACTTAGCGAAGAAGGTAAACTTAACACCTAAAAAATTACAGATTCGCTTACAGAAATCACGGTGGGGAAGCTGTTCGAGCTTAGCCACCATCTCTCTTAATGCAGCTTTGATGCTTCGTCCGTTAGATGAGGTTGATTATGTAATTATTCATGAGTTATGTCATTTGAAGCACATGAATCACTCAAGCAAATTTTGGAAAATGGTTTCGGTCTACTCACCTCAATATAAACGATTTGATCATTCATTAAATGAGGCATGGAAGGACATGCCTTATTGGCTCTTATAGAAAGAAACTAATCCTTGGCGGCTAGCTGACGAAGGACATAGTGTAGGATCCCGCCATTATTGAAGTATTCCCATTCCTTAGGTGTGTCAATTCTAACTCGTGCGGAAAAATTAATTTTCTCACCGTTATTTTTTTCGGCAGTAATTTTAATTTGTTCTGGGTTTCTATCAGCAATACCTAAAAGGCTGAAGCTTTCTGTGCCATCAATGCCAACACTTAATGAGTTTTGTTCAGCTTGAAACTCCAAGGGAAGGACTCCCATGCCGATAAGATTAGACCTATGGATACGCTCGTAACTTTCAGCTATGACTGCTTTTACACCAAGCAGCAATGTTCCTTTTGCAGCCCAATCTCTAGAGGACCCAGTGCCGTATTCTTTACCTGCAATTATGATCAAGGGCGTATTGTTTTCTTTATATTTCATTGCAGCATCGAAAATTGTCATTTGCTCGCCAGTGGGTTGAAAGCATGTCCAGCCACCTTCTGTTCCAGGCGCGAGGAGGTTTCTTAGTCGTATATTTGCAAAAGTGCCACGCATCATAATCTCATGATTGCCACGACGAGAACCATATGAATTGAAATTCCCAGGAGAAATTCCAAGGGTTTTTAGAAACAACCCGGCGGGACTATCAGTTGCAATAGAACCAGCTGGTGAAATGTGATCCGTTGTGACTGAATCACCAAGCAAAGCAAGTGCTCTGGCATTTTTAAGATCGCAACGTTCAGGGACTTTATCTGTCATGTCGTCAAAGTAGGGAGGGTTTTTTACATATGTTGAGCTATCGTCCCAACTATAAATTTCACCTTTAGGTGATTCAATCTGATTCCAATTTGAATCGCCCTCAAAGACGCTCTTATAAGTTGTTTGGAACATATCACGGTCAATATTTTCTTGAATCATTAACTCAATTTCAGCCTGACTGGGCCATAAGTCTTTTAGGTAAACGTCATTACCGCTGCTATCTTTTCCAATTGACTCATTAATTAAATCAATATTCATTGATCCAGCAAGAGCGTAAATAACAACTAGCGGTGGAGAGGCTAGATAGTTCATTTTTACTAACTGATGGATTCGGCCTTCGAAATTACGGTTACCTGATACAACACTTGTTGTAATCAAATGATTATTTTTAATAGCTTCTTCAATTTCATTTAACAACGGCCCTGAATTACCAATGCATGTAGTACAACCATAACCAACAATATTAAAGCCCAATGCTTCGAGGTCTTTTAGTAATCCAGATTGCTGAAGATAGTTTGTTACAACCCTAGAACCTGGCGCAAGACTCGTTTTGACCCACGGCTTAACATTAAGATTTCTTTCTCGAGCTTTTCGCGCAACAAGGCCTGCGGCAATCATAACTGACGGGTTTGATGTGTTTGTGCAGCTTGTTATTGCCGCTATTGCAACGGCACCATCTTTTAACTCGTACGTTCCGTTCTTATCATTAATTAATGATGCTTTCTCATCAGCATTTTCTCGGTCACGTTGATAAAAATCCTTTGAATTGTTCAGCGGAATACGATCCTGTGGTCTTTTAGGGCCGGCTAATGAAGGCACAATGGAAGTCATATCTAATTCGATAACATCCGAATATAATGCTTCGGGTTGGCCGTCCTCACGCCATAAGCCTTGCTCGCGAGAATAAGCTTCGATAAGAGCGATATGAGCTTCATCACGCCCTGATAATTTAAGGTAACGAATAGTTTCATTATCAATCGGAAAGATAGCGCAGGTGCTACCAAATTCAGGAGACATGTTGCTTAGTGTTGCTCTATCCGATAATGGCAAGTTAGATAGACCATCACCAAAAAATTCAACAAATTTTCCTACTACGCCATAATCACGCAACACATCAGTTACAGCGAGAACTAGATCTGTGGCTGTTGTCCCATCTGAGAGCTCACCATTCAGTTTGACTCCAATAACCTGAGGTATAAGCATTGTGATTGCTTGACCAAGCATTGCCGCTTCAGCTTCTATACCGCCAACACCCCAGCCTAAAACTCCAAGACCATTCACCATGGTTGTATGTGAGTCAGTACCAACAACGGTATCGGGGAATGCTACAGAAGCATCATTAACAGTAGAGTTAAAAATTACACGGGCTAAGTGTTCAATGTTTACTTGATGGACTATGCCTGTATTTGGCGGAACGACACTGAAGTTATTGAAAGCATCTTGTCCCCACTTTAAAAAAGAATATCTTTCCTGATTTCTTTGAAATTCAATTTTTGTATTTAAATCCAGAGCATTGTTGTTGCCGTATTTATCAACCTGTACAGAGTGATCAATAACAAGTTCCGCAGGTGACAATGGATTGATTGCACTTGCTTGACCGCCAAGTTTAACAACTGCATCTCTCATAGCGGCTAGATCAACAACAGCAGGAACACCAGTGAAATCTTGAAGAATCACTCTCGAAGGTGTAAAGGCAATTTCTTGGGAGGGCTCAGCTTTCGGGTTCCAGTTTGCTAGGGCTTCAATGTCATCAGGGCTCACATCATCATTATTTGCATGCCTCAAGAGGTTCTCTAAAAGCACTTTGAGAGAGAATGGAAGTCGATCGACATGGCCAGATTTAACCGCTCCGAGTTTGTAAATAGTGAAGTGCTTATTGCCTACAGACAAATTTGATTTTGCATCAATGTGGTCTGTCATGTATTTCTCCAATCTAAAATTCTTTGGCGTCAGTGTTTAATTAGGCGCGGGATTATAGCTGAACCAGTGTTATTCCGCAGGGTAATATTATCTTAAGATTAGGATCTAAAGGAGAACAAACTATGGATAAAGATATGATATAGAATAAGGACATCATTAAAGATGAGTGCAAACTCCACATGCGCGAAATAATTTTACCTTTAATTTCTTTTTTTTCATCAATTTTTTTCATAGCATTGCTTCGGCCGATAGCTAAAATAACTGGCCTTGTTGATATCCCTGATTCGAGGAAGCTTCACTCGGATTCGATACCATTGATTGGCGGCATCGCAATGTTCTTTTCGATTCTGATCACAGTTCTTATTGATTCAATAATACTTGGTTCTGAGGTCTTCCCATTAAAACTATGGGCGTATTTCTTTTTAAGTTGTTCGATAATGGTATTTGTAGGCGCTTTAGATGATAGAAAAGGCTTAACAACTGCCGCACGTTTTTTTTTCCAAGTTATTGTATCTTTAATAATGATATTAGGCGCTGGAGTTTTACTCTCGGATCTTGGCGGAATATTGCCTGGAGGAGGGTTGCTGAAACTTGGCTGGTTCGCAATTCCATTTACTGTGTTTACTTGCCTTGGGGTAATCAATTCAATCAACATGATCGATGGCCTTGATGGCTTGAGCGGTAACTTGATCTTAATTTCATTATTTGGTTTTGGGTTATCGGTAAATTTTTGGGGTGACCCTGGAACTCTTATAGCAATATCAATACTTTCTGCTTCAATTGCTGGTTTTCTGGTGTTTAATTTGAGGGTATTTGGACGTCATAGAGCCTCCGTATTTATGGGCGATGCAGGCAGTATGATGTTTGGCTTTATCTTGGCCTGGGCTGCAATTCAGTTGTCCCAAGGCGAATATAGGGTTTTAAAGCCAGCCGCCGTGCTTTGGTTTTTAATGGTTCCAATTTATGACACTGTTACAATTATAGCCCGAAGGGTCCTAGCTGGAAGATCCCCACTTCAGCCTGATGCTGAGCACTTGCACCATCTGCTTTTAAGGTTAGGATTCAGTGTCGGTCAGACAATAACAATCATTTGTTTTATAGCAATTATTGGTGTTTTAGTTGGTATTGCAGGTAATTATTTTAAATGCCCAGAGTTCTTAATGGCTATATGTTTTGTTTTTTTCGGTTTAATCTATTTGTCGATGATGCAATTAGCTTGGAGGTCTAGATCTTTATTCGGTAGGTCGTTTGAAGTCGATGATTAAGTGCTTAAAATTTTTGCACCCCCGAGGCACTCGTCTCCGCTATAAAAAACTGCATATTGACCAGGTGTAACAGCCCAAACTGCTTCTGAGAATTCCACCAAAGTCTGACCTTTTTTACTAACAGAAACTTCACAAGCACAATCCTTTTGGCGGTAACGGGTTTTTACTGTGCATTCAAAGTTGCCTAATTTATTTTCTGATAGCCAGTGAATTGGCTCGGTCTTCATTGACTTATTCCACAGAGACGGATGATCTCTGCTTTGAGCAACCCTTAATACATTTCGCTTGATGTCTTTATGGGAGACATACCAAGGTTCAGACCCATGTTCTTTAAGTCCCCCGATTTCCAGGCCTTGTCTTTGCCCAAGAGTGTAAAACATTAAACCATGGTGTTTACCAATGACTTTACCTTCTTGGGTTTCTATATCGCCTTCATTGCCGCTAATATACTTTTCTAAAAATTGACGAAATGGTCTTTCTCCGATGAAACAGATTCCAGTGCTATCTCTTCGAGCGTGATTCGGGAGAGAGCGATCATTAGCAATCTTACGAACATCTGCTTTATTTAGTTCTCCGACAGGGAATAAAACTTTAGATAAAACATCAGGCTTAATTGCATGCAGAAAATAAGTTTGATCTTTGTTGGGATCAATTCCTTTTAAGAGTTTATATGTACCTCCAGAATTGACAATCCGAGCAAAGTGACCAGTTGCGATTTTATCAGCGCCAAGCCTCGATGCATAATGCAGAAAATCTCCAAATTTAATATATCGATTGCAGTTAACATCAGGATTTGGAGTTAAGCCGAGACTGATCTCTTCCAAAAACTTGTTAAACACTTTAATTCTATATTCTTGACTAAAGTTAATGCGATGTAAGGGTATTTTAAGATCCTTGCAAACTTGACGTGCAACCTGATAATCATCAGCAGCTGAGCAATAATCATCATCTTCATCCCAGTTAGTCATGTGAAGACCTTCTACTTTAAAGCCTTTTTTAAGTAACAGATTTGCAGCGACTGAAGAATCAACACCACCAGAAATTCCAACGATTACTTTCGTATCAGAATGACGATTCATTAAAATTTATTTCTTTAATTATTATTTTGATTTGGGAGGTGATTTGCTAATTGAGCAGCAAGACCGATGTAATCTTTAGGCGACAGATTAATAAGTTGGCGCTTAATCGATTCAGGCAAATCAAGATTATTAATAAACTTTTCAAGCTTCATCTGATTAATATCGCTCCCGCGAGTTAATTCCTTTAGCTGCTCATAGGCATTTTCCACACCATGCCGTCTCATGACGGTTTGAATTGCCTCAGCTAGAACCTCCCACTGACAATCAAGGTCTTTCGCGATAGATTCCTTATCAAATTCAATACGTCCCAAACCCTTCATAATGGACTCAAGAGCAAGGATTGAGTGACCGATAGCGACACCAAAATTTCGTTGAACAGTAGAATCTGATAGGTCTCTCTGCCATCTGGATATCGGTAGCTTTGCGGAGAAGTGATTCAATAGAGCATTTGCAATACCAAGATTTCCTTCTGCGTTTTCAAAGTCAATTGGATTGACTTTATGAGGCATAGTTGAGGAGCCTACTTCATCTTCTACTCTGCGTTGCTTAAAGTAACCTATGGATATATACCCCCAACTATCGCGACAAAAATCAATCAAGATATTGTTAATTCTTGCAAGGGCATTGGAGTATTCAGCCATCCAATCATGTGGTTCGATTTGTGTAGTGTGTGGGTTGAAGTTCAAATTCAACGATTCGATAAATGATTTTGCAGCGTCATTCCAATCAATATTTGGGTAGGCAACAGAATGAGCATTAAAGTTTCCAACTGCACCATTTATTTTAGCTAAAACCCCAACGTTATAGAAAACATTAATCTGACGATCAATTCTCCATGCAAAATTAGCAAACTCTTTACCTAATGTAGTAGGGCTAGCTGTTTGTCCATGAGTTCTTGAAAGCATCGCAAGGCTACTTGTTTCGGTAGCCACTTTAGAGAGTTGCGAAATGAGCAATTGTAACCTGGGTAAAAGAATCTCATCTCGTCCTTTTTTTAGAAGCAATGCGTAGCAAATATTATTGATGTCTTCGGATGTGCAGGCGAAATGAATAAACTGTTTAGACTTTTTTAACCCTTCATCACGATCAAAAACTTCGGCAAGATAGTATTCAACAGCCTTAACGTCATGATTGGTTGTGTTTTCAATCTCTTTTACTTTAGCTGCTGATTTTGAATCTAAGTTATTTATTAGTTTTTTAAGGTATGCTTTAGACGTCTTAGAAAGAGGTTCTAATTCTTTTATGCCAGGATGCTCGCTCAGAAATTCAAACCAGCGAATTTCGACTAAAATGCGGGTATGAATTAAACTCTGTTCGCTAAATAAAGCACGGAGAGGTTCTGTCTTTGCGGAATAGCGGCCGTCGAGCGGCGAAATTGCTCGGAGCTCGTTGTTTTGCATGATGAAAAACCCAAAAAAAACTATAATTTCAGATTACTAATGATACACCAATCAGCGAGTCTTCTTTGCTGGATTATTCGTTTAAACTAGGCAAATCCGAGCATAATTAACTCAAAAGTTACATGAACATCAATTTTTAGGAGAATTCCTTATGACGAAGGGAAAGCGCAAGGAGCGTGACAGCATGGGCGAGCTGGATGTTCCAGAGGATGCTTTATGGGGCGCTCAAACCCAGCGCGCCGTAAATAATTTTCCTATAAGCGATCTTAAGATGCCTAGGAATTTTATTCGAGCATTAGGATTAATTAAAGGCGCGTGCGCGGATGTGAATTTTCAATTGGGCTTAATTTCAGGTGGGAAGGCAAAGGCAATTCAGAAAGCTTCAATGGAAGTTGCAAATGGAATGTTTGATGATCATTTTCCAGTTGATGTTTTTCAAACTGGTTCTGGTACGAGCTCAAATATGAATGCCAACGAGGTTATCGCTCGTCTTGCAACAAAATATCATGGCGATGATGTACATCCAAATGATGACGTTAATATGGGGCAGAGCAGTAACGATGTCATCCCAACAGCTTTACATGTTGGTGCAGCAATAACTGTAAAAGAAATTCTGATACCCGGTTTAGAGCATCTTGCTGCAACGATTGAAACTAAATCAGAAGAAACAACTGACGTTATAAAAACTGGACGAACTCACTTAATGGATGCAATGCCATTATCTGTTGGTCAAGAATTCAGCGGTTGGGTAAGTCAGATTCGACATGGTATTGATCGTATAGAGGATTCCTTAATTCGACTATGCGATCTTGCTCAGGGCGCTACAGCTGTTGGCACAGGTATTAACGCTCATCCAGATTTAGGCTTAAAGGTCGCTCTCCAAATAACCAAGGAGACTGGAATTAAATTTTCATCTGCTTCAAATCTTTTTGATGCAATAAGTAACGTTGATTCAGCTGTTGAAATGTCGGGTCAGATTAAGACTGTTGCTATTTCAATTACTAAAATTTCTAATGATTTAAGATGGATGAATAGTGGTCCTTTGGCTGGGCTAGGTGAAATTGTTTTGCCATCTCTACAGCCAGGCAGCAGCATTATGCCCGGTAAAGTTAACCCTGTTATTCCTGAGGCCCTTGCAATGGCGAGCGTTCAAGTCATTGGCAACGATGCAACTATAACAGCTGCCGGACAATCAGGAAATTTTCAATTAAACGTTATGCTTCCAGTTGTTGCTTATAATTTATTGCAAAGTGCAGAAATTCTTGGCAGGGGTGCTCGGCTTTTAGCAGATTCATGCATCATTGGCCTAAAGATAAATCATGAAAATATTGATACTGCACTCTCAAGAAATCCAATTTTAGTAACCGCTTTAAATAGTATTATTGGTTATGAGAAAGGCGCAGCGATAGCAAAAAAAGCCTACGATGAAGGCCGAACTGTTCGTGAGGTTGCTCAAGAGGAGACAGACTTATCTGAGGACGAATTAGATCGTTTACTTAACCCTGATAGTTTAACTTTAGGCGGCATAAAATCTTAAAGAGCTGTAGTTTGCGCAATCAAATAACTCGAGGTTTGGCCGAGAGCAGCATACCTTTTGATCCTGTTAGCGATGCTGAAAAACAATACGATCAAAAACTTCTTCGGTCTTGGTTTCGATTACCATTAAAACCAGCAGCCGTATTAATACCTATTGTTGAGCGCGAATCGAATCTAAGCATCATGTTTACATTAAGAAGAGAAGGTTTATCCAACCATTCTGGTCAAATTTCCTTCCCTGGAGGGCAACCTCATTCAGAGGATAAAGATTTACTTGATACAGCTTTAAGAGAGTCAAATGAAGAAATTGGTCTTAAGATGGGTCAAATTGAAGTTGTAGGTAATTTGCAACCACAGGCTGTGATTACTGGATTTGCGGTCGTTCCTTTCGTAGGCTTTGTTGATGAATGTTTTACTCCCTTTCCACAGCCTTCAGAAGTGGCTAAAGTATTTGAAGTTCCTTTAGATCATCTACTTGACGAGAAGAGCTCCAAAAAATCTGTAAGGACGAGAAACAATATCGATCTCCCAATGTGGGAATACCTATGGGAAGATCAGCTTATTTGGGGCGCGACAGCACAAATGTTAAATAATCTTATAAATAATTATATAAAATAAACATTTATGAATATTTTATCAAATTTACTTTAACTAATGGTTCTTACTATGATTAAGCGTCTATATATATTCAAGATTTTCCTTTTCCCTTTGGTTGTTTTTGCTCAAGATAATTTAGGGGATATTCAAACTGAGTCATTGAGCCGAAATCTGCATATAATTTCTGGCGCTGGCGGAAATATCGCTGTGCTTGATGGAGAAGACGGTGTTTTTGTTATTGATAACGGAATGCCATTTTTTTTAAGTAAAGTTGTTGACTCGATAAATAATATTAACCCAGAACCGGTAAGAATTGTTTTTAACACTCATTGGCATTTCGATCATTCTGGAGGAAATGATTTCTTTGGCAGAAATGGCACATTAATCGTTGCTCAGGATAATGTTCGAAAGCGTATGAGCTCAAAAAGTTTTAGTAGATTAACAAACTCTGAAACTAAACCATCGCCTTACTCGGCTTTACCATTAATGACATTCGATAAAGAGGCAACATTTCATATTAATGGTGAAACTGTGTCAGCAATGCATATGAGTCCTGCTCATACAGATGGTGATTCTGTTTTAAGTTTTCAGAATGCTAATGTTGTACATATGGGCGATTTATTTTTTAATGGTCTTTATCCGGTTATAGACGTCACTGCGGGCGGTTCTATTCGAGGCATGATTGAGGCAATTGAGCAAATTTTACCTACAATTAATGATTCTACTCGTCTTATTCCCGGCCATGGCCCAGTAGGCAATATAGATGATCTTAGAACTTTTAAATTAATGCTCGTAACTGTTGAAGAGAAAATTTTAAAATTAATTGAAGAAGGAAAAACGGTTGAGGAAGTAATAGCCGCAAAACCAAGCAAAAATTTTGATGAGAGTTGGTCATGGAGCTTTATGCCTCCGGATCGATGGGTTTCGATTGTATATGACAGTATTGTTTTCCCTGAAAAGGCTTTAGCTTCTGATTTATCAGGCAATTAATTTTTTTTTGGTTCTCGATTATGTTTATATCGAATTCTCCTACCCCAAAGGCTTAATGCTTGACTTCCAAATTCTCCATTAATTGTCGACGCTGTAATCGTCTTGCTGAATTTTTAGATGATCTACGGGTTAAATATCCTGATTATCATAATTTACCTGTTCCAGCATTTGGTCCTACTGATGCCCAATTATTAATTGTTGGTCTTGCTCCTGGTTTACATGGTGCTAATGCAACAGGCAGACCTTTTACAGGAGATTATGCAGGATTATTACTTTATGAAACATTGTTTAAATATGGATTTTCCTCTCAATCTGAGTCAGTAGCTGCAGATGATGGCCTGACTTTAATTAATTGTCGAATAACTAATTCAGTAAGATGCTTACCGCCAGGTAATAAGCCAATTGGTGAGGAAGTAAATCTATGCAATAGTTATTTAAGTCAAGATTTAACTCGAGTACCTAAGGGTGGGGTAATAATTGCTTTAGGCGTTATCGCTCATCGCGCCGTTATTAAATCTCAAGGATTAAAACTAAGCGATTACCCGTTTTCTCATGGCGCTGAAGCGTCGATTCCGGGCAGTAAGTATTTAATTAGCTCTTATCATTGCAGTCGATACAATACTCAAACTAAACGCTTAACATCAGATATGTTTTCGGATATTTTTATTACAGCTAAATCTTACCTAGACAATTTTCATGATTAGCCATGCTTAAACATAGCTTCGATAAAAATTTTGACTCAAAGGTTTTTTTGAGATCATTAACTAATAAACCTGGTGTTTACCTTATGTTTGATGAGGTTGGTAAAGTTATTTATGTAGGTAAAGCAAAAAATTTAAAGAAAAGAGTTTCTAGTTATTTTGGTTCAAAGTCTCACCATCCTAAAATTACCGCATTGATATCTAAAATGAGATGCATAGATGTAACAATTACAGGTAATGAGAATGAAGCATTGCTCCTTGAGTACAATTTAATCAAACAGCATCAACCTTATTTTAATGTTTTATTAAGAGACGATAAGAGCTATCCATATATATTTATTAGCTCCCAGGATAAATACCCACGCCTTGCTTTTCACCGAGGTGCGAGGAGGTCAGAGGGGCGTTTTATTGGACCATTTCCAAATCCGAGTGCTGTTCGGCAAAGCTTAACTGAGGTGCAGAAATTATTTCGCGTGAGGCAATGCGATGATTCTTTCTTTACTAATAGGACTCGACCTTGCTTGCAGCATCAAATCAAAAGATGTAGTGCTCCTTGCGTAGGCCTAATTAATGAGGTTGATTACCAAGAGGATGTTAAGAATGCATTGTTTTGCTTGACAGGTCGAAGTGATGCTGTGCTTAGAAATTTGTCATCTAGGATGGATAAAGCATCTAACGCTCAGAAATATGAATTAGCAGCTCGATTGAGAGACCAGATTGGCAGCCTTCAGAATATGCAAAACAGCCAAAATGTAACTGTTGGTAGGTATCATAATACAGATGTGCTGGCGGCGGAATCAATAGAAGGCAAATGGTGTGTTTCATTAATGATGGTAAGAGGAGGTAGGGTTATCGGTAATCGAAATTATTTTCCTCAAGTCAAGGGAGGTGGATTAGCTGATGAGATTATTGAATCATTCCTAATGCAACATTATTTTGAAAGTGAAGCACCTAAAGAAATTATCGTTAATGAAGCACCCCAATCTCTAGCCTTAATTAGTCAGACTTTAACGACAGCTAAAGGTGTTTCACCATCTATTCGTTCTAATGTTCGCGGCTTAAGAAAAGGATGGCTTGCTATGGCTGCCACTAACGCAAAAGAAGCCTTGCAGATGCGGCAAAAAGACCAAGCTACTTTTAGTCGGCAGTATGCTGAGCTTATAAAAACCCTTACCCTTAAAGATGCACCCCAAAGAATCGAGTGTTTTGATATTAGCCATACCTCAGGTGAAAAAGCCGTAGCCTCATGCGTAGTTTTTGGACCACATGGATCAATAAAAAGTGATTACAGGCGATATAATATTAATGACGTTGCTCCTGGTGATGATTATGCAGCCATTGCCCAGGTGATCAATCGTCGATACACAAAAGCATTAAAAAATGATTCTCTTGTACCCGATTTAATTATTATTGATGGCGGTAAGGGCCAGCTGAATGCTGCAAAAACTGAATTGGAGTGCATTCAGCTAACACATCCTTTATTAATGAGCATTGCTAAGGGTTCAAATCGTAAGCCCGGCCAAGAGACCTTATATATAGGTTCTATCGATAATCAAATTATCTTGCCCCCAGATTCTATTGCTTTACATTTTTTACAGCAGATTCGTGATGAAGCCCATCGATTCGCTATTGCTGGACATCGCTATCAGCGAGGGAAAGTTAGAAAAAAATCTGGACTCGAGAGAATTCCCGGGGTTGGAAAAAAAAGACGCCGTTATTTATTAAGACATTTTGGTGGTTTACAGGGTGTTCAGAAGGCTGGAGTCAATGATTTGATTCAGGTTGAAGGAATCAGTGAGAATTTAGCCAAGTTGATTTATGATCAGCTGCAAAATCCTTAATTTATTCTTCACAGAATATCCTTTTAGAGGTTGAACAAAGACAAACAAAATATTTAAGAGGCGACACTTATGTATATTAACTTTTGGTACCCCATCTGTTCTAGCTCAGAATTGCAGGCCGCTGAACCATTAGCGGCTCAAGTCATCGGGCTTCAGCTTGTCGCATTTCGAGATGGCGAAGGTACGCCACACGTTCTCGCCAACACCTGCACCCACCGTGGTGGTTCGTTGGCCGGAGGGGTTATAAAGGATGGTTGCATCGCTTGCCCTTATCACGGTTGGCGTTTTAGCGGAGATGGCAAGTGTCAACTGATACCTTCTCTTGAGGAAGGCAGTAAAATTCCAAGTCGTGCCAAGGTCGACAGTTATCCAGTGCAAGAAAAATACGGCATCGTGTTTGCGTTCCTTGGCGATTTACCTGAGGAAGAACGTTCGCCGCTTTATGAAATCGATGAATATGAGGATGATGATTGGCGTGACCATGAACTTATTCTTCTCGACATTAACTGTTATTACGAACGTTCAATGGAAAACGGTGTAGATTTTGCCCACAACGAGTTCGTCCATCCAATTCAGGCTAGCCCTAGGCCAATACCGGGCACGATCGAATACCCTGAGCTTCCTTGGGGCAGCGGAATTACTTGCAAAATGACTGAAATGGGGACCAAGCCTGAAAAAAATGGGCCCATGGAAAGCGATCCTAACGTACTCAACGCCGGCAGTTGGCATCATGGACCGAACATGCTGATTACCTGGATTACTTTCGGTGAAAAACGTGCTTTGCATCAGTATATGTTCGAAGCGCCGGTAGACAAAGATCACACCAAGGTATTTCTCGTCAATATGCGAAATTTCATGTTGGAAGAAAAGCACGACGAATATATTCGTGAAGCCAATCTGCGTGTTACAGTTGAGGATATTGCAGTCTTAGAAGGACTCTATCCGATCCGTACCCCGGAGACACGCACTCAGGAAATCCTAACTCCCAGTGATAAGTCCATTGCGCGCTACCGTGATTGGCTGAACGATTGGAACGCCAAAGGCTGGCGTTTAGACACAGATGCGATGGATGAGAAGCATGGTGACGTGGCCTATGCGATCCCTTGTCCCGACCGACGCAATTCCGGTAACTGGGTGCTAGCTCCAGTACCGCTAAAGACGACCGTTGATTAGTAGAAATCTTGAGTAAGAAGCTTGTATGAAGAAACGTTTTAATATAGCAATCGCTTTAACTTGGTTTAGAATAGCAGCAATACCTTTAATAGTGATTATTTTTATGATACCTGGCTATTGGTATAAACCAGCAGCAACATTAATATTTGCTCTTGCCTGTATTACAGATTGGCTGGATGGTTATCTAGCAAGAAAGCTAAATTTAACCTCCCGTTTTGGGGCATTCTTAGATCCAGTCGCAGATAAACTTATGGTTTCCACAGCTTTGGTTTTAATTTTATGGGCTTCTCCGCAACATCAATCTTTGTTATTCCCATATCATGATATTGTCTTAGCCATTTGCGCTGCGATCATCATTGGTCGCGAAATTGTTATCTCTGCTTTACGTGAATGGATGGCCGAGATTGGCGAAAGAGGCCAGCTTGCTGTGACAGGAATTGCAAAAATTAAAACTATTTTACAGATGGTAGGTGTTGGCGCGATGCTGTTTACTTATCCGCTATTTGGCTTTATTCCTGTTTATGGGATAGGTTTTTCATTGGTAGTTTTCGCTTCAGTTCTGACCATTTGGTCTTCTTATATATATCTTAGAGCTGCTTGGCCACATCTTGCTTCAGCGGATTAAATGTTGTGACTCCTTGACACTGGTTTCTGTGGACTTAAGATACAAATCTTCGGCAACCAAAGATAAATAAAGCGGGTGTAGCTCAGTTGGTAGAGCGCAACCTTGCCAAGGTTGAGGTCGAGAGTTCGAGCCTCTTCACCCGCTCCATATTTTTAAATTTTTTCCTGATATTGGCTACCATACTTATAAGCAAAAAAAGGAAATGAATATGCTTATTAAACGAATTTTAAAGTTAATGGCGCTAGGGATAACTTTATTTATTTCTTTTGCGGTAAACGCTCAATCCGATGATTGGCAGAATGTAGACCCAGTTTTGCCAGAGGGCTTTGATTTTTCTGTTTTTCATCCAGGCTTAGGTTCAGCAAGACATATCGCTGTTAGAGATAATGGTGATATATACACTGTTAGGCCTTTTAGGCAGGCTTTCAGAATGATAGGCCAAAAGGCATCCTACGGTAGCCTTATTGGTTTAAGGGATGAAGACGGTGATGGTGTAGCTGATATCGTAGTTGAATTTGGGCCTGCTACGGCGACCACAGAAGTTGCTATACATAAAGACTATTTGTATTTCGGCACTAATGTTGAGGTGTTTCGAATTAAGCTTGATGATGAGCTGCTTCCATCGGGTGTTGCTGAACCCATTGCCGGTGGTTTTCCTATGCAACAATCTCATGCTGATAAAACATTTGTTATCGATAGTGATGATAATTTATATGTGAATTCGGGGACGCCCTCTAATACATGCGAAAGCCAATCCTTTAAACCCCGTGCACCAGGAATTGATCCTTGCCCAGAATTAGATAGATCTGGTGGTATTTGGCAATTTAATGCATCAACTGCTTCGCAAGATCAACTCCGAGATGGAAAGAGATACGTCACAGGAACTCGGAATGTGATTGCTCTTGAGTGGAATCATTATGTTAATAAACTTTATTTCGTTATGCATGGTCGAGATAGCGTGGGAATGCTTTGGAAAGACTTATACCCAACAAGAGAAGAGAATTCTGAAATACCCGCCGAAGAATTCCATGTAGCTGATGAGGGCGATAACTTTGGTTGGCCTTATACATTTTATGATCCGTTGGCCGAAAAGAGGGTTCAAGCACCTGAGTATGGCGGAGATGGAAAAATGCCTCCGAAGGGCGATAAGGGTGAATTTAAAGATCCATTGATTGCGTTTCCTGCTCATTGGGCACCCATGGATCTGCTTTTTCATTCAGGTAAAAATATTCCTGAAAAGTACGCTCAGGGAGCCTTCATTGTTTTTCATGGCTCATGGAATCGTATGCCGTTGGAGCAGCAGGGATATAACGTCGTTTTTGTTCCGATGCAAGATGGCAAGGTAACCGGAGATTGGGAAATTTTTGTTGATGGGCTCAAAGGCACCGACAAATTAATGAACCCAGGTTTAACGGCATATAGACCGGTAGGTATAGCTGAAGGCCCCGATGGCGAGCTTTATTTATCTGAGGATAAGCACGGACGGATTTGGCGAATTAACTGGGAAGGGAAATAACAATTAATTTATTGGTATAGAATTCATTTCTTTGGCGCGGTGGCAGAGTGGTTATGCAGCGGACTGCAACTCCGTGTACGCCGGTTCGATTCCGACCCGCGCCTCCAATTATCGACCCGCACGGTCACCGCCCGGGTGGCGAAATTGGTAGACGCAACGGACTTAAAATCCGTTGACCTTATGGTCGTGCGGGTTCAAGTCCCGCCCCGGGCACCAACTCCCCTGATTTCTCTCTCCTGTTCTCGCTTGCCGCTAGT
>JAYZVL010000004.1:0-8730 GCA_036155675.1 Pseudomonadota bacterium | reverse complement strand
GGGCTTCGCCCCCACAGAGTATTTTTAGATTCTTTGATCCTTGCCAACCTGCTTGCAACATCAATCGCCATGTTGCCGGAGTGGCCTGCATAACAGTGATATTGTAGTGAGAGATTGCCTTTGTGAGAGCAAACCCATCGCTAGTTATAGATTTGCGCGCGATAACAGTTGCTCCACCTGCAAGCAGGGGACCAAAAAGCTCAAGGATTGAAATATCAAAACTTAATGTTGTTACTGCAAGTAATCGATCATGATCACTAAGACCAGGCTTAACAATCATGCTTCTTATGAAATTTACAACAGAGCAATGTTCAATTGCTACACCTTTTGGTTTTCCAGTTGATCCTGAGGTGTAAATTACATAGGCCAACTCTTCCCCTGAGCAGTTAATATTTGGGTTTGAATTGTTCTGTTTCTTTAGTTTTTTATCACTATCGATGCGAACGATTGATAGGTTGGATTTATTTGCAATTAGATCTAATTTTTCTTGTGTAACTAGAATTTTTGCCCCTGAATCTTCGAGCATATATTGAAGTCGATTACTCGGGAAATCAGGGTCAAGCGGTAAATAGGCAGCGCCTGATTTAATCACTCCAAGTAGCGCCACTAACATATCATCTGATCTCTCTAGACTAACACCGATAATTGATCCCTTTCCAGCACCAAGTTGGATTAAATAATTAGCCAGTTGATTTGCTCGTTGATTTAGTACCAAATAACTTAGCTCACTAGAATCAGTTATAACTGCAGTTGCATTTGGGGTTTTTTTAACTTGCCGATAGAAGCTTTCGTGCAGAGTAAAACCTTGATCAATCTTTCTGGAGGTCTCGTTCCAATCATAGAGAATACGTTTTCGATCATTCGGACTAAGTAGTTCGAAGTCGTAAAGACTTTTTTCAGGATTCCTAGCAATTTGTTCTAATAATAATTTCCAGCGATCTGCCATATTTTTTATGGTTAAGGCATCAAATAAATCAGTGCTATATTCAAAATATGCAGATACATTCTTTTCGTTTTCCTCCACGGCAAGCGTAAGATCAAATTTAGAATTTCCAAATTCGAATAACACCGGTTCAGATTCAATTTCTGAGAATTTTGAGCTTGACGCAGAAGTATTTTGTAAACTAAACATAACCTGAAAAATTGGCGAGTAGCTCGTGTCTCGATTTGGTTGTAGCTCTTCTACAAGTTTTTCAAATGGGTAATCCTGATTTGAAAAAGCTCCTAATGAAGATTCCTTAACTCGTTTTAAAACTTCAGAAAATTTTGGGTTGCCATTTAAATCGGTTCGAATAGCAAGAGTGTTAATGAATAAACCGATTACACTTTCGAGTTCAATTCGCTGACGACCTGCAATAGGGGTCCCTATAACTAAATCTTGCTGGCCAGTATCACGAGCTAGAAGAATCTTAAATGAGGCCAGTAGAATCATAAAAAAACTTGAATTTTGTTTTTGTGACAATTCCTTCAAGCTTTGAGCTAGCGCAACAGGAATTTTTATTTCATACCATGCCCCAGCATAAGTCTGGATCGCAGGCCTTGGATGATCAATTGGTAGTTCAATAATTGGTTCAGCGCCCAGAAGACTTTTTTTCCAGTACTCAAGTTGTTTGCCTAAGGATTTAGTTTTCATGCAGCTGTTTTGCCAGCGCGCGTAATCAAAATATTGAATTTTCAGTTTTTCTATAGTGCTTGGCTTGTTGTTTATGATGGTCGAGTAGTCTTGAGCAATCTCTCTTAGTAAAATATCTATTGACCAACCAACTGCAATGATGTGATGTATTACTATTTGCAGTATCTTCTCAGTTCCATTTAGGTGAATTAAGTTGACACGAAACAAAGGCCCAGCTTCTAGTTGAAATGGCTTTCTCGCAAGCTCAGTGAGTTTTTTCTTTAATTTGTTTTTATCTTGGTTTCCAAAATCAAAAATCTTTAAATTTATCTTTTGCCCTGAGGAAATTTTTTGTTTCGGCTTATTAGCCTCTATAACGAATTTACTACGTAAGGTTTGGTGACGAGTAACTAGAAGATTAATAGCCTCTTGTAATGCGTCTTGATTTACTTCACCTTTTAGTCGAAGCGCTAAAGGTATGTTGTAAACTGAATTACCTGGTTCCAGTTGCTCGAGTATCCATATTCTTTGCTGTGCTGGGGCCAAAGGTGAAGTAGTTGTTTTTTTACTAGTCAGTTTTGGAAGATCTGCGACATAATTTTTTTGCATTGCTGCTGCAATTCCACTTATGGTCGGACTCTCAAATAACGCACGTAGCGCTAAATCATTGTTAAGTGTGTCACGGATTCTTGCAATTAACTGTGTTCCGAGTAATGAATGTCCACCTAACATAAAAAAGTCATCATGTACGCCAACTTTTTCAACATTAAGTAACTCTTTCCAAATTTCTACTAATGTTTCTTCAATTGGAGTTCGAGGTGCAACATATTCTGTGGTGTTTAATTCTCGCCAATCTGGCCTGGGTAGGGCGTTTCGATCTATTTTTCCGTTTGGGGTTAATGGAAGTGATTCAAGTTCTACAAATGCGGAAGGAACCATGTATTCAGGCAGCTTTTGGATAAGATTCTGTCTCAATAATTTTGCGGAAGCATCTCCAACGTGATATGCAACGATCCTCTTGTCATCTAATGTATCTTCACGAATGATGACTACGACATCATCGATATTCGGTTCTTTTCTTAGAGCAGTTTCTATTTCACCTAACTCAATTCGAAAGCCACGCAATTTAATTTGATGATCAAGCCTACCTATGAATTCTAGATTGCCATCTTCTCGATACTTCGCTTGATCACCTGTTCGAAATAACCGTGCTTTAGATTTTTTATTAAATGGATTTACAACATATTTTTCAGCAGTTAATGTTGGATGATTTCTATAGCCTCGAGTAACTCCTGAACCGCCAAGATACATTTCACCTGCAACACCAACAGGCACTGGTTGACCGAATGAGTCCAATAAATAAACCTGTGTATTATCAATTGGCCTGCCAATAGTTGGACTTACGTCAACTTCTCGTCTTGTCCATGTGGAGTAGGTTGTATCTTCAGATGGGCCATATAAATCGTTTACATTGTTGATATTTCTTAAATCATAGATCTTATTAACAAGTTCTGTAGTTAAAGGTTCTCCAGCAAGATTTACTGTCTTTACTGAAATTGGAATACCTTCAATTCTAAGAAGTTCTGCAATAGCAGATGGAACTGTATTGATTAAAGTTACATTTGCCTCCTGAGGTAAAGTTGCAAGGCTAAGCGCATTTTCTACAAGTACAATTCTTCCCCCCGCAGACAATGGGCAAAAAATTTCAAATACTGATAAGTCAAAACATATTGAAGTTGATGCAAGCACTCCAGAGAATTCATTTTTAGAAAATGTTTGCTTTGACCAATTAATTAACGCTACCGCATTACGGTGCTCTATTTCTACTCCTTTGGGTAAGCCTGTTGAACCAGAGGTGTATATGGTGTAACCAAGATTCTTACCAATTACTTCATTTTTGAAATTTTTATCTTGAGATTTATTTGTTGACCAGTCGAAATTATCAAGATAAATTTTTGTGGCTTTCGTCTCTGGTAATTTATTCATTAGGGACGATTGAGTAATTAGGACAGACGCTTCACTATCTTGAAGCATATGGCTTACCCGTTGTTTTGGATATAGAGGATCAACCGGTACATAAGCACCGCCAGCTTTTAATATGGCAAGCATGGCAACAATCATTTCATTGCATCGTTCAGTGCAAAGAGCTACTAAAACTTCTGGCCCAATGCCTAGATGTCTGAGTTTAGCGGCAAGCTTGTTAGCTCGCCTGTTTAATTCTCGATAAGTAAGAGCTTCCTTGACACTCCATATTGCTTCTTTCTCTGGAAATGACTCAGCCATTTTCTCAAATGAACTGTGCATTGTTCCGTCATTCTTATAGTCAACCCCTGTATCATTCCATGTGGAGACAATCTGATTTGTTTCTGAATTTGTTAGGATTGGAAGTTGACCAATAATACGATCAGGATCATTAATAATTCCATTCAAAAGCACTTCGAAGTGATTACTCATTCTTTTGATGCTTGAAGGTTTAAAGAGATCTTTACTGTACTCAAACCATACTGAAAGCCCATCACTCCGGTCTTCGATTAGGATACTTAAATCAAATTTAGCGGTTCCGGTCTCAACAACAACTGGAGAAACTTCAAGTTTTTCAAAAGGAACCAGTTCTTTTTCTCGGTTCTGAAAATTGAAAAATACCTGAAAAACGGGAGAGTAACTCGTATCTCGTTTAATATTGAGTTTCTCAACAAGTCTTTCAAATGGTAAATCTTGATGTTCAAGCACATCTAGACTCAGCTGATTGATTTGCTTCAGGTAAGCTTTAAAACTTTGAGTTGGCTGAACATTGCTGCGAATCACGAGACTGTTGATAAAAAGCCCAATGATTTTCTGCGTACCATTGTGATGTCGGCCAGCTACTGGAGTGCCAATGACAAGATCTTCTTCCTGCGTCCAGCGCATTAATAGTACTTTAAAGGCCGCAAGTGTCACCATATAAAGTGTGCTTTTTTCAGCTCTTGCTATTTCATTTAATTGATTCCTGAGGTCTTTCGAAATTAGCTTTTGTATCCAACCACCACGATTAGAAGGCTTACTGGGTCTTGGGTAATCTGCTGGTATATCTAGAAGTGGAGGGGCGTCAATCAGAAGTTCTTGCCAGTATTTGAGTTGTCGTTTTTCTTCTTTCCCGGTTAATAATTTCCGTTGCCAAGCTGCAAAGTCAAGGTATTGTATTTTTGATGTTAAATTAGATTGATTAGCATAGCCTGCAGCGAGTTCTTCAAGTGCTATAACTAATGATTCTCCGTCAGCAATGATATGATGCACAATAAGTAAAAGAATATGAGCTTCATCGCTGAGCTTAACGCAATGAACACGTAACAATGGTGTTTGACCAAGATCAAATGGAATATCATTTAAACTGGAGAGTAGTTTATTTAATTCAGATTCACTTATTCTTGATGCATAATTTTTTTGTAATCGAACGGTAATATTCTTATCTATTTTAACGACTGGTTTTCTATTAACGGTTATAAACTTAGATCGAAATACTTCGTGACGCTGAATTAGTTGATTGACTGCATCTTGAAGCCGGTCCAAGTCTAACGGTCCGCTTAATTTAAGCGCACTTGGTATGTTATATATCGAGAGTCCTGGATCTAGCTGATCAAGAAACCAGAGTCTTTGCTGTGCAAAAGATAGAGCTAATTCATCTTTTCTAGAAATTATCTCGAATGCTTCGATTTCGGGATTTTGGGTTGTAGTTAATAGATCTAATAATTCAGTTTTTAATTCAATTATTAATTGGCGGAGCTCTTCGTTCATTGCCCCCTTGGGTGCACTGATACGCAGATCAACACCGTCTACAGACAGCGTTATACCCTGCTCGTTGAGAAGCTTCAGTAAATCAATCGCAGTCATTTCTGGCAATTATCTCTAAGGTATTGGCAAATTTAGATTTTTTTTATTAGCGCTTTGCTTATGACATTAGGGCTAAAACCCCATACATGACCCTTAAATTTAACATGCAGCCAGTTTCAGGCAAGGTAACTAAGGCCAAATAATCCTGATTTGGCAAAGTGGCAAGCTGTTTTTATCAACAAGGTGTTAATAAAATCAATTAAATCATTGAAAATAAAGAATTATATAATTTTTAGCAATTTATACCCAATTGAGCCTTTCGGGATTAGCTAAAAACTTGCAGAACTGTTTTTTCCGCAAGATATGGAGGTGAAGTTAGTTTGGAAAGTGAAACTCAAAGTCGAGGTATTACCTCTTCTCCAATCAGTTTAATTGCCGCAGCCGAGTCGTCGTGAACACGGATTGCTATTTCTGTAAGCCCAGCCGCTTCGAATTCTTTTAAAGTTTCGATGGCTGGTTCTATCTGATCGAGACCACCAGCAAAGGAAATATTTGAAATCATTTTATTAATTAGATCATCAGGAACATTTTTAATTTTATCAGTGCCGTTTAGAAATGCATCTAGAAAATCTTGTGTGTGTTCTATCATGAAGTCGACTTCATCATCATCAAGAAAAGGCTCAAAGTATTGTCTTCCTAGCCAACCCCTTAACATGAGTTCGCGACGTGCTTCACGCATAGATTCTTTAGGGTCTTCTTTAATATGCCACGCCCAAAAATTGCTAAAGCGAAAATCCTTTTCAGGCCGATCCGATTCTTTTAAATCTTTTTTGGCCTCCGAGATAAATTTTTTCATTAAGGTGGGAACAAAGTCACTGGTTATAAGTCCATCTGCAAGCTCTGTGGAGAGTTTTCTTGTTTTGGGGTGATTTGAGCCAAAATAAATAAGCGGAGCTTTGTCTTTAATCCATTTAGGCTGGTTAGCATAAACTGTGTAAATATCTCCCTTATAGTTTAATTTTTTATCTGGGGCTGTGCCCCTAAGGATTTCTAGGCATTCTCTAGCGTGTTGAACCATTTTTTCACGAGGCTTACCAATTGACTGCAGAACAGCTCCACCACCTCCAACCATGATCATAGCTCTACCATTGCTCATTTCGTTTAATGAGAAAAGCAGATTTGCCATTTTCAGAGGGTGAAGTTCTGCAGCACTGATTGCCATAGGCCCCATAAGAATTTTATTCGATTCAATAGCAAGCTGCGATAGGGCCATAAAAGGGTCCCTTGACCAGCCATAATTACTGGACCAAATACCACGTACTCCATAGCTTTCAGCTAATCTTCCAAGCTCAGAGGCTTCTTCAGCTGAGGTGAATTCATTCAGTATGATATCTATATCCATAATTTTTATAACCTAGTTCTTTAATGGTGTCTGATTCGATTTATGTTTTGCTTACAGATTGGAGCCAGATCTAAATATTTATTTCCTCAATTATATCTGAGCTTAGCTCATCATTTTGGCCGGCTTCATTCATTGTCCAAATTAAAGTATCAGTTGCATCTGCAAGAGCAGCGACCGTTGGATTATCAAACAATGTATTTAGTGGCAAGTTCAATTGCAACTCGTCCCTGATTCTCGATATAAGCTGTGTAGCAAGAATAGAATGTCCGCCAAGCTCAAAAAAGTCATCCATTGCGCCTACTTGGTTTATCCCCAGTAAGTTTGCCCAAATTTCGGCGATAACTCTTTCTGATTTTGTTCGGGGTTCTATATAGGTTTTTGTATTATCTTGATCAGGTGGAGACAATGCATTTCGATTGATTTTACCATTTGGCGTTAGTGGAAATTTATCAATCACAGAGAAGAAGCTCGGCACCATATAACTAGGTAATTTTTTCCCAAGGTAAGTTTTAATATTCGGAACTAGATTACGATGTAATTTTCCTTTAAGAGGATTGTTAAAGTTTTTCTCTGGATCGAGGTTTTTCAAGGAGAGCATATGACGCCCATCCGTCGGTATGGGATTATCTTTATTACTAAAAAGTGCGTTAAAACGCCCAACGCTTGAATATATAAGTTGCAAATTTTTATTACATGCTTTTGCAAGTTCATAAAGATCTTCAGGCCTAAAGAGAATATCATTACCTTCTTTAATTGCCTGCCTTAGCTCTTCCACATTCCTTAGTTTTGTATTATCTGCCAGTATTCCCATGGCTTTTATTTCTCTAGCAATTCGATAATCTTTTAATCCAATAAAAAGGCTGGTTGTATCAGAGGAATTAAGATGATTATGGATTTCTGAAATATCCTTAATTTCTAGGCCATCTATAGCGTTTAAATCTTTTTTTGCAACTTGAGCATTATCAAAACTTAAAATTACGTCATAACGGAAACAAGTGACTTCATTATCAAATTTTCCACGTTTAAGTTGAAATTCAATATTACTCAAATCCGGTAAGATTTGATTGAGTTGTAAAAAAAACTCTGGATTAATGAGGAGCTCCTCTTCTTGCTGGGTTCGCTGACGGATTTTTTGATTCAATATGTCTAGCGATAGATCTTTAGTTGCTTTATAAATTTCTATAGATGTATGGAATACTTCAAGTAAAGAAAGGTTTCTTAGGTCGCCAAGAAAAATTTTTCCTCCAAAAGAAAGATGGTTTTGAGCATTTATTAATGTCTCGACTAGGTATTTTTCGTCTGGAAAATATTGAGCAACAGAGTTAATAATAATTGTGTCAAATTTTTCTTTTTTATCTAAACCAAGATTGTTTGCATTCGATCGCTTTGTTTTTAGACTAACTAACTTATTTTTTTTCTTTAAATTGTCAATTGAATTTATTGAAGCAGATGAAAAGTCAGTAGCTAAATAATACTTTACTTGCGGCGCTACCCTTGCTGCAATTAAACCTGTCCCACTTCCAATTTCTAAAACTTTTTCAGAATCAAGCGCATTTATTCTCTCTGCTGTTGAGTTGACCCATTCAAGCATTTCGCCAGCTGGGATTGGTCTTCCGTTATAACTGCTCACCCATCCAGAGATGTTGAATGCAGGGTCTTCTGTATTTGAAGCTTGATAAGCATTCTGCCATAAGTTCTGCCATTGCTGAATCTGATCTTGTTTCCATTTTTCAAATTCTTTTTGACCAAATGCTTTCTCATTAGCAATTAAATATCCAACAAGGCGTTTATCACCATCTTGATTTTTATGCGCTGCTACTATTGATTGTTTTACTGCAGGATGACTAGCAAGTATGGTTTCTATTTCTCCGAGCTCGATCCTATAACCTCGAATTTTTATTTGATTATC
>JAYZVL010000003.1:0-25901 GCA_036155675.1 Pseudomonadota bacterium | reverse complement strand
TTTCTTATTTATTTTATAACATTTTTTTAAATAAAACAAATAAATAAATTGTAACTATTTGTTTTTAAATTATTTTTTTATTTTTTAAAAAAAGGCTCAATTCAAAAGTGAAAATCTAAAAACTATTCAGGATTCTAATGGTCATAACCAATACATAGAGATTGAAGCATAAGAAGAAGGGTAAACCTCCATGTCGGCAAGTATATTTCCTCCCTCCGATACTGCCGTCGTAATAAATAAAGATTAGTTAAAAGATTTATTGCGATCGCTCTAATAATTTCTTACTCCGATTTACATGATGATCGAGACGCTGGGTAAGAAAATTTTGACGAACAACTATCTCATCTCCAATTTCTAAGACAGGGGAAGCATCAGAAGAAAGATTAGGCCATGAGGGAAGCCCCTCCATATTGGGGTTTCCTGTTCTAGCAAATTGAAGCCAATAGGACTGCATTAGATCAGTCATCTCTTTATCTTTGAAACTTATTTCAGTTAAATCTTTTTCATCGTCAAGAGTACCTAGGACAAAAGCTATATCATCTGCATGAGCGACACCAGGTTGCAAATTACGACGAGCGCTCGCTAAATAACTAAAATAATAACGATAAACATTAACCTTCTGCCGTTGCATTTCAGTTGAAACATAATCAGAAGCAGCATTAATCACTATATCTCCAAATACAGCATCCTCGAGCGCATTCCCCAATAAATTTGGGTAGAGCTCTTGCTTAACGTCGTTAGGTATAATTCGACTTAAGTTTTCTGGGGAAAAGGGACCGCCAATAGATCGGCCAAGGCTGGCTTCCCAGCTTACGGCTCCCGTTATATATGGAACAGCATGTTGCTTTCCGGCAGCCAACATCATCCCAACATGCTCAGGTAACAATTTGCCATCAACAACAGGGGTATATCTATCGCGAAAATCAATTATTGCCAACAATTCATCAGTTGTCATTGCTCTCAAAGCTTGGGCGACTGAAGGATCCGATGATTTATGGTTAGGTATACCGGCACGCTTAGCTAGGGTAATACCTGCTTTATCGCTCGGAGGATTAAAACCAGCGCGCTTATCTGGAAAAGGTTCAGGTGCTAAACCAACTGATGAGCTCTGACTAATGGCTTTATGAAATAAATCTTTTGCGTCCGGAAGAACTAAAAGAGTATTGACGATACCAGCACCTGCTGATTCACCAAAAATTGTGACATTGGAAGGGTCTCCTCCAAAAGCACGAATATTCTCTTGCACCCAACTTAAAGCAAGTAATACATCTTGCAATGCATAGTTACCGTTAGGTTCATTTGGGTTTGTTGCAGCCAGTGCGGGGTGAGTCATAAAGCCAAAGGCAGTAAGGCGATAATTAAAAGTTACCAATACAACTCCGCGCTCAGAAAAACCTGGGCTATTCAATCTGGGAATATTGCCTGAACCATTAACATAACCACCACCATGAATCCAAACCATAACGGGAAGATTTGATACATCATCTATGCTTGGAGTCCATACATTCAGATTCAAGCAATCTTCACTATAATTACCAAGATCAAACCATAAAAAATCGTTATCCAGTTGAGCGCAATTTGGGCCATATTTTTTTACATTGCGAATACCTTCCCAGGCTTTAAAAGGCTTTGGTGATCGCCAACGCAAATCACCTAAGGGTGGCTGAGCATAAGGTATACCTTTGAAAGAGTGAACGCTACCAATCTCTGATCCTCGAATCTCACCAGCTTTCGTAGATAAAACTGGGCCTGAGCTCAATACTGAAGTAAAAGAGCATGCGCCTAAAGCTACAAGGTAGATAAGCGAATAAGTCAAAGACTTAATAAGAAACCTAAAGCTATAAAACATTTTTACTCCATCATAAATCTAATCTATTAATTCACCATCCCATTGAATGATTTTACCGGTTTGATCAATAGTAAAATCTTGCAGCACTGCAATCATTCCGCTGATACTTTTCTCAATAGGAACTGAGTTTTGCGAACCTTCTGGTTCCCCATGAGTCAGAACTCTGCCTGGGAGCAAGGTTACGACCTTAACGCCCTGCCTCTTCCACCTCAGGGCTATTTCCTTTTGGATTGAATCAAGGGCAGCCTTTGATGTCTTATATAAAGAAAAACCTGGTACAGGTATGCCTTTATTTCCTTTACCAGTTGTTAAAGCAGCAATAATTTTCATCTCACTCTTTTTAACATTGGGATAAAACGCTTCTGAAACCTTTAATGGTCCAATAGCATTGATTTTGTAAAAGCGATCAAACTCTTCATAGTCGATTGTTCCAATAATCTGACCGCGATCTGGGCCACGCATTAAACCTGCATTATTTAACAAAATATCAATGGGTTGTTCAGCATAACTAGCGGCTAAGGCATCAATACCAGCATGATCCAAAAGATCAAGGCGCTCAACAACCACGTTGTCGTAATTTTTAGCATAATTATTAAGCTCATCAGCAGATCCTGGATTACGACAAGTCGCAATAACACGCCAACCAAGATCAGCATATTGCTTCACAAACTCAAAACCAATTCCTCGATTTGCACCTGTAATTAAAACCGTCGGTGCGTCAAGAGAGCTTTTATGACCGCCCGCAAAAGCAGGGTTTGCCAATCCAATACTAAAAGTAGCAAGAAAAAGTAGGCTTGAAAAAAATGACTTCACTAGAATTCTCCGTTCTTTATTATTTAGCAACTATACAGTCATTTATCTTTTTAGTTTTAAGGTGAGAATTTTATGTCCGTCTCGAGGAATCCCTTAGTATTAAGCATACGTTCTCGCCATTTAGCTACATTCGGATGGCCTGAATAATCATACTGATTTCCAAGCTTAGTGATTAAATAAGCTGCGATGCCAAAATCTACAATACTGACATCAGGTAAACGATGGCTAAGCATAAAGGTCTGATCCTTTAATCTGCTTTCTAATACATTAAATAAGGGATCAAAGGCATTCATATCTTTCTCAGTTCCCATTTTAATAGCAATTTGCGTGGGCAATAAATGACAGCTTTGCCAATGCAGCCAACGATCGGCATCAGCTCTTCCTTCAGCATCAATTGGCAATGCATTGGTCTCAGGAAATTTTTCGGCTAAATATGTAAGAATTGCGTTTGATTCCCATAATTTAAAATCGCCATCAACCAAAGCTGGCACTTTACTCATGGGATTTATTGCAATAAATTCTTCTGAAAAATGCTCCTGATGCTTAAAACTAATCTGATGAATTTCAATCGGTAGGTCGAAATGGGCAATAAAAGCTTCAACTTTTCGATTATTAGGTGTAATTTTAAATGAGTAGAGCAACACAATTAGTACCTCTTTTTTTAAAAAATTGTCAAATCATCGCCAAGTTTCCACTCAGGGTACTTTAGCATTACACAAGTGAACAAATCTGACATAAGAAATTTATTCATCCATTTCTTAACTAAAGGATGAGGGCCCGCTTCAAAAGAACTTGAATTTACAAACGCATATTGACGCACAAAAGGAAAAATAGCTACATCTGTAATACTAACTTTATTTCCAAATAAATATTGGTTCGAATTAAGCTGATACTCAAGCGATTCAAGAAAACTAAGGCAATGCTGTTGGGATTCTTGTTGACTGCTATCAGGGAATCTATCTGGATACTTATATCGATCTAACCAGTATTTGAATTCTTCGTCATTACATGAAATCAAATTCTTTTGGCTCGAAGTAAAATTAAGCAGCCAACCATCTGGGTCATGTTGCTTAAGAGCCCAATACATAATTTCAAGGCTTTCCTCTAAAACCAAATCATTGATTTTATTATTTAAAGCTAGCACGGGCACAGTGCCTTTAGGGGATAATGCAAGCATATGCTCAGGTTTGTTTTTTAAAACTATCTCTCGTAACTCCACGTTAATACCTGAATAATGTAAAGTCATTCGCGCTCTTATTGCGTATGGGCAACGACGAAAGGAATATAAAATGGGTAATTTATTTGATTGGCTCAAGCAGAATAGTCCTCAACACTCTAATTTTTAAATTATTTCCTTAGCATTCATAATAAATGTTTATTTAACCTAAGTTATTTACTTTCAATATAATCGAAGAAATGAATCAATTCTACGTTGCAACTCTGTATCAATTTGTAAAGCTGCAAGAATACGAACAGCTGAAACTTCCTCTCCTAAGAAAGATGCAGAAAATGAAAATCAAGGGAACCATCATACTCGCTCGTGAGGGTATTAATGGTTCAATTTCAGGTAGTGCTGAATCCATTGATATTTTTTTAAAGTGGCTTCGCAATGACTCAATCTGGAACAAGAAACTTGGCGGTCTTGAAGCTAAGTATTCTATGACTGATAAAGCTCCATTTGCCAGAGCAAAAGTAAAATTAAAAAAAGAGATTGTCACAATGGGCATTCCTGATATACAAACCGAAAAAGATTCGGGAACCTACGTAAAACCTGAAGATTGGAATGAATTAATTCTTCAGCCAGATGTAGTAACAATTGATGTAAGAAATAATTATGAAATTCAATTAGGAAAATTTAAAGGCTCGAAAAACCCACAAACAGAATCCTTTAGAGAATTCCCTAAATTTGCAAGGGAATCACTTAATCCAAATAAGCAAAAAAAAGTAGCTATGTACTGTACCGGTGGAATACGTTGCGAAAAAGCTACTTCCTATTTAAAAAAGATTGGTTTTGAAGAGGTTTATCATCTTCGTGGTGGGATTCTAAAATATTTAGAAGATGTCCCAAAGGATGACTCTCTTTGGGAGGGAGAATGTTTCGTATTTGATGAACGAGTAGCTATTAATCATAGTCTAGAACCCGGAGATTATATTCAATGTCATGCTTGCAGAATGCCACTATCGAAAGCTGACATTAATCATCCTCAATATATTCTGGGGGAAAGCTGTCATCTCTGCTATCAAAAGAAAAGTCCACAGCAGCAAGCGAGATACCGCGAACGTCAAAAGCAAATTCAACTTGCAAAATCTCGGGGTGAAACTCACATTGGCGAAGAGATAAATAAAAAAAATTCTGAACGTCGGTTTAAAAAACTTGCGTTAAAAAAAGAACAAAGAGAGCTGCAAAAGAATCCAACGCAAATGATTGACAATAAAGATTCTTAATCTGTGGTAATTGAAATAAAAAATCAATTCTTTAGACCATCGCTAAGAAGACGATGGTTATTTGGCTTGCTCTATCTAAGTCAGGGAGCCCCGATGGGATTTATTTGGTGGGCTCTACCCTCTTTGCTTTCAATACAGGGGGTTGATCTAGCGACCATAACAAAATTATCTGCAACATTAACTCTGCCCTGGGTATTTAAATTCCTCATGGGGCCAGTGATTGATTTCGCCGCTTTTCGTAAAATAAAAATTCGCCATTTTATTGTTAGCTGTCAAATTATGATGGGTATATTACTTCTATTATTAATACCCATTGACTGGATTGATGACTTCCAACTTTTAGTCATTTTTCTTTTTATTCACGGGTGTTTTGCAGCAACACAAGATGTAAGCATTGATGCTCTAGCGATAAGAACTACACCTAAGCAAGAACTTGGGCAAATTAACGGATGGATGCAAACAGGAATGCTTATAGGGCGAGCTCTAACCGCATCCATTGTATTGGCAATCATAGGAAAAGGTTATCAGACGATTGGTATTCTATTGGTAATAACAATGATATGGCTGCCGATGGTTGCTTTATTATTTTCATCGCCCAGTGAAAATCAATCAGAAGATCTTTCGCATAAGAAGACAACAAAACTTCACTGGAAAAATTTTATTACACCAACGATTCTAATTGGTTTGTGGCTAGCTCTTACTGCAAGCGCAGGTTTTGAATTTTTCAGTGTTTCTGTGGGGCCTTTTATGCAAAAACTTGGTAACACAGAAGAAAATCTATCACTTCTATTTGGGGTCATTGCACCTATTGGGCTTGTAATCGGTGCCCTCACAGGAGGACGTTTTACCACGAAGAAAAATTCTAAAACTGCGATCTTAATTGGCATTACTTTGGTTGCAGCCACGGTAAGTTTAATAGCCCTTCTAGCTCTATCAAACATCAATCTCAGACCAAAAGAATGGCTATTACTTTCTATCCCTATCTACATTGCCATCGGTTTTTTAACTTGCGCAAGTTACACCCTATTTATGGAGCTCTCAAATGGTAAATTTGCGGCAACTCGATTCTCAATTTTCATGTCGGCGACAAATGGTTGTGAAGTCTGGGTGACTTACCTTGGAAGCAGATTGATTTCGCAAATGGGCCATCCAATGACTATGTTGCTACTTTTGCCTATATCTCTGCTCGCACTACCAGCATTATTGTTGCTCAATAGAAAAGAAACTAAGAAAAATTAGAAATTATTCCTGCCAATTTTCCCAACCTGTTGAACGCAAATAACTATCAAGCGTTATAAGTTTGGGAAATTCCTTACGAGCAGAATCAACATCTGCAGTGTATCCAACGTTGTCATACCACCTAAAAAGTGTTCTTAAAAACTTGGGCTTTGCTGCTAAATATGACTCAAGTGGTTGGCGACGGTAAGATAATGATCGCCCCATAACAGCACCGACAGTCATAACGTATTCATTAATTGTCATGCTGTCTCCAGCAATATTCATCGCAACACCTTTCCATCGTTTTGGATGATTAAATGCTTCGCCTACATAAAATCCAATATCGGGTATCGAAATAAAATATAACATTCGAGAAGGTTCACGAGAATCAACAATCCCATTTTTAGCAATTCGTTTTTGCGTTCGGTCAATATTTTCCATAAATGCAACTGGGCGTAAAACAGTGAAATTTAAACCGCTCGAGACAATGGCAAGCTCAATATCCATCTGAGCACCTGGTATGCCGTTTCCTGGCTCCGCAGCTGCGCCTGAAGAGTAAACAAGATGTTTTACTCCTGATTCTTTAGCGGCAGAAATCACATTATTTCCCTCGAGAAGCTCATTACGTGAGAGAGGACTAGTGTAGAAAAAAACTTTATTGACACCCCGCATCGCAATCAGCAAAGAATCAAAATCAGCATAATCACCTTCAAAAATTTCTACATCGTATTTATTTGCAAGGGCCATTGCTTTCTTACTGCTAGGGTTACGAGTCATCGCTCTAACACGATAACCTCGCTTAATTAGCTCTCCTACAACGGCAGTACCTTGGCGTCCTGTTGAGCCACCAACCAAAATAGTTTCTTGAGTAGTTGCAATAAAATTTGAGCTACAGGCAATTAAAGTAATAAAACCAAAGGCAAGAAAAGTAGAAAAACAAAGTTTTTTAATCATAGAGTAACTCTAATGAAAGGATTATAAATTCTGTTTTTTTAGGCTGACTTTCGTTGCTCACGATATTCGTTTTTACGAATTTCACGCCACACTTTAAAAGGCGTCATAGGAATTTCAGGGAGAAAAGAACCAACGGCATCAGCAACCGCTGCCGCTATAGCGCCGCCGCCAACTACGATTGGTCCCTCACCAACTTCTTTTGCACCAAATGGACCATATGGGTCATTAGTTTCGACAATAATGTATTCAACATCGGGCATTTCATAAGTACGCGGCATTTTGTATTCCAATCGAGAGGGATTCAAATACTGACCTTCATCAGTCTCACATTCTTCATAAAGCACTTGACTCATAGCTGAATAGATCTGGCCATCAATCTGCCCCTCAACTGCCAATGGGTTAATAGCCTTTCCACAGTCGTGCGCAACCCAAACTTTCAATACGTTCACCAAACCAGTATCGGGGTCAACTTTAACTTCAACTACTTGTGCACCAAATGACCAAGCGGCAGTGCCGTAATCAACGGGTGTTGTATAAAAACCGCGACCCATAACATATCTGCCTTCTTTGCTATGCAAAGTACTGTGAGCAACTTTTGCAAAGGGTGCGTTTTTTTCCGGATCACTCTCAACAAATATCTTTCCTTCATGAAACACCAATTCAGCCTCATCTACCTCCAACCATTCAGCAGCATTTTTAGCTAATTGCGCTCGCGCGTCTTCAGCAGCATTTTTCACAGCATTGCCGGTCATGATTGTGCCACGTTGAGCGAATGCCCCTACATCCACTGGAGTAATATCAGTATCGCCAGCCACAACACTGATTTCTGAATCGGTAATTCCTAGAACTTCTGCAGCGATCATTGCCATAGTTGTATGAGTTCCTTGGCCCATATCAGGAATTCCAGTAAAAACTGTTACAAGGCCATCCTCGCCAACTTTTACCATCGCTGCAGAAGTATCATGCCTAAAAGCACCTCTTGCCCCAGCAGCCATTGAACCCATTCCAACGCCTATTCCATGGTATTTAGGTAATTTACCGTACTTGTCTTTCCAACCGGATGCATCTCGTACCTTTTCCAAACATTCCTTAAGGCCACAACTAGCGAAAGTTTCGCCTGACATTCCAATATGTCCCTTTTCAATGGCGTTCTTAAGCAACATATCTATCGGATCAATTTCAAGGGTTTTTGCTATTCGTTGCAATTGCTGCATCAAGCCTGCATTGGTCCCAATCATCATGCCGCCATGCCCAAGAAAATTTGGTCGCTGATTAGTCAATACCACTTTCCGGGCAAACCTTAAGCCTTCAAGGTCCATGATCCATGACATGCATTTACCAACCATCCAACCAAAATAACCCAGCGCATGGCCTTGACCGCCGCCATCAAGAACAGCTTCAATGTCAATTGCCTTAACAAGACCATCCCGATTGACGGCGGTACGAAGTTTATATTGATTATCTCCAAGCGTACGACAGATCAGAAATTCCTCATCACCGCTAGAAAATATTTTCACGGGTCGACGTGCTTTCCTAGACAAAAGAGCAGCAATGTAATGATGCGGACGAACGGATCCACGACCGGAAAAAGCACCACCGGTATGTAAATGAACGATGCGCACCTGATTTATGGAGAGCTTAAAAGCAGCTGCAAAAGAATGTTGAAACAAATAAGCAGTTTGAGTTGGCGTCCATATATCAAGCTTTTCGGGTCTCGAAAAATCAGCCACTACGACATGGTATTCCGCAAAAAGATTATGTGTTGGGCGGGAAACAAATTTGTCTTCAAAAATCAAATCGGCTTCGTCAAAAGATTGCTCCGTCGTGCCCCAATCATCAAAATCCGTAGAAACAATATTGCCAGGAAAACCTTCATCCACTTGAGGCGCATCATCTTTCAAAGCTTGTCGAATTGTACTTACAGAGGGCAAAACCTCATATTCGACCTCAATTAACTCGAGGGCTTCTGCAGCAGTTCGCTCATCTATTGCAGCAACTCCAGCAAGCTCTTCGCCGATGTATCTAGTAACATCACCGCAAATAGTTGGCTCGTTTGGTGTTGCGTATATTCCTTTAGCATCTTCGGCAACAACAACTGCATGCACTCCTGGCAAAGCTTCGGCTTTGGAAGTATCGAGTTTCAATATCTTTGCATGTTGATGACGACTGCGAAGAATTCTTCCGTGCAACATTCCGGGCAAACGAACATCATCAGTAAAAACTGCTCGGCCGCTGACCTTCTCCGGTCCGTCAATCCGAGGGCGACGTTGACCTACCATATCTAATGTAACTTCGCCCTTCATTATTTTTTCCCCGTGTAACTGAACCCAGGTTCTGGCTTAAATTCTTGAGCATCATTATCGGATTTATTTTTACTTTGATTAGCTAAATCATGACGCAAGCGAAAATCATTACGGATCGCATCTTTGACTTTAATGTGTCCTGTGCACCGGCAAAGCACGCCTGCCATACCTTCATTAATTTGCTCTTCGGTTGGCTGAGGATAGCGATTAAGTAAGGCCTTCGCAGACATAATCACCCCGGGCGTACAAAACCCACACTGCACTGCGCCGAATTCCACAAAAGCCGCCTGAATGGCATCCAGTTGGCCATCTGCTTCCAACCCCTCGATCGTTGTAACGGATTCACCGTCCCATTCTCTAGCAAGAGTGAGGCATGAGAGCATAGCCTCACCACGATCGTTATTAACAGTGCAAACGCCACAGGAACCGGTGGTACAACCACGTTTTGTGCCTGTTAGAGAAAGTTGATTGCGAATCACATCAAGTAAGGTATCTGTGTCATCCACAGCAAATTCACTTTTGTCGCCATTAACTGTAAGGCTCATAATGTGTTTAGCCATTTTGAAGCTCCCGCAATTTGATTATTGCACGCTCCACTAATGATCGAGCAATTTGTTTTTTGTAACCGGCTCGTCCATATAAGTTAGTTAACTCTCCCATCTCACCCCGAATCAAAGGTAGAATTTTTTCTATAGCTTGATCGTCAAGTCCTTCAGCCTCCAGAATTTTTGCAGGCCCAACCAAATCAATCGGAGCAGAAGAAATAGAGCCAAGTACAAGCCGAACATTCTCAACCTTTCCATTAAAAAAGTTGGCACTCGCAGCAATAGCTCCCAACGAGAAATCCATTCCTCGGCGTGGGGTAAATTTTAGAAAAACAGAAGACTTTTGAATAGCAGGCAAAGTAATAGCTGTGACCATTTCATCAGGTTCCAATATGCAGAAATCTTCTCCGTCGCATCGATAAAAATCTGCGATTGGAACCTCTCTTGTTTCACCTGCTTTCGCCAGAGTCAATGTTGCATCCAAAGCAATTAATGCGACAGGAGTATCAGAATTATTAATTGCATGACAACGATGCGCGGTCTGAATAACGTGGCAATGCTCACAATCAGTCTTAAAACAACCTTCTCGGCCTTTACGCCATTCTTCAGAATTATTGGTAAACCAGCAACGTGTCTGCAGACAAATATTTCCTCCCAAAGTTCCCAAGTTACGAATGTGGGTTGATGCCACAGCATCAATGGACTCTTTCAACGCAGGATATTTTTGCTGGATAACTTGATGATGGGATAAATCCTCCAATCGACATCCTGCGCCAATCCTTAGAGCCCCATCAGGCAATTCCTCAATAGTCTGAAGTTCCTCTAAACTCCTAATGCTTACCAAGTGCTCAGGCTGAAATAAACGAAGTCGCATGTTAAAAACGACATCAGTCCCACCAGCAATTAATTGACCTTGATCACCAATTTTAGAAAGTACTTGCAAACATTCATCAAGCGTTTTTGGTTTATGAAAATTGTATTCAGGAAGTAACAATATAGAATCCTCAATTAAACGTACTTAACTGTAGGATACAGTCATTAAAAATGGAATGCTGGAACATGTTATTAAAAGTTATGGAAGTGAACTTGTTTAACAGGCGGTTGCGAGCGATATTTCATTGGGAAGAAACCTGATGGGCAGATGGAGACCACCTCAACAAGCTGGATCACCCTATATAACTCCTGAAGGATATCAATCCCTTCAGAAGGAACTTAAACAACTGTGGAAAAAGCGCTCGGAGGTTGTTAAAGCACTATCTGAAGCCGCAGCTGAAGGAGATCGTTCAGAGAATGCGGAATACATATATAGAAAAAAAGAACTAGGAGGAATTGATCGAAGAATTCGTTATCTTCAAAAACGTTTACCCAATTTAAATATTATTAAAGACAAACCAGATACAAAGAAAGTATTCTTTGGAGCATGGGTTAAATTAAAGACTGATAAAAACAAGTCAATCAAATATCGAATTGTGGGTGCAGATGAAACCAATCAAAATGATAAATTTATTAGTATTGACTCCCCTCTTGCAAAAGCCTTGTTAAAGAAATCAATTGGCGACAAGATTGAGTTAAAAGTAGATGGAGGAATAAATAAATTTTTAATTTCTCAAATTGACTATGGTAATTAAAATAATTTCGAATTATCAATCAAGTAAGGGCTGGAATCACATGCTCACCAATCATCTTTAAGCCCTCCATAGGGTCATCAAATAATCGAAGATCCAATTCAGTTAATCCTGCATCTGCAAGTTTTTTATAGCGATCAATTTCTTGATCAATAGCGCCCATATCTCCTGAAGATGACATTCCTGCAATAAGCCTATTAACAATTTCCTCAGGAATACCTTCAATAACTCCACTTCGATTGCGAAAAGCAATGCGCATACTTTCCCAATTATCCATCAAAATTTCCATTTCTTTTTCATCGTGTAAAAAAGGCATAATGTCTTCTTTAACCTGACCAATAATTGCCGCACGCCAAATTAATTCGCGCCGCGCTTCATACATTGAGGCCTCAAGATCCTTTTTAATATGCCAAGCCCAAAAATTCCCTATACGAAAATCTTTGATTGGGTTTTTTCGCTTAGCAATACCTGCTTTAACATTTTTTATAACTTCAGGCATTTGTGGCAAAGTGAAATCACTCAGCTGTAAACCATCTGCCAGACGACCACCAAGACGAAGCATCATGGGCCCACATGAGCAAGTGTATAACTCAGGATCAGGTTGTTTTGCCCACTGCATCCCCCAAGGTCGACGGATCTCAAATACATCTCCGTCATAACCCATATTAAATTCACCGGAACGAGCCAGCTCAAGAACTTCCATAGTTTCTCTGATTGCTGTTAAACGTCGGTCAGGCTCGCTAGTTTTTCTTGTTGGGTCTTGCGTGGGCCAGCTAGGGCCTCCACTTCTTGCTCGCCATCCCATCGCTCCCAATAAACCTCCGCCGCCACTCACAGCAATAATCGCTCTCCCATTGCACATTTCATTCAAAGTGAGAGTCGCGTTTGCCATTTTCAATGGGTGCATCTCCCAAGGGCTAACTGCTAATACTCCTAATTTTATTTTAGAAGTCACAGCAGCAGCAGGGGCTAATGCTAGAAAAGCATCATATTGAAAATGATAATTGGATGACCAAATAGTTCGAGCACCAATTTTTTCTGCTTCAACTGCAATTTCAGCAAACGCGTCAGGACTTACATCCGGTTCCAGAATAATATTAATATCCATGTGTATCTTAAAACCTATTTTTCAATTTAAATTTATTGGAGCAAACATTATAAGAAGTCTTAAATTTAATCCTGTTTGAAGTGATTCTGCACCAAAGAACGGATTAATTATCAGTTAGAAAGTTTTTTACTTAGCTTATTAAGTGTAGCTATGGGATCACGAATATATTTTGGGTGCACCTGATTAGCCATCTCTCTATAGATATCCGGAAGGTCATTAATCGCTTCAAGTTTTCTCCCAGATGCTGTACTCATCATATGGCCAGGGTGGTCACCCATTTGCATCCAAGGCTCCCACTTCAAAATATTATGAAATTCAAAGGTACAATCAGCTGAAATATTGTTCGGATTTTGGGCTTCGGAGAGGCTTCCTTGCACCGTAGTATAAATATTCAAAAAAATTTCTGGGGCGGAAGGTTTTGGAAATTTTATCTTCGCTTCCACAGAGGTCGGAATCCATAATCTATCACCATTAATCACAGGTGGCCCCATAGAGCTCCGGTATTCAGGAATGAAGTCATTCTTTTCAACCATTAAACCACTTGTATTGAGCTCTCTAATTTCAGGTCCAAGTCTAACGTGACGCACAGAATTAGTCTTGCCGGTGTAGGGATTTTTATATTCTCTTAGCAGCTTTCCAGTTGATAAATCTTGATAGTAAGTTAATTCAAAAAAAGCAATTTTAAAGCTGCCATCGGGCTGCTGATAAAAACGATGAAACATACCAACCTGCATGCCAAAAAGTGGTTTAGACCTAGCACCAATAACTCCATAACGTATCCCACTCATCCACCATATAATTAGGCGATCATCGAAACTTCCCGATAATCGTTGATATGCCTCTAATAATTTTTGGGGATGATCGAGATTATTTTTTTTTAAATTTGAATTTACGTGTGCATTACAACCGATCAAACCAGAGCTGCTAATTAATAAAAGTTTAATTAAATTTCTACGCTGTGTATTCATAGTTTTTAAATGGGGATTAAATTTTGTATTGATTCTTACTATAATCAATACAACTTAATTAACAATTTACCTTAATTATTCTTAAATTTAAAAATAAGGTAGACATAAATTTAATATAAAATTGATTTCATGTAACCAAGGAGAGACTTAATGCTAAAAAAATTCTTTCGATATGCTGGTATTAGTATCGCAGTTTTAATGGTCTTAGGCTTCGCTTGGCTCGAATATTCAACCAATAAAAACGAAGCAGTGCCAGGTGAATTAGCGATTGCAGCAATGACTTCAAATGAATTCGTTGATATTCAAGATCGTGATTGGTTGGTGATGAAACCAAAAATAGGAAAAGTAACTACTGGTTTAATCATTTACCCTGGTGCTAATTGCAATATCAAAGGTTATGCCCCATTGATGCGTGAGATTGCTGCTAAAGGTTATCTTGTTGTTGGTATGCCGATGCCCTATAACTTTGCTTTCTTGGCACCTAATAGTGCCGCAAAAGCTCCTAAATCTTTTCCTGAAATAAAAAATTGGTTTTTAGCTGGGCATTCTCTCGGAGGAGCAATGGCCAGTACATTTGCAGCCAGTAATGAAGGTATGCTTAGTGGCCTAATTATGTGGGATTCATATCCAGCCATTTCTCTTGCTGATTCTACATTACCCATTACCTCCATTTTTCGGGCAACTCTCGAAGGCGAACAACCCGAAAACTTTAAAGATTTCGTTAACTTTTACCCTACTGACGCAACTTGGGTACCGGTGCCTGGTGGCATTCATATGTATTTTGGTTCCTTTATTGGCGGTAGCTATAAAGAGCTATGGAAACCCAAAATAAGCATCCAGCAGCAGCATCGGATAGTTATTGATGCAACCTTAAATGCAATTAAATCAGCAATAAGTTCCGAATAGGGACTCTATAATCGCCTATAGAGGCTGCCATAGAAGCCACAATCATAGATAAAGTAAAAATTGCTACATTTTGTGTAGCCCCACTGCTTTTCCCCTGCTATCATTGCCCGCCGATCGGTTTGACATATACAGTTTGTTTTTAATCAATAGGTTGGTGGCAATTGTTAATCTCTGAAATAGGTCATTGCAGCACCAACCACTGAAACATAACTGAGTATTCTTAAATTATTAGCATGTCAGAGCAATCGTTGATAGATCTTACCTAAACTTACGCTTTGCTTTTTAACTTAAATTATTACCAACATCAAACATTGATAAAACCATGACAGAACTTAACCTGTATAGAAATATTGGTATCTTCGCTCACGTAGATGCCGGTAAAACGACCACCACTGAAAGAATTCTCAAACTCACTGGGAAAATCCATAGGACTGGAGAAGTGCATGATGGTGAAGCCACCACTGACTTTATGGAACAGGAACAGGAGCGTGGTATCACTATTCAATCTGCTGCAACAACTTGTGAATGGAATGATCACAGGCTCAATATTATTGATACCCCTGGACATGTTGACTTCACAATTGAAGTTTATCGCTCCCTTAAAGTTCTTGATGGAGGAGTTGGGGTTTTCTGTGGATCAGGTGGAGTTGAGCCACAATCAGAAACAAATTGGCGCTATGCCAATGACTCTGAAGTTGCACGAATTATTTTTGTCAACAAACTGGATAGGCTAGGTGCAGACTTTTATCGTGTCGTTGAACAAATCAAAGACACTCTTGCAGCAACTCCAATAGTAATGGTGTTGCCAATAGGAATTGAAGATGACTTCAAAGGGGTTGTGGATCTTCTTACGCGCAAAGCTTGGGTATGGGATGAATCAGGAAATCCTGAAAATTATGAAGTTATTGACCCGCCAGATGAAATGTCCTCAAAGATTGAGGAATATAGAGAAAAACTTATCGAAACTGCCGTAGAGCAGGATGATACTATTTTAGAGGCCTACCTTGAAGGGGATGAGCCATCAATTGAAGACATTAAAAAATGCATCCGCAAGGGCACTATTGCATTAGATTTTTTCCCAACTTTCTGTGGATCGGCATTTAAAAACAAAGGTGTTCAAAACATACTAAATGCGATAGTAGATTATTTGCCTAGTCCAACGGAAGTTAAACCGCAACCAGAAATCGATCTGGAAGGAAACCCAACTGGCGGTAAAGCAATTGTAGATGCTAATAAGCCCTTCCGAGCGCTAGCTTTCAAAATAATGGATGACCGATATGGAGCTCTAACCTTCACACGCATCTATTCTGGAAAAATTAAAAAAGGGGATAATGTCTTAAATACCTTCACTGGAAAATCCGAACGTATCGGCCGGATAGTTGAAATGCATGCTGATTCTCGCGAAGAACTCGAATCTGCTCAAGCCGGAGATATTGTTGCACTTCTAGGTATGAAAAACACACAAACTGGCCATACCCTTGCAGATGAAAAAAATCCTGCAACCCTTGAGCCAATGATATTCCCCGATCCAGTAATTTCTATTTCTGTTGCTGCTACTGATAAAGCTGGTACTGAGAAAATGTCTATAGCTTTAAACAAAATGACTCAGGAAGATCCGTCTTTTCGCATCATGACTGACGAAGAAACTGGTGAAACAGTCATGATGGGAATGGGAGAACTGCACCTTGACATTAAAGTTGACATATTAATGAGAACTCATAATGTTGATGTAGAGGTAGGTAAGCCTCAAGTTGCCTATCGTGAAACCATTACGCAATCAATCGAAGACAGTTATACCCATAAAAAACAAACGGGTGGTGCAGGCCAATTTGGTAAAATCGATTACGCAATAGAGCCTGGCGAAGCCAACAGCGGATATATTTTTGAGTCGAAAGTTACGGGTGGTAATGTCCCAAGAGAATATTGGTCTGCAATTGAAAAAGCATTCGGAAGATGCATGACTGAAGGCACTCTTGCTGGGTACCCGCTGCTAGATTTAAAATTTACCCTAAATGATGGCGCTTATCATGCGGTTGACTCATCCGCTATGGCTTTTGAAGCCGCAACTAGGGCAGCATATCGTCAATCTGTACCTAAGGCCGCTCCACAACTCCTCGAACCGATCATGAATGTGGATGTATTCACACCTGATGATCATGTTGGAGATGTTATTGGTGATCTAAATCGACGTCGCGGAATAATCAAATCCCAAGATATGGGTCCAACTGGTGTAAGAGTTAAGGCGGAGGCGCCGCTCAGTGACATGTTTGGTTATATTGGTGACCTACGAACGATGACTTCTGGTCGAGGTCAATTTTCGATGGAATTTGATCACTACTCGCCTTGCCCTAAGAATGTAGCAGAAGAAGTTATAACTGAAACTAAAGCAAGAAAGAATTCTAAATAATCTTTTTCTTACCAATTGTGAACCCAGCGAGCATTCTTTTGAAACTGTTCTGAAGCTTCTTTTTTATTCTTAGGATGGTTTTCTAAATACAAACTATGATCATAGCGGGTTCGATATTGCCTTAAAACTGGCTTATAAAGATCTATATGAACATCAGGAATTCTATGACGCTTTCGAAATTGACCAATTGGTATCATTGCCATTCGCTTAGTCTCAAAAGGTCCACAATTTTCTAGTTCGACACCTCGAGGGCCAAAAATAGCTGAATTTCCAGGGCCTCCATAATTTGCATCATCAAAAAAACCTGTCGTGTGATCGCCGTTACCTACTGCATTGTTGGTTGCAATCGTATACAAGCTGTTGTGATAAGAAGTCAGTCGAAAATCATGGTATTCAAATCCACCTGTTGCGACTCTGCAAATAATTTCCGCACCCTGCATTGCCATGCATCGAAACAACTCTGGTTCAAATTGTACAGCTGACATAGCAATATTACCGATATCAGTTTGAACAATTGGGATTACAGCTTCAATACCATACATTTCGACAAAGCGATCATAAACATCATAAATTGTTGTAGTGTATTGCTCGCTCGGCCACATACCTCGCAAATTTCGCTGCTTCCAATGATTAGCAACTAAACCTTTTGGGCCCATTAGTATCATCTGATGCAGGATGTGACCTGGCCAATTTTCTTCATCTTTAAAGTAACCACCGAAAACAATATAACAACGATATTGCTTAGCTTTAGCAGCAACTTCAGCTAACTCTGGGCCGTTCAAATCAAGTGCCAAATTATAATGCTGATCACGAGTCCACTCTGAAAAACCTGTAATAGGAAACTCATGAAAAACAAGTAAATCGCTAGGCGGTCCTCCACTCTGAGCAATATCGATACTTTCCAAAAAGTAATCAAGATTCCTACGAATAGATGGCCCCGGATTATCTCCATCAACGCCCATAACTCGAGTCTGCACAGCGGTAGCAAAGATCATTTCTCGACGTAAATCTACAAACGAATAAGTTCCGTCTTCCCGAACCATTGGGCTTTTATCTGTCATCAAATCACTCCTAAAAATAAATTTTATGTTCGTGGATTATCTCGTATCAATTCCATTTCTTCTTCTAACAAACAGACGTCTCGTCCAGCAGCTTGGAAATAATGCGACTCAACATCATAAGCACCTATATTAATACATTCAAAACAACCACTTAACATACGTGCAACTTTCTCACCACGAGCTGAAATCTTTTCGTCTTTCATGAAGCGCGCGATATTTTCCTGAGTGGTTATGGGCTGATATCGAACATTTAATCCAAAAACTTTATTTGCCATATTTACAAGTTCTGTTTGAGTATAAGTTTTGCCAACCAAATTAAGCATAAGACCATTGCAGTCTTCCAAAAGACAGAGTTGAGCAAAAGCATATCCAAGCGCTGCAATACTAATGTATCCGCAGCGACCATCACCGCCATTGTTACTGTAAACACCCTCCTCCTGATTTGCTCGTAAAATATGCAAAAGATCCAAATCCAAATATAATCCGCTTCGACCTATAATCCATTCCAAACCAGAAGATTTAAGGTCTTCTTCAGTTTGACGATTTACATGCTGCGTTTCAGCGAACATTGTGCTTTCCTCCAAGCCATTACCAATCACACTGGTAAAAACAACTTTTTGAACTCCTGCCGCAACCGCAGCGGTAATTGCATTCTTGTGTTGTTTAATGCGATCAACCTCTAGGGCTACAGGAGCTGAAATCATCAAGAAAATATCTACTCCTTTGAGAGCTTGAGTCATTTCATCGACAGAGTTGTAATCACCAGAACGAACCTCGGCACCATCAAACTGAAAATTTTCAGTATTTCTTACTATAGCTACAATTTCTTTCTCCTGAGGAGCAGAAACTAATTCCTCCAAAACGCATCGTCCGAGTCGCCCAGAAGCAGCGCCAATGCCAATAATCATTAATATTCTCCTAAAAAACGCTATCTACAAATGCTATTTGCACTTGGAGGCGTGATAGTCATATGCTCAAAACTATAATATAAAACGTGAAAAAAATTTATGTTGGTAAAAAAACACATTCCGGGTCCTTTTGAAATCTCGTCAGTTCAAGAATATGAAACGAGTGCAAATAGTCTCAACTTTATTTTTCCAGATTTAAGTAACGATAAATTTTCATCCACTCGTGCATTCAAGGATTCAAGATTTGTTAATCCAATCAACGGGTTTCCAAAAATGTCATACCACAGTTTTATTCTGCGAACACCTCATGGAATTGTACTTGTCGATACCTGTGTTGGCGCTCATAAAGAACATCCATTGATCGCAGAGTGGCATATGCAAAACTACCCATACCTTAATCGGCTTAAACAATTAAATTTAACTCCAGCGGATATTGATTTTGTATGTTGCACTCATTTGCATGGGGATCATGTTGGTTGGAATACTAGATTGGAAAACGGACACTGGGTTCCAACTTTTCCAAATGCTCGTTACCTTATCGCAAAACCAGAATACGATTATTGGGAAAATATTCATAACAAAACTAAAAATCACGTTTTTAAAACAGCTTGGAATGAGAGCGTTTTGCCAGTAATGGAAGCGGGACAAATAGATAAAGTAAGTGCCGAGCATGAAATATTCAATGGTGTTCAACTACGTCCAGCTTTTGGTCATTCTCCTGGCAATGTTGTTATCGATGTATCAGATGGAAAACGCAGCGCTATTTTGACGGGAGACGTACTACATCATCCGGTGCAAATTGAAAGGCCCGAATGGTATACAGTTTTTGATGACGATCAGAAAATGGCGTTGGATACTCGCATTAAAACCTTGGAAAGAATTGCTGACAGGGGTACAGTAATGCTCGCTGGACATTTTGGCGGGGCAACACCATTAATAATTGAGTCGGGGAAAAAATACTTCCGATATACCAACCCCATCTAATTGAATTTAAGCCTAGCCCCTGCAATAGAACATATTATAATTACAAATAATAACAAAAGAGTATTTAATACAGAATCATCACTTTTAGAGGTACTTTTCATGCAGGTTTACTACGATAAAGATTGTGAATTATCCATCATCCAGAGTAAGCGCGTTGCTGTCATTGGTTATGGCTCCCAAGGTCATGCGCATGCCTGCAATCTACATGATTCAGGGGTTGATGTTACTGTAGGATTGCGTCCTGATTCCGTATCCCGAAGCAAAGCAGAATCTGCTGGATTAAAAGTTGAAGATGTTCCGGCTGCCGTTTCCCAAGCAGACTTGGTAATGATATTAACGCCTGATGAATTTCAAAAAAAGCTCTACAGTAAGGAAGTTGAACCAAACATAAAGCGCGATGCAACTCTGGCATTTGCTCATGGCTTTGCTATCCATTTTGGTGAAATTATCCCGCAATCTGATCTGGATGTAATCATGATTGCTCCAAAAGCCCCCGGTCATACTGTGCGATCAGAATTTGTAAACGGCGGTGGGATTCCCGATCTAATTGCTGTTGCTCAAGATTCTTCTGGTAGTGCCCTAAAGACTGCGCTTTCATATGCTTCGGCAATTGGTGGTGGTCGCACTGGAATTATAGGAACAACTTTTAAAGATGAATGTGAAACTGATCTATTTGGTGAACAGACTGTCCTCTGCGGAGGCTTAGTCGAACTGATTAAGGCGGGCTATGAGACATTAACCGAAGCAGGTTATCCAGCTGAGATGGCTTATTTTGAGTGCTTACATGAAGTAAAATTAATTGTCGACCTTATGTACCAGGGCGGTATTGCAAATATGAATTATTCCATTTCAAATAATGCAGAATTTGGTGAATACATCACTGGAAATAAAGTCATAAATAATGAGTCACGGGCAGCAATGAAAGAAGCATTAAAGAATATACAAAATGGCAGCTACGCAAAACGTTTCATTGAAGAGGGAGCTGCTAACTATCCTGAAATGACTAAACATCGTAATGCAATAGAAAATCATCCCATTGAAAAAATTGGCTCCGAGTTAAGAGATATGATGCCTTGGATAACAAAAAATCAATTAGTTGATCGATCGAAGAATTGATTTATGGATATAATCAAATTAACAAATTTGGTTAGCAGCTAATTTAACGTGATGGTTGTATTAAAAAACTTGAGGAAAAAAAATGCAGAAAAAAAAATTGCATGACTCGGTTGATCCAAAATTAACTGAAGAAATAGAGCAACTTCTTCTTAAAACAGAAGAAGCTTGGAATTCTCAAGATTATTATCGCTGGCTTAAACTTTGGGATGCGGAGGATGAACGGCCTTTTTATCTTGCTGCAGAAGAGAAGGATTTTTTCCGACATCGCGAGCAACTTGAAAAATACCTTGATCCCAATGGTGCTGCTAAAGTAACTGAGGCAATCAGAATGACCTTCTCCAATGTCAGCGCTCGCTGGCTATCAGATGATCTTGCCTACGCGGCTTACCACGTCGACTCAGAAATGAAGCTTTCTTTTGCGCCAAAACCTTTTCTAAGCGTATTGAGAGCAACATCTGTCTTAAGAAAGAAATCAGAAGGATGGCGATACATATGCTATGCGGAAGGTTTTCAATCGCCCACGATGTACTTCCAAAATCTCATAGAAAATGCTGTTCCTGATGACTACGCAAATTTTTATGAAAAGACTATGGGGAAAAAATTAGATTGACTTAAAATACTTGATAGAATTTTTCCATATTTTAAAGTCATAATGACAACCTTTTAATCATCTCACATCGGAATGCTCGATCAATTCTAACCATTCTCCTGCAGGGCCGATAGTCACAGCTGTTCGCCTTCCTGAATAAGGGAAATCATCAATACGGATAGGCTCTGCACGATACTTTAAGTCATCAATATTTAAACTATCGACCATAAAACTCACCATCGAAACTCCTGGAGGAATCTCACCATTGACCATAGGCTTTGGATTGACGTCACTTGGGTATTCATCCAATTCAATTAAAAAATCAGAGGAAACAGTAGCTACAGCCAATGGATATCTTGTTTCAGGTGGTCGCCCTTGAGCTTTCGAAACCACACTGATATTAAATGGAATCGGATCACCAACTTCAAGACCCAATTGATTTCCATAAAAATCTGCAAATGCATTCATTGATGGCCCGCCTAGAACCATAATAAACACTCGATCAACTTCTGCGCTTGTAGCAAATTCTTGGTTCCGAGTTAGATACAAAACCTCATCCCCTGGACCGATTACTTGCATTGCACGAGGACCATTTGGCCACAAATCCTTGGGCGCACCAATCAATTCAAAGGAAGAATTTTCAAGCTCTTCAGCGATTTTATCAGGGTCAAGAACCAATAATTCAGTACCATTCCAACCATGGTTATTCATTGGGGAATAGCCATCAACAGGAGGAAGTTGAACAAAACGTAAATATACTTCTTTATCGGAATTTGCCTTCATCAACAAAAACTTCCGACCTTCGGTATGGGGCGCATCCCAAACTTCTGCTACATCTTTGCCAATAACGCCTTGCTCAACTGTAAGGTAGGAAAATGCTTCTTGATAAGCGATTTCGACCGGCTCTAAATTTAAAACGGCGATAGTGGTTATAAAGATTGATTTCAGCATAGTGATTTCCAGTTAAGATAATTCTGATAGCAATATTTTAAGAGCTTAGCATTCCTAACAAAATCTAACAGAAATAAGCTAGATATAAATGATCAATTGTCAATAAAGGCCATACTCGTGTTAACCTCTTAGATATTCGAATCACTACAATAAAAGAAGAGGTAATAATCGTGATTTTGCTAACTGGTATAACAGGTAATGTTGGCGGTGCAACCGCTGAAGCACTTTTAGAAAAAGGTATAAAATTTAAAGCCTTAGTAAGAGATTTAGAAAAGGCTTCTGATTTCTCTGCTAAAGGAATTGAGATTGTCGCTGGCGATTTAAATGATTCTTCTTCGTTAAAATCCGCTATGAGCGACTGCGACACAGCCGTTCTGATTATGCCCAACAGCCAAGAACAAGAGGAACTCGAACTTAATTTCATTGAAACCGCTAAAAATTGTGGTATTGATTGGCTAATCAAATTATCTTCCCCCGAAGCTATTCGTGGAACGACTAGTCCCATTCCTTTAGTTCATATAGCTGCAGAAGACGCGCTGATGGCATCTGGAATGAACTGGACTTTGATCAGACCTAGCTTTTTCATGCAAAATTTAACTGGATCAATTGCCGGTGCGAAAGCTACGGGGAAATTATCAATGCCTATGGGAGATGGAAATGCCGCGATGACTCATGTCAAAGATGCTGGAACTTTCTTTGCTGAAGTACTAACTGGCGACCGTGAACAGCATTACAACAAATGTTATGACGTAACAGGAACGGATTTACTTACTTTCTCTCAGATTGCAGAACAGATGTCCGAAGTTCTTGGCATTAAAGTTGAATACGAAAATTGTGACCCAAATGGATTTAAGGAAATGTTGCGTCCATTTATGACCAGTGATTGGCATTCTGAAGCTGTAGCGATTCTATTTTCTGAGATTGCAGACAACACAACCCCTGGTGAACTGACGGACTGTTTCCAAAAACTAGTTGGTCGTGAGCCAATAAGTTTTAAAGAATTCGTCACAGAAAACTCATAAATAAATAAAATTTCGAAAGAAGCTAGCTTCAAAAGGCTAGCTTCTTTCTCTTTCTTTTAAATTTATTTCAAAGTGTCTTGATATAGCCTACAACTTCATCCAACTGACTTTCTGTCATCCAAACAAATCCCGGCATTGGAATACCTGTGACACTATCAGGTGAATCTGGCAATCTTCCCACTTTAAGAAAAGACTTTAAGTCTGCTGAATTTGAATTAGCAACAAGATCAGATGAAACTAAACTAAGGCCTAAGCCTTCTACACCATTTGCATCAGCACCATGACAGGCGACACAGTGTATTGAATAGAGGCCTGATTTACCTGAATCAGTAACATTCTCATTAGCGGCGTTAATTGCTATGGGGGGGATTTCAACGGGATCACGAGATGAAAACCCAAAAGGCGCGATATTGCCATCCGCATCGATAGAAGAAATAACATCCTGTTCGACATCAGAAGACAAATCACTTTGATCGTTCTGAGGTTGACTGCAGGCACTAAACAAAGAGAGGAAGAAGACCGCCTTCATAAAGCCAACCAGCGGTTTAAAATGCAAAGCATGTTTCATAGGTTTTAAGTCCATGTGATAGTTTTGTGTACTATAAAATATAAAACCTTTTCGGACAAAGCCTATAGGGCAAGATTCGCTCAAATTCGCTAGGATTATTCTAATGTCAGACTCAAAAAACTCCTTAAAAAAATTAAATAAAAGAACTGAAATATCTCGAAGGGAAGTCATAGCCTCAGGCGCCGCTCTAGCAACAACTGCTGGAATGCTTTCTTCCCTAAGCCATGAATTAAGAGCTGAATCAAAAGGAATAAACAAGAATATGTCATCTATTCAAGCACCATATGACTCTCTGCGCGACTATGTCAATGCTCTAGAAGAATCTGGAAGCCTAAAAATATTTGACGGTGTCAATCAAGATAAGTATGAAGGCACAGCAATCATGTATCAGTTAATTGATGAATTTGGGCTGCGTAATGCGCCTGCTGTTCTTTTAAGAAACGTGATTATAGATGGCAAAAATGTAAAAGGACCTATCGTAGCTAATTTTCAAGGCCCAATGATCACTGAAGCGATGCTTCTTGGCACAAAAAATTATGATGAAAATCCAAAGCAAACTTATCGTGATGCAACCTCAACAATGCTTGAACTTCTGAGAAAAACTGAGGGCGAATGGCCAGAAATCGCCCCAAGGGAAATTGCTGCAGATGTTGCGCCATGCAAACAAAATATTTTACGTGGTGGTGAAATCGATATGACAAAATTCGCCTTCATCAAAGGGAATCCTGGCGATGGGGGTCGATATATCAACACAGCATCTGTTGTAACCAGTGACCCTGACTTGGGCGGCAATTATGGTATCTATCGCTGCCAATTAAAGGGCCCAAGAAAAATAATGATTAATTTTGAAGACGGGCAAACAGGTAAAAAAATGATAGACGCTGCACTTAAACGCGGCGAAACAAAAATGAAGATTGCCCTTGTTGTTGGTCAGGATCCAATGACTTTTATGATTAGCTGTTCACGAATCCCTTCCCGAATAGGACGAAGAGATCCGATTGACGAGCTTGCGGTAGCAGGTGGGCTTCGAGGTAAAGCTATCGACGTGGTAAAAACTGAGGATCAAAATTTTCTTGTTCCCGCCAATGCAGAAATGATTATAGAGGGAACTTTTGATCTGCTAAATCTGGAGCCTGAGGGTCCTTATCATGAAATGTACGGCTATCTTGGTCACCCAAAACCTAAGAATTACGTTATGACCGTTGAGACATTAACTCATCGAACTGACCCCTGGATAATTAACAGTTTCACTGGCGTAGTCCAAGAATACATTTCAGCGCCGCAACGAGCAGAAAGTAACTATCGCCTCCAGCAATCTTCTCCTCAAGTTGTTGATTATCACTCCCCGCATGAGTCCCAAGGCATCACCTTCATGAGCATCAAGAAAGATGCTGCTAAACAGGCGCTAAAGATCGCAAGACCTACCGCGATGTTTAATCCATTGTCAAGAATCGTCATAGTTGTCGACGAAGATGTTGACGTTTTAGACACTCAAGCGGTGTTATTTGCTCTAGGATCAAGATGGCAACCAGCACTTGCATCTGAAATTATTGAGAACCGC
>JAYZVL010000002.1:0-16532 GCA_036155675.1 Pseudomonadota bacterium | reverse complement strand
ATTCTATCAACGAAAATTTAACATCCTATTCTGTACATCTATTATTGAAAGCGGCCTCGATGTACCTACTGCTAATACAATAATTATTAATCGAGCTGATCAATTTGGCCTTGCTCAACTTCATCAATTGAGAGGTCGAGTTGGGCGCTCTCACCATAAAGCTTTTGCTCTCCTTTTAACTCCGCCAAAGCAATCAATGACAGAAGATGCCCGCAAAAGACTCTCAGTTATTGAGTCAATGGAACAACTCGGCGCAGGTTTTGTATTAGCAACACATGATTTAGAAATTCGGGGCGCAGGAGAGCTTTTAGGTGAAAAACAAACGGGGCAAATTCAACAAATTGGATTCAGCCTTTACATGGATATGTTAAATCAAGCTGTGGAGTCTATTCGGCTTGGTAAATCGCTCGATATTGAAAAAACTATGGCCCTTGGACCAGAGGTTAATATGAATTTACCTGCTTTGCTTCCAGAGGAATATCTACCAGATATACAAATGCGTCTTGTTTTATATAAACGCATAGCAAGCGCAAAAGATAAACCAGCTTTAAACGCCCTTAAAGTTGAGCTTATTGATAGGTTTGGATTGCTTCCTGAAGCAACTCATACACTATTCATGCAGACGGAGATTCGTTTAAAGGCAGAGAAAATTGGCATTAAAAAACTTGAAGTTTACCAACATGGGATTACCTTAGAGTTTAGCAAAAACAGTCAAATAAGCCCTGAAGCAATAGTTTTGATGATCCAAGATCAACAGGGATATAAGCTAGACACCAAGCAACGCTTGCATTTAAATCTTGAGCTTATTTCATCTGAAGAGCGCTTCCAGGGAGCTAAAAAATTACTTGGGGATTTAGAAAGAAATTCCAGCATGATGCAAAGCAGGAATCTTGCAAGTGACTAGCTGTAACGTCTGTGTCAATATTATAGAATGAGTATTCTGTCTAAAAAACCACCCTCTTTAGTTTTAACATTCTTAGCGATCAATTTTCTATTAGCTAATATAGCTGCATCTCAAGAAATAATATCAGAAAAGGAAATATCAGAATATTTAGTGGAAGTATTAGTTTTCCGCAATCTAAACCAAAGTAAGACCACGCAAGAAATTGAGGAAGCTGATACCCAAATTATAATTGAACCTTCAATTGCTGCTTATTTTGAAGCGCCGCTTAGCCAAATGCGACAATTAAACGACACTGCCATAACTATTAGTAATTCGAGTAATTATCAATTAATAAATTATTTGGCTTGGATTCAATCAGCATCTGATGAATTCAATACTCCTTATGCTAAATTAACAAGCATGGGCCTAAATGAATCAATACTTCTTGGCTCAGCAAAACTTTATGAGCAAAGATTTCTGCATTTATCCATTAAGCTTGGTCTAGCTGAGAACAGCTCTAGGATTGAAAGCTCTAGAAGGATTCGCTTAAATCAATACTATTATTTAGATAATCCTGATTTTGGCATAATCACTCTCGTGACTCGCGCCAAACGACCTGAGCCTAGTGAACTTATCGTCCCTGATGAATTAATAGACGGTGAAGACGACGCCACTAAACCTTATGTTGATAACGAAACCAAAAGCAATCAAGTTATAATTAAACCTGCTGAATTAGATGATTTATTAATCGAATAACCTGACTGACGCACTCATCAAGATAAATTTTAATGTCGGCATGAATATCCGTATTACCTCTACCTGCGGCTCGATTAACAACCATTGCAATGCTGGCATATTCAAGATTTTGCTCTCGCGCTAATGCAGTTTCAGGTAACGCAGTCATTCCAACCAAGTCGCAACCATCGCGATCCATTCGATCAATTTCTGCCGCAGTCTCAAGCCTAGGTCCCTGAGTCACGCCATACGTCGCAGCGGATGAATAACTCAATTGCAACGCATCAGCTGAAAACCTAAGAAGCTTTCTTAATTTTGACGAATAAGGTCTTGTAAAATCTATAAATTTTAAATCATTATTGGGGAGGTCAAAGAATGTTTGATCTCTTCCCCAAGTGTAATCAATTAATTGATCAGGAAAGACCAAAGTGCCTGGGGCTAAACTTGAGTTTATTGCTCCGACTGCATTTAATGATAGGACCCAATCTGGACAAAAATCTTTAGCCATTTGAATGTTAGCCCGGTAGTTAACTTTGTGTGGAGCTAAATTAATTTTGACTCCATGGCGCGGCAAAAAGGCTACCTGATCAACAGTTGAATCAGCCCAAGCTGAAAGAGCTGCGGATGGAGTGCCGTAAATAGTTTCATGAGGGGGGTTATTATTTAATTTTATTGGAAAAAGCTGAGACCCGCTTCCCCCAATTATTAATATTTTCGCCATCAAAGATTAACCAAACTTTATTTAACTAACTTCTATGGCAGAGCATAAATTTCATCCAAATGTCTCCACCCATTGTCTAAATCCATACCGCATCCAAATACATATCGATTGGGAACAATAATACTGCCGCTGAAATCAGGTTTTTCTAAAAGCTTCCTCGGAACGTCTTTCTCAATCAAGACTGCTGTATAAACTCTAGCCGCCCCTAAATCGGAGCATAAATCAGAGGCCGCTTTCAGAGTCACTCCTTCATCAAGGATATCATCAATTACAATCACAACCCGATCACTTACTGGCAAGTGAGGTTTTGAAAGCCAATGTATTGCACCTGGCTCTTTATTACCCCTATAACGGCTAACATGACAGTAGTCGATAAAAAAATTACCCTCCAATCGCTCAACTAGTCGCATCATTGGATAAAGACCTCCGGTCATAACACCTATCAAAGTGCAAGGTTGACTCAAAAGGATTGGCTGAAGCTGCGATGCAAGAAGATCTAGGCCAATAGTTACATCTGACCTAGTTACAATTAACTCACCTGGTGGCAAATCAGTCATTACTTTTGCAAAAATTTTCTATTTCTTCTTTCAACACTTTCCAAGCCTTATTGCCAAATTTTACCTTAGCTGACGGTTTGGCTGAATTTTGCATGCGCTTAAGTCGTTCTTGCGCAGTAGGGTTTTTATAACCCTCCAAGCTGGTTATTAATATTTCAGCGGCAGATCGGTTATTGCATACGAGTATCATATCTGCGCCTCTATCTAAGGCGATCCTTCCTCTATCAATAATTTCGCCAGCGCTTTCAGCGCCAGTCATATTAAGATCATCAGAAAAAATCACCCCTTCGAAAAGAAACTGCTTACGCAATATAGTTTGCATCCAACGCTCTGAGAAACTTGCAATATCAGGATCCACATTGGGATAGCAAATATGCGCCATCATTACGCCGTACATTAGATTAGATTGAATTAATGATTGATAGGGAATTAGATCGGCTAAAATTTCTTGCTCCGATCTTCTATCCTGGGGTAATGCAATATGGGAGTCTGTAGCAACACTTCCATGTCCGGGAAAATGCTTACCCACTGCTGCCATGCCAGCGAGCTTTAATCCATTGGTGTATGAGATTGCCAATTCACTAACCACATTAGGCTCATGATGAAAGGCTCTATCGCCAATCACTTCTGAAGGACCTCGATCTATATCAAGAACTGGTGTAAAACTAAAATCAATGCCGAGATCAATCAATTCTACGGCTGTGATTAAGGCGCACTTTGCAGAAAGGTCTATGGCTCTTTCAGTATCTTGATCATAAAGTTCGCCCAATGTTCTCAGAGATGGCAATTCAGTAAAATCATTACGGAATCGCTGTACACGCCCCCCCTCTTGATCAACAGAAATTAATAAATCTGAGGATTCAGATGCATCACGAATATCAGCGATCAGATTAGATATCTGCTGACGAGATTCATAATTGCGGGTAAATAAAATAACACCGCCCACTTGAGGCTGTTTTAGTAATGCTCGATCATGGTCTGACAGGGTAGTGCCATCAATATCAAGCATTACTGAACCAAATTTCATTACACTCTCGATATAATTTTCTGATCAACCATGCGATTAATTTGATTGCCTTAAAGCAATCTTTCAAATAAAGCCATAGCTTCAATATGTGATGTCTGGGGAAACATATCAATTGCGCCAGCTTTAACTAATCTATAGCCGTGCTGAGTAACTAATTCTTTTGCATCTCTGGACATGGACCCAGGGTTGCACGAAATATACAAAATCTTCCGTGCTTTAGATAAGGCTATACTTTTTAATACTTGCTTTGCGCCAGATCTTGGAGGATCTAAGACCACCACATCAAATCCATTCTGCCACCAATCAAATTTTGATAAATCAACCTCATCATCCTGATAAAGATCCGCGGCAAAAAATTCAGTGTTACTAATTTTATTCGATTCGGCATTACCTTGGGCCCTAGCAGCCATCCCTGGGTCAAGCTCGACTCCCACAACATCAGCAGCTTTTAAAGCTAAAGGTAAACTTAAATTACCGATACCACAAAATAAATCCAATACTCGATCATTTGGCTTTAAATCAATCAGCTTTAACATTTGATGGACCATTCGTTGATTGACATCTGAATTAACTTGAATGAAATCAAGCGGTCCAAAATGAAGCTGTAAATCATACTTTGGGAATCGATAATAAAGCTGCGAATGAGACTGACTAGCTTTGTTCGTCAGCAATTGAATAGTCTCAGGCCCCCCATCCTGCAGCCAAATAAAAAGGTCCTTTTCCTTCATAAAATCTTTAAGCATGGATAAGTCGATCGTTGAAGGTTTTTCTAGGACACGAATGACTAAGCCTATTCGGTTATCTGCAGATGTAAGCTCGATCTGAGGAATCTTCTTTGAGATAGAAAGTTTGCCGATGAGAATTTCTAATAAAGGTATCAACTCACTCAGTTCTGGCGCTAAGGTTTGACAGCTCTCCATATCCGCAACATAAGGTTTGAATTTCTCACGAAACCCAATCAATAATCGAGATTTCTTTTCAACATAACGAACCCCTAGCCTTGCTCGACGTCGGTAACCTAGATCTGGCCCAGAAATAGGTTCAAGTAATCCTTCGGGCTCAACTTCGCCAATTCTTTTTAACTGCTGAAACAAAGAATTCTGCTTAAGTTCAATTTGAGCCAATGGCAATATGTGTTGCAAGCTGCAACCGCCGCAGGTTCCAAAATAATTACAGGGTGGGTCATTACGTATTGGCGATGGATCAATTATTTCAACTAATGATGCCTGATCAAAATTTTTTTGTTTTCGCTCTCTTCGAAAACGAACACGCTCCCCAATTAATGCGGCCTCAACAAAAACAGTCTTGCCAGGAATATCCGCAACGCCCCTTCCGTCAGTAGTAAAATCGCGAATAGTAGCAATTTCTATAGGTCGCTCGGGGCGACTAGGCATCAATCCAACCACGCTTTAGAAAACTCGACCAAATGGTTTTGATCTTTATTTGCTTGACTCAAAACATCTCGAACAAGTTTAAATTCATCTTCTAATTGAGTCGCATCTATTTCGCCACGTATAAATTGAAATTGTAGATAAACTAAATAAGTATTCAGCACGTCCGTTTCGCAATAATCTCGTATCTGTTTTATTTGACCTTGGCGGAAGCAATCCCAAACCTTATCGCCCCCCATGCCCATCTTTCCAGGAAAACCTAACATTGTTGCAATATCATCTAGGCTTGCGCGTGCGCGGCTCTGGAATCCTGATAAAACATCCATCAGATCAATATGGCGCCAGTGGAAACGATTTTGATAATTGTTGTAACGAAAGTCTCGATCATTATCGCCATTTTCCCAATATCTAGGCGCCTGGACATGATGAACTAATGAACGATAATGCAAGACCGGTAGATCAAAACCGCTCCCATTCCAACTAACCAAGCCCGGAGTATATCGATCGATTCCATCAAAAAACCTTTGGATTAAATCTTTTTCTGGGCTATCTGATTCACCGAGGCTCCAGACTTTGAAGCCTTCTTCGCTTCGCCAAGCAACAGAAATAGCAACAATTTTGTGTTGAAATAGAGGAAGGAAATCGCTTCCAGTTTTCTGCGTTTGATTAAAAACCATTGCTTTCGCAATGTCTTCTTCTGATATATCACTCAAACCTAAGATTTTAGCGCCTAGATCAGTATCGGGTACAGTCTCAATGTCAAAAACCATAAATCGCATAAATTATTAAACCCTACTTTTCAAGAACTGCAACAGCGATCACTTTACCGCCCTCATCGCTCAACGTGACATGCCCGCCTATTATCCCGAATTCCTTACACAATTTTTTTCCCCTGTCAGAAAAAATTATCTCTGGCTTTCCAAGTCGGTTAGACAACACTCCAGAATCTCTTATCCACATACCATTAGAAAAACCTGTGCCCATGGCTTTAACAATTGCCTCCTTAGCAGCAAATCGCATCGCAAGGAATCGCTCAGGTTGTTTAGTAAAGGCAAATTGCTCTTGCTCTTCGTCCATTAAAAGACGACTGATAAAACGTTCGCCAAAACGTTTATAAGTATTAGCAACCCGTTCAGCCGTAAGAATATCTGTGCCTATACCAAAAATCATATCTTCCCTGCGTTGATAATTAGATGCTTCATGTCTCTTACTGCATCCCCTAAACCAGAAAATACCGCACGAGCAACAATCGAATGGCCTATATTAAGCTCAATAATTTCTTGAATAGATGCAACTTCAGAAACATTGTCATAGTGCAACCCGTGACCCGCATGAACAAGTAAACCCAAATTATTTGCATATTCCGCTGCAATTTTAATACGACTTAATTCTTTCTCTCGAACTTTTGGTTCAACAGCATCAGCATAATTTCCAGTATGCAATTCAATCACTTCAGCGCCTACTGATTGAGCTGCATCTATTTGATCAGTTTCTGGATCAATGAATAGTGAAACTCTAATTCCAGCGGCATTAAGCTTATCGCATGCAGAGGCAATAGGCTTTTGATTTAACTTAACATTGAGCCCGCCTTCGGTCGTTAATTCAGCTCTTTTTTCAGGGACTAAGCAACAATCTGATGGGGCTAGCTGACATGCAATATTAATCATTTCTTCAGTTACTGCCATCTCAAGGTTCATCCGAGTCAAAAGCTCCGGCAACAACATAATCACGTCTCTATCCTGAATATGACGACGATCTTCACGTAAATGAATAGTTATGCTATCAGCACCGGCTGCTTCAGCAATTTTAGCGGCATCAAGAAGATTCGGATAAGCAGTACCGCGAACCTCGCGTAATGTTGCAATATGATCGATGTTTACACCAAGTAGCATATTCGCCTTTTTTTATAAAAAATTAATTAAGTTTCGGTTTTTTAATCTGAAAATAGCAATCGCAATAATTAACTAGCTAGTAGCGCATAGCTGAAGCTATTCTACGTGTCTGCAATACCCGATCGCCGAGATGAAAATCTAAAACTCTCCTTAACAAACGTTTAGCAGCCCTTCGGGTGCTCTTTTTAGTAAAGTCTAAACGGGCAATTGCAGAAAAATCTTCGCCCAAATACGTTAAAGAATTTTTTTCATCAGAATTAACAGGGATCAGCCCACGTTCGATCTGATACTCGTATAATTGCCCTGGGTCTAATAGCTTATTCTCAACACAATCAATATTTAGCACTAATGAATAGCCTATTTCAGTTAGTAATTCCATTTCAAACCGTCGAAGCAAAAATTCAACCTCATCACCATTCCCTAAACCTTCCAAAAAGGATGCATAATGAACAAATAAAGATGGGTGAGGATCACTACGATGGAGCAACTTTAACAATAATTCATTCGCATAAAACGCTGATATTACTTTAGTTTCTTTAAAGTCAAACCTTTCTCTAGATGATTCTAAAGCATTTAGTCGCATTAAATCCCCGCGGCCTGACCAAGAAAGCCGCAATGGCTGAAATGGATTAAGGTAGCCTCGAAATTTTGATTTAGGTCGACGTGAGCCATTAGCAACAATCCCAACTCTTCCATATTGAGGGGAGAAAATTTCTAATAATTCGCTCGTTTCGCGGTAAGCCCTAACTTGTAATATGTATGCCGGCTCGAGCTCTACGCGAGTTAAACTCATTCTGAAACGCCATAACCAAATTGATCAATCCATTGGGAATTACCTGTCCAATTGCGTTTTACCTTCACGCGCGTAACGAGATGAACTTTTCGATTTAAAATATCTTGCATATCAAATCTTGATTTTTGCCCTATATCCTTTATTGATTGTCCTCCCGATCCAATTACTATTCCCTTATGCGATTCTCGCTCTACCCAAATAATTGCACTCACATTAAGTCGCTCATCTAAATCTTCTATATGATCAATCTCAACTCCAACCCCATATGGTAATTCTTGATGCAAATTTTGCATTAGCTTCTCACGGATCGATTCAGCAATACGAAACTGAATACCTTTGTCTGTGAGCATTTCAGAAGGAAATAAAGGTATTTCTTCTGGTAAATTCTTTACAATTTCATTCTCAAGGCGATCTAAGTTTTCATTCTTTAGGGCTGAAATTGGTAAAATTTCAAGGTAATTATGCTTTTTTGCCACTGATTCTAGAAAAACCAATAATTTGGATTTTGGTTTTATTTTATCCACTTTATTTACAACTAAAATACAAGGAACATTTGCATGCTTTATAATTTCTAAGGCATTAGAATCTTTTGAAAGCCATTTATTAGCTTCAATAACTAACAGCACTAAGCTTGCCCCTTCCAAAGAACCTGAAGCAGCCCTATGCATTACTTTATCCATAAGTCGGCGACGTTGATTTATTAGTCCTGGGGTATCAATAAAAATAACTTGGTAGTTTTCTTTAGTGAGAACACCAAGAATTGCATGGCGTGTTGTATTGGGCTTAGATGTAACAATGCTAATCTTCTGACCAACCATACGATTGACTAAAGTAGATTTACCAACATTAGGTCGGCCGATTATGGACACAAAACCACTATGGTGACGCATCATCAAGATCCCGTATTTTAATCAATGCCGCCTCAGCGGCTGATTGTTCAGCACGCTGACGGCTAGTGCCAACAGCATTTGTATCAATGTCTAACTGAAGAATCGTGCACTTAACCGAAAATTTACGGTTGTGCGGTGGTCCATATTCACTTATTACACGATAAGTAGGAATATCTATACTGCGACTCTGCAGTAATTCCTGTAAAGCAGTTTTTGAATCTTTTAAATCATTTATGTCAGGCAATGAATTAAGCTTTCTATCAAAAAGCTTTAAAATAATTTTTTCTGTAATTGCATAACTAGAGTCAAGGTAAATTGCACCAATCAAAGCCTCGAATGCATCCGCCTGTATTGAGGCGCGCTGATGCCCTCCTGAGCTTGCTTCACCAGAGCCAAGTCTTACAACATCACCTAAAGAAATCTGTCTAGCTACCTCAGCTAGACTTTCTCCGCGAACAAGGAAAGCCCTCAATCGACTTAAACCACCTTCATCAATATCTGCATATTGTTTATATAGCACTTCAGAAATTATCAAATCGAGTACGGCATCACCCAGGAATTCAAGCCGTTCATTATTAATATTATTTGAATAACTTCGATGAGTTAGAGCCTGCATTAATAGCTCTAACGATTTAAAATCATATCCAAGGTTTTTGAATACCCACTTAGAAGGATTCATCTTTAAGGCGGCCTATTCAATCGTTTCCCCAATCCTTAGCCACTTAGGCATTGAGGGGAAATCCCAATTCATCCAGATGAGCACGGCTTTACCCACAAGATTTTCTTCGGGAACAAAACCTACATCGGCATAACGGCTATCCAAACTATTATCTCTATTATCACCCATCATAAAATAGTGACCAGAAGGAACATCAAATTTACCTTCTCGGCTAATATTAAAAGCTTCAAGCAAAATACCATGGCTTACGTCGCCTAATTGCTCAGTTCGAAAAAGCACTGAAGGCTTACCCTCTAAAGCATAAGTTTTATTTCCTGATAAATTGACCAATTCGCCATTAATATAAATGCGTTTATTTTGATAGAGAATAGTATCTCCAGGTAATCCAACAAGTCGTTTTATATAATTAATTTTAGGATTAGTTGGCAATCGAAAAACAACGACATCTCCACGCTCAGGCTGACCAAGTTCGAGCACCTTGTTATGTATCACTGGCAATCGAAGCCCATAAGTAAATTTATTAACAAAAATAAAATCACCGACTAATAGAGTTGGCAGCATTGAGCTGGAAGGAATGCGAAAAGGCTCGAAAGCAAAAGATCGAACAATAAGCACCAACAGCAGAACTGGAAAGAAAGAACGTGAGTAATCAACAAGAAAATTACTCGATGGTTTTAAATCAGAGCCAGAAGACTTTAATCGCCGGATGGTTATTTCAGCCAACCAGATAAATCCACTGACACCAGTTAATACAACTAGTAATAATGAAAAATCCATTTATCGTCTCATTTCCTCATTAGAATTAGGTCTTTTTTTGAGAATTACCGCCACCGACCTGCAGTACTGCCAAAAAAGCCTCTTGAGGAATTTCAACAGAGCCAAACTGCTTCATGCGTTTTTTTCCAGCTTTTTGTTTCTCGAGTAATTTTCTCTTCCTAGATATATCACCACCATAGCATTTTGCAGTTACATTTTTCCTAAGAGCCTTTACGGTAGACCTTGCGATTACATGGGCGCCAATCAAAGACTGGATAGCAACCTCAAACATTTGCCGAGGAATAAGGTCTTTAAGTTTATCAACTAAAGCTCGGCCCCTATGATAAGCATTATCACGATGAACAATAATTGATAACGAATCAACAGGATCTTTATTTATATGAATATCAAGGCGAACTAAATCGCTAGCACGAAAATCAATCAATTGATAATCTAATGAGGCAAAACCTCTACTAATCGATTTCAATCGATCAAAAAAATCTAACACAATCTCAGCAAGTGGTATTTCAAACTCCATTTGAACAGTTTGACCTAAATGCTGCATTCTTGTTTGAGATCCTCGTCGATCTATACATAATTGCATAATTTTGCCAACATAATCCGATGGGGTCAGAATATTAGCAAGCACATATGGCTCCCTAATTTCTTCAATCTCTGAGCTAGAGGGAAGACTGGCAGGGTTTTCTAATAAAAATTCTTCGCCGCTAGCGGATAAAACCTCATAAACCACTGTTGGAGCTGTGCCAATTAAATTTAGATCGTATTCTCGTTCTAACCGCTCCTGCACGATTTCCATATGCAGGGTACCTAAAAAACCACAACGAAACCCAAATCCAAGTGCTGCTGAAGATTCAGGCTCAAAGTTTAAAGCCGCATCATTTAAATGCAGTTTAGTTAATGCATCACGAAAATCCTCAAAATCTTCAGATTGGACGGGAAATAAACCTGCAAAGACTCTTGGTTGAATAGTTTGAAATCCAGGCAAATTGCCTTCACAAGGGTTTGCTGGATCGGTAATCGTATCGCCTACCGGAGCTCCATGAATTTGCTTTATTCCCGCAACTACATATCCTACTTCGCCTGCACTCAATTCTGAGAGAGGATTTTTTTTAGGAGAAAACACTCCAAGATCTGTTACAACATGATCATCATTTGTAGACATGATTCGAATTTTTTGGCCTTTCAGAAGCTTTCCCTCGACAATCCTAACCAATGACACAACGCCTAGATAATTGTCAAACCAAGAATCTACAATTAATGCCTGCAGGGGGGAAGCAATATTAGTTTGTGGAATAGGAACACGTTGAACTAAGATCTCTAATAATTCAGTCACCCCTTGGCCAGTTTTAGCGCTTACTAAAAGTGCGTTTTTCGCCTCAATACCAATAATTTCTTCAATCTGGGTCTTAACCTTGTCTGGCTCTGAAGCAGGTAAATCCACTTTATTTATCACTGGAATAACTTCAAGGCCCTGCTCTATGGCAGTATAACAATTGGCAACACTCTGAGCCTCAACGCCCTGGCTAGCATCTACAACAAGTAAAGCGCCCTCACAAGCCGCTAAAGACCTAGAAACTTCATATGAGAAATCAACATGCCCAGGAGTATCTATAAAATTTAATTGATAATCATCGCCGCTCAGAGATTTATAGTTTAAAGAAACACTCTGGGCCTTTATGGTGATTCCTCTTTCTCGCTCAAGATCCATTGAATCAAGAACCTGGGCTGCCATTTCTCGTTCGCTTAAACCTCCGCAAACTTGAATAAAGCGATCAGCCAGTGTTGATTTGCCATGATCAATATGTGCAATTATTGAAAAATTTCGGATTTTACTCATCTTGAAATAGCCTTAATACAGCATCCCGATCGAGCTTATAACGACAAACCTCAACACCATCTGAAACTAAAACTGGAATAGCGTCGCCATAAGCATTAACCCAAGATGTCTCCGAATCTACATTTCGGACAATAATCTTGGCGCGATCTCGGCATAGCGGCTCAAGCTCTGCTAAAAAATCATCGCAAAGATGGCAGCTACGACGACTATAGACAACGAAATCCATCAAACTAAGATCCTTCAAATTATTAAAACTAACCCTAGGAATGATAGAAAAAATACAACCTAGAAAACTTGATATTGAAATGGCAATTGACTGCCATCACCCAAAAAAATTAAGACAGCGAGTAAAATAGCCCAAATAACGAAAAAAGCAGCAATCCATCGTTTATATCGAGAGAGAAAACCTGAATCTGATTTATTCATTTAAAATCCCTTTTTGCCCAATAAAGTCAGATGTAAATTCGGCAATCATTTTGTGCGCTAATGCGTTTGGGTGGGCATCATCAGGTGCAACCCATAGATCCTCAGAAGGCTTATAACCTAAAAAGGAATCAGTTAAGTCGATTACATCAATATTATTGTCTTCTAAAAAGCCAGAAATCTTCTTATATTCGAGTTTAAAAGGATAATCAATAAGATTGTGCAGTTCAGGTAACATAACAACCTGAAGCTGAATATTTCTTTCGAGGCAAATATCCTGAAGTTCTAGAAAGGAGCTTTTAACCGCCAATAATCCTTGCTTATCATCTTGGTATAAATCCTTATAAAAAGACTCAAAAGTCTGACCTGAATTAGAGCGGGTAAGCAAACCTCTAATACGAGACCAAAGAAAAGTTACAGATCTTAGATGAGACAACCAAAGCCAATTTGATCGAACAGGCGTTACCTCAGCATCATTAATAAAATAAAAAACTACAGCCTGGTCAGGCTGGTACTTTAAACCAGTTTTCTTAAACAAGCTGACTTGCTGCTGTGTGTTGAAATTGCCATGCCCAAAATTAAGTATTTCAGTTGGTTGAGTTTTACTCAGGATTACCTCAAGCTGTGATTCAAAAGTATCAACTTTGTCAACGCCCCAACCAAAAGTTAATGAATCGCCAAGAAAAGCTATTCTATGTTTAGCATTTCTTTCTATGGTGTATTCACTATCCCTCATTCCGTCTGAATTAATTTTTACATCAACCCCCATTAAATAAGCATTTGCACCAGGCGTATGCTCATGGCCAATATTAGGATCATCAGATTTAATCTTTACATCTACAGCGTAACGCGACATCTCAACATCATAATAAATAAATATTCTGGTGTAGATTTGAAGAGTCACCTCAAGAGCTATTATAAAAATAATAAGTGAAATTGTTACGGCTGCAATTTGCTGAAATAATTCTTTCATAGCTCAACCTGAACGGGTAAAAGTTTGTTTTCCCTAATAGCTAACTCAACCTCGTCAGCTATTCTAGAATGGGCTTCCTTATTTGGATGACGGTCAAATTTACTTATACGAAGCTTTTCTTCTTCGCGCTTAGTTCCCAATAAACCCTTATTACCCCTAACAATAATAATTTCACTCTCATCAGCTAAAGCATTAAGAGAAGAGCTTACTTTTCGCTGCATAGGATCGAAGCCTAACCAAACCATCATTGTCCTAGCCTCCACACTTCGTGCAACTGAATCAATCTCCAATAAAGAACGAACAAGCTGATTCCTAAAAATACCCATACCTCCAGCTTTTATTGCCGGTCGCGATGGGTCTACTGGGAGAGGCCAAGGTATTCCAATTCTGTTTAGCTCTCTAAGCGTAAATGAAGAAAAGAAAGGATATATTGTTTCTGGAAGCTCACGATCAGCAACTACCCCCTCAAAAATTATAGCTGCTGTGGTGAAAGTAACAGGAATAATTATTAGATCAGGTTTCCAGTCAGTAACCTTGTTTTTAACAACACTGACTATTTCCCTCAAACTATAAAATTCAACACTAAAATTTATAATTTCAACAAGAGGAGCGTTGATATCTCTATTAAATCTATCCTCAAGCAATGCATGATAACTTGAATCAGTTTCTACACCTGTAGCCATCGACCAAGAGCTTCCAATTATGGCAATTCTAAACGACCCATCTGGTTTTTCAATTGGGTATTCTTTATCTGCGAGTCCATGTGAATTAGTTGTTAACTTAGCAGCCTTAAAATAAGTATCAAGATTTGGTTTGAGTTGATAATAGATCTCAGCATTATCAGATAACTCAATTAAGCCAGAATTAAATATATTTGTAAGGCTATTCATTTTTTCAATACTAAAAGCTGTCCATCCAACTGAATAAAATCGGTATGACTGTTCTAGAAAAAGAAAACACGAAGCAGTAAGCACAAATAGTTTAAATAGATTTGAACGCACTAGCGAAATATCTCCAAGTGGGAAATAACTGAATTGTAAGGTATTTATTAAAGTTGCGGAGTTTACGTGACGTGCTTCACTTGCTCAAGTCGCATAAATGAAATAAAAAAACAAAAAAATTCTTTATTTTTAATAATTAAGGAGTTAAACAGAAAAATTATGAACGATCTTTCCTTCGAACAGAAACCGCAATCTTTTTGACCGTCTCAGCAGGGACCTCACCCATAGCTGTAACTAACCAACCATCGAGCATTAAAGAATAAGCATTTGCTGCGCCCATTTTGGATAAACCTTGGATCTGTTCTGAAGCTGCAACACCTATGTCAACAAATACAGACACTGAGGCGATACTATCACTATAGACCAAATGCATACGAGGGTCCTTAGAGGAATTAATGTATTCCAAATGGGCCCCCGTGATAACAAAACCTGGCGGCAAATCAGCCACTAGCCAATTAATTTCAGCAGGAGCAGACCTGCCTATGATCTTTGAGCTAGATGAATTAATCCACGAGTAGTCACTGGACTCTAAATCACCTGTTAAATTATCGTTAGAAATAGAATCGCCAAGAATAATACTGGTAAACCTTAGCTCCTCAATGGGAGAACTTCTCTTACTATCAATCAATTGCGATTTAAGAGGCAAAGCAGTTTTTTCATCAAGCCAGAGATGATAACCATAACGATAGAAATCCTTTGGTTTAATTTGAATGCGCATAGTTTTTCGGCCTGCTATCCTCTCTGTTCCTGTAAGGAATAACCTATAACTACTTGCCATAGATGGATTATATCTAGGCACTTTAGAGGCCAGAGGGCCTTTAGGCCTACTTCGTGATGAAAGTTTCTCGACGATTACTGATCGTTTTTTTGGGAAGATATGAATAACTTGATTTTTTCGTCGAATAACTTCGCCCCCTTCACCATCCATTTGAATCAAGCGCTCCTGAATATCTCCACCTTGGCCACGATGATAAATTTGAAAAGCTCCAACATGATTTCTACGAATATAAATCATGCGTCCCTGATAATTATTAAATGCAATTGCTTGATCCATTCGAATCACCCAATCCTTTGCATTGTGAGAGCTAGCGATTAATATAGGTGAAAAAAGAAGCAGGTAAACAGATAATAAACAAGCCAATGGCTTGTAAAAAATATGAGCAAAATTTATATTTCTATTCTTCAAAATTAGCCTGCTGCACAAAAACTCTTGAATCCATAATTGGCCCCTGAAATGATCGCGTTTCCTCTCTATGAGAAACCAAATAACTCAGCATTCGTTCTTCATTGGCAATCTGAGTTGGATCTCGGGAATCAATTTGAGCTTCTAATTCGGCTGATCTGTCGTTAGAGGCCAAGTCTAAGGTTTTGATCTCTGAACCGGCATTAAAGTATAAATTTTCAGATAAAAAGAAATTAATACTAAAAAGACCTGTTAAAACAATGAAAGCAAATATAGCGGCAAAGGCCGGTTTATAGGTAAAAGGCTTTTCTCTATTAGGTAATTTATCCAAAGAAAAGGTTTCTCTATTTAGATTTTGCAAAAGATTATTTTGAAACTCAGTAGAAATTTGTTTGGATCGCTCATTACGTAATATTGACCCTATAGCAGAATAGCGGGTCAAAGTATCGCGATGCTTAGAATTGCTATTCAAGCGCTTGAGCAGCAATTGCAATTCATCCAGCGACAATTCTCCATCAAGAAACGCGGAGAGTTGCTCTTTTATGTTTTTACTAGGTTGTGATTCCATAAAATATTCAAAATAATTTATTGCTTAAATTTCCCAATTTCTTTCTCTATAACATCGCGAGCACGAAAAATTCTTGATCTAACTGTTCCAATTGGACAATCCATTGATTGAGCAATCTCCTCATAACTTAAACCATCAAGCTCACGTAATAAAATTGAAGTGCGGAGCTCTTCGGGTAACGACTGAATGACATTCTGAAGTA
>JAYZVL010000001.1:0-12576 GCA_036155675.1 Pseudomonadota bacterium | reverse complement strand
ATTTTTTAAGTTATTTACTATATATTGATTAGCTCTCAACCTTAAGAGGTTTATTTTGATTTCACTGCGATTATTTTCTACGTTTATGATTCTTTTGTTTGCAATTGATGTATTTGCTGTAAACACTTCGACAAAGGTTTCTGGTACGTTTAACAACAGCCAGGAAAATGCTTGTATTCATGTATCTAAATTTTACTTTTTGACGGATTGTTTTTACTCTCGCTTGAACGCAGAAGTGGGCGGCCAGAAATTACCTTGGACTGGCCCTACTGTTAATCCTGTTTATTATGAAGCTGGGAGCGAAAATGCAAATCCTAGATATATTCCTGTTCCAGGCGATGAGAGGATCAGTCCAAAGATGGACGGTACTATAACTATCGATGACCAAGGCACGGAAGATTTTAATGACGATACAATCAGCGCAGAGTGGTTTGTCGGCCCAGCAGCAAGAAGCGTCGTGGTGAATGTTAATGAGCTTGCAGGCGGGCCCGGTGGTGCGCCACCACGCGCAGTAATGTCTTGGTCTAAAATTACTCATATTTTATCGCCAACTATTGTTGACAGCTCAGCCGATAATGAGTGGGGCGGAGCAACGTATGTAATCGCCTCAAAAGGTTTTCCTGAAAGGCTTTGCCGAAATGAAGACCCAGAAGATTGTTACCCAAGTGCTTACGCTGGTCTAACTACTAATGGACAGACTGATGAGGGTAATTGGAATGGACCGAAGACCGTTGGCGTGACAAGAGACACAGAGATGGAAGGTAATGTTGGTGCCTCAACCTTTGCAGAAATTAGTGATTATAAATGTGTAGATAATCGACAGCAAATTACTTGCCCAGATCACAATGTTGTGTGGAGTCAATCTGAAGAGCCTAAAATTGGCGCTGTCGATGGTAATGAAGGCCCAGGATTCGACAATCTTTTATTGCGTGTTGCTACGAACTCAAATAATCAAGTTATTTCAGCCGAAGGTTATTGGACAAACGAATATTTTATCCTTGGAGGCCCAAAGTTTTTTCAGGTTGCAGAAGGCCATGATAATTCTTATCAAGGAGGGTATTTGGACTTACGTGGATCAATAGCGAATTAGTAATCACATGCAATTTTTTCGCTTAAAACTATTTCTTAAAGTTCAAAAGCCATCTCAGTTCTTTCAATTAGCAGCTTTGCTTTTTCTTCACGGTTGCTCAGTTAACCCAGATTTACCACAAGCTAATACATCTCGCGTGTTGGAATTTAATATAGTGGCTGAAGCGCGCCAAGTTGATCTAAACGGCGATGGTTTATTGGCGAACGCCTATACCTATAACGGTGGTATTCCCGGCCCAGATATTCGGCTTAACGTTGGTGATACAGCGATTGTTCGATTTACAAATAATTTGCAAGAACCGCAAAATATTCATTGGCATGGGATTGAGCTGGATAACGCAAATGATGGCACAACTGTAACTCAAAACCCCGTTCAATCTGGTGAAACATACATTTATAAATTTATTGCAACTCGTCCTGGTGTTTTTTGGTATCACCCGCACGCTATGCCCACCAATTTTGAATTTAAAGGCCTTTACGGCGCTATTGTGATTACAGATAAGAATGATCAAAATCTTGTTAATGATGGAATACTGCCCAGCGCAGAAAAAACTCATACATTAATGCTTTCTGATATCACAGTTTGCAAGCAACCAGGTCAAAATGATTCAGTAACCTTTCCTCCAGATCCAAACCTGCCTTGGGAATTCTCTGAAAGCATTAGTTCATTTCCAGGTCTCACAGCTTATCCGTCACCTGCTGATCTTTGTGACAATCCTCGTGACTTAGAAGGTAAACCTTTAAATTCAGGCCCCCTGAATTCAGGCGATATACCCAATATCATGCCGTCAAAAAATTGTCGACCGGGCGGTATTACACCTGGCATTAAAAACGATTGCCGGGTTAATGAAGGACAATTGGTTCTAGCCAATGGAAAAGTTCCTGCAGCTCGAGAAGGCTCGCCCATGAAACCCGGTGAATTAACCGGCAGCAATGCAGTGATTGATGTAAAGCAAGGCGATGGTGTGCGTCTACAAATTATTAATGCCGCAGTCAGCCGATATTTCTGGTTAAGAATGACAGACCAGAATGGCAAACCGATTGCGCTTTATCGTGTCGGCGGCGAAGGCGGTTTAATTGATCGGGTCAGAACCGAAGGGGGTATGCAGGGTTTACTGGACACAAAATTTAATGAAGGTGAGATTGTTCTTGGCGTTGCCGATCGCACTGATGTGGTTTTTGTTGTGCCGAATGCGAAATTGGGCGAGACCTTGACCTTATGGACTTTGGACTTCCAGCGTTATGGAACCACTCAATACCCTTTTGGTTATGGCGGATTACCCTCTACACCTGTCGCGCATTTTAAAATCACAGAAAAGAGCGATAGTAAAAGTAGTTTTGAGATCAATGAAGGTGATCCGCTTCTTTTGCACAGCGAAATCAACGATCCTGTTTCGTCAATTAGGACTTCACTAATTAAGGATAAATTAATTGATCCGACAGAATTGGAGATTCCATTGGTTGGAACTGAATCCGATGAAATTTTACTGACTGTAGTGGGTTTAAAGGAAAGCATAGATGGGATTTATGGAACCCCTTTAGAGAGTATAGACGGTGATTATCGAGACATTCCTTTTATACCTACAAGCCGCTTTGCATATCTAGGAGATACTCTCGAGCTCACAATTAATAACGGTACTCAGATGCATCATCCCTTACACTTGCATGGTTTTTCCTATCAACCTATTCGCCTATTAGATTCTGAAGACAATCTCCTCTATGAATATGATTACAATGAATTTGTAGACACTGTTGATATTCCAGCCCTTAGCAAACTTGTTTTTCGTGTGCATCTGGAAGATCGACCTGTCTTTAGTACGGGCAGTCCGGGCGGAGGTGCTGGACGATGGCTGCTTCATTGTCATATTTTTAACCATGCTGCATTAGGCATGATCTCGGAATTGGTAGTCTTGGATAAAACCTCAGCTACTCTGAACTCAACACCTAAGCACAATCATTAGTCTTCAGTTTTAGATGGATAGTTTTTTAGCTGTTCTTTTTATAGAGGCAAGCAAAATGCGGACATTAAGTTTAACTGCGTTTTTAAGTTATTTTTTATTCGGTCTGACAGGAATCCTTTTAGGAAATAACGTTGTTGCTGAATCCCATTCAGCTAAAGCTGTCGATGAGATTACTGTCACCGCAAGAAAGCGTGAAGAAAGTCTTCAATCAGTTCCTATCTCCGTTACAGCGTTCTCAGCTGATGATATAAAAAATAGAGATATAGGTAATTTAGAGCGTTTGGCCGATCAAACTCCCGGCCTTAGTTTTGGCACAACTGGAAGCATTGTGGGTCGAAGAGCTGTAATTAGAGGTATGTCTCAGACCACTCGTGTGGGTGATGAAACCAATGTGGCCTCATTTGTTGATGGTGTGTACATTCCAGGTTTTAGTGGCGCTGAGTTTTTCGGGTTTGATTCACTTGAACGTGTAGAGGTAATTAAAGGCCCGCAAAGCGCCATCTATGGTCGTAACAGCTTTGCTGGTGCAATTAACTACGTAACAAAAAAGCCAACTGATGATTTTGAATACGGTGGTCAATTGACTTTAGGTGAATCTGATCGGGAAGGAATTAATGGCTTTATCTCAGGCCCAGCATTCGATGAAGCGATACTTTTGCGTCTGGATGCAGGCCACAATAAATCCGGTGGCACCAACAAAAACAGCACCGATGGTAATGCGCTCGGCAGCACAGAAACCGAATTCGCAAGAATAAGTGCAGCATGGGATGTTTCAGATAAACTCAATATCGACTGGAAGCTATCCTGGCAAGAAGATGATGTGAATTCAGTGCCTTTAACGATTGTTGCAGACGATGACCCCAATCGAGTAGGCAAAAAGTTAAGTTTTGCTTCAAGTCCGTTTGAGTTTTTTGCGGGCGGAGGTGATCAGATAGGGCGTTTATATAAAGGCGCAATAACTGACACCAGTGATATCTATACAATAGATTCTCGCGCATACGCCGGTAAGCGAGAATCCATTCGTTCTGCGCTGACGATTAATTACGGATTCGATGGTTTTGATTTTATCAGTGTCACCGGTTTTCAAGATCGCGAAGCTGCTTCATTAGGTGATTTTAATACATGCAGAGTTGATATTAGAGCAGCTGTCTGCGATACCGTTGATCCAAATGCAATAGGAACATTTATAGGCGGGCCTCTGGCCGATTCGCCAAAGATTATTAATGTTTTAACGGGTAGGATCGAGGATCGTGATGAGCTTAGCCAAGACTTGCGTTTGCAGTCGACAGGAGAAGGCCCATTAAATTGGACAGCCGGTATTTACTACAGCACTGAAGATTTTGATGATCTGTCGCATCGTTTAAGCGATCAGACCTTAACAAATATTGATGGAACCAATATTTATGCATTGGCGTCTACGGTACCCTTAATTGATTCAACTACTATTGTGTCAAATGATTTTTCATCGATTTACGGATCGATTGATTATGATCTTGATGAACAATGGAGCACCTCGATAGAGGCGCGTTATACTCGCGAAGAAAAATCTGCCAACCAAACTGGAAATAATTTTCCATCTGCAACGCCACCAACAGGGCTCCAAGAAAAAACTTTTAGGTTCTTCACTCCGCGTTTAATCTTAAATTACAATCCGAATGATGAGGTTTTGGTTTATGGCTCTGTTGCAAAAGGTGTTAAGTCAGGAGGCTTTAATCCAGGTTCAGTTACGCTTTCAACCTATGATGAGGAAGAAAATTGGACCTACGAATTGGGTAGCAAGTTTACCCTTCTTGATGGTCGCGCTAGATTGAATAGCTCTATTTATTATGTTGATTGGACCGATCAACAAATCACGTCAACCGACCCCGACAACACTCGATTGCCGATCACAATTAATGTTGCTAAAACTGAAATTAAAGGCTTTGAGATTGAAGGCTTTTGGTCTGCAACGGACTGGTTGGATTTTAATGCGGGTGCGACTTTTATTGATGCTGAATACACTGAAGGAAATACCGTTGGTATAGAACTGTTGGTTGATTGCGAAAATTTACCTATCCCTTGTGATGTCGTTTTACCCGGTTTAGGTATATCCGGAACCAGCGGAAATGTAGCCGGAAGAAAAGTGATTGGTACGCCAGAAACAACCTATAACGTTGGTGCAGAAGTTAGCTTTCCTGTTGCGGCAAACGCCTGGGAATTTGTTGGCCGACTCGATTATGCATGGCTGGATAAGATCTTTATTGATGAAGCGAATTCAGGCTGGATACCTTCGAGAGAAACTGTCAATTTACGAGTTGGCTTAAGGAACGATAATTGGGGTGTTGATGCTTTTTGCAACAACCTGACTGACGACGACACCCCATTATTCGCCGTCCCGCCTCGGGACATCCTTGGCGTGCCTCACTTTGGCGTAGTTAATCGCGACGGAAGACTCTGCGGTTTACAAGTTTCTTATCGAAATTAGAAATTATTTAACCTGAATAAACTGCTATACCAGCTAAAGATCGATGTGGCGCGGTGAATCCAACGTCAATGGATTCTACAAGCTCGCCTTTTTCCAGATCGATTCTCGCTGCCATACCGGTCCAAACATTCGCAGCTAAAGCGAAGTCATCGTTAACATCTGGAATCACTTGAGCCCACCCATAACCGGGCAGGGGAATATTTTTGATGATTGATCCATCCTCAGCATAGATGCGAAGCCCTTCTGCGACAGTGCAAAGCAGTCGACCGTCGGGCATGTAAGCAGGTGCTATAAACCAACGACGATCAGTTCGATCAAACGGCACAGCTGCATCAGGATGACTATCCAGGTCTTCCATTTGTGTTTTGTTTTTAAGGTCAAAACGCATTAAACGCCGGGCAGTTTCTGTGGTGTAGGTAATATAATCACCGGAAGGATGCAAAGTTGAATGCGTTACCCCTTTAAAATTAGAAGGTTCTTCAGCGGTTTCAACCTCAAACGTTTCCATGAGTTTAAAGTCAGCGCTATATCGATAAAGATTGCCATCACCGAGGGTACCGTTTTCAAGTAATTTTGCTGTTGTGCCTTCCCAAATCTCGGTGCCAAGAAAGTACTCACCAAATAAAAGTGTGCCATCGGCTTGAAAATTGATACTGCCAAAAGAGCGTCCTGAGTCCCAGGTATTTATTTGTTTCCCTTCGGGGCTAACCTGCACTGTGATGTGATCATGACAATCGAATGCCCAGAGCGTTCCATCGGGACCCATCTTGCAACCAACGATAAAATAACGAGTACCTTCAGTGTAGAGCGTACCTTTAGGCCGCCAGAATTTATCAAACTGCAGAATACGCCCCTCACCGATATGATCGTCTTCATCGTCATTTAAATAAGTGCAGCCGAGAAAAATATCTCCTTTATCAAAAGGTTTCATTGTCGAAGTTTTAAGCATAAGCGCATTACCTTAATGTAAAAATTGTGATAAAGGCATTTCTTATCACGATGAATTTAAGGATATCGATTATCCCTGCTGATGGAACAGTTATCCATAGTTAAGATAGTTATAAACGTTCACTGAGTGAATCCATAAAACGGTGTTAGGATGAGTATGTATAAGAGCCGCATAATAATTAATAAATAAGAGCTGTTCTGAATGAAACTATTTTCCGTATTGATTTATTCCTTTAGCATTATGTTGCTTTCGGCAGGCGCTCATGCGCAAACCACTATCAATAACGGAGAAACGCTGTCTATTGATGATACATTTATAAACGACGCTTCCATTACGCCAATAAACAATAACGGCACGATCAACAATCAATTAACGGGGTCGTTTATCAATAACGGCGGCAGTGTTTTAAACAACAATAACCTTATTCAAAACTCTGGCTCAGTTACCAATGGTGCTAATGGAGTTATAAACAATAAAAATTTGTGGGATAACTATAATGATCTCTTCAATTACGGTTCGATGTATAATGAAGGCACACTAAGTAACGAAGGCGACGTGCTCAATGGCGGCACCCTAGAGAATAACCTTGGTGCTACGATTGATAATATCAGTGGCAGCAGCCTTGCTAATGGGCAAACGTTAACCAACGCCGGAACCCTAACTAACTTCTCAGGAAGCACGCTGACTAACTACAACGCGAGCACAATTAATAACACCGGCATGCTGGCTAACTGGAGCACACTAAGTAACGAAGGCGACATAACAAACACCGGCACTGTGGAGAATAATCTTGGCGCTGCGATTCAAAACCACGACGGTAGTAGTCTGATTAATGAGCAAACGTTAACCAACGCCGGAACCCTAACTAACTTCTCAGGAAGCACCCTGACCAACAACGGCACCTTGGACAACAACGACATCCTGGAAAACTGGGGCACCCTGATCAACAACAACAGCATGGAGAACTGGGGCTTCCTGTTTTTGCAAGGGGGCAGCTTGACCAGCATCGGCACCCTAACTAACGAGGGCACGATGTCCGTGTTCGGTGGCACGGTGGAAGCGATTTCGATTGTTAACAACGGCACGTTTAACTTCACCGGCGGCACCTTAAGCGTGGATAGCTTCGAAGGCACTTTTGCCAACACCGGTGGGATCTTAAGTCCGGGTAATTCACCGGGCACCACCAACATCACCGGCGATTATTCTCAGGATGCGACGTCCACCTTATTGATCGAGATCGAAGGGTTGCTGGCCGGGACTGAGCACGATGAATTGCTTGTCAGTGGCACGGCGACCTTGGATGGTACGTTAGAATTTTCCGTTGACTACGGCGGTTTAGCTTTGGATGACACCTTTGACATCTTACAAGCGGAAGTGATTGCCGGTACCTTTGCCAACATCACCAATCGACGTATCAACGAAGAGTGGAAATGGGAATTGGATTATCAAGTTGATTTTAACGGCACCACCGATGTGTTGACCGCTCGTGTCGCTTTAGTGCCGATTCCTGCTGCCGTTTGGTTGTTCGGTTCTGCCTTAGGGCTTTTGGGTTGGGTGCGAAGAAGAACCACGCATTGATTCAGTTGTCTTGATCCTTAGGCGGTCTTTACCTGTCATTCCATTATTAATCGTCTTCGATTTGTTCTAGTTTAAGTTCAAACAGAATAATAAGAAGAAGAATGAAAAGACTTTCTGCAATTTCCATTGGATTTTTTATATTGCTTGCCGGGCAGTTGATGCCTTTAGGTGAGCAAGGCATCGTTTTAGCCTCAACTTTATTATCGGATCGAACCGAAGATTTGGGTGCTGGTTTATACGCATACAGATCGAATGAGCGCCGCAGCTTTTTTCTCATCAGCGCCGAGGGCGTCATTGTGATTGATCCGCTGAATGAATCTTCAGCCAACAGCATGCGTAAGGAAATCACAAAGCTTTCGGATCTGCCCGTGAAATACGTTGTGTATACGAATTCATTTTATGATCGCAGTTCAGGCGGCAAGATTTTTAAAGATGAGGGGGCCACTTTTGTTGCACATGAAGAATGTTTGGTTGAGTTGACCGAAACTCCCAATCCCAATGTCGTAATGCCCGATGTAACCTTCCAAACGAATTACACCATTACGCTGGGCGAGCAAACATTGGACTTACATCATTACGGTCCTAGTTACGGACTGTGTTTTACCGTCGCCGTTCCTCGTCCTGCCAATATCATGATTTTGTCTGACGTTATTTCGCCACCCTCAGCTAGTTTGCCCAGAGACCCCACGATCGCAAACTACAATCTTTATGTGTTGATGGATTTCTTTGATCAGGTCGAAGCGCTTGCAGTCAGCTCAAACATTAAAGAGGTCGCTGCCGGATATGCACCCCTTGGTAAAGGTTACGCGTCAACTTCACCGGTATCTTTGATTTCTGAGCAGCGTCGTGTTTGGGAAGTGCTTTTGGATGAGGTGGAAATTCAGTACAACAAAAAGTTTCCCGCCCGAGTGATACCGGAGCGAATGGACATGTCTCGATTCGAAGACTTTGTAGGCTTTGAACCAAAATACATCAAGATAATGTCACGGCGAGTTTACTCGCTGTATCGGATAGGACGCAGATAATGAAATTAAACTCAGTTAAATCGCTCGCGCTTACTCTGACAGTTTTTTATAGCCTCATGGCTTGGCTCGTTCCCGCCTCAGCACAATATATTCCTGGTCTTGCACCTACAGCGCTTGAAGACCTAGGCGATGGTTTATTCGCATTTCGCGCGGGCGGCTACCGCAACATTTTTCTCGTGACATCGGAGGGTGTCATCGTCACTGATCCGCTTAGTTCCGATAAAGCCAAACTTTTACGTGATGCGATTTCAAAGATCACCGATAAGCCTGTGAAATTTGTTGCTTACTCTCACTCGCATTGGGATCACGTTTCCGGAGGTCAAATTTTTAAAGACGAAGGCGCCAAGGTGGTTGCCCAGGAAAGATGCGCGACCAATATAAAAGAAACACCTCACCCCGATGTTGTTCCGCCTGATATCACCTTTAAAGATTCATACAGCATTAAACTCGGAGAGCATTCTCTGGACATGCACTATTTTGGACCCAGTCATGACGATTGTATGGTGGTTATGATCGCCAAGCCTGCCAACGCATTATTTGTGGTCGATATAGGCAGCGTGCCAAAGGGTTTCTTCATGGAATATAACCCCACCTTGCCAGACGATAACCTACACAACATGCCGCAATTCTTAAGGGCAACGGAAGCACTGATGGCACGAGAAGGGGTTGAGACAGTGGTAAGCGGTCATCTTGCCGTTGATATTGATGACGATGGCACGATGACTCCTGCAGCTTCCACCGGAGCGCCTTCAGCCATTGGAGATAAGGCGCTGTTTTGGGAAATGCTGTTTGCTTTTGTGAGAGATGAAATGGAGCAGGGGGCAAGTGCTGACGAAGCCCCCGATCGAGTCTTGGCTGATCAGCAATTTCAGGATGAGTTTGTGGAAAGAATCAGAGCCGGTTTTGAGCCGGATGAAATGTGGATTCTCCTCCGAAGGGTAGCCTCTTATGTCGAAGCCGGACGCTAGGCGGAGTGTTTTAATGTCATGACAAAAGAATCTACCATGCAAGCTTTCGAGCCAGGTGACATATTTATAGGTTGCACTCATTTGAACGACCCTGATGATGATCATGCCGGCGACGGCCGAATTCGCCAGTATAACCAGGACATGGAGATCAAAGGTGAGCTCTGGACAGAAGGCGGCGAGCATTATGTCGGTGGTCTGAATTTTGACCGAAATGGTCTGTTATGGGCGTTTAATGATCACACGGTAATTCATGTTGACCCGAAAACCGGGCGCCAGTTACCACTGACCAAGTTCCCTTCCCGCTCTTTTTATAGTGCCAGTTTTGCCGATGACGGCAGCATTTATCTCGGGGAACACGAAAATGCTAAAGAACCGCCTCCGGGCGTGGAAAAATTCACGACGATTAAGTTTATGCGCACAGCAGATACCGGCGTGCTGGGTTACGGAAATATCCATAAGTTCAACAGCGATTGGCAATTCGAAAAGGAATACGAAGTAGAGAATGAACCGGAGTTTCTCGGTTTCAAAGGCTGCACCCACTCCACTTTGCACCCTAGCGGCCAGTTCATTACCTACACGACCGAAACCGGCAAGCGCATCATGCGTTATGACGTTGTCAATGACCGACAGATGTCCGACCTCATTGTCTATGGCGGCGCAGACTACTCAGCGGGTGACGTCACAGCGAGCGGCAGAGCGAAACCAAGCGACGTTGTTATCGCCGTAATGTACCTTCCGGATGGAAATCTGCTGGTGACGCATCGAACGTCGATGGACATGATTAACGAAGCTGGTGAGGTGATCAGGGAATATCCTTTTGAAGGCTCCGGTTGGTCAAGTATTGCGCTATGCCATGACGATAAGCATGTTCTGGTCAGCAGTATCTGGGAGGGCATTTTCATCAAGGTCAACCTCGAGACAGGCGATATCGTCAGCAAGGTTGATACTGGATTTAAGGCGCCAAACAGATGCGTTGCCGGGATTGCAGTTTATCCCGGCAGCACTAAGTAATAAGAAGAAAAATGAAACTAAATCACTTATTGATTTATTCCTTTAGCTTGATGTTGCTTTCGTTTAGCACTCATGCACAAACCACCATCAATCTGGGGCAAACACTGACCAATAGCAGCTCCTTGTCTAATGTCAGCACTCTGGAAAACAATGGCACTATTGAAAACAATGGCACACTAGCTAATCTCGCCAGTGGCATACTGAACAATAACGGATTGCTGGATAATTATCTTACTCAATTCTTAATCAATAATGGCTTGCTCAACAATTACGGTGATTTGGAGAATTCCGGCACATTGGATAATGCGGGCACCTGGAATAACAATTCAGGTAGCACCTTGACTAATTTCAATGTCATAAATAATGCAGCCACTGGTCAGTTTAACAACGATGGCATGTTAAGTAGCCCTGGCCCCATTTATAACATTGGCTCTTGGGACAATATGGATCAAGGTACGTTGGATTTGACTGGCTCCACACTAGATAACTACGGCAATCTGGAAAATAATTTTGGGGTTATATTTATACGTACCACTGCTACACTGAATAACACACCATCGGGTACGATTTTTAACTACTGGATTCTCTCCAACGAAGGTGATCTGGATAACAACGGCAATCTAGAAAATGACGGCTCAATTAATATTTCCGGTACGCTCACCAATAACGCTACTCTAAATAACCATTCTTTCTTGCAAGCGGGAGATATTGCAGGTGCTGGATCTAGCAACTTACTCATTAACAACCATACCCTAAATAACAGCATAAATGCTGTGATATCCGTCTCCGGCAAGCTAGAAAACTACGATACTTTGACCAATGATTTAGGCGGTGATCTATCTATAGTAAGCGGTGCAACGTTTGACAATAAAGTCGGAGCATTACTGGATAACGGCGGCAGGATTATAAATCAGAATACATTAATCAACGACGGTACATTGAATAACAACCTTGCCAGTCAATTGATTAACTCAGGCGCTCTGATCAACTCTTTTTCGATGACTAATGACGGTGACTTGAGCAACAGTGGATCAATGGATAATTTGAACGGAACATTAACCAACAATGGAACGTTGACAAATACAGGCGTATTGACCAATTACAGCACCTTGGACAACTACGATACCCTGACCAGCACTGGCACCCTAACTAACGACGGCACGATGTCGGTGTTCGGCGGCACGGTGGATGCGACTTCGATCACCAACAACGGCACGTTCGTTTTCAACGGCGGTACCTTAAGCGTGGATAATTTCGTCGGCACTTTAGCCAACACCGGTGGCACCTCAAGCCCGGGGAATGCACCGGGCACCACCAACCGCACCGGCGATTATTCTCAGGATGCGACGTCCACCTTATTGATCGAGATCGAAGGGTTGATTGCCGGGACTGAGCACGATGAATTGCTTGTCAGTGGCACGGCAACGTTAGACGGTACGTTGCAATTCGAAGAAGATTACGGCGCGTTAGCACTCGGTGACACCTTTGACATCTTACAAGCGGAAGTGATTGCCGGTACCTTTGCCAACAT